>NZ_WNII01000011.1:0-766973 GCF_009725775.1 Commensalibacter sp. ESL0382
GGACAGCTTTACGGGGATAGGCCTGAGTGCTAGTGGCTTGCTGGCGAATCTTGCGAAGACGGGCTTTGCGGCGGCCAACACGACGGATGAGAGAATGGAGGCGCTAAACGCCGCGGACATGGCGAGCCAGGGTCTCAACGCGGGATTGGGGAAGAGCGGGATCCTGACGGGAGCGTTTGCCCATGGAGCGGCGACAGACGTTGACTACAACCTTATAGGGATCACGGCGTCCTTCACGCATTCATCGAATAAGAGTCACATGACGTCGACGACGGTCACGGATACCGGATCGACCATAAAGGCTGGAGAGAGAGTGAGTGTGAATGCGGTGAAGGATATCAATGCCACGGCCAGCAGTATCAGCGGGAATGACGTGATATTCAACGCGGGCCGGGATATCAGCCTGGATGCGGGATACAGAACCAGTCGAAGCAAGACGACCATTTCCGGGAACAGGGAGGATATAGGGGCGAATGCCAATGTGGGAGCGCACGGGTTCGCGTTTGGAGCGAGAGGTGATGCATCGGTGAGCTGGGGCAAAACCACGACCTATGGCAGGACGGCCATTGACACGGTCGTGAACGGAACAAACTCGGTCACCATCAATAATGAAAACGGCAGGCTCGCTCTCAATGGGGCGCAGATTGTCAACAAAAATCCCGATGTGAAAAACGGGGATGGAACAATCACCAGGGGAACACCAAGCAACGGTTCCATCACCATCAACACAGGCAGCATGTCCATTGCCACACCGCAGAATGTCAACAGGTATCACAGCAACAACAAGACGGTTGGCATGGAGTTCAGCACACCCCTTAGCGACTATCACAATTGGGGTGAACAGCCTAAAGGTTCATCAAAACAAAATGATGTTCTTTTACAAAGTAATGACAAACCCAATAAACCAGACACGCCCTACACAAACGTTGATCTTTTCGGGGACATACGTGTCATTGACAATGATTACGCGTCAACAGAAAAGGAGATGTCCGGGATTTATGCCGGCACGGGAGGGCTGAATGTCAATGTGAGGGGAGACACGACCCTGACAGCCGGCGCCATCACCAGTGCCGCCGATGCCTCCAGAAACCAGATCACCACAGGAAGCCTGCAGGGCAATTCAGTCAGGAACCATTCGATATGGAGCGGTTTCGATATCCAGATGAAACAAAATCTTGATACCAAATATGGTATAGATACGGTTGGCACGGTTGAGGGTGGTAAGGAAGTCATAAGTATTCCTGGGAACATACTCGGGAACGGAACGGGCACGAGGATATCGGGCAACAGCATCGTTCACAACAAGCATTCAACGACTGAATCCGTGATCGGGGACAATATCGCCGTGAACGCGGGCAGCGTGAGTGGCCATTTCTCGCATGATATCAACGAGGCCAACGGCTATATGGAGGACAAGTTCAATCCTGGCAAGATCAACAATGATTTCAATCTCCAGAACAAGGCGACAGAGGTCATGAACAAGTATGGCAACATGATTGTCGACACGGTTGTCAGTGCGAACAAGCGTGCGGAGAACGTGAAAAACGAAGAGGACAAACTGGATCTCAATCATGCGCTTTCGGAAATCGGCCTGAATAAGAAACCTGATGAATCCCTGATCAATGGCGCGAACGCCACGGCGATAGTCGGGGCCGCGTCCTCGATTGGCGGGGCGATCATGGGGGGTGGCAATGTCGGGCCAACGGCAGCGGGTGCAGCCGGTGGATTGGCTGGCAACATCATCTATAACCACTTCTTCCCTGATGGTCCTTTCGGAAAGGATGACAATAGACTAAATCCCAATAGCCCTAATTATCATCAGGGTGGAAATACTGAAGAAAGAAAAGAGGGAATATATTTACATGAAAATCAAAATAATTCTTTAAAACAACAAGCACAAAATATTAACGGACATAATATAAAATACGATGACACGACGGACATAAACAAGATAGCCAGCGGCATGATCCATACCGGGATCATTGGCGGTGCGAGTGCGATTACCGGCATCATGGGTGGCAGTGACAATCTCAATGGCACCAACACAGCCATTGACGCCATCACGGGTGGCCTGACAGGACTTGCCCAAAACGCACCCAAAATTGAGAAGGGCAAAAACAAAGGCAAAAAGCCGACCGGTAAAGCGGGGTCAAAACCCAAAGCCGAACAGGCTGACAGGAACCCAAACCAGACTGAAAAGAAAGGGGATACAAAATGAGACTTCATTCTTTGGCAAGTTTAATGATGCTGTGTTTATCCTTAACTGCCTGTGCAAATAAATTTTTTATTCCTATCTGGAACGAGAAAGGGACAGCGAAGCCCCTTTCCAAAACGGATGATGTAATCAGGGTTGTAGTATCGGATAGACTTAAAAAATATGTTGAGAAAACACGAAGTGATGATCCTGATTGGTTAGAAGGATCAAAATTAGGGGCATATATAATGGCGGCAAAACTGAATACAGAAGACAGGTTGCAGAATTTAGGCTATCAGTTAACTGATACACGTTATATTAAAAATGATATTGGAAAATCAAAAAAAATCAAATGGATCAATAATCAGGGTAATACACAGTATGCCATGACACATGGAGGAAAGCCAACCGTATTTGCATTGGTTGATTCTAGATTAGTTAATACTTATACACAAAGATTCATATCCAACGAACCATATTCAAGTGATCCAGGCACAGGTGCGACCACCATGTGGACAAACCATGTCGATGAGGTCACCATGAATAAGGTGGCTATAGGAATTAAACTGGTAAGGCCCATTGGTGAAGATAATCCTCTTTATCAATGTAACAATTCCTCTTTAAGTGCTGATCTATGTATTTTTCCCGACAGTTTTTGGCTAGATACATCTCATTATGACACAATCTTTTACGGTGTGGGTACGATGACCACGAGTGCACGAGATCCTGATTACATTGAAAATCATTTGGTGTCATCGGTATTGTATCAATATCCCAACTTGCTGGGTAGAAAACGTGTAATTCAAATCAGCCAGCCTTTCTTCCAGGTCACCAAAGTCACCGATGATAAATAAAACATCATATATTCATATAATTCTCCCCTTTCAACAGGGACAGCTTTACGGGGATAGGCCTGAGTGCGAGTGGCCTGCTGGCGAATCTTGCGAAGACGGGCTTTGCGGCGGCCAACACGACGGACATAAACAAGATAGCCAGCGGCATGATCCATACCGGGATCATTGGCGGTGCGAGTGCGATTACCGGCATCATGGGTGGCAGTGACAGTCTCAATGGCACCAATACAGCCATTGATGCCATCACGGGTGGCCTGACAGGACTGGCCCAGAATGCACCCAAGATTGAGAAGCGCAAAAACAGGGGCAAAAAGCCGGCCGATAAAGCGGGGTCAAAACCCAAAGCCGAACAGGCTGACAGGAATCCGGAGCAGACTGAAAAGAAAGGGGATACAAAATGAGACTTTATTCTTTGGCTAGTTTAATGATGCTGTGTTTATCCTTAACCGCCTGTGCCAACAAATTTTACATTCCTATATGGAACGAGAAAGGGACAGCGAAACCCCTTTCCAAAACGGATGATGTAATCAGGGTCGTTGTTCCGGAAAGGTTGACAAAATATATAGCTAAAGCACGAAGTAACGATCCTAATTGGTATGATAAAGGTTCAAAACTTGCATTTTATATTGGTATGGCTAAACTTGATACAGAAGAAAGATTGCAAGATTTAGGATACCAATTAACTGATACAGGTCTTCATTCTGGTGATAGTGGACAAGCAAAAAAAATAGACTGGATTGATAGCCAGGGTAATGAAAGACAGGCCATGACGCATGGCGGAAAGCCAACCGTATTCGCATTGGTTGATTCTAGATTAGTTAATACCTATACACAAAGGTTTATATCCAACGAACCATATTCAAGTGATCCAGGCACAGGTGCAACCACCATGTGGACAAACCATGTCGATGAGGTCACCATGAATAAGGTGGCTATAGGAATTAAACTGGTAAGGCCCATTGGTAAAGACAATCCCCTTTATCAATGTAATTATTCCTCTTTGAGTACAAATTTTTGTACTTTTCCTGACAGTTATTGGCTAGATACCTCCCATTATGAAACAATCTTTTACGGTGTGGGCACGATGACCACAAGTGCACGAGATCCGGACTATATCGAAAATCATTTGGTGTCATCGATATTGTATCAATATCCCAACTTGCTGGGTAAAAAACGTGTAATTCAAATCAGCCAGCCTTTCTTCCAGGTCACCAAAGTCACCGATGATAAATAAAACATCATATTCTCATATAATTCTCCCCTTTCAACAGGGACAGCTTTACGGGGATAGGCCTGAGTGCTAGTGGCTTGCTGGCGAATCTTGCGAAGACGGGCTTTGCGGCGGCCAACACGACGGATGAGAGAATGGAGGCGCTAAACGCCGCGGACATGGCGAGCCAGGGTCTCAACGCGGGATTGGGGAAGAGCGGGATCCTGACGGGAGCGTTTGCCCATGGAGCGGCGACAGCCGTTGACTACAACCTTATAGGGATCACGGCGACCTTCACGCATTCAACGAATAAGAGTCACATGACGTCGACGACGGTCACGGATACCGGATCGACCATAAAGGCTGGAGAGAAAGTGAGTGTGAATGCGGTGAAGGATATCAATGCCACGGCCAGCAGTATCAGCGGGAACGACGTGATATTCAACGCGGGCCGGGATATCAGCCTGGATGCGGGATACAGAACCAGTCGAAGCAAGACGACCAGCTCCGGCAACAGGGAGGATATAGGGGCGAATGCCAATGTGGGAGCGCACGGGTTCGCGTTTGGAGCGAGAGGTGATGCATCGGTGAGCTGGGGCAAAACCACGACCTATGGCAAGACGGCCATTGACACGGTCGTGAACGGAACAAAATCGGTTACCATCAATAATGAAATTAAATTGTAGAAAAATATGTTAATAGTTTTTTAATGAATAACGATTGAGTAGTTATAAAAAATTAGATAATTTTATCATTAAAAATGATATGAATAATTAATGGAAATAAGTTAATAAGTTATTATACAAAACGTATAATATATATTATGCCAACTCGTTTTATAAAAAATATATATTTTTATCAATTAGTTCTTTAAAATTTTAAATATGACTCCAACCTAATTTCCCTAATTTGATTTCATTATCATATTCATCCAAAATGTGTATTTGACCATTGTTATATTCTATACAATAACCAATTTTTGTTAATTTGATACCAACACGTTTAGATTCTTCAAGTGCTTTATTTTCTTTGTTAACAGGTATTGTAAAAATAAGTTCATAATCATCACCGCCTGTAATATACGTTTGAAAATAATCCTTTTGAAATTTTTTAGCTTCATTTGATAATGGTATTGAATTGGTATATATAACTGCGTCAACCCTACTTTCTCGAGTTAAGTGACTAAGATCCTGTACAAGACCATCTGAAATATCCATGGCCGCTGATGCAATTTGATTTAATGATAATTCAATCCTAGGTTGAGGTATATGATAACGATCAATAAAATACTGATTGGTAGATATTTTACCATCCAATGCTAATAAACCCATGGCAGCATCACCAATGGTTCCTGTTACCCAAATCCCGTCAGTTGGTTTAGCAGTATTTCGACGTATTGCTTGACCTTTTCTAACTTTTCCTAACATTGTTACTGATAAGGTCATATTATTCAAATTTTTTGTTGTATCTCCTCCAAATAGAGAAAGACCATATTTCTTTTGATCATGGGCCAATCCTTTTGTGAAAAGATTCATCCACTGGTGGTTAAAATATTGATTCGGAAGTGATAATGCCAATAAATATCCATATGGTTTTGCCCCCATTGCAGCTATATCAGAAATATTACATCTCAACAATTTGCGAGCAATAAGATCAGCTGGATCATTTTTGAAAAAATGGACACCTTCAGACATAGCATCCATAGTCAAAACAATTTCTTCATTTTGATTCAAAGATACTATTGCAGCATCATCTGTGAGATCAAGAGCTTCAGGGCCACTTAATTTTTTAAAATATTGATCAATAATCTGAAATTCGGGTGGCAATTCCATAAATTAGGCCTTGTTTTCAATCTCTTTCCTTAAACGGTTAGCAAGATTATTTAGAATTCCATTAATCAATACAGATTCATCACCATTACTAAACGCATGTGAAACATCGATATATTCATTGATAATAACTTTTTTTGGTGGTTCAATATTATCAAGTAAAAGTTCTGTAACTGCAGCTCTTAATATGGCTCTAATAATAGGATCCAATCGTTGAAAAGGCCATTCATTTGGTAACGATGATTTAATTATTGTATCAATTTCTGGAGATCGATGTACAAATCCCTGAACAACAGAAGTAAAAAGTGGAATGTTAGGGATATGAGTTTTACCATCAATATAAGTTTCATCATGAAAATCAGGTGAAATACGATGAATCAGAAATTGCTCTATCAATAAATTTGCAGCTTTTTCAATACCCTGTTCCCATTGAAAAATAGCTTGGACAGCTGCAATTCGGGTTAACGTTCTTGGCCTCTTTATTATATTTTTTTGGTCGCTCATTATCATCCTAAAAATTAAAAAACTTATATTAATTATAATCTACTATTTTTCATGATGTTCAAGGGTAGGAAGAAGTTCGGCAAAATCTTCAATAACCTGAAAATCACAGTAAACACTGGCAAAACGTATATAGGCAACCTTGTCAATTTTTTTCAGCATTTCCATGGTTGCAGCACCTATAGATTCAGATGTAATAACATTGTCACCTAAATCAACAAATTGTTTTTCTAGTTTATTGGCAATCTGATCAATATCTGTAGCCCTAAAAGGACGTTTACGCATTGCAAGTTCGATTGAACGCACAAGCTTTTCTTTATCAAACGGAACTCTTTGTCCATTTCGTTTCAAAACCATCAAGTCTCTTGGTTGAATTCGTTCAATAGTTGTAAAACGCTGATTGCATTTAATACAAATGCGCCTACGTCGGATGGCAGTCCCGTCCTCTGTGGTGCGGCTATCCTTGACCTGGGTATCTTCATTTCCACAAAATGGACAGAACATTTTTTAACCTATATCCCTAATAAAATAATGAATGTAATAATATTTTATTAATAATAACAATAACGGATTAAAATACGGATATTGATATTCAATTTATCTTTAACTTAATAAAGAACATTGAAATCAAATATCAAGGTTTGCAACGGTCAACGCATTATCAACAATAAAATCTCTTCTTGGTTCCACAACATCACCCATCAATGTTGTGAAAATTTCATCTGCATTTTCCAAATCACCCACTTTTACCTGCAATAGAGTCCGTGTAGCAGGATCAAGAGTTGTATTCCAAAGCTGATCATCATTCATTTCACCAAGCCCTTTAAAGCGATTAATGGCCAAACCTTTTTTTCCGTTATTCATTAGCAATTTATATACTGAAGATGGACCGCTCACTTTTTCATCTCTTTTATCAATGGACAAGTTTGCAGGTTCATTAAAATCAGTAATCAATTTTTGCCTGTGCTGATTAATCCAAGCAGCATTTTTACTTTTAATAATGGATAAAGGTATAGAATAAGATTCCTTGACACCTCTCACTACACGATGAATTTTCATTCCATCTTCAACACTGATTTGCCATCCTCTTTCTGATTTTGCGGATAAACTGTCAAGTCGATCTTGTAATTCCTGGCGACATTTTGGATCATTCATATCATCTTCGTTTAAAACACCGCACATGACCGCTTGTTCGAGAATCCATAAAGGTACATATTTTTCAAAAAATCTCAAACGATGAAGTATAGATGAATAATCTTTTACATGATTTTCAAGCTCGTTTTCTCTAAGCTCTGTTCCATCAGCCAAATACAAAGCTGTATTATTTATCGCTTTTTTCAATAGATAATCTTCAAGCGCTTCATCATTTTTTAAATATCGTTCGTCATTACCTCTTTTTGCTCTGTATAGTGGGGGTTGCGCAATATAAACGTATCCTTTTTCAATCAGTTCAGGCATCTGACGGAAAAAGAAAGTTAATAATAATGTACGTATATGTGATCCATCCACATCTGCATCTGTCATAATAACAATCTTGTGGTATCTTAACTTTTCAAGAGAAAAGCCACCTTGTTCAACATCTCCTCTACCAATACCTGTTCCAAGGGCTGTTATAAGCGTACCAATTTCAGCAGAATTTAACATTCTGTCAAATCGTGCACGTTCAACATTCAAGATTTTGCCTTTTAGTGGCAAAATTGCTTGAAAACGGCGATCCCTTCCCTGTTTTGCAGTACCACCAGCTGAATCTCCCTCAACAATAAAGATTTCCGATTGTGCAGGATCTTTTTCCTGACAGTCAGCTAATTTACCGGGTAAGGAAGAAACGTCCAGAACGCCTTTTCTTCGGGTAAGTTCTCTGGCTTTACGTGCTGCTTCACGAGCTGAAGCAGCATCAAACGCTTTGGAAATGATTAGTTTTGCCTCTTTTGGATGGGTTTCAAACCAATGGCCAAGCATATCGGATATTGAATTCTGAACAGCTGGTTGAACTTCCGAGGATACAAGTTTATCTTTTGTTTGTGATGAAAATTTAGGATCTGGAACTTTTACAGATAATATAGCGGTCAACCCCTCACGCATATCATCTCCTATTAATCCAAGCGATCCTTTTTTATTATTAAAAACTTCATCCGCATATTTTCCCACTATACGTGTTAGGGATTGACGAAAACCTGCGAGATGAGTTCCACCATCCTTTTGGGGAATATTGTTTGTGAAACATAATACATGTTCATTATAGGTATCATTCCATACCAAGGAACATTCCACTTTAATGTTGGTTTTTTCGTTATAGAAACTACCGGTAATGGGATCAATAAGGTTATTTTTCGATTTAGTTAACCATTTGACAAATTCACTTAGACCACCCTCGTAATGGAATTCTTCCTTTACAACTTCATCTTCACGTTCATCTGTAACGATTATTTCCATACCTGAATTCAAAAAGGCCAGTTCACGTAGGCGGCGAGTTAATATTCCGAATTCAAATACAATATGCGTAAAAATTTCTTTACTTGGTTTAAAAGTGACTTCAGTACCAGTCGGTTCATCACTTGATCCTTTTTCCGTTAAGGATTGAACAGTTTCACCATTTTCAAAACGAATAAAATATTCCTTACCATTTCGCCAGATACGTACTTCCATCCATTCAGACAACGCATTGACAACTGCCGCACCCACCCCATGGAGCCCTCCTGAAACCTTATAGGAATTCTGGTTAAATTTTCCTCCTGCATGCAATTTTGTCAACACTACCTCTGCTGCACTTATTCGTTCTTCAGGATGAATATCAGTGGGTATGCCACGACCGTTGTCTCTGACCCTTATGCTGCCATCCTTGCATAACGTTAATATACACTGATCGGCAAATCCGGCTTGGGCTTCATCAACGGCATTGTCAACGATTTCAAATACCATATGATGCAATCCGGATCCATCATCTGTATCTCCAATATACATGCCGGGTCTTTTCCTAACTGCCTCCAGCCCTTTTAATACAGAAATTGAAGAGGCATCATATTCATTATCACTATCATTATTTAAATGAGATGAATGAATTGAATTATCGTTAGTATTAACCATGTTCAATGGGGCTCCAGAAATAATTAAATTTATATTTATATTTATTTTTATTTTTATTAAACAATAGATGGGTAATAATGCGCATAAAAGAACATTTATTTTACCAGAAAGAATAAATAATCATACTATTTTTCCGTGATTCAAGTTTAAAAAATCATAGTTTTTCTCAAAATCATAAAAATCAGATATCTCGTTCCCTGTGATAATAACAAAACTATCAATATCGAGAAGACTGGAAAGCAGAATCTTCCTATGATAGGAATCAAGATGCGTGAGTGGTTCGTCCAAAAGTAACAAAGGTTGAATTTTCTTATTTGTTTTAACTAATTCAAGCAGTTTTAATATAACACTAATTAAAATCGCTTTTTGCTGACCTGTACTCGCCATCTGCGCAGAAATATTACTTTTATTTTCAAAAAATACAACATCCATCCGATGGCAACCTAAAGCAGTTGATCTATTCTCCGCATCTTGAACTCGATTCATTTTCCATTTCTGTTTCAGATAGTCTTCCGTTACCAAGGCAGGATGTTTCATAAGATAATCGGCAATGGAACAATTTAATTTTAACAGGGTTTCAGGAAAAGCTTTTTGTATAATATTTATTTGATTTAATTGCTGGATAAAATTAATTCTCGCTGCAGTTATAGCCACGGCATGTCTTGCCATTGATTCTTCAACCGCTTTCAGCCAATTATGATCCAACACATTTGCTGAAAGTAATTTATTTCTTTGAAAAAGTGATTTTTCATAAGCTGCCAATTCTTTGGCATAATATCCCTCCAGACTAATTATAAGTTGATCAAGAAACCGTCTTCGACCAGATGGACCTTCTAAAAATAGTCGATCCATTTGAGGTGTTAACCAAACAGCCGCAAGATAGCGGGTAATTTCATTCTGATTTTGAATTATATTGCCGTTAATCCTGTATTGTCGTTTTGTTGAAAAAGGAAAACAGCCCGTAGAAAGTGTAAAATTGCTATCGTATTGCTGATTTGAAAATTCACCTACTATTCCCCATCCCTGAGTCTGATTATTATTTTTGGCCAAATCTTCAATTCTTGCTTTACGTAACCCTTTACCAGGAACCAACAAGGACAACGATTCTAATAAATTTGTTTTACCACTTGCATTTGGACCGTAAGCCACGATTTTTTGGCTTGGAACAGTCCAAACAAGTCGTTCAAAATTACGGAAATTTGTTAAAGTAAGACGTTCTAGCTTCGTCATACTCATTATATAAGCATTGAAATAAGAATATTAAACCCGCATTGGCATTAATACATATAATGCAGAAGGATCATCAACATCACGAACAATTGTCGGGGCTGAATTGTCAGCAAGAATAAATTCTACCTGATTGTCAATCTGGTCGGTTATGTCATTTAAATATCGTGCTTGAAATCCAATTTCCAACGGCGTGGATTCATATTGAACTTGTGAACTGTCAAGTTCTTCCTTTGCATTGCCTTGGTCAACGCTGCTCGCAGATAAAACAAGGGAATTGTTATCCAAAGACAATTTGACTGGACGGGATCTTTCCATACTAATTGCAGCCACTCTTGCCACAGCTGTAGCAAAATCTTGTTTTCCAACCCGTAAAACCTTTGTATTGTTTTTGGGAATGACCCTTTCATATTCCGGAAATGTACCATCAATTAACTTGGACGTTAATGTGACACTTCCAAAATTTAACTGAATACGAGTATCAGATAACATGATCTGGATATCTTCTTCCGCTTCTTCCAGCAATTTATATATTTCATATATAGTCTTGCGGGGTATTATTACACCAGGTATATTTTCTGCACCTTCAGGCATTGTACATTCGACCTTGGCAAGACGATGACCATCAGTTGCGACAGCGCATAATTTACTTTCATTTTCACTATTTGTAATATGAAAATATATGCCGTTCAAATAGTAGCGCGTTTCTTCAGTTGAAATAGCAAATCTTGTCTGTTCAATAAGTTTTCTGAGCACTTCTGTTGAAATCTGAAAATTATGGGGAAAATCACCAGACGTCATGGAAGGAAATTCTTCTACATCCAGAACATTTAGGCTGGTTGCATATTTGCCCGCCCTTAGCGATAATGGCATATCAATACTTGTATGGGTCAGTTCGATTATGGCACTGTCAGGTAGCTTGCGTACAATTTCATATAAAACCGAAGCCGGTGCGGTAACAGCGCCATTTTCCAATGATTCTGCTTGAATGGTTTCAACAATTGCGATTTCCATGTCTGTCGCAGTTAATGTCATTTGTCCATCCTGAACCTCAATTAAAACATTGGCAAGAATGGGAATAGTATTACGTTTTTCAGCCACACTTTGAATATGAGCCAGGGCTTTAAGTAATATTGTACGATCAACCTTTAGTTTCATTAACTAAAACCTATTCAAGATATATATAAACAATATAAAATGCTATAAATTATAATGTTTAGCAGTATTCTAAAATAAATACCACAGGAAAATGTCTTAAGTTTCCAACATTCTGCGAAGCAACTCCACATCTTCAGCAAATGCAGAATCTTTTTCCATCAATTCAGCCACTCTACTAATGGCATGCATCACGGTAGTATGATCCCTGTTCCCGAATTTTCTGCCAATTTCAGGTAATGACCTGCTTGTTAATTGTTTCGCCAAATACATTGCGATCTGTCTTGGTCGCGCAACTGCACGGGCTCGTCGGGCAGATGTCATGTCCGTTTGACGAATATTGCAGTGTTCAGCAACCTTTCTTTGAATCTCCTCAATTGTAACACGTCGTTCATGGGATTTTAAGATATCATGAAGAACTTCTTGGGTTGCTTCCAGTGTTATGGGACGTCCGAAAAGATTTGCATGTGCGATTAAACGGTTTAGAGCCCCTTCAAGCTCTCTTACATTTGTAGTAATTTTATGAGCCAGAAATTCCATTACTTTTGGTGAGATAACTACCTTGGCGGATGCCGCCTTAGCTTCTAGAATGGAAATTCTTAATTCATAAGTTGTAGCATGAATATCAGCAACCATTCCGCACCCTAATCGTGTACGCAAACGATCTTCCAGCCCCGATAAATCAGAAGGTGATTTATCGGCAGATACGATGATTTGGCGACCCGCATCAATCAAGGCATTGAATGTATGGAAAAATTCCTCTTGTGTATTGTCTTTGCCAATTAAAAACTGTAAATCATCAATCATCAAAACATCAACCGATCGCAATTCTTCCTTAAATTCTATTGTGGATTGAGAACGAATAGAGGCAATAAAACGGTACATAAATTTTTCAGCTGACATATAGGAAATTGAAATATTTCCTGCCTTTGCCAATTCAAATCCGATTGCATGCATCAAATGGGTCTTACCCAATCCTACCCCACCATATAGAAATAATGGATTAAACCCTGTGCTTGAAGGGCATTCAGCCACTCTTCTTGAACACGCATAGGCAAATTCATTTGGTTTACCGACTATAAAATTTTCGAAGGTAAATCGTGGATCTAACTGTAAATGTAAAGGAAGCTTATCTTCTTCTTTTGTCCTATCTCCCAAACTGGTATCATTATTAATAACATTTATAGAATGGGCTTCCTTAACATGATTGAGTTTAGTATCTGATTTTTGTTGGTTTGAGAATTCTGTTTTGATATTATCTATGCCAGAATATTTTTCCGTATCGGAATTATTTTTATGAGATAAATTTTGATCATTTTCAATTTTTGAAGTTAACTTTAACTCTACTCGACGAATTTGAGGCAATTCAGCATGCCATAACTGACTTAACTTGTTGTTGTATTGAGCTCTAACCCAATCTCTTAGAAAACGAGTGGGTAGATATAAGGTCAGTTCATCTTCATCAATTGCGCCAAGCGTTATTTGCTTCAACCATGTACGATATTCCACCTCACCAACTTCAACCTGCAGACGGCTACAAATACGCCCCCAATGTATTTCCAATATTGATTTAAGCGTATTGGGGTCTGCATCCTGAAGCGATAATTTAAATTCTTGAGATTCGTTTGTAGGTTCGGACATACGTGAAGAAAACTTATTGAATATGAAAAGTAAGCGGATGTTTTATAACGGTTTCTTTAAAATACACCTCTTTTACACTTTTATAAAGTACCAAAATTTTCCTGATTATAATTTATTATTTCAACATTTAAAGTAAAAAAAACCCGATGAATGATATTCATTCGTCGGTTTTCTTTTATAAAGCGAGTTTACAGCAAAATGTGTAATTTGCTGTATATATTTAAGCCAATAATTAAGCTGTTTTTAAATTCTTTATCTTTCCTGCCAAGCGAGAAATTTTACGAGCAACAGTATTTTTGTGCATAATACCTTTTGTGCATGCTCTTTGCAATTCTGGCTGTGCATGACGAAGTGCTTCAACAGCGCCTTCTTTGTTCCCTGCCAAAAGAGCTTCTTCAACTTTTTTTACAAAAGTACGAACCCGCGACTTGCGAGCTTTATTACGTTCAGTGCGTTTTAAAGTTTGACGTATACGCTTACGCGCAGATGCGATATTCGCCATGGATTTCCTGTTTGTCTATTTTCGTTTAAATGGGTTAATACTACACATTAATGCATGTTATTAATAGCTTACTGTTCATACGTCAAGCGAATTATTCAATGATTTTTTCATTTTTGGCAAATTTCGCAATAAAAACTTGAACGCCCTGCCTGAACCGCTCTTTTTATAACTGTTTTTCTTCCCTTTTGTAAACAGTAATTGCACAATTCGCCTTCTTTTCCATAAACATTCCATTGCATTTGGAAATAACCTTTTTCACCATTTGAATGAACATAATCACGCATACTAGATCCTCCTGCCTCGATCGCTTTAAGCAAAATGGATTGAATGGACTGAATCAACAACAGAATTTCTTGTCTTTTTAATTCACACGCACTTTGAAAAGGTGAAATTCCAGCAAGAAATAAAGATTCACAAACATAGATATTACCTAACCCAGCAATAACACGTTGATCAAGCATTGTATTTTTAATAGATTGTTTTTTAAGTTTAAATTTTTCATAAAGATAATCACATAATATCGCCTGGTAAGAGGAAACATTAATCCCTGTATCGGGCAAAGGTTCGGGTCCCATCATTTTTAAAAGATTATGTGTCGTATTTGTTGGAAACAAATCTATTATTCCAAAACGCCTTGGATCTATAAACTGAAGACATTCATCTTCATGGGTTAATATCGTTAGATGTTCGTGTTTTTGTTTTTCATAACCTGATCCAGAAGGTTGCACGATAATTTTTCCAGACATTCCCAAGTGAAATAAAACGGTCAATCCGTTGCTTAATTCCATTAAAATATATTTGCCACGTCTATTAAATTTTACAATTATGGTATTTGCCAAGCATGTTTCTAATGTTATAGGTATAGATTGACGTAGGTTAATTCGATGGCGTTGAACGCTTTGGATTGTATGATTAGTCAATTTTTTTTCCAATCCACGTCTAATTATTTCTACTTCAGGCAATTCTGGCATAAGTTTTTCTGAAAATTAATCGTATGAAAAATAATAATGATACCGCTTCTCAATCCAACGAACATATTACTGATTTTGGATTTCGACAAGTTAATGATAAAGAAAAACCTTCAATGGTAAAGGCTGTTTTTGATAGTGTCGCACAAAAATATGACATAATGAATGACTTAATGTCATTGGGCATTCATCGGGTTTGGAAACAGATTTTTATACAAGAGCTGCATCCCACCCCCAATTTAACATTACTTGATTTGGCTGGAGGTACAGGGGACATAAGTTTTGGTTGGTTAAATCGAGGAGGTGGCACGGTTTTTTTAACAGATATTAATTACAGTATGCTTCATGTAGGTCAGGAACGTGCACTTGACCGTGGATATGTGGACAATATCCATTTTTTTTGTGTTGATGGGGAGAAAATTTGTTTGCCTGATCGATCTGTTGATCGTGTAACTATTTCATTTGGCTTGAGAAATTGTACACACAAGAATCAAGTTCTAGAAGAGGCACGACGGGTATTGAAACCGGGGGGAAGATTTTTATGTCTTGAATTTTCTAAATTGATCATTCCCTTTTTACGCCCTCTATATGATGCATGGTCTTTTCAGGTATTGCCACGTATAGGTCAAATTATTGCCAAGGATCGTGATAGCTACCAATATCTGGCAGAAAGCATTCGTACTTTTCCAGATCAGGAAACACTTAAATCCCTGATGGAACAGGCTGGATTGGAACGTGTTACTTATCAAAACCTTTCCGGTGGTATAGCAGCAATCCATTCAGGTTGGCGCATATAATTAGTTACAATTTGAAAAAAAATTCCATGACACCCAAAAACATTTTACTTATCATTTCTGGCGGAATAGCAGCCTATAAAGCTTTAGAACTCATAAGTTTATTTCGCAAAAATCATCATAATGTAAAATGTGTTTTGACGCAATCAGGGGCTGAATTCATCACTCCCCTTTCCTTACAAACCTTAAGTGGCAATGAAGTTTACCAAGATTTATTTTCATTGACCCAAAATCATAATATTGAACATATTTCATTAACCAGAGAAGCGGATCTCATAATTATCTATCCCGCCTCTGCCAATTTGATTGCAAAAATTGCCTTGGGTATTGCCGATAATCTTGCCAGCACTATTATTTTAGCCGCTCCACCAACTATGCCTGTTCTTATTGCTCCGGCAATGAATGTTCATATGTGGGAAAATCCTATTACACAAAATCATATACAAACACTTAAAGAAAGAAATATGGTCATTGCAGGACCCGCAAAAGGAAAGATGGCCTGTGGAGAGTATGGTTATGGACGCCTTATCTCTCCAGATAAATTTACAGATCATATTCGTAATATCTTGGCGCCTGATCGCCCCTTGGAAGGCAAGAAAGCACTTGTCACAGCTGGTCCAACTTTCGAACCGATTGACCCTATCCGTTTTATAGGTAATTATTCATCAGGCAGACAAGGTTATGCCATTGCAGAAAGCTTACGAGATGCTGGTGCAGAGGTTACCCTGATTTCAGGACCCGTATCACTATCACCACCTGACAATATAAACATTGTAAAAATTAAGACAGCTAATGAAATGCTAGATGCATGTCTTGCACATTTACCTGTAGATATGGCTGTTATGACTGCTGCAGTTTCTGATTGGCGAGTCAGGAATGTTGCCAAACATAAAATCAAAAAGACAGCGGCTATTTTCCCACCAATTCTGGAAATGGAAATCAATCCTGATATTCTTGCAAAAATTTCTCAACTTAAAAATAATCGTCCAAAACTTGTTATCGGATTCGCAGCGGAGACTGAAAACCATTTAAAAAATGCAGTTGATAAAAGAATACGTAAAGGTTGCGATTGGATAGTTGTTAACGATGTCCAATCTTCAACAAATATCATGGGGGGCTCAGAAAATGAGGTGACAATTCTGTCATCCTCTGGTAAGCAGCATTTTGAGAGAGCCAGTAAAGAAAAGATTGGATATCTTTTGACGCAGGAAATCATTACATTTTTCAAATCAGAAAATAGGGGGTAATTAACATGTCCTTGGCACCCTTTCCTAGAATTCGAGTAAAAAGGCTGGCACATTCCATAGAACTGCCACTCCCTTCTTATGCAACCATTGGTGCGGCAGGAATGGACTTACTGGCTGCCGTTAATGAAACGATTACAATCTTATCGCAAGAAATAGCGCTTATTCCTACAGGGTTACAGATAGCTTTACCCCATAATTATGAGTTGCAAATTCGTCCCAGATCAGGATTGGCCCTGAAACATGGAATATTACTTCCCAATTCTCCCGGTACGATTGATGAAGATTATCGTGGTGAAGTTAAAGTGATTTTATTGAACACTGGGAAAGAATCCTTTGTCGTCGAACGTGGTATGCGCATTGCGCAAGCTATTATAGCCCCAGTTATTCGGGCAGTTTGGGAAGAAACAGATATTCTTGAAGAAACGGAACGATCGTGTGAAGGTTTTGGAAGTACGGGTGTCTGATCATTTTTTATAAAATATGATCGAGTTTAGTGAATAATTATCGTTCAATCTAACAATAAAATACAATTAAGAGGACTAGGCGGGCAAATGAAAAAACAGAATATTCCCGCCAGCGTAACTGTTCAATCGAAACCAAATATTTTTGATGCAATCACCATTATATGTGTGATTGCACTAGGGGTATCGATTGCAACAGCTACACGGCACGTTATACAACCCTTGAATATGCCAAATGCGCAAATTATACACCTGGATCCCATCTATTTGCCAGGATATGCCATGCGTACAACTTTACGCATGTTTGCCGCTCTTTTCGCTTCTTTACTTTTTACCTTTGGATACGCAGTCTTAGCAGCCAAAAGTCGTAAGGCGGAAATGCTGCTAATTCCTGTTCTCGATATATTGCAATCTGTGCCCATTTTAGGGTTTTTAACCTTTACAGTTGTCTTTTTTATGGGATTATTTCCCGGCAAAATTCTTGGTGCCGAACTGGCTGCAATATTTACGATTTTTACCAGTCAGGCATGGAATATGGCATTTAGTTTGTATCAATCCCTCAAAACGATACCTCCTGATATGGAAGAAGCCGCACGTTGTTTTGGTTTAACTGGATGGCAACGTTTTTGGAAACTGGAAGTTCCATTCGCTATTCCAGGATTGATCTGGAATATGATGATGTCCATGTCCGGTGGCTGGTTCATGATTGTCTATTCAGAAACAATCACTGTTGGAAATACAAACATTGTTTTGCCTGGAATAGGATCATATGTTGGAATGGCAATTGAACAAAGAAATCTGGCCGCAATTTTTTATGCAATTGGAGCAATGTTGTTTGTTATTTTGGCATATGACCAATTACTATTCCGTCCCTTGGTTGCATGGTCATCAAAATTTAGATTTGAAACTACACAAAGCGAAACAGACACTGCTCCTTGGTTTTTACGTCTTATACATAAAACCTATTTTATTCGGTGGGTAATGACCTTTATTGGTAAATTAATGCATAAGATTGCCAACCTGCCTCTTGGCAGGAAAAATAATTTCTTCAATGAAAAATTCATTGCAACAAAAACATCAGATGTCATTTATATTTCTGTATTATGTTTTCTGGGCATAATCGCTGGTTTTTACATTTATCACACTGTCCATAACCAATTGACCATTCATGAAATTTTATATGTTATCTGGCTGGGATTTTTAACACTTTTAAGAGTTATAAGCATGATAATTCTGGCAAGTATCATTTGGGTACCTGCAGGAATATGGTTGGGATTACGTCCCAAATGGGCAAAAAGAACACAGGTTATCGCGCAATTCATGGCTGCCTTTCCAGCCAATCTGTTTTTTCCGTTTTTTGTTGTTGGAATTGTTCATTTTCACTTAAGTAGTAATATTTGGTTGACGCCATTGATGATATTGGGAACACAATGGTACATTTTATTTAATGTTGTTGGTGGTGCCTCAAATTTTCCCGGTGATTTGAGAGAGGTGGTAAACAATTTACAAATCCATGGAAAACTATGGTGGTTTAAGGTTATGTTGCCTGCCATTTTTCCCTATTATGTTACAGGAGCACTCACTGCATGTGGAGGAGCTTGGAATGCTTCCATCGCTGCAGAATTAGCAAGTTGGGGCAATACAACCTTGATTGCTGAAGGTTTGGGATCATATATCGCACTTGCAACAGAAATGGGCAATACATTCAAGGTCGGACTTGGCATGGTTGTAATGTCGGCGTTTGTCATTCTTTTCAATCGGATTGTCTGGCACCCTTTATATAGTTTTGCTCAACGACGCTTGTCATTTATCTAAGGAAAAAACCATGAACCAAAAACAGGATATTTTACTTCAAATCAAGAATTGTCAAAAATCATATAAAAAAGATAATAATTCTGAATTGGTGGTTTTAGATAACGTCAATTTAACCTTGAAACAAGGGGAGATTGTCGGATTATTGGGACGCTCTGGCTCTGGAAAATCCACTTTATTGAGAATTATTGCTGGTTTAACCCCACCAAGCAAAGGAGAGGTAAAATGGAAAAACCAATTATTGTCAGGTCCGGCAAAGGATGTGGCAATGGTTTTTCAATCTTTCGCTCTTTTTCCATGGTTGACTGTACAAGATAATGTTCAGCTGGGACTTGAAGCAAAAAACACCCCACGAAAAAATATGGAACAGTTAAGTGAAGAGGCAATAGATCTTATTGGTTTAGGGGGTTATGAGAAGGCTTATCCAAAAGAGCTTTCGGGTGGAATGCGTCAACGTGTTGGATTGGCAAGAGCGTTGGTAGTGCATCCAGATCTTTTATTGATGGATGAACCCTTTTCTGCCCTTGATGTTCTTACAGCGGAAAATTTAAGAACTGATCTTATTGAACTGTGGGTAGAAAAAAAATTACCAGTAAAATCCATTTTGATTGTTACACATAGTATCGAGGAAGCTGTATTGATGTGTGACCGTTTACTTATATTTTCTTCAAATCCGGGTACAATTGCCCACGAGTTGGAAGTTACGTTTCCTCATCCCCGTAATCGGGAAGATCCGGCTTTTCGACAATTTGTTGACCGGATTTATATTCTCATGACTCATCGTGATCCAATCAATGTCGATCCAAACAATATCGATATGAAACAAGCGGTAAATAATCGTTACGCAGCGCTTCCACGTATGTCAATGAATCTTATGATCGGTATGATGGAAACATTATATACAGAACCCTATTGTGGAAAGGCAGATTTGCCTCAATTGGCCAAGAGTCTGCAAATGGAGCTTGATGATTTACTGCCTATTGGTGAAACCCTGCAAATGCTTGAATTCGCTGATATGGCCGAAGGTGATATCCGCCTAACTGAACTGGGAAAAAAACTTGTTAATTCTGAACTGGAAGAACGTAAGGATATTTTCCGTAAGAGCTTGATAAAGAATGTTTCATTGATTCGTTCGATACGTTCCATTCTGGATGAACGATCCAACCATAGAGCAAGTGCTGAAAGGTTCCGCGATGAATTGACTGATACCATGTCACCAAATTCAGCACGTCAGACTTTGTTAACCATTATCGGTTGGGTCAGATATGCAGAAATTTTTGATTTTGATGAGGAAACTGACCAGTTTTTTCTTGATGAAGATGATAAGAATATTGATAAAACATAATATTATTTTTTTAGGTGGTCGATAAATTTCTGTCGGAATTTCCTGACTTTTGGTTCAATTACAGTCTGACAATAAGCCACTTCAGGATGTAATTCAAAATAATTTTGATGTTCTTTTTCAGCTGGATAGAATTTATCCAGCATTTTAATTTCTGTTACAATTGGATTTTTCCATATTTTTTTATCTTGAATTTCTTTTTTAATTTTATAGGCAATTTTTTCCCGCTCTACAGATGCGGGTAAAATTATTGAACGATATTGCGAACCGATATCTCCACCTTGTCGATCTTTCGTCGTGGGATCGTGAATAACAAAAAATAATTTTAATATGTTATCAAGGCTAATAGTATCCGGATCATAAATGATTTTTACCACTTCGGCATGCCCAGTTTGATTGGTGCATACTTCCTTATAAGTTGGGTTTTCAGTATATCCTCCTGAATAACCTGGTATAATAGTATGGATACCCTTAACATTTTTTAAAATTGCTTCTATACACCAAAAACATCCACCACCCAAAACAATATTGTTTGTCAATTGATTTTTTTCATTTACATGCATATTTTTTCCTTTATACAAGATAAATTTTTTCGATGAATAATCAAACATGATATTTGTACAATTAAAAGGATATTGAATTACCTTTTCAACATCCTTAATAGTTGAAAAATTTTACTTTTAATTTAAATGCAATAAAGCGGTTTTAAATCGCTTCTCAGATTTTACCAACTGTTTTAACCGTTCACGATTTTCTTCAACAATTTCAGGTCTTGCCTTACTAAGAAAATTCTGGTTGGATAATTTTTTATTCAGTTGTTCAATTTCCAATGCGATTTTTTCGATTTCCTTTGTTAAGCGTTCTTTTTCTTTCTTTATATCAATAATGCCTTGTAAGGGTAAAACTAAGATTGTATCATCTATAATTGTTTGAATCGAACCAGATGGTATTTCATTCTGTAATTTGGCAATAGATTGCACTCTGGCCATTCTGCCAATAGCATCTGACCATTGTTCAATAATTTGGTAATGTTTTTGATCAATATCTTTAACCAGAACAGGTATTAATTTTGCTGGCGGGATATTCAATTCAGCTTTTAAAACACGAATTTCAGTTATTAATTTTATTATAAAGTCTATTTCATCATTTGCCTTTTGAGAAACAACTGTTTCCGATTCATAACTTTTTGGCCATGAAGACGTGATCAGGCTTCCTTTTTTACCAAATCCAAATTCAGCCCAAATAATTTCTGTTACAAACGGAATAACGGGATGTAGAATTTTTAACAAATTCTTTAATACAAAAGCAGTGATTGTTCTAACTTCTTTTACTGTATCGTGGTTATTTTTTTGAAACGCTGATTTTGCAAATTCTAAAAACCAATCACAAAATTTATCCCATGTAAAATGATAACAAACAGAAGCATATTCATCATAACGAAAATTATCCAGAGCAGCTGTGGCCTGTCTAATCGTTTTTGATAATTCTGCTAAAATCCATTGACTTAGGGATAACTGAATATCGGATAGTGAAAATTCAGTATTTTCAGTCACTTGATTCATTTCGCAAAATCGTGCAGCATTCCATAACTTGGTGATGAATGTACGATATTCCTCAATACGTTTTTTACCTAGTTTGATATCTCGACCCGGCCCTGTCAAAGCGCAAATAGTGAATCGCATTGCATCAGCACCGAACTCGTCGATTATTTCAATAGGATCGATACCATTCCCTTTGGTTTTGGACATTTTTTGACCTTTTTCGTCACGTACAAGTCCATGTAAATAAATGGTTTTAAAGGGAATATCTTTCATAAAATGCATTCCCATCATCATCATTCTCGCAACCCAAAAGAAAATGATATCAAAACCTGTTATCAACACGTTTCCGGGATAATAACGGTCTAGCTCTATTGTTTCATTTGGCCACCCCAATGTCGAAAATGGCCACAATGCAGATGAAAACCATGTATCCAAAACATCTTCATCTCTTCGTAATTCCTGCTCACATCCATAATATTCTAATGCTTGCTGTTTAGCCTCATTTTCATCATAGGCTACAAAAACAGTATTATCTGGACCATACCACGCGGGTATTTGATGCCCCCACCATAATTGGCGACTTATACACCATGGTTGCAGATCCCTCATCCAAGCAAAAAAAGTGTTTTCCCATTGTTTGGGAACGAATTTCATCCTTCCCGATTGTACCGCCCTGATAGCAGGTTCAGAAAGTGTTTTTGCGTCACAATACCATTGTGTGGTTAATCTAGGTTCAATAACTGCCCCTCCACGTTCAGCATGAGGAACCTGATGTTTATGCGATTCTATTTTTTCAATATATTCAAGCTTTTTTAATTCTTCGATAATGATTTTACGTGCTTTATCACGAGGTAATGATTGTAAAGAACATATAAAATCTGATTTTTCATTTTCAGATAACTCATTTAGATCAATTGCTGCACTTTCATCCAAAATTGTTATCAATTTCAGGTTGTGACGACGACCTACTTCAAAATCATTAAAATCATGAGCAGGTGTAATTTTCACTGCTCCTGTACCTTTTTCAGGATCTGAATATTCATCGGCAACAATTATAATTTCACGATTAGTTAATGGAACAACAACTTTTTTGCCTATTAGATCTTTATAACGGTCATCTTCTGGATGAACAGCGATTGCTGTATCACCCAACATTGTTTCTGGACGAGTTGTTGCAATAACGATAAATTGAGTATTATCCTTCACTAACGGGTATTTGATATACCAGAGATTTCCCTGTATTTCTCTATTCTCGACTTCAAGATCGGAAACGGCAGATCTGAAAACAGGATCCCAGTTCACCAAACGTTTATCCTGATAAATTAATCCTTCTCGATAAAGCGTGATGAAGACTTTTTTGACAGCTTCAGACAAACCTTCATCCATTGTAAAGCGCTCTCTCCTCCAATCAAGAGATGCACCAACTCGTCTCAATTGTTGGGTAATTTGACCACCAGATTCCTCTTTCCATTGCCAGACACGTTCAATAAATTTTTCCCTGCCCAAGGTTTTACGATCAATGCCTTGAGCTGTTAATTGACGATCAACAACCAATTGAGTCGAAATACCAGCATGATCCGTACCTGGTTGCCACAACACATCATATCCCTGCATACGACGAAACCTTACAAGGGTATCCTGTAAGGTCATCGTTAGGGCATGTCCTATGTGCAAGGTACCCGTCACATTTGGTGGCGGGATCATTATGGCAAAAGGTTTTCTTTCATTTATTTCCGGGTTGGCTGAAAAAGAACCATTTTTTTCCCATATATGGTATAAATCGTTTTCACAAGCAGATGGATTAAATTTTTTATCTAACATTTATTATTTTTATTATACTAAAGAAAAATTATTAACGTCCAGGTTGATCCTGTGCGTAGTCACTCATACCCCACCATCTGTTTTTAACAGCATTATAATATGCTGTATAATCATAATGGGGAACATTCAGTTTAAGGTCTTGTGCCGTTAAACGCCCAATGGCTGAAGCAATACTATAAGATGCCGTTACCATTGAGCTTAAATTCTGAATAAGTGTGGTTTGTGAATTTAACAAGGTTTGTTGCTGTTGTAACATTTCCAATGTTGTACTTGTTCCAACAACAGCCTGTTTTTCAACACCAGCCAAAGCAATAATATTTGACGCAATGGCGGCACGGTTGCTTGCTATGGCCGCTTTGGCTGCCATTAATTTTTGCCAGTTTGTAGAGGCAAGCTGCATGGCACTTCTTCGTTGAGAACTGACTTGACGATGTGCAGCCTGAGCCAACTGTTTTGCTTCACGTATTTTAGAATATTCCGCACCACTTTGATAAATGGGAATGTTTAATTGCAACATACCCATTTTTTGATCTGATGTATTCTGTCCTACTCCTTGATTGACCATGCGTTGATAGGATAAAGAAGCATTAAGCTTAGGCATAATTTCCGATATAGCCACATTTACATCATCTTTTTGTGATGCTTCAGTAAACAGGGCTGAAATCACGTCTGGATTATTTGATGCTGCCTGTGCAATTGCCTCTTGTTCTGTTTTGATCGGTAAAATCAGAGGTTGAGGTGGTTTGAGATTAGGAGCCGGCGCAATCCCCACAACTTGGGTATAGGTTGCCTCAGCACCACGCAAATCTCCTTCAGTCGTTTGACGCTGTGCTCGTGCTGCGGCTAATGCCGCTTCCGCCTGTGCAGAATCGGTTCGCGTAACTTCTCCAAGATTAAAACGCTGATGTGTGGCCTTGACCTGTTCAGCCAGAATTTTTTCATTGTTAATATTAATCTGTAACAGCTGCTGATATTGTATAACAGCTACATAAGCATCAATAACCTTGCTAAAAACCTTTTGTTCAGTTGATAAAAGTTTTGCCCTTTCAGCCATGACCTTGTTTATTGCCTCATGCGTTTGAGCAGTCGTTTTCCCACCCTGATAAATAGGTTGTGTTATATTAACATTTGCACCATATCCAAGTCGTCCACCTGATTTTTGTTCTGTAGTAGATTTAGGATAATGAACCCCTGCAGCACCTAATGCCGGTTCAGAAACACCTAAGTTATAACCCTCTGTCACAACACCAGTCAAACCTGTCGTGATAGTCGGTCTCCAACCTGCATGTGCTGTCGAAACCTGTTCATCCACGGCTCTCAAGCTGGCACGTTCCTGTTGCAAATCTGGATTGGTTAGATAAGCTGTCGCCAGAGCTTCTTCAAGCGTATGCGGAATAAAACTTGGCATACCTGATCCATCATAATTTTGAGCATATACAGTAGTCGATGCAAAAAATGTTAATAAACTTATTCCAAAATTACGATTAATGATCATGATAATACCTTATTAATAACACTTCAAAATAAAATAGCAGCTAAAAAATATAAATTATTTCATGAATTCTGGTAAATAAGGTAAGGCAGCATAAAAACTTTTTTGTATTACTATACCTTCATCAGTCTTTTTTGCTGTAACTGCATGACCTATATCACCATCTTTTTTTAATACCGTAATAATATGACCATTTTTATTTAATTGATCAATCAGTTTTTTTGAAATTTCCTTAATACAGCCGTCAATTATTATGGCATCATAAAATTTATTTTTTGGATATCCATCCTGTAATGTTCCATCACACCATTGCACGTCAGATGCATATTCATTACAGAATTTTTTTCCAATAACAGACAACTTTTCATTTTCTTCCAATGCATATACTTCCGCACCCATTAAGGAAATAATGGCCGAAAGATATCCAGTCCCTGCACCAATAACCAATATTTTTTGCTTTGCCTCAATATTTGCCAGTTGAACAAGTCTGGCAAGCACTCTTGGCTCACTAAGATACCGTTGATCAAAAAGTGAAATATTAATATCTGAATAAGCCATTTCTTTTTGGTTATTCAGAACACAATATTCGCGTGGTAAAACACGCATTATTTCTATTAATTTAACATGACTGACTTCAGCAGGACGTAACTGATTTTCAATCATGTTTTGCCGGGCCTGAACAAAATCAAAATTCGGATGGGTCATTGTTTATAAAATCTCTATATCTATGCTTTCAAAATTAATACCATGAACTACTCAAATATGAAAAGTAAAGTTTTTATACATTTTTTTCTTGACCTTTTTACCAATTTCATTGATATAGGCAATAGCTTGATCAAATGGTCCGGTGGCAGAGTGGCTCATGCAGCGGATTGCAAATCCGTTTACGGGGGTTCAATTCCCTCCCGGACCTCCAGATCTCAAGATTGTTTCACTTTAAGACGAGAGAGAATAAAGTCTTTTAATCTGTTAGGCATAACAAGATCAATCCATTTTAGATAAACAAACAATTTAGGCATAATTAGCTCTGCTTTTCCCTCATCAACCGCTTTAATTATTTTTTGAGTTGCGGTTTCTAATGAAATCATAAAAGGTTTGTTACATTCCAACCTTTGGCTCATGGGTGTATCGACAAATCCAGGAGTGATTAAAGTGATTTTTATATTCCATTTTTTCACGGAAATTCTCAAAGAATCAACAAAACGACTTAAACCGGCTTTTGAACTACTATAGGCAGTTGCAAAAGGCAATGAATGAAATGCAGCAACCGAACCGACAAAGACCAATTGTCCATAAATTCCACGATCAATCATTTGTTGAGCTATTTTATTACCCATGACACATGGTGTTACATAATTCAAATGCATCAGTTTCAATAATAACTCATCACTTTCCAAATTATTTTTATCCTCCCTTATATCCCCAGAACCGGCAGCCATGATTGCCATATCAATTGTATAATTGATTAATAATGTTTCCAGTTGGCGTAAGCTATTTTTTGAATCTGCAAGATCTATACTAAATATTTGAACCTTTGCCCCTCTGTTTAGACATAATTGTGCCGTTCTATCCAACTTTTCTTGAGAACGACCCCATAAAAAAAGAGTTTTGCCTTTGTTTGCACATGCTATTGCCAATGATTGGCCTATTCCACTGGAAGCCCCGGTAATCAGAATATTTTTTGCAGAATTAAATTGATTTTTTGGTTGATAATTTAAGGTTTGATTGTTTTTTGATAAATTTATATCTATCAAGACAAAATCCTTTTATATATAAAAGCAGAAAATGCTATTTTATAGTTTACATTGGTAAAATTCAAAAATAATAATTCATAATTTCTATGGTTTTTACATGTCCCTTAATTCTTGCTCCATCAATAATATTGATATTGTTCCTGTTCAAACCAAACAACAGCTTAAACTTTTTATTCAATTGCCACGTCTTCTATATAAAGGTTTATCTGGATATGTCCCTCCCTTGGACTGGCAAGAATCAAGCTTATTAGATCCAAAAAAATCAGCTTTTTTTCGATATGGTTCAGCAAAATATTTCATAGCATATAAAAATCATCAACCTGTTGGACGTATTTCAGCACAAATTGATCCGAATGCGTTAAGACAATGGAAGGAACCTGTCGGTTTGTTCGGTGCATTGGATGCAATTGATGATTTATGCGTCGTAAAAAAATTAATAGACGCTGCAACCAAATGGTTGAAACATAATGGTATGGAAAAAATCAGGGGACCTTATACTCTAAATGCCAATTCTGAAATAGGGATAATGATAACAGGGCAAAATGCCTTACCAACCGTTGCCATTCCCTGGCATCCAACTTGGCTTCATCACCATATTGAAGCAGTCGGTCTTGAAAAAGCCATGGATCTACTTTCATATCAGATGAAATTCGGTCCACGAGCTAAACAGGCCCATAAAATACCTGCAGGTTTGAAAATGGGATGTGGAAAATTGGGTAACATTACAACCAGAAAATTAAATACAAAAGAAATTGCGCGAGATGGTGAAATTCTTCGCCAACTTTACAATGATGCATGGCATGATACTTGGGGCTTTGTTCCTCTCACCTCAATCGAGATGTCTGTATTAATTAAAGATTTAAAATCCATGCTAAAACCTGATAATTTTGTTCTGGTTGAACAAAATTATATTCCAGTGGCTGTTGCTTTGGTAATTCCCAATATTTATGATTTAATCATTGATATCGGACCTGATCCATCCCTTTTGGGATATAGTAAATTGATCTATCGAATCTTACGACACCAATTTCATTCAGCCCGCGTTATTTTGCTTGGTATAAGTGGATCCATAAGAGATACAGCTCTGGGAGCTTTGATGCCATCATTGGTTATATCCGAACTTTTTGAACGTGGAGAAGTCTTACCCTATAAAACAATTGAATTGGGATGGATTTTGGAAACAAATCATGGTATGCGAAACTTAATTGAACGGATTGTTCCAGAACCCAATAAAATTCATCGAATGTATGAAATGAAAATATAAAAAAATTTTAGTACGTATAAAGCTGTTCAAATCGAACTCTATCTATAGGAGAAAGTAACAGCGTTATCTGAATGATTTTTTCGCTATCATGACGCTCAAGAATTTCTCCATGATCATAAAGCCATGCTAAAGCTGAACCATCAACAATATCAATAGCATATGTCAATTTTTCCATTGAACATTGCAATCTTTGATCAATTTTAGAAATGAGCGAGGGTAGATTTTGTCCTGTCAAGGCAGATACACCGACAATATTATCATTTTTGCCTGTTAATTCAGTATAATCTACGAGGTCGATTTTATTGAGAACTTCAATTGTCGATGACCTCCAGTTTTCACTCAATACATCATCTTTCACCATCATGTCCAATACAGAAGAAACATCTTGTTGTTGTTGACGGGTCTCTGGATGTGAAATGTCTCTTACATGTAATATGATATCCGCTTCGGAAATTTCTTCAAGCGTTGCTCTAAAAGCAGCTATCAATTCGGTTGGGAGGTCGCTAATAAAACCAACTGTATCAGAAAGAATGACTTTTTTTCCTGATGGCAGATCAATCTTGCGCATGGTTGGATCAAGTGTAGCAAAAAGTTGATCCTGAGCATGAACAGAAGCCCCTGTCAAATGATTGAATAAAGTGGATTTTCCTGCATTTGTATAGCCAACCAAGGCAATTATAGGAAAAGGGACTTTTCTTCGAGCCTTACGATGCAATCCTCTTGTCCTTCGAACCTGTTCAAGATCTTTTTTTAAACGGGTAATCCGTTCATCAATCAGCCTTCTATCCGCTTCAATTTGGGTTTCACCGGGCCCCCCCATAAACCCAAACCCACCTCTCTGCCTTTCTAAATGAGTCCATGATCTAACCAGTCGGCTACGCTGATATTGTAGGTGGGCAAGTTCAACCTGTAACACACCTTCTCTGGTCTGCGCTCTTTCACCAAAAATATCCAGTATTAAGGCTGTTCGATCTATAACCTTGCAATTAAGTTCTTTTTCAAGGTTTCGTTGTTGAATTGGACTTAAACGTGCATCAAAAACAACGACTTGAATCTTTTTCTCAATAATAACAGATTTTAAATTTTCGATATTTCCCCGCCCTATTAAGGTTGAAGAACGGAATGACCGAATATTTATAATCTCTCTATAGACAATATCAATTTTAATAGATGATACTAATCCAACAATCTCATCAAGCCTAGATTTAGAATTCCTATCATTTTGTTTTAGATTTACATCCCATGGAACAATGACTGCAGCAAAATTTGATGATTTCACTGAATCGGATTCAATCATAAAAATAAATTCTCACTTTTCTTCAGATGTTGTGGAAGTTGAAGTCGCTGCAGGTGCATTAAAGGGGAGTTGAACAGGTGACGAGGGCATAATCGTACTTACAGCATGTTTATAAACGAGCTGCGCATGACTTTCTCTACGTAATAATATGGAGAAATTATCAAATCCAGAAATGATTCCCTGTAATTTCACGCCATTCACTAAGAAAACAGTAACTGAAACTTTAGAACGGCGGATCTGATTTAAAAAAACATCTTGAATATTTTGATATGTATCTTTTGACAAAATAAAACCTTTACCAATCACATTATGAAATTGAAACTTGCATATATTAACAGTTTAATTATTTATATTATTATTATTTCTTTCTTCTGATCCGGTAACTCCTAACTGTTTCAATTTTCTGTGTAAAGCACTTCGTTCCATTCCAACAAAACCAGCAGTCCGGCTGATATTGCCACCAAACCGCATTAATTGAGCTTGTAAATATTGCGTTTCAAAAATATCACGAGCCTCTCTTAACGGAAGACTGATGATATCAGTTTGTGTATCGATTTTCAATAAACCCGGTGCGTTTTGACCGACATTTGATGGCAACATATCAGTACGGATGGCTTCATTAACATTTCCAGGCATCATGATTAAAAGCCGTTCCATTAAATTGCGTAATTCACGTACGTTTCCTGGCCATTCATAAGTCTGTAAGGTTGTTAGAGCATCTGCTGATAATTCAATGACTGGCACTCCGGTTAATTCAGAATAATGCTTCAAAAAGAAAGTTGCTAGTTCAGGTATATCTTCTCTTCTTTCCTTCAAGCTTGGAATCTTCAAAGGCACAACTGCAAGACGATAATATAAATCCTTGCGGAATCTGCCATTGGCAATTTCCTGGTTTAAATCCTTATTCGTAATGGCAATAACTCTCACATCAACCTTAACGCGGCTGGAACCGCCAACACGTTGAAATGTTTGATCCTGTAATGCTCGAACAATCTTTCCCTGTGTTTCAAGAGGCATGTCGGCAACCTCATCTAACACCAGCGTACCTCCATGAGCCTTTTCAAGAACACCGGTACGTCTTTGCAAATTATTTAGTGTATTGCCCTCAATACCAAACAATTCTTCTTCAAATCTTGTTGGAGAAAGGGTTGCGCAATTTAATACAAAAAAAGGTCCCTCTGCTCTTTTGGATAATTTATGTATAGCTCGAGCAGCCACTTCTTTTCCCGTACCTGGCGCACCATATATTAGAACTCGAGAATTCGTTGGCGCAACACGCTCAATTTGACTTTTGACAGAATTGATAGTTTGACTTTGTCCATTTAATTTAACTTCGTATCCACTTCGGAAACGTAATTCTTCATTTTCCCTTGCCAATTTTGCAGCTTCCAGAGCACGACGGACTACTACTAGTAGATGATCTGTCTTGAAGGGTTTTTCAATAAAATCATATGCACCATGTTGAAGTGCGGAAACAGCAGTTTCTATTGTTCCATGACCTGATATCATGATAGTGGGAACAGCAGGTTTTTCATTTTGTATGAGTTTAAGAATTTCCAAACCATCCATTTTTGACCCTTGCAACCATATATCAAGAATGACTAAGGATGGTCTTCTTGCATGAAAGGCCTTAATCGCTGAATCCGCATCCCCAGCAAGTCGAGTTTCATACCCCTCATCTTGTAAAATTCCCTCAATGAGTAGTCTAATATCTGGCTCATCATCGACGATTAAAATTTCATGCGTCATATTGTCCTCGTATTTGAAAAGTCAAAATTGATATTGTTCCCCGACCTTCGATCCGATCTTTTAACTGCAATGTCCCATTATGTTCTTCCATAATTTTTTTTACAATAGCGAGACCTAATCCTGTTCCCTTAGGTTTATGGGTTACATAAGGTTCAGTTAACCTTAACCTGTCTTCCTGTGGAAGACCAATTCCATCATCTTTTACTGAAATGATAATAGTATTCTTATTTAACTCTAATGTAACCCAAATATTTCCTATGTAATTTTCATGACCGTTACTTTTTTCATTTTCCATATTTATAGCATCTGATGCATTTTGAAACAAGTTAGTGAGAGCCTGACTTATCAATCGCGCATCACAATTCATTTCAATTTTGTCATTGGGTAAATCCGTATGATATCTTATTTCACAATGTGCATTCTGCTGAAGAAATAATGTTTCCCTAATAATGCGTGTCACTTCGTTTGTTTTGATAACAGGTTGGGGAAGTCTAGCAAAAGATGAAAACTCATCCACCATTCTACCTATATCACCAACGTGACGTACAATTGTATCAATACACTGATTATATATATCCTGATCTTTGGATATCTCTTTAAGAAAACGTCTTCGAAGTCGTTCTGCAGAAAGTTGGATAGGTGTTAAAGGGTTTTTGATTTCGTGCGCAATTCGACGGGCTATATCTGCCCAGGCGGCTTTTCTCTGCGCCGCTTGTAAATCCGTTATATCATCAAAGGTAATTACAAATCCCTCAATTTCATTTCCCCTGATTTCTGGCCCAATCTGGGCAAGCAACATTCTACTCCCAGCAGAGGTTTTGATCTGAATTTCCTTTTGAATTAATTTATGATTGTTATTGATGGTATCTCTTTCTTCGGAAATAATTGATAGCAAGGGAGAGAATTCTGGTACAACATTCGTAATTTTATGTCCTATATAATTCATTAAATCAATAGATAAAAGTTGATTTGCTGATCGATTAGGCAATTCAATTATTGCCTGCTTATCCAACCCAATCACTCCACTGGAAACACCGGATAAAACCGCTTCGGTGAAGCGTCTGCGTTCATCAATTTGCTGATTGGCCTCTATAAGTTCTTTATGCTGGAAAGAAAGTTGATTGGTCATTTGATTAAAGGCACGTGCCAAATCGGTTATTTCATCATCCTTACCATATTCAGGCACCCTAACATTGAGGTTACCCTTACTGATCTTTTGTGCAGCTAACGTCAATAACCCGACAGGACGAGCAATTTGGTTGGCAATAAAAAGGCCTATCAAAATGGCCACCAAAACAACAAGCAATGCAATCAATGCAAATATAATTACAAACATCACCTGAATTTTTGAACTTTTATTGTTTAAATCATTATACTGCATAACAACTTTTTCAGTTTTATGCATATGATTAAGAATAACTGGATCAACAGGCCTTATAATCAATAAAACGAGCGGCGGAGTATCGTTAATAGGAATGGCAGCACGAACTGTTTCCTCATCAGGTGAATCCAAAATTGCCACATCATTATGCGACATCAAGGTCGCTGATCGAGGTAATTGTTTGGCGTATGATGTGTTATTGAATAAACCGCCCGACGCAATTATTTTTTGGGTAAAAGAGTTATAGACAAAGGCAGCATTTAATCCTCTTAATGTTGCTTGAGAATCAAGAATCTGATCGAGGCTATTACCATCATCATATAGATCCTGACCTGCTTGAGCGTAATTGTTTTGAATACCTTGTATATAATTGGCCAAAGAAAAGGCTTCAGTACGTATATTATCATTATGTTCCTGTAAATAACCTTTTGAAGCCAGCAAAGCCTCGTTAAGCGCTGTGCTTACCCTGTTATTAAACCAGTTTTGAATGCCAAAATGAAATAAAATTGTCGCAAAAATTCCAACCAAAATGGTTGGAACTATGGCAATAATACTAAATAACACAATCAGCTTGATATGTATTTTTGAACCAACCAACCGTCGTCTATGTTCGGAAATCAAACGAAATATACAAAAGAATAAAGCTAGTATCAATAAAACAAGAACAAATCCGTTAATACTTAAAATAACAAATTGTACCGATGATTTATGAGATGTAACAATTCCACCTGAAAGAATAACAAAAGTGATGATTGTAAAAATCAAGGCCAGCACAACCAAAAAAATAGTGGCTTTTCTATTAGAAAATTTTTCAGTAACCTTATTCACTTTCTGCTTATAGATTTTTCCAGACATGTTGAGCCTTTATGTTTTTTACTCAATTCAAGAAGATTAAACATTTTCATTTTTTTACGTAACGTATTTCGATTTATTCCCAGCATCGAAGCCGTTTTTATTTGATTGCCTTCAGCTTCCACAAGAGCCATTTCAATTAAGGGTCGCTCAACTTCCATTATAATTTTTTCATGTAAATTTGAAATTGGTTGACCTTTATTTTCAATAAAGTAACGGTTTAGATGACTTTCAATCAGTTTTGACAAAGGCTTTAATCTGTCCAACTTGAATGATTTATCAATCATGGAAGAATCATTTAAAATCTTTTTTACAAAATCAACCTCGATTGTTTCATAGGGATATAAAATCAATAGACGAGTTATGATATTCTTTAATTCACGAATATTTCCTGGCCAACTATAAGTCAAAAAATAATCCATAGTCTCATTAGAAAAATTTATAATATTTTGATCATTTTTTAAAAAATGTTGGATAAGTAAAGGTATATCCTCAGTTCTCTCCCTTAAAGGGGGAAGATATAATGGTGCAATATTTAAACAATAAAAGAGATCTTCTCTAAAATGCCCGGTTTTAACCAACTCAAATAGATTGTTTTTTGACGTCGCTATGATACGGTAATTTTTTGTGTTTGAATTATTCGTTGAGAAACAAAAATTTTTTTCAAGAAATTTCAATAGATGAAATTGAGCAGATAATGATAACTCACCTATTTCATCCAAAAATAATGTACCTTTATAGTTTTTTTCCAGATTATCTATTTCTTTTTTATTTTCATGAATAAAAGGAGTATATTTCAAAAGCTCATTTTCAATATCATCATCTTGTAAAATAGCCAAATTTATCATTATAAATGAATTGTTTTTTCCATTACCATAATTGTGTAAAACTTTTGCAACGAGCTCTTTACCTGTTCCGCTTTCTCCCGTGATAAGAACAGTTAAATCAGATCGAATTAGCCTAGCGATCATACGATACAATTCCTGCATCGCTGTTGACTGACCAATTAAGGGTAAATTTTCTTCATGAATAATTCCATCAAAATTGTAAAAATTGACCTTTAAGGATTTTAATGCTTTTTGTACCGTTGCAATTAACTTATTAAGGTCAAAAGGCTTTGGAAAATATTCAAAAATATTCTTTCTTTCAACCTCTAATGCCGTTGAAAGTGTTGATAATGCACTTATAGCAATAATAGGTATGTCAATATTAAATGATTTAATCCTGTCAATAACATCAAAACCATTTATATCAGGCATCATTATATCTGTTATGACAAGATCAACTTTATTTTTCTTAACCCAATCCAATCCCAATTCAACTTTTGTCGTTGCCATTACATTATATTCTAGTCGTGTAAAGGCCTGACTTAAAACTGTTCTGATCGAGGCATCATCATCCAGAATTAAGATTGTTGATTTTTTTATAACCATTTTTAATTAATTACAACTTAATATCTCAGATTCGATCTGGATTGTTTGATGGGAAGATATATCTTAAAATCAGTGAATTTCTTATTTCGTTCAACATCAATCATACCTCCATGATTTTGAACAATTTTTTTACATAAAGCTAATCCAATTCCCAATCCATTTTCCTTGTCACTAATAAACGGATTAAAAAGATGATCTTTTATTTTTTCAGATATGCCTGCTCCAGTATCTCGAATAACAATCAATAATGGTAAAAAAATATAGTGATGACACGCCTCTTTTATCATCAAATCTGATTGATATTTGGTTATTATACTTATTTCATCTTGATTATCAAAATTTTGCAATGCTTCTGAAGCATTTTTGATAAGATTAAGAAATAATTGTATTAATGCATCTTTATCGCCCATTATTAAAGGTAAGGATGGATCGTATAATGCATTGATTCTGATATCTTTAGCAAAACCATTTTTTGCGATTTGAATAACATGATTCAAAATAGCATGAATATTCAACTTCGAATATTTGATATGTTTATGCGTTTCATCAATATATCTATCAAGCATATTACTTATCCGCTCAACTTCTGTACAAATTAAGCCGGTTAGCTTTTTATCTTCATTTGCAACAGTTTGTTGCAGCAATTGTGCCGCACCACGAATACCCGATAATGGATTTTTTATTTCATGCGAAAGCATTAGTGCCAGGTTTTTTTCAATTTGATTGAAATCAGTTGTTTCCCGTGAATTCCTGATCATATTAAATAAGGAATGATCATGAAATGTAACGATATATAGATCATCATTATTTTCAACTGGGGCCAGAGAAAGAAAAAATTCTTTATTATTATTACCGTTTTTCAATCTTAATTTCATTCCGTATTGCGTAACAACACGTCTATTTTCTTTTACTTGCGAAAATAATGTTGAAAAAGATATATTTTCCAGTAAAAAATCATTCAATTCACAACAATAGGCGGATTTTCTGGAAATATTCAAAAACAATTCTGCCTGATAATTCAGATAAACAATTTTTCCGAATTGATTGATAATCATCAATGGAAAAGGTAAAGCCTCAATTATCTCATTACTATCTGTAAAAACATGAATATTTTTGCTCATCATAAATTTCAATTAACAAATTCATGCCTTATTAAAAATTCATCACTATGGATATCATAGAATTCGTTAATTGCATAAATTACATCCCTGGCGTTGTCCATTTTATTAATTGATGCTCTGAATGAAGCGGAATCAGGTAAGCCCGCACAATACCATGATAAATGTTTACGGGCCAATCTTAATCCAGAATATTCCCCATAATAGGTTAACATGGAATCATAATGAGATAGAACGATCTCTTTTTCTTCCTGCAAGGTTATAGGTGCTGGAATATCCTTGCATTGCAAGTAATGGATAATCTTGGATAAAAGCCAGGGTTTTCCGTAAACACCTCGTCCAATCATAATTCCGTCAGCCTTTGATTGTTGCAAAGCAATCACAGAAGTATTGAAATCAACAATATCACCGTTAACGATTACTGGAATTTTAACAGCTTCCTTAACATACTTCACAAAAGACCAATCTGCTTTCCCCTTATATAATTGCTGTCGTGTTCTGCCATGCACTGTAATCATTTTAATCCCACATTCTTCAGCAATTCTGGCCAATTGCGGGGCATTTAGGGATTGATGATCCCATCCCATACGCATTTTAAGCGTAACCGGAACATCAACAGCTTTAACCACTGCTTCCAATATAATTGATGCTTTTAATTCATCCTTCATCAGGGCTGAGCCAGCTTGTTGACCCACAGCCACTTTCTTGACGGGGCAACCAAAATTAATATCAATAATATCAGCGCCTTTATCAACAGCGATTCGTGCAGCCTCAGCCATGGCTTGAGGATCTGAACCAGCCAATTGGGTAGAGTTCAAGCCCTTTGTAATGGGTTCAGCCATTTGCAACGTTGTCTTGTTTTCACGAATCATGGCCCATGAGGCTATCATTTCGGAAACAACCAGACCCGCACCGAATTTCTTGACCAATTGTCTGAATGGAAAATCTGTCACTCCTGCCATAGGTGCCAGAATAACAGGATAGTTGATTATTTTATCCCCAGCAAGGCAAATCGGCTTCAAATCAGGAATGTCTTTAGCGGTATCTGTAATCATTTTCAGTATTTTTTTCAATTTGATTTCGTAAAATTTATCACAATTGATTTATTATTTAAAACATGATTAATAAAGTCTTTTACTTTAATTATAGTTTAACAAAAATATCTTTTTTTATACAATTCAGTTATTATGCGCATCGCTCTTATTCTTCTATCTGCCGGTTCAGGTAAACGGTTCAATCAAAATGGAACGTTACCAAAACAGTATGTTCGATTGCTGGGCCATCCTGTCATCTTTCATGCTGCCAAAGCATTTTTACCTCATGTTGATCTTGTACAGCCCGTAGGTGATGCCTCATTGCTGTCTCCAGTTTTAAATGATCTAAAAAATAATAAGATTTTACCAATCATTCAAGGGGGGGAAGAACGACAGGATAGTGTAAAGGCCGGTCTGGAAGCATTGGCAAAACTTCCCGAACCTGAACAGCCTGATGTTGTTCTAATACATGATGGAGCAAGACCGAATGTATCATCTGAGATTATTACAAAGGTAATTGACGCTCTTAAACAATATCCTGCAGCTATTCCCGCCATTCCCGTTGCTGAAACACTTAAAAAATCTAAACAAAATATTATTGAGAATACAATTTCGAGAGATGATTTATATCGTGCACAAACACCTCAAGGATTTAATTTTCGCCAATTACTTAAAATTCATCGCGGTTCATTCTCCAAAGGAGCAACAGACGATGCAGCGCTTTTTGAACAGGCAGGATTACCCGTTATGTTGGTCATGGGTGATGAAAACAATATTAAATTAACTTACAAAAATGATTTGAAACGATTGGAATGCCTTATGTCTAAAGTGATGATTCCGAGAATAGGTTCCGGTTTTGACGTGCATGCTTTTGAAAAAGATCGTCCATTGATCCTGTGCGGTATTAATATACCCTATGAACATGGATTGGCAGGCCATTCAGATGCCGATGTTGCTTTGCATGCTTTATGTGATGCTATCTACGGTGCTTTGGCTGAAGGGGATATCGGCAGTCATTTTCCTCCCTCTGATCCTCAATGGAAAAATGCGGATAGCCAAAAATTTATTATTCATGCCGGAAAACGCATAATAGAACGTGGTGGTAAAATAAGTAATCTGGATATTACCCTGATTTGTGAAAAACCGAAAATGCGTCCGTATATCGCTTCAATGAGGCAAAAAATCTCAGAATTGTTGCAACTCAAACTTTCAGCTATATCCGTTAAAGCGACAACTACCGAAAAACTGGGATTTACAGGCCGCCAGGAAGGTATTGCCTGTCAAGCGGTAATATGTTTGCTTATGCCAGAAGAGGAAACTTGGTCTAAAATTTAACTTTCAAACTATTTTCTGAGGTTTGATAATCAATTTATTTGAACCTCAATTATTAACATATTCAAGATAATCTACACATTCATTGATTTCTTTCTGTATAAGGTTTAATCTTTGTTGTTGTTCTGCATCATAACCCCAAATTTGAGATTGAATATGTTCATCCAGATAAGCATACTCAAATCCTTGCTGTGCTGATAACTTTCTTTCAAAAATGGCAATTGATAATACAACACTTCCCAATAATGGTATAATTACAGCAAAAAAAGTCAACTCTTCATCAGAAAGCCTCATAATATAGGTTTTTATCTTATTGATTGTTTGTTTATCCTGCACAATAGGCATAACCCCTTTTGTCACCCTAAAGGTTATATGTAAAAACTCTTCAATCCATTGCAAAATAGGTTGCCATAGCTGATTTTGTCTATTTACTAATTGTTTAGGTTTTTCCGCACGATAGCAAAGCAATTCACCATTTACATAGGGAAGAAGGACATCAATATATTTCTTACGATCAGGTTTGATTTTTTCAATAAGAGTACTGATTATTCGCGTAATGGGTAAAGTATCAAATGAAAAAATATCTCCTTTTTTACAACCGGCATTTTGCCATTCATCTACTATTCTTTTTGCTAGCGTTTCGTTAGATACTTTTAATATCGATTTCTGCGGAAGACGTAATAATTGTTTATCAAGATATATCCTAAAACCATCATCATCTTTGATATAAGTTGCCTTATCCCAAAAACGGCGCAATTTTAATGGTTTGTTCATATAATTTTTCCAATATCAGGTATTTATAATTATTGTGCTCTAGCTTTTGATAAGGAATCTGAACAATAATTGGTGCGTTCAAGCATTTTTTTTATCGTATTAATACTTAGGGTAAAAACCTTATCTTTATTTTTTTCAAAGTTTATAATCGGTTTGTCAAGATTGCCTTTAATAATGATTGGCACGGAGGCACTGAATGAACCCAATGAGATATCGGGAACAATATGAAAATCAATTTGATGTGCGGGTATAGAATAATACCCTGTTCCATTCAGGGCAAATTTTTTAGCCTGAAGTGTAAATGTATCAAAATATAATTGATCATTTTTCAGGTTAAAATGTACCGCCAAGCATTGCGTTGAAAGATTCTTTTTCAATGGCAAAGTATCAGCCGCTTTACCTAGATAATGTCTTAATCCTTCAGCCTTGACGATTCCTCCAATTCCGGCCATTCCAACACGTCCAACCATTGAATGAATCCACTGATCATAATTTGAACCTTTAGCTGAAATATTTCCAGTCACTTCAATAGGACCACTATACAATTCTGCCAACTTATATCTTTGTTCCAGCCACTCCATCGGAAAAACGGATGGATGGATCGTAACATACAGTTTTTGATCATCATTGTTATGATTATAGGCGATATCAAGATTAAGATGATTTTGTTTATTAATGAACTGTGCATTGTTAATTTTTAACTGATTGTTATTCCAATTAAAATAATTTGAAAAATTATTAAAATTATATTGATTAAATTGAAGATTTTTACCGTTTATACTACCTTCTGCACCCAAATTGTGCAAAATTTCATCGCGAATATGATTGATTGACTGAATGTCAACTCTAAAAGGCAAATATATTTTACCACTATAAAATATATCATGTGCTTCAACAAAACCAATTTTAGAAAATTGATGGTCAATTTTTAATGCATTTAATTTTATTTTGAGAGATGGATTTTTTCCTCCCACTGTCCCATGAATCTGTGCCGAATAATTATCTGATGACAAATTTCCCTTTATGGGTATTTCCTTGAGATTATCTGAAAACAATATTTGTTGAAAATTATTCAATGTTCCCAAATCGCCAGCCCAACTGAATATATTGTCATTCAGTTTTCCCTTAAACTGGATATTTATATTTTCATTAAACTGATTGGCCATGATTTGGACATTCGTCAAATCGAAATCTTTGTATGATTCCCTAATTGGAATATAACCCATATTTAATTGTAACAGTTTTATTTTTGGTTTTGAATTTTTCTCCGTTTCTGTATCAATATCTTCAAGTAACGTATTGAAGGTAATATTTTCAACCAATGGTAAATTGGCATGTGGGAATAACAAATTAAGGTTCTGCAGGTTTAGAATCGCACCTCTTGCCGATATTGAGAAATTTTTCAAATTGATAGAATCTTTTACAGTTCCATTGACATGTATATTTCCGACATTTTGGTTTTGAAAATACTCTGTTAAAACCATTTGGAATTTAACAGGAGATGAAGAAACTACATTTCTATGCAATAGCAAAGCATCCGCATGATTGATACGTCCAGATAATGAAAAATTCGCTTGATGATTATGTCCATTAATTTCAAAACGTATCTTATTCCCTTCAAACTGATCAATATCAACAGTTTTCAAAAGAAAATGGGCATGTTTATTATTTCTAAAATTATCGTAACATGTCTGAACATGACTGAAATTGATTGTCCTGAAATTAACTGTCCATTTTTTCTTATTTTTTTTCTTATTTTTTTCAGACAGAATATCTGATTTTTTATAGGGATGAAATTCCCAGTTTTTTATACCTTCTTGATTTTCTTCCAAATTTAATTTTACATTTGAAAGTTCCAATGCATGAATATTGATATTTTTTTTTAACAAAGACAATAAATTAATTTTCGCTGAAAATTTCCCTGCATGAATGAAATAATCAGCCTTGCCATCTTTTATATTTTCCAAAGCAATATCCGATGCTTTGATTTCAGGCCAGGGAACCAATTGAAGAGACAAATGATTTAAATGGACTTTTCGTCCTGTTTTTTTCTCAATTATTTCTGATAATTGATCATTGATTTTTTGCCGGTCAATCATGTAATTGATTGCAAGGTTACTTCCCGCTATCAATAATACAGAGGCTCCCAAAACACCAATAAATATCTTTTTCTTTTTTAGCATCATTAATCTTTGGATTCATTTAATAATGGTAAGTTAAAAATATAAACTAATCAGAAATAACATGATGGTTTTTTTATGCAATCATAAAACGAAATTAATTTTTCAAATGAAACATTTTCAATTATATTTCTTATCTTTTATTAACTTTGACACAATTACCGGATGGCATATCAAATCCCAATCTCTTAAATGTTTCTTTCATATGGGATGACAATTCAACTTCAACCTCCAGATACCCACCCTGGGGATGAGGAATGATTATTGCGCGAGCATGAAGATGTAGTAATTCTGGAAAACCTTCGAGTGAGCCATTCACTTGATTATATTTTCTATCCCCCAATATAGGACAGTTCATGGCCGAACAATGAACACGAAGTTGATGCATACGTCCAGTAAGGGGATATAATTCGACCCAGGCAAATTTCCTGGCGGCATAATCTTTAACCATATATTCCGTTACAGCTTTTTGCGCATTTTTATTTTCTTCTGAAACAACGACATATGATTCGCCCGGACGTTCAACTTTCAATAATGGAAGCGTCACCCTACCACTTAATGAAACAGGACGACCTGTTGTAATGGCCCAGTATATTTTTTTTACTGCCCTGCCTCTGAACGCAGCAGTTAGTTTTGCTGCAGCAGCTGGATGACGAGCAATCAATAATACACCGGAAGTATCTTTATCCAAACGATGAACCAAACAGGGACGATAATTACTATTTTCCCTCAATGCTTCGAGCATTCCGTCAATATGAAATCTTACATTACTACCCCCCTGAACAGCAATACCGGACGGTTTATTTATAACAAATAAATCGCTATCTTCATAAATAATCCAGCTTTTAACTTTTTTTGAAAAATGGGAATCCATGTCATGATTTTTTTTTGATGATAGAACACCTTTTTCAACAAGAGGAAGCCGAACAACATTTCCAGTATTCAAATGTGTAGATGCCTGAATTCTTTTTTTATCAACCCTTATTTGACCGGTTCTGCACAATTTTTGAATCATGCCCTGCGTAAATTGGGGGTAATTTCTTTTTACCCAACGATCAAGACGCACTTCACCATCTTCATCTTTAACCGTAATATTTAAAATTTTCATATAATCTATTTATTTCTAAGTTTATTCCACTGTTCAAGACGTTTTGAAATGATCTCTTCTGTTCCCCGATGTGTGGGAAAATAAAACTGTTCACGTTTCATACGATCAGGAAAATAGTTTTGTCCAGAAAATCCCTCTTCTGTATCATGATCATACTGATATCCCTTGCCATAACCAAGTTCTTTCATCATTTTGGTTGGCGCGTTCAATATATGGGCGGGAGGCATCAAGCTTCCCGTTTTTTTTGCAACCGCTCTCGCTTTGTTAAAGGCTTTATAAACAGCATTGGATTTTGGTGCTGTTGCCAAGTAAACTACCAGTTCAGCCAATGCTATTTCCCCTTCAGGTGATCCTAACCGTTCATAACTCTCCCAAGCTGAAATTGCCAGTATTTGAGCATTAGGTGAGGCTAATCCAATATCTTCCGATGCAAAACGGGTCAATCTTCTTGCAATATATCTTGGATCCTCTCCACCCTCCAACATTCTAGCGAACCAGTACAAGGCAGCATCGGGATCCGAACCTCGAAGTGATTTATGCAGGGCTGAAATCAAATTATAATGCCCATCCCTATCCTTATCATACAATACTGCTTTTTGGCTTAGTAATTCATTTAACGCATTTTCATCAATTTTATGATCAAAATTTTGTTTGATTAATTGTTCTACCATATTCAAGAGATAGCGACCATCTCCATCTGCCATGGCAATAAGAACATGTAAGGCTTTATCCGTAAGAGGCAATTTCTTTTCAGTATTAATTTCAACACGCTGAATGAGTTGTTTCAACGCTTCTTCATCAAGACGTTTCAGTACCATCAATTGGCAACGGGATAACAAAGCACCATTTAACACGAAAGATGGATTTTCAGTGGTCGCCCCTATCAGAATAATAGTTCCATCTTCAACAACGGGTAAAAAACTGTCTTGTTGAGTACGGTTGAAACGGTGAATTTCATCCACAAATAATAGGCTACCCTTACCGGTTTGTTGTCTATATTTTCTTGCCTCGTCAAAAATTTTTTTTAATTCTGCCACCCCGGAAAAAATTGCGGATATTTGAACAAATCTCAAATTTGTATACTGGGAAATAATCCGGGCAATCGTCGTTTTCCCTGTTCCAGGATAACCCCACAAAATCAAACTTGATAAAGTACCATGATTAATCATACGGGTAATAATGCCCTTTTTACCAACCAAATGATTTTGTCCGACAACTTCCTCCAATTCCACTGGCCGCAATTGATCAGCCAGAGGAACCTTATTATCAATCATTGACTTCTTATTTGAATTCTCACTAAAAAAGGTGTGATCGGAGGCAAAAAGATCCTTATCATTCTTTGATGCGGAAAAGATCATGAGGAATTCCGAATTAACTTGTCAATTTTATTTATTTCGCGTGAACATTACCGTAGGAGGGCGCTCCCACACCAGGACAACTGCATGGAGAACCCAGAGGAACTTGATATGGAGTATGACAGCTATAAATTCCTGCCTTGCAAACAGATCCATAACCAACAGATGATTGTGTTCCTGCCGGAACTGGTGTTTCAGCTGTTCCTGAACATCCATCAAGAAACAGCGCGGATGAAACTAAACAGATACCGATACAAAAACAGTGTTTGATATTATTTATTCTTAAATTTACCATTTTCTTTCCATTCATGTTCTTCAATACTATTTTTATTAACTTCATGATTGAATATTATAATTCTCTATCCAAGGATTAATTTTTATCCGACATAAAGTTATCCACAATTTGGGGGATAAACTTGAGGAATAGTTTGTGTGTTATTATAGGATAATATGCTAAAAAACTGTATAAATATATCATTTATGTTATAAACATATATAATATAAAGGTTTTTATCTAACTTTAACAGCTGGATAACATAAACTTTGCAATTATGAAATCAAGCCTTAACTAGAGACTAAATTGAAAAATAGAACAAGATTTTTAACTTTTATAATCACCCTATTTCCCTTGACTGTTTATGGACAATCAAGTGATGAAAAATCAATCAGTTTTTCATATGAACAATTACAACCTATTTTCAAAATTTTACGAACCCAATCAACAACAATAAGTCCCTCATGTATTGAAACCTTAAAAGATATTCATGAATTGAAAAAACAAAAAGCCAATAACAAGTTTGACAATGACAGGGATGTCAACAGTAAAATATTAAGAGCCCTATACAACAATGCATTGGAATTTTGCAAAGTGGACGCGAGAAATATATGCAGTCACCAAGTTCCCATTTCCATACGCATGGAATGTAGAAAGCTTTCCGATTAACAATCTCCATACGCTGAAAAACCGGATCAATATATATATTTACAATTTTTTTATTTCCAACGCCAGTTTTTGATTTCTGGCATATCTTCACCATATTGGCGAATATATAATTCATGCTCAACAAGTTTGTCTCTCACAAACTGGTCTATATAAGCTATTTTTGATTTGTAACGATCAACCCTGTTCATGATATTTGATACCAAGTGATAACGATCAAGATTGTTCAATACAACCATATCAAAAGGTGTTGTGGTTGTTCCTTCTTCTCTGAAACCATGAACATGAAAATTTCTTGCATTGCTTCGTTTATAAATAAGCGAGTGAATTAATCTTGGAAAACCATGATAAGCAAAGATAACTGGTTTGTTGATTGTAAACAAGGCATCAAATTCTTGATTTGACAATCCATGTGGATGCTGATCATCTGTCATGAGAGTCATCAGGTCAACAACATTGATAAAACGAATTTTGAGATCTGGTACATATTCGTTAAGAATTTTGGTAGCCGCCAATGCTTCAAGCGTTGGCACATCACCAGCGCATGCCACAATGACATCGGGTTCTATTCCTTTATCGTTACTGGCCCATTCCCAAATGCCAAGGCCTTTATAACAATGTTTAATTGCCTCATCCATGGTAAGCCACTGGGGCTCTGGCTGCTTGCCGGCAACAATAACATTGATACGGTCCGAACTTTTTAAACAGTGACTCGTGACCAGCAACAGGGTATTAGCATCTGGTGGCAAATAAACCCTGCTCATTTTAGGTTTTTTCGAAACAATATGATCTATGAAACCGGGATCTTGATGACTGAACCCATTATGATCCTGCCGCCAAACATGTGAAGTCAAAAGGATATTTAAAGACGAAATTGGCCGCCGCCATTCCACCTTGCTCGCCTCGTCCAACCACTTTGCAAATTGATTGACCATTGAGTCGACAATATGGATAAAGGCCTCGTAACAGGAAAACAATCCATGTCTTCCAGTCAATAAATATCCTTCAAGCCAACCCTCAACCGTATGTTCACTTAAAATTTCCATCACCTGTCCCTTATGGGCCAAATGATCATCGTAATCATATATTTCGGCATTCCAGACCCGATCGGTTACTTCAAATACCTTATTCAAACGATTTGAATTATTTTCATCAGGGGAAAGAAGCAAAAATTTTTCAGGATTCTTTTTAATGACATCTCTTAAAAACTCCCCCATTATCCTGGTTGATTCAGCAATTACATGACCATGTTTCGTCATTTTTACTGCATATTGTCGATAATCAGGTAACTTCAAGGGTCGTCTGAGCAACCCGCCATTCCCATTGGGATTGGCGCTCATACGTTTATCTCCCTTGGGTGCCAATTCAGCAATTTCAGGAAATATTGCCCCTTTTTCATCAAATAACGCATCAGGATGATAGGATCTCATCCATTTTTCTAATAATTTCAGATGTTTTGGATTGCTCAAATCCCCAAAAGGAACCTGATGTGCACGCCAATAATCCTCCACTTTTTCTCCATCAATGGTTTTCGGACATGTCCAACCTTTTGGGCTTTTAAAAATAATGGCTGGCCATAATGGACGACCGGTATCATTATTTTTGCGTGCATTCTGTTGTATTCGATGAATACGATTGAATGCAGTATTCATGGCTGAAGCCATTTTCTGATGCATTGAATCTGGATCATTGTCTTCAACAAAAATTGGATCATAGCCGTACCCCTTGATTAAATTGATTAATTCCTGATGGGATATACGTGCCAATATAGTTGGGTTTGCAATTTTATAGCCATTCAAATGAAGAATGGGTAAGACAGCACCATCTGTTTTTGGATTAACAAATTTATTACTGTGCCATGATGTTGCCAAAGGTCCTGTTTCTGCCTCACCATCACCTATAACACATGCAACGGTCAGATCAGGATTGTCAAATATTGCCCCATATGCATGTGAAAGCGAATATCCAAGTTCTCCACCCTCATGAATGGATCCTGGTGTTGGTGCACCTGTATGGCTTGGAATGCCGCCGGGAAAGGAAAATTGTTTGAACAATTTCTGCATTCCCACTTCATCCTGTGTAATCTCGGGAAAAAGTTCTGTATAAGCCCCTTCAAGATAGGTTGACGCCACAACCCCAGGAGCCCCATGACCTGGCCCAGCTATAAAAAGAATATCGTTATCTCGTTCTCTGATAATACGGTTGAGATGAAGATAAATGAAATTGAGGCCCGGGGTTGTTCCCCAATGTCCAAGCAATCGTGGTTTGGTATGTTCCAGTTTCAATGGTTCCCTCAATAAAGGGTTATTCATTAGATAGATCTGTCCGATGGATAGATAATTGGCGGCATGCCACCATTTATTAAATAAGTCCACTTCATGTTCAGATAAAAGCTTTTTATCAGTCATTTTTTACTCCTTGATAAATAGCTATTGTTAAACTCAATAAGAGTTATTAAAACCCCGGATTCATGCACGCTGTTTCGAATTTAATAAAAGCTGTTGTATTTCTTTCAATATGATGAACTCCTCATTGGTCGGGATTGTATATACCTTGATATTGCTTTCCGAAGTACTGATCAGTTCATTTCCATCTTTATTTGCCTGTTCATCGATTTCAATCCCTAGCCAAGACAAAGTCTGACAGACTACAGACCGGACATATGTGGCATGTGCACCGATACCAGCTGTAAAAATCAATCCGTCAATCCCTTTTAGACAAACAATTAGCCGACCTATTTCTCCAATCAGTTTATAAATAAACAAATCCAGTGCCTGTTTGGCAAATTTCGATTTTGGTCCATTTTGGGCAATTTCATGAATAAGACCTCGCATATCACTTGAAACCTCGGATACACCTAACAAACCAGATTGTTTCCAGATTATATCCTCAATTTCATCGGGAGACCTTTTTTCTTCACGAGTCATATATAAGACGACATTTGGATCGATCTGTCCAGTACGTGTACCCATCACCAAACCGTCCAAGGGCGTAAAACTCATGGACGTATCAATGGACTTTCCCTTATTTATAGCCGCAACGCTTGAACCATTTCCAAGATGCGCCACAACTATCTTACCCTTAATCAGGGGGGATTTATTTTTTTGCAAATAATGCACGATATAATGATAGGAAAGACCGTGAAACCCATAACGTCTCAATCCACTATCATAATATTTTCTTGGAAGGGCAAAGCGTTTAGCTTTATCTGGCATCGTGGCATGAAAAGCGGTATCAAAACAAGCAACCTGAGTAATATCCGGATATTTATCCATTATGACTTTCATGGGAGCAAGGCTGGCCGGTTGATGCAAGGGTACAAACGGTGTTAATGAATCCAGATAACTGTAAATTTTTTGATCAATAACAACAGGACGGTAATATTTCATCCCACCATGAACCACACGGTGACCGATTGCCAGAATTCTATCTTTTTTCATAAAATCGAAAAGCCATTTCAAGACCTGATCCAACAATTCATCCCTGGCATCAAGTTTTGCATATTGACCATCTGTCCATTTTTTTTCATGAATGATTTTATCTTGACGATCGGTTATTTTCAAATGGGGTCCTGATCCAATCCCCTCTAGTAATCCTTTGGAATATAATTCAAAATCTGAATTATTCTGACTCCGATACAGAGAAAATTTTAGACTTGATGAACCCGCATTAATGATTAATACGACCGATGCCATACACGAAACCCTTCTAGAAAAATAACCTATATATCTAGAAAAGCATAAAGTTAAAAAACTGTTTTAATCAATCAATAGCATAAATAATTGTGGATAAATCAATTAATTCATAAATTTATATTCAGTTTCTCTTCAGCCTTTCACATACTTAATGATTAATCGTAATTCTTTTTTTGTCAAAAGGATAATGTTAAAATTTACTCCTTAATAATCTTGCCTGATCACGTTTCCAGTCACGATCAGCTATTGCCTGACGTTTATCCGCTTTTTTCTTACCCTGACCTAGACCTAGTGTTACCTTGGCTATCCCCCGGCTGTTAAAAAAAATATCCAGTGGAACCAATGTCATACCATTCCTACTTATAGCCCCTAGCAATTTAAAAATTTGTTTTTTATGAAGTAGCAGTTTCCTGGGGGCGCGTGGATCAAATTTTGAAAAAAATCCGCCCTGATATTCAGGAATATAGCTATTGAAAAGCCATATTTCCCCTTCCCTTTCCCCTGCATGGGCCTCGTTAATCGTGGCCCGTCCTAAACGCAAACTTTTTACTTCCGGACCCTTTAACATTAAACCCGCTTCCACCTTATCAACAATGGAATAGTTGAACGTGGCTTTACGGTTTTTTGCCACGTTTCCAAAAGAGATTAGAGAATTTTTCTTTTTTTCCGCCATTTAACCCAATAATCCCACTTTTTCCAATGCCTCTTTAACCCTAATCCGCGTTTTCTCCGCAACAGGCGCAAGCGGTAAACGGCAAGTCTCTCCTGCCAACCCCAAAACGGACGCTGCAAATTTAACGGGGCCTGGATTGCTCTCAATAAAAAGGGCATCATGTAAAACAGACAAACGATCCTGCATAGCCATTGCATTGGCAATATGACCATCCTTCCAGGCCTGTTGCATTTCTGCGCATAATTTTGGTGCAATATTAGCCGTCACACTGATACAACCATCACCACCAGCGGCCAAAAATGAAATCGCGGTACCATCTTCCCCCGACAACTGGTTAAAATTCTTTTTAACCGCCCGTCTTACCTGAATGGGTCGGACAAGATTAGCCGTCGCATCTTTGACACCAACAATATAGGGATTTTCTGCAAGTCTTGCCATAGTCTCCACAGACATGTCAATTACTGAGCGGGCTGGTATATTATAGATATAAACAGGAAATTCCGTCGCCTCTACAATTGACATATAATGACAATACAATCCTTCCTGGGTTGGTTTGTTATAATAAGGTGTTACGACCAAAGCAGCTGTCGCGCCAATTTCTTTTGCAAATTTAACCATTTCAATAGCTTCAGATGTACTATTTGATCCGGCTCCTGCCAAAACTGGAACCCTACCATTTGCAACCTTGACCGCCACTTCAACAATTTTCCGATGTTCTTCATGAGATAAAGTTGGACTTTCCCCTGTTGTACCAACGGGAGCCAGTACAGAAGTCCCCTCCTGGATCTGCCAATCCACAAATTTTTCAAAAGTAGGAATATCCAGTGAACCATCCTGTTTCATCGGGGTAATTAATGCCGTGATTGAACCTTCAAACCATATACTCATGTTGTCATTATTCCTTATCAATCATTGATATTCAATTATATATTAAATAAGTGTATCAAAATTTTATAAAATTATATATGGACTATACACTCTGACGATATTGTGAAGCAGGATACACCCCCAAAAGAACATAATCATCTGAATAAAATTTCAGTTCATTCAAGGCCTGATTTAACGGGTCATTGTGAACATGTCCTTCCACATCAACCAAAAATTTGGTTGCAACAAACCCCCCTTTATCCATACAGCTTTCCAAACGTGTCATATTTACATTATTTGTCGCAAAACCTCCCAATGCCTTGTAAAGGGCGGATGGAATATTTTTCGTTTTAAATAAAACAGTCGTCATCATGTTTTCACGTTGCGTTGGAATTTTCTTCTCACGTGAAACGATATAAAAGCGGGTTGTATTATAATTTTCATTTTCAACATTGTATCTTAATACATCCAGCCCATTCAATTCTGCCGCAAGTTCCGATGCAATTGCCGCATCTTCCCTGTTATTCATTTTTGCTATAATTTCAGCAGCACCTGCTGTATCAAATTCTGTTATCCGTTCAAGCGACAAATCATTGATTATTTCCGAAACCTGCCCCATTGCCACCGGATGTGTGTGAACCCTTTTGATATCAGAAATTTTTGCATTCTTGATACCTATTAGACAATGTTCAATCCTTTGGAAATGCTCACCAACAATAAAAAGTCCCGAAGAAGGCAAAAGATTATGAATATCAGGCACTCTTCCAACTAAATTATTTTCGCATGGCAACATGGCTTGTTCAGCCTTTCCAGACTGCACAGCTTTTATCGTTTCAATAAAATTTTCACAAGGTAACGTTACCCATCCCCGCCTTGCCGAACGACAGGCCATATCCGAATAGGCACCTGGTCGACCCTGAAAGGCAATAATTTTGGCAGTCATAAAATAATCCTATTAAATAATTCGTTTTCTTATCCGTTCAAGATCGTCTGGTGTATCAATTCCCAATGGCGCTTCATCTATTACAGCACAACCAATATTCATTCCAGCTTCCAAAGCTCTCAATTGCTCGAGTTTTTCTCGTTTCTCAAGTAAAGATTGAGGCAAGTTTATAAAACGGTTGAGAGATTTTCGCGTATATGCATAAATACCGACATGATGCCATAATGGACCCTTTCCCCATGGAATTGTTGCACGAGAAAAATACAGAGCCTTCGCAAATAATAAATCCTCAATAAAACTGCAAGCCACCTTTACTACGGAAAAAGCCGTCTTTTCAAATTCATTTTTCACGGGAGCTATTAAGGTTCCGATATCTATTCCAGAATACTTCAGCGGTATCATTGATTTACAAATATCTGATGGATCAATGAGGGGTAAATCGCCCTGAACATTGATAATCGTATCAATGTGATCATATTCCCGCAGTAAGGATAGCGCCTGATAAATTCGGTCTGAACCAGATAAAAGATTTGGATCCGTATCAATTGCCCTGCCCCCGTTCTCCCTGACAATCTCCGAAATTTCCCTGTCACCTGAAGCTACAACCACTGGTCCGATTTTCGTTTTTAAAGCCTGTTCCATCACCCTGACTATCATAGGTTTTCCACCGATATCAACCAGGGATTTTCGTGGCAGTCGAGTTGAGGCCAATCGTGTTGGAATAAGGATCAAAGCAGGCTTCATCAACAATTCTCTATAAATAATATATATATCAGTTTTTCTTTATGTTGTATTATTAATAATAAGCTTTTATTCTATAATCAATTTAATAATCATAGTTGTTGTTCAAGAAACCAAAGAAAAATAAAATGGATAGTTTTGACTGGAACCGTATAGCTGCAGCTTGTGTCATATCCTGTGAAATATTGTTTGGTAGCTGGTTGATAAGTAAGATCCTGATTCCTTACTCACCGCTTACATCATCAGTATATGCTAGTGAAAATCAAGAAACCATTGATCTCAAAACCGCCGATATAGGCAAAGGAAAAATCATTGCCTCACAACAATGCGGAGTATGCCACAGTTTCAGACAGGGTGAACCTGATAAAATAGGGCCTTCACTTTTTAATATCAAAAATAAAAAAATTGCCTCCAGTCCAAACTTTAATTACTCTTCCTCGCTTAAAATTCATGAAAACGAATACTGGACAGTGGAAAATCTAAATAAATGGCTTGCCAAACCACTCGCTTTTGCTCCCGCTACTCTAATGGCTTATGGTGGTCTTTCATCTAATAAGGATCGGGCGGATGTTATTGCATATCTGAATTCTCTGACAGGCAATAATCCTCCTTCAGGACAAAAATAAAAAAACTAAAATAAAGAACCATTTGCATATGTAATAAATTGCAACTATGCTTACCCCAAAAAATGATTTTTGAAAAATTATAATATATTAAATTTTATTGATTTCAAATAATAGGTTTTATAGTCTTTATACTCCAACAATTTTAATGTTAAAATTATAAATCAATTAATTTTTTACCCTTATCACCTATTGTCTAATCAGGAAAATATAGTGAAGAATTTAAATTCTTATCTTCAGATTGCTGAACATGCCCTTCAAGAGGCACAAAAAGTTATTTGTCCCTATTTTAGACATTCAATTCATGTAGATGACAAATTTGATGAATCCCCCGTAACAAAAGCCGATCGTGAAGCTGAACAAACAATCCGGCAAATCCTAAAACAAGAAACACCCGGTTTTGGAATTATTGGGGAGGAATATGGATCAGATAATATAAATTCCAAATTTCAATGGGTTATAGATCCAATTGATGGAACCAGAGCTTTTATAACAGGCCGTCCCTTATTTGGAATATTAATCGCCTTATTGTATGAGGGTAATCCTGTATTGGGAATCATTGACCAACCGATACTCAAAGAGCGCTGGATTGGTCTTGAAGGGTATGAAAGCCAATTTATTTCAGAATTTGGTGGTCATATAGGTACAAGAAAATGTATTGACCTTTCCATAGCCGAAGGTTCTTGCACTGCACCTGAAATCCTTGATCATTCTCCAAACACCCGCTGGAAATCATTGTGCAAAAAAATCAAGAGAATGAGCTGGGGTGGAGATTGTTACGCGTATGGTTTATTGGCATTGGGTCAAATTGACCTCATAATTGAATATGGCAATAAAATTTGGGATTGGGCGGCCTTGGTTCCAATCATAAAAGGAGCCGGAGGATCAATAACCGACTGGAATGGAAATTCCCTATCTCTTCAAAACAATAATAAATCTGTGCTAGCTTTGGGTGATCCAGGCTTAAAACAGGACGTTATCAAAATTTTAAATTTTTAGTTTCTATATATTAAAGAGAAAATTAATGAATTCAAATCTATCATTACCCAAAGACAAAATTCATATTCTTTTATTAGAAGGTGTTCATCAAAGTGCCGTCGATTTATTAAAAAAGAATGGGTATAACAACATTACCTATCTTAAAACAGCCTTGGAGGGCGATGCTTTAAAAAAAGCGATCAAAGGTGTACATTTAATCGGTATTCGCTCCCGTACACAATTAACCAAAGAAATCTTGGATGAGGCCGATAAACTGATTGCTATTGGATGTTTTTGTATCGGCACAAATCAAGTTGATCTTAATGCTGCACGCAATCTGGGTATTCCTGTTTTTAATGCCCCCTTCAGCAATACCCGTTCGGTGGCGGAATTGGTAATGGGTGAAATCGTCATGCTGTTAAGGCGCATTTTTGTTCGCTCATCCGAATGTCATAAAGGACTCTGGGACAAAAGCAGTATAAACAGCTGGGAGGTAAGAGGCAAAACTTTAGGAATTGTGGGATATGGATCCATCGGATCACAATTATCAATTTTAGCCGAATCTTTTGGATTACAGGTTATATATTATGACATAGTTGATAAGTTAAGTCATGGAAATGCGCGTCCTGTCCAGTCATTGAAAGATCTTTTACAAATAAGTGACATTGTTAGCCTGCATGTGCCTCATAATAAAGGCACTATCAATCTGATAGGCGAAAAAGAGATAGCCTTGATGAAACCCGGTTCATTTCTTATCAATAACGCTAGAGGACAGGTTGTTGATATTGATGCCCTTGTACAAGCATTGAAATCCAATCATCTTTTAGGTGCGGCAATTGATGTATTTCCTGTAGAACCCAAAGTTAAAGGTGAGGAATTCACTTCACCATTACGCGGATTGGATAATGTTATCCTAACACCTCATATAGGTGGATCCACAATCGAGGCGCAAGAACGAATTGGTCGGGAAGTAGGAAATAAGTTTATTGAATATTCGGATGTCGGTTCAACCCTAAGTGCCGTAAATTTTCCAGAGGTTCAGTTGCCAATCCGTTTAAAGGGCACACGATATATGCATGTTCATCAAAACATTCCTGGCATTATGCAAAAAATTAACAACATATTTACCAAGATCAACGCCAATATTTCCGCTCAATATTTACAGACGGATGGTGAAGTGGGTTATGTTGTCATTGAGGCAACAACCGATGGGGATAAGGAAATTGATATTGAAATTTTGCGAGCCTTACGCAATCTTGAGGGAACGATCAGGGCTCGAATCCTTTATCGTCCAAATGAGTTATAATTAATTAAAATTTTAAAGTCAGGATCCATATTCTATAATGGCAATAACCAGAATATCAACTTTTGCCTTTTCTGGTATTGATCCTATTTCTGTGGAAATTCAGGTTCAAATTTCTCGAGGCTTACCCGCATTTACAATTGTTGGCCTGGCTGATAAGGCCGTGACTGAATCCCGTGAACGGGTTAAGGCCGCCCTTATCTCAATGGGTATAGCCTTACCACCGAAACGGATTTTGATAAATCTTTCTCCAGCCGATATTATTAAAGAGGGCACTCATTATGATTTGCCTATTGCATTGGGACTGTTGGTCGCTTTGGATATTATTCCTGAAGGAATGTTATTGAATTATGCAGCTGTTGGCGAATTATCACTTGATGGAAAAATTAGTGCTGTCAACAATGTAATTTCAGCAACTATTGGAGCTGTTTCTCAAGAAAAAGGTTTGATTTGTCCAGCCATACAAGGAAGCGAAGCCCTATTGGGTGGAGATATAGATATAATTGCTGCTCCCGATCTGCTTTCTATCATCCAGCATTTTTTGGGAAAACAGATTTTAACGCCTCCTAAAATGTTACAGTCTCCAAAAACCTCCCATGATTATGATTTGTTTGATATCAAAGGTATGGAAAGTGCAAAACGTGCCCTGGAAATTGCCGCTTCAGGTGGGCATTCAATGTTAATGATTGGGCCGCCAGGATCTGGCAAATCCATGCTTGCAACAAGATTGCCCAGCATTTTACCTGATTTAACCGCACAACAATCTTTAGAGGTTACTCGTATTTATAGTGCTGCGGGATTATTAAACGGTTCTGTCCCTATCAGACAACCTCCCTTTCGAAACCCGCATCATTCTGCCAGTCAAGTTTCATTAACTGGAGGAGGAATAAAAGTGAAACCGGGTGAAATAAGCTTGGCTCATCATGGAATATTATTTTTGGATGAATTTCCTGAATTTACGAGGAACAGTCTTGAAGCATTAAGACAACCGCTTGAAAATGGTAAAATATCTATTGCCAGAGCGATGAATCATATAACTTTCCCTGCGAAATTTCAATTAATTGCCGCAATGAATCCCTGTCGATGTGGATATATGGGCGATACAGAACGTGAGTGTCATCGTGTCCCCCGCTGTGGTGAAGAATATACTCGTAAGATTTCTGGTCCATTATTGGATCGTATCGATATTGTTACCTATATTGAACCGATACCACCACGCGATATCGTTTCCATACCGAATGGTGAAAAAAGTGTAAAAGTTGCAAAACGTGTTAAAAAAGCCAGAGAAAAACAATTTGAAAGACAGAAAAATTTAAATTGTGAATTAAATAATAATCAAATATCTTTATCTGACTCCGTGGCGGAAATAGTAGAAAAAGCTTCAATGCAATTACGCCTTTCTGCCCGAGGCATCACAAGATTATTGAGGGTGGCTCTTACAATCGCAGATCTTTCAGAAAAGGATGAAATTGATATTTCCAGTATTACTGAAGCGTTGTCCTATCGAAAACGTAATCTACTTTAACGTTTTATCAAAAGCTTGTTTTAAATCTTCAATCAAATCATTTTCATTTTCTAAACCGATATGAAACCTACAAGCCGAACCAGTTAAAGTTCTGCTTTTATATTTCCTTCTTATCTCTCCATCAGTGAGTAAAACCAGACTTTCATATCCCCCCCAAGAAGCACCAATTGAAAAAAATTTAAGATGATTAATCATTTCAATAACTTTTTGCAAAATAATATTTTTTTTGAAAACCACTCCAAATACACTGCTTGCACCTGTAAAATCTCGTTTCCAAAATTCATGCCCATAACAACTTGGCAATGCGGGATGAAGAACCCGTTCAACATAAGGTTGCCGACTGCACCATTGTGCAATTTTTAATCCGGTCACTGATTGTTTTTCGAGTCGCGCTGCCATAGTTCTCAACCCACGCAATGTTAACCAGCATACATCTGGTGCTGCCACCTCTCCCATGGCGACAGCATAATCCCTTAAAATATGCCAGTCATCATCACATTTAACTGTAATGGCACCAAGTACTAAATCTGAATGACCATTGGCATATTTTGTTAATGCCTGAACAGATATATCCACTCCATGCTCGAAGGGCTTAAATATACCTATTCCCCATGTATTGTCTAATATTAGTTTAGCTCCATATCTATGAGCTATTTCAGCCGTACCGGCAATATTCTGAATTTCAAAACTATGACTACCGGGACTTTCCGTAAATATTAATTTCGTATTGTTTTGAATATAGGTTTCAATTTCATCAAGATTACAATCAGCGGGGTAGTAGCTGATTTTAACTCCAAATTTTTCCAAAACAGTCTCTGCAAACCGTTTGGTTGGCCCATAGATACTGTCAATTATCAAACAATGATCACCTGACGATAAAAAACCTAATAGAGGTATAGTACAAGCTGCCAAACCCGATGATACTACTTGACAATGTGATCCTCCTTCAATTTGGGCTATAACTTGCTCAAGCTGATGCTGATTTGGTGAACCCATTGCTCCATAAAGCGTTTCATGTTCATACTTACCTTTTTCCGAACGACGCATAGCCTCAACTGAAGGATATATAACTGTCGATCCCCGTGCGAGCGGATCATTTACAAACACACCTTTCTCGGGTAATGAGTATGTCTGTCTACCTATTTGGACCAAAAATGTTGACAAAATTTTCCATCCATAGGAAACGGCCAATTCTTCAGATGATATATAAGACATGCTTTAACCTTTTTGATAAAAAATCTTTTACTTTCTGAAAAATCATTTTATAAAGATTCGTCATATTTTTATATTTAAATACTGTTAGCAATAATTGAAATTCATACTTTATAATATTTGCCAATTAGTAATTGTTATCGATAATTAATTATCCCAAAAATGTTACTAAAATTCTTATATATTGAAAAACAAAGATTAATTCTTAAATTTGTTGGATCAGAAATAGGTAGTAATATTAATTATATTATCAGATAACTATCCAAGAATATCAATTCATGACCCTTTCAATTACGCCACATTACAAAATTTCTAACATTCCTAAAATATTTTCTCAAATGAAAATTATCAGCTGGAATTTGTTAAGAAAAATTGGAGCATCCCCATATGACGTTGCTTATTTGATCAATAATCACAAACCTGATTTATTGTTAATGCAGGAAGCAACAGAGGAAATTAATATTTTACCCGATCTTGTTGGTGGTTATTACAGTCGTTTTCCATTACCTGGCAGAATTCATGGTGTTGCTTGCTGGAGTCCTTACCCATTTTTTTCGCCACCCACGATTTGCGATTTACCCCGAGGCACGTTAATCAAACGTGTTGCCCAATTGATCGATTATGGAAATTTCTGGATAGCTAATGTCCACCTATCCCATGGTCAGATATTGAACCGTAAACAATTACAGGCTCTTGCCGGTATTCTACCTGATCACGCTGCAGTTTTAGGTGACTTTAACCAGATTGGTCCCGCATTATTACATGGATTCAGAGATGTTGGGCCCAATGAACCAACACATAAAATGGCCAATCTTGTGCCAATTCGTCTCGATCGTTGCTTGATCAAGGGTATGGAGTGTATTGCAAGTCAGGTTTTATCCAGATTTACATCCGATCATCATCCAATAATGGTGATACTGCGTCCAGTCTTATAAATATGGAAGCAGCAATCGAGTGGTAGCATCTCTTAATTTTACCAGGAAGAATCTTTTTTCAAGCTCTTTTAATTTTAATGGCTTGTTTCTATGCAATATAATGAAATCGTCGATTTTTTCTGAAAATTTTTCATGATAAACTTCCATATTGATTTCAAAATTCAATCTTAAACTGCGCATGTCAATATTTGAACTACCAACAAAGGACCATAAACGGTCAATAACCATCAGTTTGGAATGATTGAAAGGGGGTTTGGCCAACCAGATTTTACATCCATAACGTAAGGGTAATTTATTGTTTATGTTTCTGGCCCAATCAACCAAAAACTGATTGCTTTGTTCAGGGGTAATTATATCAATTTCCACCCCTCGAATGGCAGCCATACATAACAATGATAGAAAACGGTCATCTGGCAAAAAGTAAGGGGTCATAATCCTTATTGATTTACGCGCCAAACTTATTGCCTGCATCATTGTATATTTGATTTTTTCCATATCTGAATCAGGACCAGCGGTTATAATGCGACATACCATATCTCCCTCCTCTTTCACTTCTGGAAAAAATTTTTCATCATCCAGCTTTTCCGATGTAATAAAAAACCAGTCCTGCAAAAAAGCTTCGGTTAATTCATGAACAATGGCGCCTTTTACCCTAAAATGAGTGTCTGAAACCGGATTTTTAGGGCATTTTGATAACACATTTACAGCAGCGATATTTAAACCTCCTATAAACCCAATCTTTCCATCTACCACCAAAATCTTCTTATGAGTTCTTAGGTTTATAAATGCCATTTTCCAGGGAAGAAATGTATGCATAAACCTGTCTATACGAACGCCATGAGCTTTTAAATATTTGGCAATGGGACAATAGAAATAACCGCTACCTATTCCATCGACAAGTACACGGACAACAGCGCCCCTTTCATGTGCCCTGATTATTGCATCGGCAAATTTCCTGCCAATATCATCACTTTTAAGAATATAAGAGGATAAGAAAACGCAACTTTTTGCAGAATTTATTGATTCCAGCATAACGGGATAGGCTTCATCCCCATTATGATATATATCAATATTATTTCCCTTTAATAATGCCCTTTGTGTAAAGCTTTCTACAACTTTAGCCAATGGATAAAAATGACCTTGAACTGTATAATTAAAATTGCTTTTGGTAAATTTATGATGCCAAGGCCTGTGTGTGGCCAATTTTTGTGCCTTTCGGGTAACACGATTTATACCAAACATAAAATACAGAATAAAACCCGTAATTGGCATTATCCACGAGAATCCGATCCATCCTATCGCAGCTTTGGTATCTCTCACATGTTTCAAAACATGATATGTAACCACTATTAATAAAAATAATCTTAGAACCGCCATTACCCAATCTTGCTTGACATCAATAAAAAACAGATAAGTATAAAAGGCAGTCATAAAATTCCATTCCAAATAATTAACAACATATATTTTTATTCTATTTTAATTATGTTATGCTTTAATTATGATCAAATTTAGTAATCGTCAAAACGATTTTAATTCTTATTCTTTCACCAATAAAAACTATTCTGCTGGATTATTTGCTGAAGAAAAAGTAGCGATCTATTTAAAAAAACTTGACTGGAACATATTGAATCAAAGATACCGCTGTCCATTTGGAGAAATTGATTTAATTGCACAACGTGCTGACTATATATTGTTTGTGGAAGTAAAAAAAGAAAAACCTTGCGAAAAGCTCTTTTCGCTCTTACCAATAGACAAAAACTAAGATTGATTAATTCCGCGAATTGTTATCTTGAAACATATAACTTGAATAATATCAACAATGTTCAATTTGATTATATTATACTAGATTCTCAAAATCGAATTGAACGTCTTGAAAATATTACCGCTTATTAGCTGCGATGACGACGAGCTTTAGATTTTTTATGGGATGAAACATTATATAAAACATTTCTTACCCTCATTTTTCCTAGATTTCTTTGTCTATAGGAAATTTTATGAACCAATGACGAATAACTTTTTTTTGAACTCGTGTGATAGGCAACATTCCTTAGCATTGGATGTCTTGATTTTCTCACAGAACGTTTGACAGGACGGTAATGATGCACTATAGGTGCAGCCGTAAGGGATGCAAGGGTTAACTTACCAGCTTCCGATTCCGTAACAATATGTTGTGCCTTAACAAAAGAAGGCGTTGAACATCCTAATATTGTAACCCCTAAAACCCAATAAAAAGTTTTTTTTACATTTTTTATCATTATCCCAGACCCTTAAACCAAATACCAACCTAGATATCAAGAAACACATTAAAGGATAATTTAGCAAGAATAAAAAGAAATAAAATAGAATTTTTATTCTTGCGTTGTAAAAATTCTACTATTTACTTGCTGATAATATTTTCATCCTGAAAAAGGGTTTTCAATTCGCCAGTGGCATACATCTCGCGAACAATATCACAACCACCGACAAGCTTTCCCTTGACATAAAGCTGAGGAAAAGTTGGCCAACTGGAAAACTCCTTTAATCCCTGCCTTAATTCATCATTTTCAAGAATATTTACATCCTTGAATGAAACGCCCATATCAGAAAGAATATGAACCACTTTTGCAGAAAAACCGCAACTAGGAAAGTCTGCTGTACCCTTCATGAAAAGAACAACAGGATTGTTATCAATTTCTTTTTGGATTTGTTGAAATAACGGATTACTCATTTATTGTATAATTCCTTGATTAGATTATTTTAACACAGACGTTTGTAAAGCCAAGGCATGTAAATCTTTATCCATATAATTTTCCAATGCCTTATAGACAAGCTGATGTTGCTGAACTTTGCTCAATCCATCAAATTCTTTAGCGCTGATCTTGCAATAGAAATGTCTTCCATCATTTTTCAATGCACCAACATCAATAATAGCATCAGGAAATACTTCGACTAAGCGATCTTTAATTTCTGAAATATTCATCTTTAAACTTTCATTAAATTTTCAAAGAAGGACTTGGACGCAGCTTTCATTCTTGCAATTGTAATCATGGCACCTGATGGCATGACAAGGCTATCCCCACCAGTATACCCTATTAATCTTGCAGCAACACCCTGTTCTTTTGCTTTTGATATCATTAAATCGGCATCGGAAGTCATGACAATATAACGTCCCTGATCTTCACCAAACCAATAGGCTTCTGGTCGCATACCACTTTCAGGAACATCAAGCGTGCAACCGGTATTTCCTGCCATTGCCATTTCAGCAATTGAAATAAGAAGACCACCATCAGATACATCATGACAAGCTGTAACTAGTCCCTGGTTAATAATGGTGCGAACAAAATCACCATTGAGACGTTCGGTATTTAAATCAACAGGTGGTGGGTAACCTGCCTCTTGTCCCATAATTTCCCTGAGCCATAGCGTTTGACCCAAATGACCTTCCGTCTTACCGATTAGAACAAGTTTGTAATTTTTCTGTAAAGCGTTACCCACTGATTTTGAAATATCTTCAATAACACCTAAACCACCAATGGCAGGTGTAGGCAATACTGAAACATTTTCATTTTGTGCATTACGTGTTTCATTGTAAAGTGAAACATTTCCACTGACAACAGGAAAATCTAGTGCGTTACAGGCATCTTTCATACCTTCAATAGCAGCAATAATCTGTCCCATTATTTCAGGTTTTTCCGGATTACCAAAATTTAAATTATCGGTTATTGCCAGTGGTTTGGCACCTACTGCGGTAATGTTGCGCCATGCTTCGGCAACAGCCTGTGCTCCACCCTGATATGCATCGGCTTGACAGTAACGGGGTGTACAGTCTGTTGTTAACGCAAGACCTAAATGATGACCATCAACCTTTACCACCGCTGCATCACCTTGTCCTGGACGATAGACTGTCTGACCGCCAATCGTGCTGTCATATTGATCCCATATCCAGGAACGGGACGCCAAATCGGCACAACCCAGCAATTTTATAACGGATTTTTCAATATCGATAGTAATATTTAAAGGCGCGATAGGTTGTGGTGCAGGATAATTGGAGGATGGTCGTTTATAAAGTGGTGCCTCATCAGCCAAGGGTGCAAGGGGAATATCAGCTTCTGTCTGGTTATTATGTTTGATAACAATACAACCCGTATCTGTCAGATGTCCAATAATGGCAAAATCCAACTCCCATTTTTCAAAAATTTGCTTGGCAATCTCCGTTCGATCTGCACGCAAGACCATCAGCATTCTTTCCTGACTTTCGGAAAGCATCATTTCATATGCTGTCATCTGGTCTTCACGTTGCGGAACGTGATCCAAATTCAGCTCAATACCGACACCACCTTTTCCGGCCATTTCCACAGCCGATGAGGTCAGACCAGCAGCGCCCATATCTTGGATGGCAACAATGGCATCCGTTGCCATTAATTCTAGACAGGCCTCAATCAGCAATTTTTCAACAAATGGATCTCCAACCTGGACGGTAGGTCGCCTTGATGCTGAATCCTCATCAAATTCCGCAGAAGCCATTGTTGCCCCATGAATGCCATCACGACCCGTTTTGGAACCAACATAAATTACAGGGTTACCTACCCCAGCTGCAGCTGATAAAAATATACGGTCTTTTCTTGCAATTCCAACCGTCATTGCATTGACAAGCGGATTGCCGTTATAACTTTCATGAAAATTGACTTCACCACCGACCGTAGGAACTCCTACACAATTTCCATATCCCCCGATACCCCGAACCACTCCATCCACAATATGACGAGTCTGGGGATTGTCGGGACTACCAAATCTTAGAGCGTTCAGGTTGGCAACCGGTCGTGCACCCATGGTAAAAACATCACGCAAGATACCGCCAACACCTGTTGCCGCACCTTGATAAGGTTCAATAAAAGAGGGATGGTTATGGCTTTCCATTTTAAAAACGGCCGCCAAACCCTCGCCAATATCGACAACACCAGCATTCTCACCTGGACCGTGAATAACCCATGGAGCTTTTGTCGGAAGATTTTTCAACCATGCACGGGAAGATTTATAAGAGCAATGTTCTGACCACATGACCGAAAAAATACCCAATTCGGTCAGGCTGGGTGTACGCCCCATGATAGACAAGACTTTATGATATTCATCAGCAGATAAACCGAACTGTTTTGCCAAAGCTTCATTTACAACCAATTTTTGTATCTTACTCATCAAGCCAAGGTCTCCATAATACCCCGGAATAAAGGTTTTCCATCTTCACTTCCCATTAAGGGATTCACCATATCTTCAGGGTGAGGCATCATTCCACAGATTCTTCCATTCAAACTTACAATACCAGCTATGGCATAAATGCTGCCATTTGGGTTTAACTGTCTATCTTCCGGATTTACAATTCCATTTGCTGAGCTATATCTGAAGACAATCTGTCCCTCTCCTTCAAGCTGTCTTAAGGTTTCTGAATCACAGAAATAATTTCCATCTCCATGCGCAGTTGCTGTCTTGAAAACATCACCTTTATTCCACCCGCATGTAAAAGCGGTATCATTTCGTTCAATCTTTAAATGACAATCACGAGATAAAAATCTCAGGCTTGCATTCGGTAGCAAAGCACCGGGAAGTAATTTGGCCTCTGTCAAAATCTGAAAACCATTACAAATTCCAAGAATATATCCCCCTTTATTCGCAAAATCACAGATTTCTCTCATTATTGGTGAATGCGCCGCCATTGCTCCACAACGCAAATAATCCCCATAACTAAATCCACCAGGCAAAACGATCATATCCAAAGAAGGTAAAGTTGTTTCACGATGCCAAATGATAACGGGAGTTACACCCGTTACCTGTTCAAAGGCAATCACAACATCTCGCTCACGATTGGTACCTGGAAAAACAACGATACCTATTTTCATTATTTTACCCCAACAGATGCGTTTTTACATGGATAAGATTCATGCAAAGCACTAAAGACAGTCGCTCCTGCTGGCTGGTTCAATTGATCTGGATGTGCCTTCATATAATCAATAACTTTTTGACGCATTTCATTGCCAGATACGGAGGGATCAATGCAAAAACCGGCCGGTGCCTTGGGATCGCCTTCATTTTTGGCATAGACTTTTGAAAATGCGACAGAATCAGCAATACCGCTAATATAAATATTACATGCCCTAACCGTCTGCGATCTTTGACATAATTGCAGAAAATCGGCAGCTTTAACTTTACTCACTCTTTGCGCCTGCACTGTTGTATTTGCGCAAGCCATTAACAAAGCGATACCGGATACAGTAAATAATATTTTCTTACCTATACTCATGATAAAACCTCGACTTCAAAATCTTCGATAACATTATTGGCCAATAAATTTTGAGCCATTTCTGTTGCCTTTTTTTTGGCTTCACTTACTGACATTTCAGATAATTCAAGATCAACTACACGTCCAACGCGTACATCTTTTACTTCATTAAAAGACAGATTATGCAATGCATGGTTAATCGCCTTACCTTGTGGATCGAGAACACCCTGTTTCAACTGAATAATCAAACGTAATTTCATTCCATATGCTCCGGATTGCTACTTTCTATAACCTCAAATTTTTTTTCAGGAATAATTTTCAATCGCTTGGCGATTTCCTGATAGGCTTCTTCCACTTTACCAAGATCACGACGGAAGCGATCCTTGTCAAGTTTTTCACCACTTGCCATATCCCAAAAACGACAATTATCAGGTGAGATTTCATCTGCCAAAACGATATGAAATTCATCATCTTTCCATAAACGTCCATATTCAAGCTTGAAATCGATCAGCCTGATTCCGATACCCGCGAACAATCCTCTGAGAAAATCATTGATACGTAAAGTATAACTTACGATTTCATCCATTTCCTGCAAGGTCGCCCAATTGAATGTTGTAATATGATCTTCCAGAACCAGTGGATCATTCAGTTCATCATTTTTCAAATAATATTCGACAATGGGACGGGGAAGTTTTTTCCCCTCATCCAATCCCAGACGTTTGACAATACTACCCGCCGCAACATTTCTGACCACAATTTCCAAGGGAATGATCTCAACAGATTTTACCAGTTGTTCCCGCATATTCAAACGACGGATAAAATGGGTGGGTATATTAATTTCAGAAAGCTGCAACATCAAATATTCGCTTATGCGATTATTCAATACACCCTTCCCCGTGATTGTACCCTTTTTTGCACCGTTACCAGCCGTTGCATCATCTTTAAAATATTGAACAATTGTTCCAGGTTCAGGTCCTTCGTAAAGAATTTTTGCCTTACCTTCATAAATTTTTCGCCGACGGGTCATCATGTCCCTTAATTTTACAATGTGATTAAAATAAATTGAAATAATAAGTACTTGAAATGCAAGCAAATATTATATGAACTTAAATCCATAATATTGCGAGAATTACTGGATTTACAAGCTCTTTTATTCAAGAATGTTTATTCTGGTACAGGCCCGGTTTCACCAAAAACATTCGCATAAATATAATCAAGATTTTTTGTATGCATACTGCCATCCATGGCTTTATCCAGAACCTCAGGACTAATTTTCCCCATAATTTCTGGATCATTTTCCAGATTTTCCCTGAATGTTTTTCCATCTGCTGTATTCAATTTTGTCCAGGTAGCCATGGCACACCGTTGAACGATACGATAGGCCGCCTCTCGTGATAAACCTGCCTTGGCCAATACCAGCAATACCTCACCAGAATGAACAACACCTCCAAGACTTTCAAGATTTGCCTTCATTTGGTCAGGATAAACGACCAGTTTTTCCATTACCCCTGCCAATCTATTCAAGGCAAAATCAAGAGTTACGGTTCCATCAGGACAAATCATTCTTTCCACTGAAGAATGACTGATATCTCTTTCATGCCACAATGCTACATTTTCAAGTGCTGGAATAACATGTGATCTTACAATTCTTGCCAATCCTGTTAAATTTTCTGATAAAACGGGATTGCGTTTATGAGGCATTGCGGAAGAACCTTTTTGATCAGGATGGAAATATTCTTCCGCCTCACGCACTTCAGAGCGTTGCAAATGTCTTATCTCGATTGCTAGACGTTCAATAGAACTTGCAATAATAGCCAAGGTTGAAAAAAAGGCAGCATGCCGATCACGAGGAATAACCTGTGTTGACACGAGTTCCTTTTGCAGTCCCAAATGTTCGGCGACATAAGCCTCGATCCGTGGATCAATATGCGCATAGGTACCGACGGCACCAGATATGGCGCAAATGGCAATTTCCTTACGGGCAACGGTCAAACGTTCCTTGTTCCGTTTAAATTCCGCATAATATCCAGCCAATTTCAAACCAAAGGTTAGTGGTTCTGCATGTATCCCATGACTTCGACCAATGGTCATGGTATATTTATGGTCATAAGCCTGCATCTTTAGAGCTTCAAGAACTCGGTCAAGATCTTTTATCAAAAGGTCAGCAGCTTGTGTCAACTGAACAGAGAGACATGTATCCAACACATCCGAAGATGTCATTCCCAAGTGAACAAAACGACTATCTTCCCCTATTTTTCCTGCCAACCATGTTAAAAAAGCGATAACATCATGACGAACCTTGGCCTCGATTGCATCAATAACCTGAACATCCTCTTTATTGAATGTGGCCATTGCATGATCCCCATTCTGTCGAATTTTTTTTGCTGAATTCGCCGGGATATACCCATAATTCGACATTGCTTCACAAGCCAAAGCTTCAATTTCAAACCAAATACGATAACGATTCTCAGCATCCCATATAGAAGTCATTTCAGGACGGCTATAACGTGGAATCATTCTCTGGTTTCCTTTCTTCTTTCCGATAGCTTAAAAAAAGTTTATATCATAGATTTTATATAATTCGTCCAGCCTTATTTTGAATAAAATTAAGTTAAATCATCATGAAAGTAATTAATTCCCGATGCTTGATTATATCCTTTCCATTTTTATCGGTCTTATTCGGATAATCCTGCTTGATATAACGCTTGCCGCAGATAATGCCATCGCAATCGGTCTGGCGGTGAATGGATTGCCCGAAAGCCAGAAAAAGAAAGCAATATTCTGGGGATTGGGAGCGGCCGCAATTATCCGGATAATGTTTGCCCTTGTTGTACAGTATCTCCTAAAGATCCCCGGACTGAATTTGATCGGTGGTTTCCTTCTTTTATGGGTCTGCTGGGAGATAGTCGATGGAATAAAAAATTCCAGTCATGATAAACACAATATCACCCCACCGATTCATAATACTTTAAAAAAATCCATAAGAAGTATCATTATTGCGGATATTTCAATGAGTCTCGATAATGTTTTGGGTGTTGCAGGTGCTGCAGGAAACAATTTATGGTTAATGGCGGGAGGAATTTTCCTGTCCGTTACTTTGATGGGAATGGCTGCTTCCTATATCGCAAAATTATTGAACCGTTATAAATGGCTTGCATGGATCGGTGCATTGGTTATTTTAAGTGTTGCTATCGAACTTATCTATAAAGGTGGTGTGCAGCTATATAATCTATTGGGTTAAATTTTAGACTTATAAGGATAATTTTAATGAGTTTTTTGATTATTAACAAAAGTAAAATACCTTTCATTTCAATTTTAACTTTTATATCCTTATCATCTATTGGCTGCAGCCAGAGTCATTCAGTGCAAACAAGATCCAGTCATGTCTCTCCTTCACAAAAACTGGCCGTTTCTTTATCTCACGAAACCGGCAAAAATCTCAAAATAAACGATAAGCTCAATCTATACTTACAATTACTTCAGACAAATAACTTTTCAGCAACAACCTATGCTGATTTCATAACCAACAATCCGACATGGCCCAATCAAAATGTTCTCTTAGATCGTATGCAAAAGCAACTTTTGAATGAGACAGATAAAAATGCCGTTTCAAACATTTGTAAAACCCAACCCATAAAAAAGGCATCTGCTCTTAAATTTTGTGCACAACAAACTGAGGTTAAACCTGAATTAATTCAAAAAGCTCGATCAGCATGGATATTCTCCATCAATTTACCTGCTGATGAACAAGATATTTTATCTGCTTATAAACAATATTTCACCAAACAAGACAATTGGAACCGATTTGATAGGCTGGAAAACGCGGGTTTAACACTTGCAGCGTCCCGTCAGGTTATGTATCTTACCTCCGAACAAAGCAATTTGGCTTTGGCACGTCTTGCATTTAGAAAAAAACAACTAAATGCGGAAAATTACCTAAGTAAACTTTCAAAATCCGATTTAAATGATACAAGTTTAATATACAATCGCCTAAGATGGTTACGGTTACAGAACCGCAAAGAAGAAGCATTGAAATATTGGCGGTTTACAGGATTAAATGAAGAATTGAAATCAAACCAACAACGTTTTTGGTTAGAGCGAAACAATCTTATTCGTGAATTTTTGAAAAATAATAATATTAAACAGGCGGCTTCATTAATTACGGATGCCAGTTGCAATCCATCCTCATGTCAACAAGATGAAATATTCTTGGGGGGGTGGATACAATTAAGAAAACTGAATAATGCTTTAAAATCAATAGATTATTTTAAAAAATTAATTCAATCCAATAACATATCAATTAAGTCTCGTGGATATTATTGGCTTGGACGTGCCTATCAAGCAAATAATAATAATAATGAGGCAAATCAGGCATGGAGGGCGGCCTCTAAATATCCTGTTACATTCTATGGACAACTTTCCATTGCTCAACTACACCATTTGAATGTTCAGAATTTACTATTAAATCCAAATTCACTACAAAAAATTCTTCAAACATATCTTACCAATATCAAGGAAGCTTCCTCTTCCAATTCTCAATATATTTTTTTTAAAAACAATGAGTTAATACAAGCGGCTCAAATTTTGATTGAACAGGGTGATTATAATCATGCCCGTCCTTTTTTAGCAGCCTATAACAAATTACATTTTGATATTGCAAATCAGATCATTAATGCAAATTATGCCAATCAGATACATTTACCGGACAATGCTGTAACCATATCTCGTCAAGCAGCAGCAAAAGGTTATATATTTTTGAAAAATGGCTGGCCAAGACCTTATGAATCACTTGCAAACGAAGGATTGCCATCGGGTTTATCCTTGGCAATTATGCGCCAAGAAAGTAGCTTTAATCCAGTTATTGTTAGTCGTGCCCATGCATATGGTCTTATGCAGCTTCTTCCCTCAACCGCTCGTGAATTGTGTCATCAGAAAAAAATACCCCTCAATATGGGTAACCCTGGCAATCTTATTGTTGCTGACAACAATATTCGTTTGGGTACCGCCTATCTAGCAAAACTGATGGAAAGATTTGATAATAATCTCATTTTCACAATCGCGAGTTATAACGCTGGACCCAACCGTGTGAAAAACTGGTTAAATTCATCAGAAAATAATTCAGTACAAACTTATACTGATATGATAGATTGGATTGAAATGATTCCATATACCGAAACAAGAAATTATGTTCAGCATGTAATGGAAAATCTAATGATTTACCAAACCAATATAAATAAATAAAGCCTCTTAGTTTATCAATGAAGGGAATTTGTTTATGAATATGACATTATTGAAAAATAAATGTGATAAGCTTTGTCAGGATATCGCTTTGCTATCACAAAAATTTCCTTTAAAAATTGTCACAGCTGAAAGTTGTACAGCTGGCCTGATTTGTTCAAGTCTCACCAATTTAGCAGGTTCTTCGCACTATATTGAGGGTGGACTGATCACCTACTCCAATGAAATGAAAAAAAATATTCTGGACGTTTCAGAAAACAGCCTAAACCAATTTGGTGCAGTCAGTGAACAAGTTGCCAAAGAAATGGTTCATGGAGCATTAAAAAAAACACCCAATGCCAATTGTGCTGTTTCAGTAACGGGTATTGCAGGTCCAGATGGTGGTTCTTTTAATAAACCTGTAGGATTAGTCTGGATAGCGTTTAAACAATTAGATCATCAGTCTGTTGTGCAAAAAAACAATTTTTACGGTAATCGAGATGAAATTCGATTACAGGCCACCATAAACGCTTTGGTATTAATTAAAAAACATTTTACTTGGGTATAGATTTTTTATTTCTTATATCAGCAGATCATTTTAAAAAGATCTGCTGACAAACCAATTTTATATAAAATTAATTTGCAGGAGGCATATTATTTGGATTGACTGCACCCTGCGCATTCGCGGGTCCAACAGGTGCCCCCATTGTAGGAGGTGCCGAAGCGTTAATTGGTCCATTTACAGAGGGAGAGGACTGCATAGGAGGTTGTCCCACAACAGGTGTTGAGGGTTGTTGACCCGCTGGACTTTGTGGAGCAAGTACACCAGTGTTGGGATCACGATTTACTGATTGTGCAGTCTGCAAACTACGGGCATTCAAATCACGCGTGGCTTGATTTTGGCTGTCTTTATCTTGATTATAGGCAGAATGATGATGTCTCGATTTATGAGACTTACCATGTCTTACTTTATGATTGGCAACATGAGAAGCACGATGACCATGCGTTGCCGCCATTGTTGTAGCAGGTAAAGCAAAGGCAAAAGCAGCAGCCATTAGAGATAATTTAAATGTAGAATTCATGATTCTATCCTTTAATATATATAATCAACATTTTAATTTTTATTTTTAATTAATAAAAATCAGTTCATGTTTATTTGTGTTATTAGTCACAGTTTCATTATACTTTATTATCATTTAAATAGCTACAATCAGTAAAGTAAATAATCCCTCATTATGGGCTTAAACTGGCATCCATAATAAAAAATTATTATGCTGTTGCATAGATATCATCGGCACGCTTGATAAAAGCGGAAACCATTTTTTGGACCGCTTCATGAAAGATCAACCCCATAGCTTTTTGCATTAACTTTGACTTGAACTCGAAATCGACAAAAAAATCAATTGTGCACCCTCTTTCATCGGGTAGGAAAACCCAATGATTACTTAAATATTTCAAGGGCCCCCGATCATAGGTCACTTCAATCTTATCAGGACGATATAACTCAACACGACTACCAAATACCTCGGTAAAAGGTCCAAAACCGACTTTTAAATCAGCGAGTAAAAGTTCACTATCCTTATATCGAATATACGCTCCGTTACACCAAGGCAAAAATTCTGGGTATAAATCAACCGCGGCAACCAGATCAAACATTTGTTCGGGTGTATGGTTAATTAAACATTGTTCGGTATGCGTAGGCATCAATCATCACTCCAGAATATTTTATTATATACACAACAGCTTAATGCAATGCATACCGTTTACGTTTCAACACCGTAAAATCTGCATCAGCATGATAAGATGAACGTGTTAAAGGAGAAGCGCTTACCATTAAGAAACCTTTTGATTTAGCCAATTTTTCCAATTCTTTAAATTCATCAGGATGAACATATTCCATAACAGGTGCATGTTTGGAAGACGGTTGTAAATATTGACCCAACGTTAAAAAATCTACCTCAGCACATCTTAAATCATCCATAACCTGAATGATTTCTTCCTTTGTTTCTCCCAGACCAAGCATTAACCCCGATTTTGTGAATATGGACGGATTCAGTATTTTTGCCTCATGCAAAATTCTCATTGATTGAAAATAACGGGCGCCTGGACGAATGGATGGATATAAACGTGGAACTGTTTCCATATTATGGTTGAAAACATCGGGTTTGGCTGCGCTGATAACAGCCAACGCCCCATCTTTTCTAAGAAAATCAGGTGTCAGCACCTCAATTGTAACAGTTGAAGAAATATTTCTTATAGCCTTGACAACATTTGCAAAATGGGAGGCCCCACCATCTTTTAAATCATCACGATCAACAGATGTAATTACAACATGACGCAATTTTAATTTTTGAACCATATCAGCAATTTTTGATGGTTCATCATGATCAATTGGGTCAGGTTTTCCCGTTGCAACATTACAGAACTTACATGCTCTTGTGCAAATGCTTCCCAAAATCATTACTGTTGCGTGACCCTCTGACCAGCATTCACCAATATTTGGACAAGCAGCCTCTGCACAAACGGTATTTAGTTGATAATTCTGAAGCAAAGTATCCGTTTCATTAAAACTGGAACTATGTTTAATCCTTGTTTTAATCCACGCCGGTTTAGGAAGTTTCGCAATATTCTCACCAGATAAAACTGTCTGATGACGAACTACAATACGTTTTACAGTCATTTTAGATCATATTCCCGATTGTAAAAAAACAGATACGCAAAACAACATAAAACAATTTTATTTAATTCCTAATAGATTTCTGGCCGCTGCCCCTGCATTTTTTTGTGATAATAGGCTTTCACCCACCAATACTGCACCAGCTCCAACTTTCTGGACAGCCTGAATATCCTCAAACGTTTTTAATCCACTTTCTGAAACAATAATACGGTCAGGAGGAACCAATGGAGCAAGATGTTGAGTTATCGATATATCCGTTTTCAGGGTTTTCAAATTTCTATTATTGATGCCAATAAGAGAAACATCCAATGCCAGCGCCCTGTTCAATTCTTCCCTGTCATGTACTTCTACAAGCACATCCAGCTCCAAACATGTAGCCAATTCCAGTAAGGCGGCCGCTTCCTTATCTTTTAGTGCGGCCATGATCAATAAGATACAATCTGCTTCAATCACGCGACTTTCGTAAACTTGATAAGGTTCAAGAATAAAATCTTTACGTAGAACAGGAAGGGAACAAGCATCTCTTGCAATTTTGAGATCCTCATTATTTCCATGAAAATATGCATTTTCTGTTAAAACGGATAAACAACAAGCTCCTGCATTTTCATATTGAACCGCGATCATCGCCGGATCATAGTCAGGACGAATAATTCCTGCAGATGGAGACGCTTTTTTACATTCAGCAATTAATCCAATCTGTTTTTTTGCCACCTGGTCTTTTATTATTTTAGCAAAACCGCGAGTTGGCGTATTTTTATTTTTTGCTTCTCGAATAATATCCTTGAAGGATTTTATTTCCGCCCTTTTTGCAACTTCGGCCCTTGTTCTTGCACAAATTCGCTCCAATACATCAGAAGGATGATTTTCAGATTGCAAAATGGCATTCAAAACGGAATTGGATTTTTCTTCGTCATTCATGATATTGTCTAATTAAAAATGGTTTTCATTTTGTATGGCCCGAAGAACTGATAAAGCCTTACCGCTATCGATCGCTTCAGACGCTTGGTTTATAAGTCTCTTCAAGATACAAGGATCAATTTCACCATGTGAATTTATCAAAGAATAACCTTTTACAATATGTAGCGCAATAGCGGTATTTATCAAGACTGTATCACGATAGGCACCTTTTTCACCATAAAGAAGATCCAGCAATGCCTTCGCATTTTCGGAAGGTGTTCCACCCTGTATCTCTGTAAGTGGGGTATGTCTCAGACCGGCCGCTTCCATAGTGGATAATGTTAAATCAACCGGTACAATCCTGTTATTTTCCAGGGCCAGTATCGTTGATGGTCCTGCCAACGTAATTTCATCAACACCGTGTTCGGATTTATTGGGATCAATAAACCCATGAACAGCCCATACCCGTTTTGAACCCAGTTTTTGCAAGACCTTGATTAGAGGATACAACCATTTTTCATGATATACCCCAATCATTTGATATGAAACATTTGCCGGATTGGATAAAGGACCCAGTAAATTAAATATAGTCCGAATTCCAAGTTCTTTACGTACAATATTAATTTCTTTAAGAGCCGGATGATGAATAAAGGCCGATAAAAAAGCCAATTTATTATCACGCAAATTATTTTCAATAACTTCAAAATCATCCTCTGGCATAATACCCAGAGCAGATAGTACATCAACACCACCACTTTTGGATGACTGTGCCCGATTTCCATGTTTGGCAACCGGTATTCCAAGAGCGGCCAGAACAAAACTGACAGCAGTAGAAATATTCAAAGTGCTACGTCCATCTCCGCCTGTTCCACATACATCAATTGTTTCATCATCAATCAGTTTTATGGACAGCATGCGTTGACGCATTGATTGAACAGCCCCTAAAAGCTCTTCAACCGTTTCACCCCGCATTCGTAATATTATTAAAAAAGCCGCTATTTGAGCGTTTGGGACATTACCAGAAAATATATGCTCGAAAATTTCATAGGACTTTTCCGTAGAAAACTTTTGTCCTTGTAAGGCTTGTTGTAAAATATGTGTAAAAGACAAAGTTAAATCCTGTTTTTCAATGACTTTTTTTCATTCCATTCATTTGATAAAAAAAGGAAGTTTTTCAATAAATCATGACCTTGTTCAGAAGCAATGCTTTCTGGATGAAATTGCACACCATATAAAGGAAATCTTTTATGTTGCAAAGCCATTAAAATATTATCGTCGGTGAATGCCGTTAAATTAAAATCATCAGGGAGACTTTCCGTTTCAATAATTAAAGAATGATAACGAGTTACCTTTAGGGGATTGTGCAAATTCTTAAATATTCCTTTTCCATCATGTTTGATTTTAGAAATTTTTCCATGCATGGGATTTGTCTTGATAATTTTGGCTCCAAATGCCTGCCCAATAGCCTGATGTCCAAGACAAACACCCAAAATGGGGATTTTTGATGCGGCACTTTTAATCAATTCACAACATATCCCTGCATCAGAAGGTGTACAAGGGCCAGGTGAGATAACAATTGCCTCGGGTTTTAATGATATGGCTTCACTTACAGAGATTGAATCATTTCTGTAAACCTGACAGTCACATCCCAAATCACCAAGATATTGGACGAGATTATATGTAAAACTGTCATAATTATCGATAAGTAAAATCATGATTTCTTCGAATTCCAAAAATTTGATTAAAGCATATGATTAATTTGCTTTTTTAGAAAAATTCTTGTTGGTAAACGTATAACGCCAAGCCTCTTCAGCGGCACGAAATAATGCTTTTGCCTTATGTTTTGTCTCTTGGTATTCCGCTTCCGGATCGCTGTCAGCAACCACCCCACACCCTGCTTGAACATACATATGCTGATCTTTAATGAGAGCTGTTCGCAATCCTATACAGGTATCCATACTTCCATCCGCTCCAAAATAGCCAATACATCCTGCATAGGTTGTTCTGCGTGTTGGTTCTACCTCATCAAGAATTTCCATCGCTCTTATTTTGGGTGCTCCCGTCAATGTTCCAGCTGGAAAACCGGCAATCAAAGCATCCAGAGCGGTTAGCCCTTTACGCAATTTCCCTTCAACATTTGATGAAATATGCATTACATGGCTAAATCGTTCAATAACAAATTTTTCTGTTACTTTTACACTTCCAATTTCACTGACACGCCCAACATCATTCCGACCCAAATCAATCAGCATAAGATGTTCGGCCAATTCTTTTTTATCAGCCAACAATTCTTTTTCTAACTTGAGGTCTTCTTCATAACTTTTACCTCTTGGACGAGTGCCCGCCAAGGGGCGAACCGTTACTTTTCCACCTCTCAACCTGACAAGAATCTCAGGTGACGAGCCAACCAGGGCAAAATTTTCAAGTTGAAGACAAAACAAGAAAGGTGCCGGATTGATTCGTCTTAACGCACGATATAATGATACTGGTGATAAAGCAAAAGGAACAGAAAAGCGTTGACTGGGGACAACCTGAAAGACATCACCATCATAAATATATTTTTTGATATTTTGAACAATATCCCTAAACTGATCTTTGGTTAATGTTGATTGCGGTTTTGGTAATGTTAATGGATTGATATTCGAAGTTTTTTGTTCTAAAGGAAAAGGCTCAGCCAATGCTTCTTGAATTTTTTGCAAGTTTTTTTTTGCCTGAAATTCTGTTTTGTCTGACGTATCCCTTAGAGGTGCCGCCAAAATCAGTTCGTCCTTAACAGCATCAAAAATTGCAAAAACAGAAGGTCTGATCATGATTCCTTCAGGCAAATGAAGATCATTGACCGGAGGATTGGGCAGATCTTCCATCTGTCTGACCATATCATATCCCAAATATCCAAAGATCCCACCAACCATGGGTGGAATATCCATATCAATTTCTAATTGGCTTTCAGAAATCAATGCACGCAGAGATTCCAGAGGCTTTTTATTTTCCTTAATGTAATTTTCCGCATTGTCTGATGGATTTCGATTAATATAGGCAATTCCATCTATAGATTTCCATATCAAATCGGGAAATAAACCGATAATGGAATAACGTGCTTTGTTTATTCCTCCTTGCACGCTTTCCAGCAAAAAAATATTGGTCAGATTCTTTCCAACCAATTCGGATAATCTTAAAAACGCAGCAACAGGGGTCAGTAAATCAGCTGATTTAATTGAATATATTACTGTTTTTTGTTGATTAATCTGAAAATCTTCATTCAACACGAAATCTTAATCCCTTTTGAGTTAATGGCTCAGCTGATCAATTAACGCATCAAGCGCTTTTTTATTGATTGTGGGTTTACTTGATTGTTCTAATGATATTGCATAACTAGCCTCAATATCGTTTTGTAAAGACTGAGCTAATTTATCTTTCAAAATTTGGTAATTGTCCTGATCATTTTTCGATTGCGGTGTTTCAATCAAATTCAAACTTGCCACCACAAAACCATCATTTGATTCAATCATAGTGACATCACCAAGTTTCATTGAAAAAGCTGCATTCTGCAATACTGGCGATAGATTCTGGGCTGGCTTTTGTCTAGTAAATCCCTGACTTAACTGTAAGGGAAAACCTGACTTTACTTCTTCAAGTTTCTTTTTCTGAACAAAAACAGCTTTATATATGTCTGTAGCGGCAATATTTGCCTGATGATAAATATCTGCATTTTGCCAGGCTTTTATAACCTTGTTTTTTGCTTTATCATAAGATTCCTCATGAGCAGGCAATATATCCTCAATTAAAAATGCATAATATGAATTATTTCCGCCATCCATCACAGAAGGATAGGTATTTTTGGCAGTTGAGAAAATTTTGGTCAACATATTCTGTCTGAATTTTCCACTTGCGGGTATAGGTGCCTGTTCTCCATTAAGGGTCAATCCCTGTTCATTAATTGTTCCTTCCACTGCATCAGCACCTATATCAGATGTAATTTTATCAAGACTACTTCCTTCTGCCAAAATGTTCTGTAATTTGGAAACACGACTTCCCAATTCCTGTTTGGCTTGTTCATTTGCAATTTCAGCTTTCAATTGTGATTTGGCCTGTTCAAAACTAACAATTTTGGAAGGTAGTATCCGGGTTACTTTAACTACCGACCAACCTAAAGTTGTTTTGAATGGTTCTGTCACTGTTTCAGGATTTGCATTGAAAACCTCATTACCCAGTTCGGGCAGAGGAATTGCCGTTTTTTCTAGACCTGTCATTTCCAAAGCCGTTCCTTGATTATTATGCGCATACTCCTGTATTTTTTCCCAGTTGTTTTGATGACGCCAATATACAGATGCTGTCTGCGCCTGACTTTGCTGGTTAAAAGTCAAGACTTGAAAACTTCTGGCTTCAGAATGAACAAATTGCTTTTTCTTGTATTCATAGGCTTGATGTAAACTTTTATCATCAATCTCCAGACTTTTGGCTATTGTATCAGGCGATAGAATGACAATTTTTACCCTTCTATATTCAGGGATTTTAAATTCCCATAAGTGATTGTCATAATAACGCTTCAATATTTCTTCCTTTGGCGTTTCTCCTGAATGAAAATGACTATATGGCACTGAAACAAAGGATAATTTTCGCGTCTGATTCAAAAATTGATAATAGGGCTGCACAAAACTATCAGAAACTTTAACCCCCGATACAATTGGATCAATCATGTTTTGAATGGATATTTGATCCCGAACCATGGAAAGAAAATATTTTTCGGATATATTTGCCGCTTTTAACTGCAAATTGAATTTCTCACGATCAAATTTTCCATCTGTTTGATATTCAGGCATATTCCAGATTGTATCTCTAATCACCGTATCAGGAACATTAAGCCCCAATGAATGAGCGTTATTAATCAAAATATTTTGCAAAATCAGCTGCTGCAACGTTTGATTAATTGTCATATTTTTAACTATGGGTGGAATTTGGGAAATATCCGAATATCCCTCTTTCATAGCCTCTTGGTATATTTGCTTTTGGGAAAGGTTATCCAATTCCATTACAGAAATTTTTCTATCACCAACCTTGGCAACAACATTAGGATCACCATTAAGGCCATTGTTCCAGACATTCATGAATATGTCACTGACGCCCCATCCAACAAATACAATAAATATGAGTGCGACGAGAATTCGCCCAAACCAGGAATCAATAAATAAATGCCTTAACCGAGATAACATGTGATATAACCCAACCGCGTTATTTTAATTGATAATGAATCATTCTATAATTGATAAGACCAAACTGATCCACAAAAACATTTGAAAATATTATTCATAAACAGCTTTAAAAAACATCCTTTCATAACATATCCACATTATATACTATAAGCTTTATATCTTATCTATCCTGATTATCAAACATTACCTTATTCAAAGGAGTATATTAAAATGAGCAGCCCGATTATTATTGGTAATTGGAAAATGAACGGATTAACCCAAGAGGCAAAACATATTGTTTCAACTTTGCTTACCTATGCAACAAATCATCAGAATTTTGCAAAGACAGTCGTGTGCCCACCGTTCACCCAGTTACAACTTGTTAAAGAAATGATCGAAAGCAGCCCTTTTGGACTTGGTGCTCAGGATTGCCATTTTGAAGATAAAGGTGCACATACGGGTGATATTTCCCCTGCCATGTTACAGGATATTGGAGTGAAATACGTTGTTTTGGGTCATTCTGAACGGAGAAAAGATCATCAGGAGAGTAATCAACTGGTTTTAAAAAAAACAATCGCAGCACAAAACAAAGGGCTATTACCTGTTGTATGTATCGGTGAAACCAAACAAGAGCGAGAAACAAACCAACAAGAAAAAATTGTAGAGGCACAGTTAAAAGCTTCCCTACCTCAAAATTTTAATGGGTTAGTCGCTTATGAACCTATTTGGGCCATTGGTACCGGATTAACTGCCAATAATGATCAGATTTCTGAAATGATTCAATTCATTCGCAAAAAACTTGTTGCTCAATATGGAGAAAATGGTAAAAAAATATCTATATTATATGGGGGTTCTGTAAAACCTGGTAATGTTAGGGATATTTATGCCACTCCTGAACTGGGCGGTGTTCTAGTTGGAGGTGTCAGCATTGTTCCTGATGATTTCATAAAATTAATTGACATAGCTCAAGAATTTATTAGGTCTTAATCTTTATTATCCCTATCGATTGTGAAAGTATATATACACCATGATGACTGCTCTATTAATTTTGCATATAATCGTAACCTTTGCACTGATCGGAATTGTTTTAATTCAAAGAAGTGAAGGTGGAGGATTAGGTATTGGAACCAGTCAAGGCATGGGGGCATTTATGACCGGTCGAGGAACAACCAATCTTTTGACTCGCACTACAGCGATTCTTGCAGCCATTTTTATGATCTTATGCATTACAATGGCTGTTATGAACAAAGGGGCTTCGACCAAAACAAATGATATACTTGCACAACCAGTGCCCAATGGAAAAAACATTCCCCAAAAATAGTTTTTCCCTTAATTACTCCAACTCTTATAAAAGCTACTCCGTGTAAAGAAAGCTGCATGACACGATATATATTCATTACTGGTGGTGTTGTATCCTCATTAGGCAAAGGCATTGCCTCTGCCGCTTTGGCAAGTTTATTGCAATCTCGTGGTTATTCTGTCCGACTGAGAAAACTTGATCCCTATTTGAATGTGGATCCGGGAACCATGAGCCCTTACCAACATGGGGAAGTGTTTGTTACGGATGATGGAGCTGAAACCGACCTGGATTTAGGTCATTACGAACGTTTTACAGGAGTCAATGCAACTAAAAATGATAATGCAACGACCGGTCGTATTTATTCTGATGTAATCATGCGCGAAAGACGTGGAGACTATCTTGGCGCAACCGTTCAGGTAATTCCCCATATTACTAATGCAATCAAGTCCGTTATCCTGAACAATTCTGGAGATGTGGATTTCATGTTGGTTGAAATTGGGGGAACAGTCGGTGATATTGAAAGTCTGCCTTTTCTTGAAGCCATACGACAATTAAAAAATGAACTCGGAACAGATCATACATTATTCATTCATCTCACTCTTGTACCATGGATTGCTTCTGCGGGTGAGCTTAAGACAAAACCTACCCAGCATTCTGTCAAAGAATTGCAGAATGTTGGAATACAACCCCAAATTTTATTATGTCGTTGCGATCGCCCTATTCCCAAAAATGAACGACAAAAAATTGCGAATTTTTGTAATGTAAAACCTGAAGCTGTCGTCCCCGCCTTAAACGTTGACACTATTTATGACTGTCCAATTGCCTATCATCAAGAAGGACTTGATACGGAAGTGTTGAAACATTTCAATTTACCATATCAAACTGAACCTGATTTGAGCAAATGGCAGGAAATTGTCGATGCCATTCGTCATCCTCGTTCAGAGGTTAATGTTGCAATCGTGGGTAAATATACTGCCTTGCTCGATAGTTACAAATCCCTCATTGAAGCGTTAATTCACGGTGGAATTGCCAATAAGGTTAAAGTCAACTTTCAATGGATTGAAGCCCAAAAACTTGAAACAATGGATAATCTTTCCGGATTTTTTAAAAATGCAAATGCCATTCTGGTTCCGGGTGGATTTGGTGAACGTGGCAGCGAAGGCAAAATCAAGGCCATACAATATGCAAGGGAGCATAATATCCCTTTCCTTGGTATTTGCTTTGGAATGCAAATGGCGGTTATTGAATGTGCCCGTAATCTGGCAAATCTTACAAATGCTTCCTCTTCTGAATTTGGACCAACGGATGAACCTCTTATTGGTATTTTAACTGAATGGATTGATGCTGATCAGGTCAAACATCGATATTCAGGAAATAATATGGGAGGCACAATGCGTTTGGGATCTTATCAAGCTGTTTTGACCCCAAATTCAAAAGTTGCCGAAATCTATGGAGATGTCAAGATTCAAGAACGGCATCGTCATCGTTATGAAGTTAACATTCATTACAAAGATCAACTTGAAAAAACCGGCCTTAGATTTTCAGGACTTTCTCCGGATGGTGTTTTGCCAGAAATCGTAGAATATACCGACCATCCCTGGTTTATTGCAGTACAGTATCATCCCGAACTCAAATCCAAGCCATTTTCACCTCATCCTCTTTTTTCAAGCTTTATTAAAGCTGCAACAGAACAGGCCATTCCAAAATGATTCTGAATAAATCAGTCAATGTTCAATCCCTGACACTTGCAAATAATTTGCCTTTCATATTAATTGCGGGTCCTTGTCAAATTGAATCTCTAGATCATGCACTTGAAACGGCTGGTATTTTAAAAAATATTTGTCGGGAATTAAATATTGGGCTGGTTTATAAAAGTTCTTTTGATAAAGCTAATCGCACCAGTATTGAAACGAAAAGAGGGCCAGGAATGGATAAGGGTCTATCCATTCTTGAAGAGGTAAAGTCAAAGTTAAAAATTCCTGTTTTGACTGATATTCATCTACCAGAACAATGTGCGGAAGTGGCATCAGTTGTAGATATATTACAAATACCTGCTTTTTTATGCAGACAAACGGATTTGTTGATAGCTGCGGCGAAAACTGGAAAAGTTATCAACGTCAAAAAAGGTCAGTTTCTTGCACCGTGGGACATGAAAAATGTGGCCAAAAAAATATCATCTACAGGCAATGAAAATATTTTGCTATGCGATCGTGGCACATCTTTTGGATATAACACGCTGGTTAGCGATATGCGGGGATTGCCTATAATGGCGCAAACAGGTTATCCAGTTATATTTGACGCTACCCATTCTGTTCAGCAACCCGGTGGAATGGGAGGATCATCAGGTGGTCAGAGAGAATTTGTTCCATATTTATCCAGAGCCGCTGTTGCTGTGGGAGTTGCAGGTCTGTTTATTGAAACGCATGAGAATCCAGATCAGGCCCCGAGCGATGGACCAAACATGTTACATTTAAAAGATGTTACCCCATTAATGAAAACCTTGATTAAAATTGATCAAATTGTTAAATCAGACGGGCAATAAAAACGCTTATCAAACAAACTTCAATCATGATTGTCAATATCCAGCGAATTGAATAATATCCACCTGGCAACTCGCTGGAAAGATAAATTTTTTTCTCATAAGAGAATAATAGCATATAACTTGATATCAAAAGAAAAATTGCGATCAGATCATATTTATAAATTGTCAGTACAATTGTTATTTCACCTATAATGCAGGGTGATATGGCCAGCAACATTCTTTTTTTATTTATTTCCTCACTCTCTGATTGCAAATAGAGAATTGGTTTTTGCATTGCAAGTATCCAGTTTATTCCCCCAGTGAAAGACAAAAGAATTACCGCATAACTGACAAAAGAAATTATCAATTTTTGAATTGAAACAGAAGCAGGATAAAATAGAATGAAAATTGTCATTAAGAACAAGGGTAAAGGCGACAGTATTCCTGTAATAAAAAATATAAAGGGAATACGATTCATAGATTTCTCCATAATGATCAATTATTTTTTTAAAATTAGCTGAATATTGTAAATAGCTGGCAATTTGACCATTTCTTGATTATACTTGGTAATGTTTAACAAAATGTCCAATATTCTTGGCATTTTACTAAGTTATCAATCTAGTTAAATAGATTTGGAAATACAAATTTTTACTCTTATTAAAAATAAAAATGTAAGGATTAAATAATGAGTACAATTGTTGATATTCATGCTCGGGAAATCCTCGATAGTCGCGGAACCCCAACAATTGAAGTCGATGTAGAACTGGAAACAGGCGTTATTGGACGTGCCGCTGTTCCATCCGGCGCTTCTACCGGCGTTCATGAAGCCGTTGAACTTCGTGATAATGATAAAAACCGTTATAATGGCAAGGGTGTTCAAACAGCTGTTAAAAACGTCAATAGCGAAATATTCGAAGCAATCGTTGGTCTTGAATCCTTGGATCAGTTACAAATTGATCAAACCATGATCGAACTCGATGGTACTCCGAATAAAGGACGTCTTGGCGCTAATGCACTTTTGGGTGTTTCAATGGCTGCTGCCAAGGCGTCAGCAGAGGAATTGGGTCTTCCATTATATCGTTATATAGGTTCTCCATATTCACATATTCTTCCAGTTCCAATGATGAACATCCTGAATGGTGGTAAGCATGCCGACAATCCTATCGACATTCAAGAATTCATGATTGTTCCTCACGGGGCATCTTCAATTGCTGAAGCTGTGCGCATGGGTTCTGAAGTTTTCAATGCATTGAAAAAAGACCTTAAAGCAGCGGGACTAAACACGAATGTTGGTGATGAAGGAGGATTTGCCCCTAACCTCAAATCAGCACATGAAGCATTGTCCTATATCGTAAAAGCTATTGAAAAAGCTGGATACAAAGCTGGTGAGGAGATTTCCCTGGCGCTAGATCTTGCCTCTTCAGAATTTTTCAAGGACGGTAAATATAATATGACAGGTGAAGGGAAAATTTTCAATTCCAGTCAGATGGTTGATTATATTGCCGAACTTTGCAACAGTTTCCCGATTATTTCTGCAGAAGATGGATGTGCTGAAGATGATTGGGAAGGATGGACTGAATTAACACAAAAACTGGGAAATAAAATCCAATTGGTCGGCGATGATTTATTTGTAACCAATCCTGAAAGACTTGCAAAGGGAATTAAAGCCCATGTAGGTAATTCATTGTTGGTTAAAGTCAATCAAATCGGAACATTATCTGAAACTTTCAAGGCGATGGAATTGGCACATCGTCATGGTTATACAACCGTTGTAAGCCACCGTTCTGGTGAAACTGAAGATGCTACTATCGCTGATTTGGCTGTTGCAACCAATGCAGGACAAATTAAAACCGGTTCCCTTTCCCGTTCTGACCGCATGGCAAAATATAATCAATTAATCAGAATTGAGGAAGATTTGGGAAATACAGCCAAATATGCTGGTCGTAACGCCTTTAGAGCTTTAGAAACCTTGTAATTCTTTTTCAATTGATAAACACGGGGAGAAAATCAATGCATATCATACATGCAATCAAAAGATTTGTAAAAGCAACGATTCCTCCCCTTTTCTTCTTGTTACTGACAGCATATTTTGTAAAAAATACCTTTGATGGGGATCATGGCCTAAAAAGTTATCATATTCAACAGGAACAGATGATAAGAGCACAGCAAAGTCAGCAAGATGCAATTTCCGAACAAGCGGCCTGGGAAAGAAGAGTAAAAGGATTAAAAGAAAATGCCCTTGATGCAGACCTTTTAGATGAGCGAACACGGGTTATGTTAAGTTATTCAAACCAGGAAGAAATTGTTATTCCTTATAGAACAAATGAACATCTTTATTAATATAAAAGATTATTGATTTATTGAAACAAATCTGAATAAAAAAACCCTGACTAAATCAATAGCCAAAGTTTCTTTTTGATCCATAAATTAATTTAAGATTAATTACTTAATTTTCGCTTCACGGAAAACAACGTGTTTACGAACAACTGGATCGTATTTTTTCAATTCCATCTTGCCGGTATGGGCTCTTGCATTTTTTCTGGTTACATAGAAAAAACCAGTTTCCGCCGTTGAAAGCAATTTAATTTGTATTGTGTTACTTTTCGCCATTCTGTCCTCATTTTGATCAGGCTGATTTACTAAAATATAACTATATATTTTAGAGTTATATTTTACATATAAAAGCAAGTCTATTCTTTAATTCAACTTACTTACAAAATTTTAAGATTTTGTCAAATATTATTTGTTCATAATATTTTACGGATTTTAGACCATTTCTTCAGGAATGGAAATACATTCACATAACGTGGAAAGATTATCTGGATTTACATTTGATAGAAAAGGCACTTGTCCCAAAATCTTGACTTTTCCATGACTTATTATAGAATTTTTACAATCCTCGTTCAACGGCCCATTTAAAATTACCCCTGAAATTTTTATATTTCTATTTCTTAAAGCCTCGATTGTCATTAGGGTATGATTCAATGTTCCCAAAATAGTTCGGGCTACAATTATAACGGGTAAATTAATCTTTTCAATAAGATCAATGATAAACAAATGATCATTGATAGGTACAAAAATCCCACCCGCCCCTTCAACTATGTATTTGTTTTCTTGTTTCAAATCAGATACATTCACGTGATCAAGGCTTAATTCACGATTTTCCAGCCTTGCGGCATCTTCAGGAGATAAAGGTGCTTGCAATTTTATAATTGGGGATAAATATTGTGTCTCGGAAAGTTCGGCTAAATGGCAAACTGTATCTGTATCTCCAATATCGCAATTTAAACCTGTTTGAATAGGTTTCCAATAAACCGCATTTAGCAATTTTGTTAAACATGCAGAAATTAGTGTTTTTCCAATATCTGTATCAGTTCCCGTAACAAAAAAACCTTTGGCGGAAAATTTACGGAAAACACCATAGGCTATATGATAAGAACAATAATTGTAATTTTTACTAAAATCAGAAAGAACTTTCTTAAACTGAGATAACTTCAAGGGTTTTGAGGTTTCGAGAGGAACAGAAGCTCCTATAGAACGAAGTCCTTTGAAAAAATCAATTGCTGTGTCAATTTGAACAATGATCTCATCAGTTTCCCAACGACCGGTTCCTGTTTCTGGCCAAACTGATTGAATAGATTCAATTGATGGATAAGTCTGTAAATTACAGCTAAAATCATTGTCGTTATAGATAGAACGCCATTCTTTAAACGTTTCAAACGTTAGGGTAGAACAAATCAAATAGCCATTTTGTTTCAAATAATTTGTAAGAGTCCTGATTGCACTTGCAACATTATCAAACCATTGGAAAGTCAGGCTTGAACAAATCAAATCATATTTTTCATCCAATTCTGGATATTCACCATCCATAAGCTTAAATGTTAAATCGTATTTATGGTTTTTGAACTTATTTTTTGCACGATTCAGCATTTCAGGTGATATATCCGTCAATACAAAATGTGCATCAGGAAAAAAGTCGATAAGATATTGAGTTAATAATCCAGTTCCACAACCAATTTCAAGAATTGATATTTTTTCTTTACGATCGACTGAAGTTCTGAACTGTTTCCGAATACAATCAGACAATTTTTTCGCAACAATTTTTTGTATTGAGGCAAATTTTTCATATTGATCCGCCTGATCAAAAGCTTTGATTATTTTTTCTTTATAATTTCTAGACATTATTTATAAGTTCTCTGATGATTTCCGCACAGGCATTCGTTTTTGATAAAGGCAATATATGTGTATCATCGTCAAGCCACAAATAGTTGCATTCTTGAAATGATTGTATGGTCATGGTTTCATTAACAACAGGATCTTTTTTTGAAGCTATAACTGTGAGTTTATTTCTGATCTGTGGAATGATATTTCGAACATCCCCAAATTTAAGAAATTCAAGTCCTTTTTGCAATTCTTCAATATTAAAGCTGGGCAAAAAATTTACTACTTGACCACATTGCTGATAAAACTGTTTCATTATAAGATTTGAATCAGTGGATAATCCTCTGGACATACGATCCAGAACCCTTAATGCCACACCTTTCGGAAATGCAGGATCTCTGGAAAATCTGGCGAAACTGTTAATAGCCACGTAATATTTGAAACGAAAAGAAAAATTTTTTAAGAGATATAAAAAACCTAAAGAGTGTCCTACAGCAATATATTTCTCTTGTAAGTTTAAAATTGATTTAAGATTACAATTTTTACCCGTGTTTTTCCCTATAAAACCCAAATCAATTGTTTCCGAGTGGTATTCTTTTAGATTATTTTGTAATTTTTGCCAAAATGATGATGAATATCCCCATCCATGGACAAATAGCAAACGATAATTATTTTTCATGATCAATGAATTGAAATTAGATCAATTGAATGAAAAGATTTTAGTAAATACTCTATTTCATCCTCTCGATGACCGGCACTAAGGGTCAATCGTAAACGACTTCCATAAGAGGGAACGGTGGGTGGACGAATTGGGGTAATCCAGATATTTTTTTCTTTCAAAGCATTTGCCATTAATTGGGCCTTTATCGGTGATCCGACAATAATGGGAATTATATGTGAAATAGACTGACCACATTGATATCCCATTGACTCTAATTGTTTTCTAACCTTTTCAGACTGTTTAACCAAAAAGGCACGTTGGTTTGTTAATGAAGGCATTAATTCTAGTGCTGCCTCAATGCTACCGATTACGGCGGCGGGCAAAGCAGTCGTGTGGATAAAAGCAGAACAAAAATTCACCAGCCATTCACATAAATCTCTGGATCCAGCTATATAGGCTCCAAAACTTCCCCACGCTTTACTAAATGTTCCCATCGTTAAATCAGCAAAGGCAGGGGCCAATCCCTCGCCCTTACTTCCAAATATTCCGGTTGCATGTGCGTCATCTAGAAATAAAAATGCATTAAACTGGTCGGCAACTGATCTCAATCTTTTCAAGTCACAAACATCACCATCCATACTGAATATGGTTTCCGTTAAAATTATTCTTGAACCTTTTTCCCCCTCAATTTTTTTCAATCGTGTTTGTAGATGGTCAAGATCATTGTGACTAAAACGGATCTGTTTAACTTGACCAGCTTTGCATCCATAATGCAAACTGGCATGATTCAATTTATCCGTAAATACCCATACTGGTTTTGGAAAATTTTCAATGAGGGAAGCAACAACCCCAACATTTGCCTGCCAACCTGATGGAAATATTAATGCCGCTTCAGTTCCTAGAAAATTAGCTAGTTTCTCCTCGATTTTACCATAATATGAAGCATTGGACGAAATTAATCTGGATGCCCCGCTTCCAGTACCATATTGTCTTAAAAACTCCTCACCTTTAATTTTTAAATTTGCATTGTTTGATAATCCCAGATAATCATTACTGGAAAAATTTATATAACTTTTACCCTTATTTTTTATATGTAATGAATCAATTATTTCAAATGTTGGCAATTCTCTTTTTAAATCCTCTTTAGCTCTTTTGTCTAATTCCCGAGAAAAAAAAATATCAAATCGGTTCATTAAGTTAGTCTTTTCAAGTTTTAAAATTTTTGTTTAGTTATGCAAACTCTATCTTAACAATTATAGGCAAAATCCCATGTTTCATTCAACTTTAAAAAATATATGGTTACCCTATACGCAAATGAATAATTGTAATGCCCCAATTGTTGCAAAAGCCACGCATGGAAGTACAATTATCCTAAATGATGGCACCAAATTGATTGATGGTATTGCTTCATGGTGGACAGCCTGTCATGGGTATAATCACCCACATATTATCAAAACGGTAAAAAAACAACTTGAACTAATGCCTCATATTATGTTTGGTGGCATTATTCATCAACCTGCAATTGATTTGGCAAAACATCTGGCAAACCTGTTGCCTGGAGATTTAAACAAAGTTTTTTTTTCTGAATCAGGCTCCGTATCTGTGGAAGTGGCACTAAAAATTGCAGCCCAATTCTGGTTAAACCAAAATAACAATATCAAAAACAAAATCATTTCTTTTCATGGTGGATATCATGGTGATACCATGGCGACAATGGCGGTTTGTGATCCTGAAGAAGGAATGCATAATTTATTCAAGAATATTATTCCCCACCAATACAACATTCCTTTGCCTGATACCTCGGAGAAACAAAAGGATTTCATTCAGTTTCTAGAAAAGCATCATAAAACCATTGCTGCAATTTTAATTGAACCTTTGATACAGGGAGCTGGAGGCATGTTATTTCATTCTCCAGAAGTTTTAAGATTTTTGCGAAAACAAGCTGATCATTTTGAAATTTTATTGATATTTGACGAAATTTTTACCGGGTTTGGCAGAACGGGAAGTTTTTTTGCCTGTGAACAGGCAGATGTCATTCCGGATATTATTACACTTTCGAAAGCATTAAGTGGAGGCACTATGGCATTGGCTGCAACCATTGCGAAAGAATATATATTTGACGGGTTTTTATCTGATAGTGATCAACATGCCCTGATGCATGGACCAACATTTATGGCCAATCCCCTGGCCTGTTCCGCTGCCAATGCATCCTTGGAAGTTTTTGATCAATACAATTGGAAGAATGCAGTCAGTTCCATTGAAAGACAAATGAAAAAAGAATTGACACAATGTAAAAATTTAAAAAATGTCAAGGATGTTAGGGTAAAAGGGGCCGTTGCCGTTGTTGAGTTATACAATATTTCAAACTTAAACCGTCTAAAGACAAAATTTATCCAACAAAATGTATGGATACGTCCCTTCAGAAATATCGTTTATCTTACACCCTCTTTCACCATAACACCTGAAGAATTATCCTTGTTAACTAATTCAATATATGATGTGATCAAACATGAATATTAATTTTCACCATCATTTTTTGATGATTTATTTTTACCTTTTTTACTTTCATTTTTAGATGTCGGCAATTGGCTATCCGGGATAATCTTTACAACACCCCTGGAATTGATAATGGTACTGGTTCCATCCCCATTCGGAACGATTACTGGGGCGTCCTTACCTTTTTCAATATATTTCGCTCCCTGATCCTTAATTGAGTCAGGCAGCCTTCCATTGATGAAATCCGTCATTCCATTTTTGATCTGATATTGTTCCCCAACATTCAGATTACCATCTTCTGGAAAATCAACAGGAACAGATTGCTTATTGATTTGATCATGCGTTACGCTGTCTACATCACCACCTGCCGCTCTACTGTAATCTGATAGGGAGAAACTTTTATCATCACTCGCAACATCACTCAACGTAGGTAATGCAGGAGGACGAGAGGGCCAAATATTTTCACTTTGAGGTAACAAAGGGGTTGTAGCTATCGCCATATTGCCTTTTACCCTTTGCATATTTTCCGCATATCCTTCTGGAGCCTCGGGATTATTTCCTGGTAAAGAAACGGTATCATCAAAAAATTTATCTATCCCGGAACACCCACTTAATATCAAAAATGTGGTAATAAGTGCAGCATAATTCCGCATGATTGTTCTCCATCCGTTTTAAAAATTTGATGATACATAATTTAAAAAAATACATATCCAACAAGATAAAATTCAAATATAAGCTTTTTAAAAATCCGTTTTATTAATAAATCTGATACCCGTATGAATATAACCCCAACCCGTAATCATAGTTAAAATTGCCGCAATCCATAATAATATCGATCCGATAACATTAACCGGAAACCAGTTAATGTTCAATAATTCTGCACTGCTATCTCCAGCAAGTAAAAAACCAATAGCCACCATTTGAAAAGTTGTTTTCCATTTTGCCAGTTTTGTGACAGGTAGGCTGATCTCGAAAGAGGAAAGATATTCTCTTAATCCGCTGACCAGTATTTCTCTTGCCAAGATAATCATTGCAGGAATCAGTCCACCGTATGGAAGACGATCGTAACCAGCCATAACAATCAATATGATACCTACCAGTAATTTATCCGCAATGGGATCAAACATTTTTCCAAAGTCGGAAAGCTGTTGCCATGCACGGGCAAGCTTACCGTCTAAATAATCCGTAATACCAGCGATAATAAATAGTATACAGGCCAATAAATCTGTTACCGGCTTATGAACCATTACAAGAACAGCCACCAATGGTATTATAATTATACGGGACAAGGTAAGACAATTAGGTAAATTATAAAACATTTCTATTTAGGATCACGGCTGAACATTTATCAAAATAGTTATTTAACATTTTATAAAAAAAATGGAATAAAAAATATATATTTTCTTATATTTGTTACTTATATACACCAGGTCTAAAATAATCATATATTGATTCAGCCAATACTCTATTAATACCTGGAATATTTTCTAAATCCGCAACACTGGCCTCTTTAACGGCGCTGGCAGAACCAAAATGGTTTAGTAGATTACGTTTTCTCTTATTACCTATACCCGGAATTGAATCCAGTTCGGATTTTTCTATGCTTTTTAATCTTCCCACTCTATGAGTGGTAATGGCAAATCGATGCGCCTCATCTCTTAATCGTTGCAGATAATACAGAACAGGATCTCTTTCGGACAATTGAAAAGGATTTTGATCACGTGTAAAAAACCACTCTCTCCCTGCATTCCGGTCCGGTCCTTTGGCAATACTGACCAAGGCGACATTTTCAATCCCGAGCTCTTTCAAAATTGCATCAACAGCCGAAAACTGTCCCGCACCACCATCTATTAACAGTAAATCAGGGAAATTCTGCCAATCAGCAATTTTACCCTTGTTAAAACGTCTGAATAAAACTTCACGCATCATACCAAAGTCATCTCCAGGGGTGATATCAGATTTAATTGAAAATTTACGATAACCAGACTTGATAAAACCTTCAGGTCCAGCCACAACCATTGCCCCATATGCATTGGTACCCATTATGTGACTATTATCGTAAATCTCAATTCTTTTCGGAATATCAGACAGATGAAAAATATCACGAACCTGTTCTAATAATTTTGTTTGTGATGCAGTTTCAGCCAATTTCCGATCAAGCGCCATATGGGCATTATGTACCGCATGATCAACAACTGCCCTTTTCTCCCCTATTTTTGGTACATACAAGCTTACCTTTTTCGATGCCCTCATACTTAATGCCTTACTCATCAGCGCTTGGTCAGATAATTTAATATTCATGTATATTTGTGATGGCGGCGGCTTATTTTCATAGAATTGTCCCAAAAAGGCGTCCAAAATTTCTTCGGGGCTTTGATCCTCTGTTTGTATCGGGAATAAAGCACGATTGCCATTATTTCTTCCCCCCCTAATAAAAAACACCTGAATACAGGTTAGATAACCTTTTTGCGCAAATGCTATTATATCAGCGTTGTCAATTGTAGCAGGATTAATTACTCCATTTGTTTGAACATAGGTAAAGGCCCGAATACGATCACGCATCACCGCGGCACGTTCAAAATCCAATTGTTCTGACGCCTTTTCCATTTCGTTAGCCAATTGCCGCTGAATAATGTTTGTTTCTCCAGAAAGAAATGATTTTGCTTGATTTATGAGATCATCATAATCTGTTTTACTAACACGATTATCACAAGGACCAGAACATCGTTTGATCTGATAAAGCAAACATGGACGCTTTCTGGAATTGAAAATACTGTCTTCACAACTTCTTAACAGAAATATTTTCTGTAAAAGCTCAAGAGTCTGATTGACTGCCCCAACCGAAGCAAACGGCCCCCAATAATAATTTCTCTTGGATATTTTTCCCCGATGTTTATCAATTCTAGGCCATTTTTCTTTTGTTATAACTAACCAGGGGTATGATTTATCATCCCTCAACAAAATATTATATCGTGGTTTAAGACTTTTAATCAGATTGGCTTCAAGTAGTAGAGCCTCAGCTTCCGTATAGGTTGTTATAATTTCCATGGAAGTCGTTTGCAAAATCATTTTACGTATACGCTCGGTCAATTGTGTCAAGCGTGTATAGGAGGATACGCGTTTTTTTAAATTTTTTGCTTTACCAACATATAAAACTTCCCCTTTTTCATTAAGCATACGATAAACCCCTGCCGTTTTGGGCATTGTTTTTAAAGCATGCTTAATTGCTTTTGTTCCCTTATACGAATCCAAAGGTTTGTAATCATGAAGTTTCATTGCATTTTTTTTACCATCATCACAAATAAGTTCTGTTATCCTTTTATTTTCTAAGACTTATCTTACTTCTCCACTGATCTTGTGGATAACTCTATGGATGAATATCTAATATATGGATGTAAAAGGCAGTTTATCAAGCCCTTATATATTTTGCCTAATTTTTAAGCAATTAATATAACTCATTGATTTTTAATCATTTTTATTGTTACATGGAATTATTCAATATTTTTAACTAATTTATCACAAACCCTAAAATCACTGTCAAGTCCAATAGTGGACAAAATGAAAATTTTAATTTCAATAATGTAATTATCCACAATTTTCAATATTAAGATTTATTTATTTTTTACTGGACATTTACTGATTAAATTCCTAAATTGACCTTCTTCTCTTAATTTGAATTTATTTTAAATTATAATCATTTTCCCCTTTCAAATTTGAAATTTCTATATGCGTATTATTAGTTGGAACATTAATTCATTAAGGTTACGCTTGCCCTTGTTAAAACAACTGATAGAATTAGCAAATCCCGATATTTTATGCCTTCAGGAAACAAAAGTCCCTGATCCTCTTTTTCCCCGATCTGAAATAGAATTGCTCGGTTTTCACAATTGTCTTTTTAAAGGAATGAAAAGTTATAACGGCGTTTGTATTTTATCAAAACATCCATTAGGATACCATGTTTCCAATACCAGACAATGGTGCGGTAAAAGTGACTGCAGACATATTTCAGTTCAATTCAATTATAAAAATAAAAAAATAAACCTTCATAATTTCTATATTCCTGCAGGTGGGGATGAACCTGATCCAACTATAAATCCAAAATTCAAACATAAATTAGATTTCCTGACAGAAACAAAAGAATGGTTTTCTCAAAATAAGGAGACCAGTTCAATTCTTGTAGGTGATTTTAATATTGCACCCTTGGAAAATGATGTATGGAACCACAAACAATTATTGAAAATTGTCAGTCATACACCCATTGAAACTGAAAAACTCAATCAATGGTTACATACGGGTTATATTGATGCAATGCGTGAAATAATTCCTCCCCACGAAAAACTATATACCTGGTGGTCTTATAGAAACCGTAACTGGGAAAAGTCAAACCGGGGAAGAAGATTGGATCATTTATGGATTTCCCCAGATCTACGATCACACCTAAAAACAATTCAGGTTTTTAAAGAGGCTAGAAACTGGGACAAACCTTCTGATCATGTCCCAATCATGCTTGAATTAAAATAAATAACTATTCTTCTTTTTTATCAGAAATTGAGCTCAGCCGATATCCACCAGCCTCAGTTATCAGAAGGGTTACATTCGAAGGATCAGGCTCGATTTTTTGGCGTAAACGATAAATATGGGTCTCAAGTGTATGGGTTGTCACCGCTGAATTATATCCCCAAACCTCATTCAACAAAACTTGTCTTGGTACTGGTCTTGATCCTGACCGATATAAAAATTTGAGTATGGCAGCCTCTTTTTCAGTTAAACGGATCCGACGATTTGAATCCTGTTCCTGCAACGACTTTGCAGACGGACGAAAAATATAATTGCCAATTGTGAAAACAGCATCCTCACTACTAGCAAAAATACGCATCTGTGCCCTTAATCTTGCCAGTAACTCGGCAATGCGAAATGGTTTTGATACATAATCATTACCGCCTGCATCAAGCCCCCTCACAACATCCTCTTCATTATCTGAACCCGTCAGCATGATAATGGGCGTTCTGCAACCTTCCTTACGTAAATAGGCACATAGATCACATCCATCGCCATCTGGAAGCATCACATCCAATATGATTGCATCATAATGCTTATCAGAATCCAGAATTTTGTTTTTGGCCTCTTTTACCGTTAAGGCACTTGAAACCTCAAATTCCTGATTTTCTTGCAATTGTTCGGTTAGCGTTTCAATTAACTTTGGATCATCATCAACCACTAAAACAGGATGAATGCCTGTCATTGAATTTACCCTTCTTTTAAAACCATATCCCTATTACATATAAGGATGAAGTTAGAGATTAGTATCTTTATACTCAAAATTACGTTAATTTTTAATAATTTTTAACTAAAAATTACAAAAATTTTCAATTTTATAGCTCAAAAATAATTTACTTAAACTCAAATTACCCTAAAATTATATCTATGATAATAAAGGGAAATTAACATGAGTATACTGACCCTTATTTCTTTATTGTTTCTTCTTACCGCAATTTGCGGGGCAATTAATCTGAAATATCTCAAACTTCCCATGACCATAGGGATCATGATTGCCGCATTCATATTTTCAATAATCCTGTTTATCTCGGATTATTTCCTTTCATTTGTTTCCGGATATTCATTTGCACAGAAAATTATCTCACAAATCAATTTTCCCACTTTGCTTCTCAATGGTGCTCTAGCATTTCTGCTTTTTGCAGGAAGTTTGCAAATTTCATTACATGAGTTGTGGAAAGCTCGCTATAATATTGCTTCCTTGACAATTATTGGCACTTTATTATCGATATTATTTCTCGGTCTTGTTTTTTGGGTTCTGTTTTATCTATTTTCTATTCCCATTTCTTTACTCTGGTGTCTCACCCTAGGCGCTATTATAGCCCCGACAGATCCGGTTTCAGTTATCAGTATGTTCGGCAGACTAGGCCTTTCCAAACGGTTACAAGCAATTTTTGCTGGAGAAAGTCTTTTCAATGATGGTATAGCTTTAATTGCTTTTACAACATTTTTATCCGTAATCATTCATCAAAAGACCCCATCCACAACCAGTCTATTCTTGATTAGCATAAAAGAGATTGTTGGCAGTGGTCTTCTGGGTATTATAACCGCCACCATTGTTATTTTTATAATCAGACGATTGTCCCACAACGAAATTACCATATTATTTTCACTGGCTTTGGCGGCAGGTACCTTTTCTATCGCAAGTGATCTTAACATGTCAGGTCCCATTGCAGTTGTGGCAAGCGGTTTATTGATCGGTAACCATCTTCAAAAACAGCCTGCGGAAAAAAGTGATTCGGTTATTTACTGCTGGCATGTAATTGATGAAATCCTCAACACAATGCTATTTTTGATAATTGGGTTGCAGATTGTCATCATCCCTTTCAGTTATCATATTCTGGTTATCACATTCCTGGCTTTTCCATTTCTGGCAATTACACGTTTCATAGCCCTCAGTCTAAGTGGTTTTGTATTATTATATCAGGATTCAAACCCGAAGGGTTTGATTTCCATTCTAACATGGGGAGGACTAAGAGGAGGCATTTCCCTGGCAATAGCCTTATCTCTCCCCAATATATTTCCAAAAAATGAAATCCTGCTCATATGTTATGGGTGCGTAGTGTTAACCGTTTTAATTCAGGGATTAACCATGGAATATGTTGTTAATTATTTTTACAGGAAAGAAATAAATTAATTCTTCACCATAACCGTGCAAAAGAAACCATCCGTTTGATTTTGCGCTGGTGTTAATTGAAAACTTGTTTTCTTCATGAATTCTTTGGGTAACAATTCTGGAATCGTATCAGGCTCTACGAGTGAAAAATTGTTATTTCTTTCCAGAAAATTATTGATTTGATCTTGATTTTCCTGACGTAATATTGAACAGGTTGCATATATCAATCTTCCACCTTTTTTTACCATTCTCGCTGCAGAATCAAGAATGTGGGCCTGTTTTTCAACAAGTTCCAATAAATCATTTTCCTTAAACTTTAAACGCGCATCAGGATTACGTCTCCAAGTTCCGGTACCGCTACAAGGTGCATCAACCAAAACACGATCGAAACTTTCAACACGCCTTTTTAACCATTTTGCATCTTCAGCAAAAATATGGGTTTCACAATTAAAAACACCTGCCCTTCGCAAACGACTTTGAGCGGCATTTAACCGAGCGGGAAAAATATCTGATGCAATAATATGCCCCTTATTTTCCATCATCATCGCCATAGCCAACGTTTTACCTCCGGCTCCCGCGCAATAATCCAGGACACGCATTGACGATTTAACACCGGTCATGAGTGCAATTAATTGGCTACCTTCGTCTTGAATTTCAACCAGACCATTTTTGAAAGCATTTGTGGATGTTATGGATTGTCTTCCTTGCGCTCTCAATCCCCATGGAGAAATATTCATTAATTCTGTTTGTATATTTTCAGATGCTAGAATCTCCCTAGCCTTATATCGATCTTCCACTTTTAGAAAATTGACGCGCAAATCAAGAGTGGCTGGTTCCAACAACGTTGAAAGTTCTTTTTCTGTCTGATCCCCGTATTGGCCATTTATGATAGGATATACCCAATCTGGAACTTCATAAATTACCGCTTTGGACATTTCATCGGAAACAAACGGTTTGTTTACCAAAGATTGCAAATATAAAATTTCGTTACTATTTAACAATAATGGAGCATATTTTTCACCCGAATAAAAATTATGCACTTTAGGTATAGAATTTCCTGACAAAACCAAATAAGCTGCGACCATCATACGAGGATTGATCGGACTACCTATTCTTTTCAGCCACCATTCCAACTTTCGGTAACAACGTAAAATTTCCCAAACTTTGCCTGAAACAAAACGACGATCCCCTCCTCCAATATAACGGCGCCGCCTGAAAAACCGATTGGCTGTTGAATCTGCCGGAATATATTTTTCTTTCTGAATAGCTAAAAGCAGTTCAATCACTGCCGATATTTGTGCTGAAGGGGTCATACGTCTTTACTTAAATATCTGATAGACAAATTTATTATTTAATTATGATGATAGTTAGGCGCTTCACGCGTAATTACAACATCATGAACATGGCTTTCCCTCAATCCCGCTCCCGTAATTTTACGGAACTGAACATTTTTTTTCATTTCTTCAATCGTCGCATTGCCAGTATATCCCATACCTGCTTTCAAGCCGCCAACCATCTGATGTATAACTCCTTCTGCCGCCCCTTTGTATGGTACCTGCCCTTCAATGCCTTCAGGAACAAGCTTATGGCTTTCCTTGATATCCTGTTGAAAATAACGGTCAGCAGATCCACGAGCCATGGCACCAAGACTTCCCATTCCGCGGTATGATTTATAGGAACGTCCCTGATATAGAAATACTTCACCAGGAGCTTCATCAGTACCTGCCAGTAAAGATCCAATCATGACAACATCTGCACCCGCACCGATAGCTTTAACAATATCGCCAGACGTGCGAATTCCACCATCTGCTATTAAAGGAATATTGGCAGCATGACAAATTTCAGACACTTCCATTACTGCCGAAAATTGGGGAACTCCTACCCCTGCAACAACACGGGTTGTACAGATTGAACCTGGACCAATTCCAACTTTTACTGCATCAGCGCCAACATCAATCAATGCTTGAGCACCTTCTGGTGTCGCAATATTTCCCGCAATAATTTGAACGTCAGCATAATTTTTCTTGAGGCGCCCTATCGAGTCCAAAACACCCTGGGAATGTCCATGTGCCGTATCTACGACCAAAACGTCAACACCAGCCTCTATAAGCGTGACAGCCCGTTTATATCCGTCCTCACCAACACCTGTGGCAGCAGCACAACGTAAACGACCATATTGATCCTTGTTGGCCAAAGGATAAACGACTGATTTTTCCATATCCTTGACAGTCATTATTCCGACACAACAATCATTTTTATCAACGACAAGCAATTTTTCAATACGATTTTGATGAAGCAGTTTTTTAGCTTCATCGGGACTCACACCCTCTTTGACTGTAACCAGGTTATCTTTTGTCATTAACTCCGCAACGGGTTGTTTTGCATTTGTTGCAAACCGGACATCACGATGCGTGACAATACCAACAAGCCGATTCGTATTTTTTTCAATAACAGGGAGTCCACTTATGTTATGGCGTTTCATTGTTGCAATAACTTCTTCTAAAGTCTGTTCAGGATGAACAGTTACCGGATCAACCACCATTCCCGATTCAAAGCGCTTTACCTGCTTGACCTGATTGGCCTGTTCCTGAATGGATAGATTTTTATGAATAACCCCTATTCCTCCATTTTGTGCCATAGCAATGGCCATTGCACATTCTGTTACTGTATCCATGGCTGATGAAATCAAGGGTATATTCAAACGGATAGATCGGGTCAAATTGGACCGAACATCAGCCTGATTAGGCAATACATTAGATTTTGCTGGAATAATCAAAACATCATCAAAAGCAAGGGCTTCTCGAATATGTTTTTGGGAAATAGAAGAATGTGCCATTTATGGTACCCTTTATTAAAAATTAGAAAATTAAAGATAAAAAGGGATAACCGAAAAAAAAATCGGGTTCCAATTATTGGCAATTCTTCATACCTAAAAAATTGTGATTAGACAAGTCAAAAATCAATTTTGTGTCAAATAGTGACAAAATCAAATTATCCTTGAAATTTTATCAACACATTCACGATTTATCTTCGGAATTATTCCCTTTAAACCCTGTAGCAATCACATATAACTCTCTGGATTCCTTACGACTTGCTGGAGGTTTTGCATGTTTTACAATTTTAAAGGATCGCTTGAGGTTATTTAACATCAATTTTTCACTTCCCCCCTGGAAAACTTTGGCAATGAAAACTCCATTCAAATTTAAAATTTTTATTGCAAAGTCCAAAGCCTGTTCTGTCAAATTAACTATTCTTATATGATCCGTTGCTGCATGTCCTGTCGTATTAGGGGCCATATCAGACATGACCAGATCCGCCTTACCCTCTAATTTATCCAGTAAAACTTCAAGATTATGGGGCTCTGTAAAATCTCCCTGAAAAATATCAGCTCCCATAACTGGTTCAACTTGCAACAAATCAATACCCACAACTTTGGATGCCTTGTGATATACCGCAACCTGAGACCATCCTCCTGGCGCTGCACCCAGATCAACAACCTTTATCCCCTTTTTTAAAAAATGAAATTTATCATTTAACTCTATCAGCTTATAAGCGGCACGGGACCGCCAGCCATGCTGTTGCGCAGCTTTTACATAAGGATCATTCAACTGACGCGTCAACCATCTTTGTTGAGATGTTGAACGTCCTTTTGTTTTTTTTAAGGTAACCGTCAATCCAGTATCAAAACGCGATTTCTTTTTTTTGCGCGAATTCGAATTCGCATTATCTTTATTCATAGTTTTTACTTTAATTATACTGATTAATTAAATTTATTACTGGTTTAACAAATAATGATGATTTTTATAATAGTTTCTTAACTTGTTTGTCATCATTTTGGCAATTATTCCATCCCGAATACCCCGATCGGCAACGACAATGTCATTGGCGGGCCACAAGGTATGTATGGCATCAAATATTGCGCATCCAGGTAAAAGATAATGAATTCTTTTTTTATATCGGTCAGAAAGAATTTCAGTCTCTTTGAATTTCTGATCTAGCAAAGTCCTGATTATTTCCTTAAGTTGGGCTGTTTGCAAAGACAAACCATCAATCGCCGCACGATTATACTTGTTTTGATTTAACAAAATGCTTGCAAGGGTGGTTATAGTTCCACTTACCCCTATGAATTGAACCTGATTTCTTACAATCTCTGCCTGAATACGGTGAATGGCCTCGAATTCCATGACCTTGGATAAAACAAAATCAAACATTTGATAGTAATTCTGCAAAGTGGCAATATTGAATTGCTCCCTTAACGTAAGAATGCCAACAGGTATACTGAAACATCCAATCAAAATATATTTTCGTCGCGCAAAATCAATTTTAACCCATGCAATTTCAGTGGAACCACCTCCAATATCAAATAATAGTGCCTTAGTCTTATTACGTTTCAACACATTGTCATATAAAAATGAATTGCAGCCGGCCAAAGCCAGCTCAACCTCTTCCCGTGGTGAAATAACCTTAATTTTCAGTCCTGTTTCATATAAAACCTGACTAAGAAAATGATCAGCATTTGAGGCGCGTCGACAAGCTTCGGTAGCGACAGCATAAAAGGCGGAAAATCTTTTACCTTCAATTTTGGATGCACAATGTCGGAGCGCAACCATTGTACGTTCCATGGCAGCTTGACTCAACTGACCTGTTTCATACAATCCCTCACCCAATCGAACTACTCGATTATAATGGTCAACAATTCTCAACCTGCCACGATCAGATGACACGATCAGCAGACGACAATTATTTGTGCCTAAATCCAATGCCGCAAACATATTTACGCCCTAATTACTTTATCCAGTCAAAGTTAATTCCTTATTTTTTGTATAGCTCCTTAATATTAACACAATTTATTATTAATTTGGATTTTTTTATTAAAATAACTAAAAATTTTTGTAATTAATTTATTTTACCATACCCTTGTTTTATAATTTTTTACATGATATAAGCATCCACATTAAATATATTGGGAGATAGTTTAGCGGTAGAACTACCGGCTCTGACCCGGTCAGCCCTGGTTCGAATCCAGGTCTCCCAGCCAAAAATGTTTCCGTTATGACATTCAAAGATAATAAAATGGAATGGAAAACATTTGCTTTATACCCAGAATGTTCCGTAAAACTGATAGATTATAAAACTGAATTATCTATAAATCTTGAAAAACGGATTGAAAATTTATGGGTTGCCAAAAAAAGATTATACCCAAAATTGTTTAATGGACGTGTATTTACCGCTACTTTGATATTACCCCATCAAATAGCGGGATATTGGACAGAATATAGATATGTTTCGGCCCAAATGGAAAATAAGGAATTCAATGAATTTCTTTGTCTTAAACCTTTGGCTGTAACAGGTTTAATTTTTTGCGATGATGGTTTTATTCTTGGAAAAAGAAACAGTAACAGCGTTTATCTACCCAATTACTGGCAATGTGCCCCTGCAGGTAGCGTGGAATCACGTCATGAAGAAAAGACTGTAAATTTGCATGAACAATTATTTGTGGAGGCAAGAGAAGAACTTGGATTAAAAAAAGATTTTTTTTCAAATAGCCGCATTCTTATTGCAACTCAACATCCCGAAAAAGGAATAATCGATATCGGAATAATGCTGAAAACACACTTGAATTTTCAACAAATATATAATTATTGGCAAAAAGAAGGCAACTCAGAATATGATGAACTTATATGCATATCCGATTTAACCCTTTTACCTAAACCAATAATTCCATCCACCAGATATTTAATCAAGGCCAGCTATAAAGATAATAATAGGATATGACTAGCTGTTTTTAACAATGCCGATCTGTTTGATATCATGAAATTTTAAGTCTTTTTGCATTTCAACAGTCCGTTGCATCATGAATTCAGAAGTGGCCAGAAATACTGGATCTCCGTCTATGTCATCAGCAATGGCACTTCTGTTGGAATTAATAAATTTCTCAATTTTGTTTTTTTCACCCTCAAACCAACGGACCTGTGTAAAAGATACAGTATCAAATCCTATTTCAACGCAGTACTCATGTTTCAAACGCGTCTGTAAGACATCAAGTTGCAATATTCCAACCACACCAACAATAGGCGAAGACCCGTCCTGTGGTTTAAAAAGCTGGACAACGCCCTCTTCTGCAAGCTCAATTAATGCCTGTTTTAATTTCTTGGCTTTCATCGCATCAGCAAGGCGAACCCGTCGTAATATTTCAGGGGCAAAATAGGGTACTCCTGTAAATTGAAGCTCCTCTCCTTCCGTCAAGGTATCTCCAATACGTAATGTGCCATGATTGGGAATTCCAACAACATCTCCTGCAAAAGCCTCTTCTGCCAATTGTCTGTCTCGTGCAAAGAAAAACTGAGGCGTATGTAACGCAAAAGTTTTTCCTGTACGGGTATGTTTCAATTTCATACCTCGTTCTAAACGTCCAGAACAAATACGGGCAAAGGCGATACGATCCCGATGATTTGGATCCATATTTGCCTGAATTTTAAATACAAGGGCAGTCATTGATGGTTCATTTGCCGCCACCAGACGTTGATCACTTTCCTGATTTCGTGGACTTGGGCCAAATTCAACCAATGCATCCAAAAGATCATGAACCCCCAATTCCTTAATCGCACTTCCAAAAAAAACCGGAGTTAAAAAACCTGCCTTAAAATCATCAATATTAAATTCCGGCAGAGCAGCCTTAACTAATTCCACTTCTTCTTTTAATGCTATAACACGATCATCTGTTTCTGGAATTCCCTCTTTTAGGCGCATGGTTTGTTTCCGAACATCATAAGCACCCAAAAATTTGACAGCCCGTCCCACAGGCCATGTTAAAGGTGTTGTTTCAAGAGCCAGTGTAGAGGCCACTTCATCAAGCAATTCAAAAGGATCCTGAGATTCCCTGTCCATCTTGTTGATAAAGGTTACAATCGGTATATCGCGCAAACGACAAATTTCAAAAAGTTTCCGTGTTCTTGCCTCAATCCCTTTTGCCGCATCAATAACCATAACTGCGGCATCAACAGCCGTCAAAGTCCTGTATGTATCTTCAGAAAAATCTTCGTGGCCAGGCGTATCCAACAAGTTAAAAATGCAACCACCATATTCAAACGTCATAACAGAAGTTACAACTGAAATACCGCGATCCTTTTCAATATTCATCCAGTCCGAACGAGTTCGACGCTGTTCCCTTTTAGCACGGACATTTCCCGCCATCTGTATAGCCCCGCCAGCATGCAATATACGTTCAGTCAAAGTCGTCTTACCCGCATCAGGATGGGAAATAATAGCGAAAGTGCGACGACGGGAAATTTCTTTATCCAGACTCTGAACTGTATCTAACATCAAGCAGACCTAAATTTATATTGAAAACAATAAACGCACAAAAGCCGAGCAAAAAAATTGCTCGGCATTTTTGTATAAAAATAAAATGTGATTAACGAGAATAAAACTCGACAACCAAATTGGGTTCCATAGTTACAGGATATGGAACATCATTTAATTTTGGCGTACGAACAAATGAACCCTTCATTTGACGATGATCAACCTCTAAATATTCAGGAATATCCCGTTCTTTACTTTGAACAGCATCCAGTACAATGGCAAGTTGTTTTGATCTTTCCCTAACTTCAACAACATCATTATCTTTTAATGAATATGATGGAATATTAACACGCTTGCCATTTACTAAAATATGTCCATGATTAATGAACTGACGTGCAGCAAATGGAGTGGATGCAAATTTTAACCGATAAACAACAGCATCCAAACGACGTTCCAACAAATTGATCAAGTTTTCAGAAGTATCACCTTTACGACGAGATGCTTCAGCGTAATAACGACGGAATTGCTTTTCACTGATATTTCCGTAATATCCCTTGAGTTTTTGTTTAGCCATTAACTGAACGCTAAAATCGGAAGGCTTTGCACGGCGGCGTTGACCGTGTTGACCAGGACCATATTCACGCTTGTTAACCGGTGATTTAGCACGTCCCCACAAATTAACCCCTAAACGACGGTTAATTTTATATTTGCTTTGTAAACGCTTACTCATACGTCTAAATATCTTTCTTTATATATGTTAAAACATCGCATTGAGGTAAAGCAATATTAGATTTTATTGTACCAGTAGTTCTTTAACTCGCATCAAAGACGGGTTTATATTTGATACAAAGTAACCTCATCACTTCTTTGGATAAAGATAAACCACTTTTCTGGCAGTAGAAGCCTATATATTCAAACTTTAATGAATTGTCAAATAATTAACAGTTTGAATAATATTAAAAAAAATTTAAAATTATTTCGTATTCAACAACCTATATTTGTCGCAGCCTTTTTGAGATCTATTTAAACATGATTGTTTAAAATACTCTTTTGCCGTGGCCTCATCTTGAGGAACCAACTTCCCTTCATGATATATTTCCCCAAGTCGCAATTGGGCATCCGTATTTTCTTGATCTGCAGCTTTATGATAATAGAAAAGAGCCATCTGAAAATCCTGTAATACACCGTGACCCGCTTCATACATTGTTCCCAACTTGTATAAAGCGCCCTCATATCCCTGATCAGCTGACTTCTGATACAATTCTTTCGCCTTGAAATAATCTAAATCTGTGCCTTTACCTGTATCATATAATGATCCCAGGATATACTGGGCAAAACTATTTCCTTGTTCTGCAGATTTACGGGTCCATTGAAAGGCTTTGAAAAAATCTTGTTTACATCCCTTACCTTCTAAATACATAATTCCAAGAGCGGATTGAGCCATTAGATTCCCTTGCAAAGCAGCCTTATGAAAATAATCAAACGCTTTGTCATAATTCTGCTCAATCCCTTCACCATTCTGATACAAATTACCTAAATAAAACTGAGCTTCAGCATTCCCCTGTCCTGCGGAATAGTTAAACCATTCAATCGCTTTATTATAATCTTGCGGCACAATAACACCCAAGGCATAAAATCGACCTAAAACAAATTGTGCTGGCGCAAATCCTCCGCTGGCAGATTGTGTAAAAAATATAAGGGCTAATCTCTCATTTTTCTGAACCCCTTTACCTGTTAAATAATTTACACCTAATCTGTAACAATATTCAGCAGAGGGTAGATAGAGAATTTTTTCAAATTGACCGAACCAGTATGATAAATGGCTTTCATATGCATGGGAACGAACAGGATATGTGCATATAAAAAAAGTAGCGGCAAGAATAACAATAATGTTTTTCATTATGAACCTTAATGATTTATAAAATGAAATAAAAAAATATCGTTAACTATCTGTTCATACCAAATTATGACTGATTTTATTAATAAATAAATAGATTAATTTCATAAAAAAAATTAAACTAACTACAATTAACCGCTTTACAAAATTATAAAATATTTTTTCGGAGATCATAATGGATCAATTAATAGCCCAAAAATGGAAATGGTTCGTAGGATTGGGAATATTGTGTTTGATTACCGGCATTCTGTGCCTAATTGACACGGTTTTTGTAACAATTGCAATGGTTATAATTATTGGAATTTTATTAATTATTACAGGTTTGGCCCAACTCATTCACGCCTGTTATCTTAAAGATTGGAGCAGTTTTCTCTGGTCAGCCCTATGCGGTATCATTTATCTTATTGGCGGTATATTATTGATTCGTGAACCTGTTAATGGTTCGGTTATAATTACCATTTTTCTTGGTATTTGTTTTTGTTTTGGTGGAATCATGCGTCTTATGATTGCTTTTAACAATAAAAATACCAAAGGATGGGGGTTGTTGGTATTCAGTGGTATTCTTGGCTTGATTTTAGGGTTTATTCTTTTTGTCAATCCAATAAACGGCCTGTGGTTTATCGGATTCATGGTTGGTTTTGACCTTATCTTCAATGGAACTGCATGGTTGCAACTTGGCTTTACGCTCAAATCCCAAATCAAATAATTTAATTATTTCATGGGGCCCTTAACCAATTCCGCCACAACACCATGAAGGGTTCGTAATTCCTGTTCTGTCACTTCTCCCCTTTGAAAAAGATGATACAGATTACGAATCATTCCTGGCCGTTTTTCCTGATTGCGTAGAAATCCACAATGATCAAGCTCCCTGATCAAATGATTCATAAAATTATTCAGCTCTCCTTTAGTAGCGATATGCGTTTTGTTAGTCTGCAACTGCCGCTCCGGTGTTTCTTCAGTGGACATCCACCACTCATAAGCCATAATCATAACCGCTTGTGATAAATTCAATGACATGAATCTTGGATCCAAGGGATAACGGATCCAATAATCAGTTTGAACAAAATCCTCATTTTCCAACCCGGTTCGCTCTGGCCCAAACAAAATACCGATTTTCAATCCACGATTGGTCATTTCCCGCATTTCACATGCGCCACCACGCGCCGTTAATAAAGGTTTGATAATTTGACGAGGTCTGGGACAGGTTGCAAAAACATGCTGTAAATCCGCAACAGCGGCTTCTACCGTATCGAAAACTTTTGTATGATCCAATAAACGGTCTGCACCAGATGCTGCTCTCCAGGCTTTTGGCTGTGGCCATCCATCTCGCGGGGCCACCAACCGCAAATGGAACAATCCCCCGTTCGCCATCGCTCGAGCTACACTGCCAATATTATCAGCAAGCTGTGGGCGAACCAAAATAACGACAGGTGTATTTCCAACTGGGATCAAATCAGCACCACCATCACGACCTGTCATATTTTTCTCCATGTCGTACCTTGTGGACTGTCTTCCAATAAGATACCCTGAGCTTTGAGCTGGTCACGTATTTTATCCGCCTTGATAAAATCTTTCGATTTTTTTGCATTATTTCTTTCTTGAATTAAGATCTTAATCTCATCTTCATTATCAATATCTTGAAACCATTGAGTTGGTAGACTATTAAACAAGCCAAGCTGTTGACCCGCCTGTTTCAATTTTAAGGCAGAATGTTTATCACCTTGTAAGGCTTTATCTGCAAGTTGATGCATAAACACCAAAGCTTGGGGTGTGTTTAAATCATTTGCCAAAGCATCCATGACTAATTCTGGTAAATCCATTTCTGAATTAAAATTCTGTTCATAAGGCAACAAGGCGCGATAGAAACGATCCATAACCTTTTTAGCATCTTTTAAGGCTTCATCAGTGAAATTCAAAACAGAACGGTAATGAGATTGCAATAATAATAACCGTAATGCTTCTGGATTATGCTTTGTCAATATTTCCCGTATTGTAAAAAAATTGCCCAGAGACTTGGACATTTTTTCACCATTTACCAACAGCATGGCATTATGTAGCCAATAATTGGCAAACTGACTGCCTGGAAAACAACATAGACTTTGTGCACATTCATTTTCGTGGTGGGGAAAAATAAGATCCTGACCACCGCCATGAATATCAAAATTTTCACCGAGGTAACGATGGGACATTGCAGAACATTCAATATGCCAGCCTGGCCTACCCTTTCCCCAGGGACTATCCCATCCTGGTTCATCCTCATTTGAAGGTTTCCATAAAACAAAATCACCGGGATTTTTTTTGTAAGTCGCGATCTCAACTCTTGCCCCAGCCAGCAATTCATCTGGATTGCGGCCCGATAAACTCCCATATTTCTTGTATTGATGGACAGAGAAAAGAACATGACCATCAGCTTCATAGGCATATCCCTGACTGACAAGACTGATAATCATCTCTTGTATGTCTTCAATATGTTCTGTAGCTTTTGGTTCAATATCAGGGGGCAAGATAAACATTGAAGCCATATCTTGATGAAATTCTTCAATCGTTCGACAGGTCAATGCTTGAATAGATTCATGATTGGCTCTGGCACGGGCATTTATCTTATCATCAACATCCGTAATATTCCGTACATAAGTCACTTTAGGATAAATTTTCCGCAACAATCTTACCAAAATATCGGCTGTTAACATTGCACGCAAATTGCCAATATGTAAAAAATCGTATACTGTAGGGCCACAAAAATATAAACGGATATTTAAAGAATCTAATGGTTTAAAAGGTAAAATCTTATGATGACGACTGTCATATAGGGAAATTTCTGGCTTATTCATTGTTTTACCTTGTTCATATCCTGTATTCGATTGTGTCCAAACAACACTCAATAAATTAAATCTTTATTCTTTATTAGTCATAAATAAATATAATGCAACTTTCTCAACCAGCTTTTCTGAAAAAAGAACTTTCTGCGATCTTTTTTATTGCCATACCAATCGCATTTGCCCAACTATGTCAAATGGCTATGGGTGTAACCGATACGATTTTATTGGGAAAAGTCGATAAAGAAACCTTAGCAATCGGTGGATTTACAACACAGTTATTTTTTACTGTTTGTGTTGTTTTGCAATCGGCGTTGAGTTCAGCTGCAATTTTAATTGCTGAATATATAGGATCAAGAAGAATTTCACAGATATCCAAAATTTATTGGACAACCTATATATTTGGATTAATTCTCTGTATTCCCTGCTATTTTCTTTTGAAATCGACAAACTTTATATTGATGTGGACAGGTGAAAATCCTGATATGATTGCAAAATCCAGTCATTTTATGGATATTCTCTTATGGGGTATGCCCCCTGTTCTTGTTGGAACAGGTTTAATAAGAGTTGTTTTACCAGCTTTTAATGCCTCGAAAATTCTTTTGCAAATAACACCTTTAACAACAATTATCAACGCCTTGTTAAATGCAGCCTTTATTTATGGTTTATGGGGCGCCCCTAAAATGGGCTTGTATGGTTCAGCAATTGGCAGCACAATTACTTTGTGGGTTTCAACAATTTTATTTATTGGAGTAACCCATTGCAAAAAGAATTTAAAACAATATCTTTATCCTTTTAAAATTGATTTGTCCTTGCTTTTACCCTTGATGCGTCTGGGGCTGCCCATCTGTGTCAGTTCAGCAGCTGAAATGCTTCTTTTCCTTGCAACTTCTTTCCGGGCAGGACTACTTGGAACCGATGCACTTGCCGCCCATCAAATTGCCAACAGCTTTGCCACTTTTACGTTCATGATACCCCTTGCCATTTCTCAGGCCGCCAATGTTCGGGTAAGTTATTGGGTTGGCGCTCAAAAACCTTTGTATGCAAAAAATTCAGGTTTTTTATCTATCGGTCTTGGTTCTGTTTTTATGGGGCTAATTGGTATAATCATTTTCATTTTCCCGAAAACCATTGTCAGTCTTTTTATTGATATTCATTCAGTCAGTAATCAATCAACAATTGAAATCGCGGTCGTTATATTGAAAATTGTTGCTCTTTTCCAGATTGTTGACGGTATGCAAGGCGTTGCGATGGGTGCATTACGCGGATTGAAAGATACCACAATCCCAATGATCTTTGCTTTGATAAGCTATTGGGTAATTGGATATACACTGAGTGGTTGGTTTGCATTTTCATTGAACTATAAAGCTCCAGGATTGTGGACAGGCATGGCTATTGGCCTTGCTGTTATTGCTGTATTGGCAACAGCACGTTTTTATTATCTTACCTATCGTCCAAGCAGAATAATGGAACGTGCCTTACGTTAGAGAAAAATCAAAATTTAAAGGATACGGAAACAGATCCATAATTAAATAATCCACTTTTTTGTCCCCTGAATTCTTGGGTCTGCCAAGTTTGGGTATAAGCGATTTTATATCCTTTGATAATTAAAGCGGCCCCTGCAAGAATTTCGCCAACATCTGATCTTTTTGAAACATGTTGCGCATGTGATTTAGAGGGATCCCCTTGCAAAGTGGCATTATAGGCTACAGCCTGACCATCTACACCACCAAATAAATACCAGTTAACAAAACGGGTTCCAACATAGGCATCAGTACCGTCATTTCCCGAACCAATTCTTGCAGGTCCGAAATCACTTTCAAGACCCTGTCCAAAACGGAATAGGGAACCGATTTGCCCATAAATTCTATAAATCCCCATTGCACCATTAGCTGAAGGTAAGATATCAAAATCAACCGGTCCAGCATGCCCTGCGAGAAATCTCCATGTTCTACCCATTTGAACCTGAAAAACAGGCACACTCTTTAACTGGTTGTGCCAGCCACGGTTTTTGTGATCCCCAGTAATGGCATGAAAACCATTTTGAACCTGACGTCCCATAGCTCCGGGGCCTAAAACACCGGCTTGAATACCAAACACACTCCTCGTATCATCCGTGTCACTTATAAGATTAACGGTTGTTAATAAAACCCCGGCATAAGGTCGATCATGTGGCAATCTCTGGCTCGATTGAGTATCACGTGGTGTAAATATCGACTGCTGCAATCCCCAATGAATTCGTTGCATTCCCTTTCCCAAAAGAAACGTATTCATATCCGCAACAGGTTGAGGCAACGTGTCAGTAGGAGATGTCCACCCTATTCTAAGTCCGTTTGTATAATATTGATCAGACGTTCCTTTCAAGGTTGAGGCTGCATCATTTTCCCATTGTATTGTTAGGGTATTATATGGATCTTGTTTTGGTGTTGAAAAAGAAGGATGAGAATAGAATAAACCCATTGAACAGATGGAAAAACATGATAATAAATTTGTTAATGACAAATAATCCCGTTTGCCCATTTTCAACCTTTTGACTCTAAATATTCTATTTAACCTAAACTTATAAAATCAAAAAACAAAATTTGAATATAGTATATTAAAATAAAAGATTATTTTCTTAATATGCAACCTATTCACAAATTAAATTATTGAATAATCAATTTTTATTCATAAAATGATTCCATAAGGCATTTGGTATTTTCTCATTCAAAAATTCCTTGTGAATCTTCAATTCTTTTTCAGTGGCTTTCATGAAAACGGGTTGATGAATATGATTTTTTTTATAGGTTTTTCTTATTTTTTCCTTTGTTTGATTATCAAAGCTCAATCCTCTCTGACGGCCTCCCGTAAGCTGAATATACACCTCTGACAATAATTTACAGTCCAACAACGCGTTATGTGTTGTGCGTTCTGACAAATCTATTGAAAACCGTCGACATAATGCATCCAGGCTATTTGGCGAGGATGGATATTGAGCGCGGGCAATTTGTAAGGTATCAACCATTCTGTCCAGTGATAATGTTGGACGATTGATATATTTCAGTTCTGAATTTACAAATTTAAAATCAAACGGTGCATTATGCGCGATCAGGGGATCATTTTGAATAAAATTCAGAAACTCGTCAGCAATATCCTTGAATTTTGGCTTACCTTGCAGATCTTCAATTGTAAATCCATGAATTCGTGTTGCCTCAACAGGAATATCTCGCCCTGGATCAATCAAAACATGATAAAAATTATCTGTTGGCAAATCATTGACTAACTCTATTGCGGCAATTTCTATAATTCGATCGCCATTATCTGGATTGACACCTGTTGTTTCCGTATCAAAAAGGACAGACCTTTTTTTCATAATTGATCTTTCTTCATTAATATAGCCAAGCGCTTTACCTGAATGTAAGTATATGCCCTATTCAATCCTGTTTGAATAACCCTATCCGCCCATTGACATTTCAAACTATTGGGAAGCTGATGGGAAATAAGTATTTCAGCCTGTTGCCATGAAATTCCACCTCGATTGATAATGCGTATTTTTTGAATTTGCTTTGGTGCATTAACCAAAAGAGTTTTGGTGCATACTTGATCTATCTTTTTTTCGAACAACAAGGGAATATCCAATACACACCATAATTTTCTTTTTCCCTGCCAAAATTGGATGAATTTTTTTCGTTCCATATCAACCAATGGAAGGATAATGTTTTCAATTTTTTTTAGATTATTCCGATCCTGTGAAATTAATTTCCTCAAATAGGATCGATCAAGTATATTGTCATGCACTGACCCGGGAAAAGCTTTGGCAAGAAATGGTAAAGCTTTACCATCAGATCCCTGTAATTGATGCACAACATGGTCTGCATCAAAAACTGGGAAACCCTCTTTACGCAACTGGGAACATACAGTGGTTTTACCCATACCCATTCCACCTGTTACGCCCAATATCTTCATAATGAAATATTATTCTCTAATTGTTTTGGCAACATATTCGATTGTCTCGGAATCAACCTTGGGATCCACTCCAAACCATTCGCGAAAACCGAAACGGGCCTGGTGAAGCAGCATCCCCAATCCTTCAATGGTCTTCAAATTGAATTCTTTTGCCACTTTTAACAGAGGGGTTAAACGAGGAACATAGACAATATCCGTAACAACCAAACCTGATTTTGCTTTGGATAGATCAAAATCAAAACTTTCTTTCCCTTCCATTCCCAAAGAGGTTGTATTTACCAGTAAGTCATATTGACCCAATAAAGATGTCCAGGCATCCCATGCGATGACATTACCTGTCCCAAGATCTTGAGCAAGCTGCAATGCCCTGGAATTTGTGCGATTTGCTATTGTAATCTTCGCTTTCTCATGGGCAAGCGATGAAATAACCGAACGTGCAGCCCCACCCGCTCCAAGTATTAGTACATTACAATTTTTAATTCTGATGTTATGATCCCTAAGGGATTCTATAAAACCAGCACCATCTGTAGAAGTGCCAAATATCTTACCGTCATTTTTAAAAGTCAAGGTATTGACAGAACCTATTTTCCTCGCGATTTCATCAACCTCATCACAACATGAAAAGGCAATTTCTTTATTGGGGATGGTTATATTGCATCCTTTAAATCCCGAAGCTGACAGGCCAATTATGACTTTTTTGAAATTTTCAGGCTTAACGGCCAGAGGAATGTAAACCCCGTCAATTCCATACCGATTCAACCAAAAATTATGAAGCAGAGGAGATCGGGAATGTTCAACTGGCCATCCAAGAACCGCAGCCACTTTAGCCTTTCCTGTTATAATATTCATCTTTTTCCGTATTCCTGTAAAGTCAGTGGCAATAAGTAAGCCAGACGAACCGCCCATTCCCTTTGCTGAATTTCCGATCTTATTAAATCCTGTCGAATCTCCAGTTCCAAATATGGCAATTTTCTTCCAAACGCATGACAAGGAACAGAATAATCATTCTTCTCATTTAATCGATAGGGTTCATTATCTCCAATTGGAAATTCATAATATCGCTCAAGATATTTTTTGAATATTAATCCGAATTCCGGATAACGATCATGCAAAATACCCGCATGCCAAGGTCTTTCAATATTATCCATTTGAGGTGTAAAACTGTGCAGCGCTATTAAACAGGTTGAAATCTGCGCATTTTGTCGACGTTCAATATCCTGTTCAATACAAGCATGATAGGAATTGTAAATTGATGAAACACGTGATTTTTTTTCCTCATCAGACAAATCAAGATTACCTTTTATAACTGTTTTATCGCTAATTTCAATAATCAGGTTTTCATGATTTGGATTTCTGTTGCAATCAATGACAAGTCTTGAATAGTTTTGAAGAATTAACGTGGCATTTAATTTTTTTGCAAGTTTTTTCCCTACCCCTTTTATTCCAATATCAAAAGCAATATGTCGCTCAAGATCATTTGGCTCCAATCCAAGGTTATTTAGTTTTTCAGGAATGAATTTCCCTGCATGATCACAAATAATCAAAAAGGGTGAAATCGAATGTCGGTTTATCATATTCACAGGATCAGGATCATTGACTGATAAAATACTGGATGATTTTGATTTGTAAAACATAAACGCAGTCAGTTTGTTGGGTTCTGGATTATTTTAATATACTAACATAATGATGATTAACACAAAATAAATGTTCACTGAGATTTAAATCAAAAAAACCAACCTTTGATTGCAACATTTTGGAGAATTGTTCAATCTGATATTTCATATCAGGATTTATTTCGTCATTAACATAATGTACCAATACAATTTGAGCCGCATCATTTTCAATTGCTTTCTTTAGTATAGACGCAACAGAATTTTTTGATGGATACACCATAAAATATTCTTTGATGAAGTTATATTGACTGTTTAAATAAATTATCCTCAAGGATTTAAGATTGATTTTATCCTGTTTTGGAAAGTTTTTTTCCAAAAAAACAACCATTTCATTCAAGCGTTTAAAACTTGTTGGCACAATTAAATCAGACATGCATAGACGCAAAGCCACCAATTGAATGAATTGTATCAATTCAGTAAATCTCTTACTGTATATGATCTGATCAATACAATCTGTATTTGCTTTGATAACATGCCCCAAAGAACCATGCTGGTTAATCAACTGTTTTGCCAAAGGTTTTGTATCCTTTCTGGGAATGACTGAATATAACAGCATTTCAAGGATCTCGTAATCTTCGAGAACATCTGTTCCCCTGGATAAAATTTTTGAACGCATACGGTTGCGATGTCCCCTACCGTCCAAATTTTTAAAAGGTTTGCTTCCTTTATCATTCGAGGGTAAAGAAGAATTATGATCCATTAATATGTTCAACCTGTTATCATTTGATTTCATCAATCACCTTATCAACAATATTGAAAATTAATTCAATCCTGTAAAGCGTAATGACCCAATATCTAAGCCAACTTAACGAAACGCAAAAAAAAGCTGTTGAAACAACAGAAGGTCCTATTCTAGTGCTGGCTGGTGCCGGAACCGGTAAAACTCGTGTTTTAACATCACGTTTTGCCCATATTCTCCTTTCAGGAAAAGCGTATCCCAATCAGATTTTAGCGGTGACTTTTACCAATAAAGCTTCAAGAGAAATGAGCGAAAGAATTGCCAGCCTTATAAATAAGCCAGTCGAGGGATTATGGCTGGGAAGTTTTCATAAAATATGTGCAAGGATGTTAAGGCAAAATGCTACACTTGTCAAATTAACCTCTAATTTCACCATTCTGGACACAGATGATCAATTACGCCTAATCAAGCAAATTACACCCGCTTATTCAATCGACACAAAAAGAGTATCCCCACAGTTAATTCTTGGTACAATCCAGTTCTGGAAAGACAAGGGTTACTCACCGGATAATTTGCCTAATGATGAAATAAATAAATCCGGAAATTCCCTAATCAAGACAATTTATGCCCATTATCAAAAACGCCTGCGGGAAATTAACGCATGTGATTTTGGCGATCTTATGCTGCATATGTTTAATATTTTTAGCCAGCATCAACATATCTTGGAAAAATATCAGCGTTATTTTACGTATATTATGGTTGATGAATATCAAGACACCAATATGATACAATATTTGTGGTTAAAATTATTAGCCCAAAAAAATGGACAAGAAGCCAATATTTGCTGTGTGGGAGATGACGATCAATCCATATATTCCTGGCGTGGGGCAGATATAACCAATATTTTGAGATTTGAAAGGGATTTTCCAGGGGCTAAAATTATCCGTTTGGAAAATAATTATCGTTCAACCTCCTCTATCCTTGGTGCCGCATCAGGCTTGATATCATTTAACTCGCAACGATTGGGAAAAACTCTTCACGCTGCCAATGCCACCGTTGAAGGAGAAAAAGTTAAAATTCTCTCAACCTATGATTCCGATGAAGAGGCAAGAATCATTTGTAAAAATATTATTGATTTTCACAAAAAGGAACAACAATTTGGCGATATGGCAATCCTGATGCGTACCAGTTCCCAAACCCGTCCTTTTGAGGAATGCATGATTAGATTGGGAATACCCTATAAAATCATTAGCGGGGTAAGGTTTTATGAACGTGCTGAAATACGCGATGTCATCGCTTACATGCGCACTGTCGCCCAGCCGTCAGATGATTTGGCATTTGAAAGAATCATTAATGTTCCGAAACGCGGAATTGGCAAAGCCGCCCTTCAGAAATTGCATCTGCTTTCCCGAGAATCCAATATTTCCCTAACGATGGCAGCACAGCAAGCATTAAATCAGGGAATAATCAGGGGTAAGGTAGCGAGTGAACTGAATCAACTGATGCTTCAACTTGAAATGGCAAGATCCACGAGTGAAAAAGGTGGTCATTTCAAAGCGATTGATGACCTGATTCATCATTGCGGCTATATTGAGATGTGGCAGCAAAACAACTCTGTTGAATCAGAAGGCAGACTTGAAAACATCAGGGAACTTTTCCGGGCGATGTCCGAATTTCAATCTTTGAATGAATTCTTGGAGCATATCTCTCTTATAATGGATAATGATGAACTGAGTGGAGATGACAAGGTCAATTTAATGACACTTCACGCCGCCAAGGGCCTTGAATTTGATACGGTTTTTTTGCCGGGATGGGAGGAAGGCCTTTTTCCCTCACAACGCACACTGGATGAAAATGGATTGAATGGCTTGGAAGAGGAAAGACGTTTGGCTTATGTTGGCATTACCCGTGCCAGGCGAAATCTGGTGATATCCTATGCCGCAAACCGCCAGATTTATGGAAACTGGCAATCAGCAATTCCCAGCCGTTTCATTGAAGAATTACCCAGCCAGTTTATTGTAAATCCGTCAATCAGAATCAATAGAAACCATAGTAATCCAAATTATTTTGATAATTTGAATTTTGGAAAAAAAGAAAAAGGAACCCGAGACACCATTTCTTTTGGAAATATTTTTACACCGAATAAACAACGTCAAAATTTGCCAAAATCTAAAAATATTCCTGTAGGTGCCCGTGTGTTTCATCAAAAATTCGGTTATGGAACTGTATTAAAGACTGAACAGAATAAGCTTGAAATCAATTTCGATAAAACCGGAATTAAAAACGTTATAGACAGCTTTGTGACGGAAACATCATGACATTAAAAACTAAACGACATGCCAATGCGCTTGAAACCATTTCACTAATTGTTCCAGAAAAACATATTGAAATATTTGAACAGGCCCTGAACACGGTTTGCCCGACCGTAGGGATATTTGAGGAAAATGAAGACAAGAATCTTTGGCGATTGGAAGGAATCAAGGATACAGGCTATGGAGATAAAGAGCTTAACAATGCAATTACGTTAGCAGGCGGCCTTACCCAGTTCTTTCCAGAAATCCAAAAACATTCCACTGAAACAGAAGGATGGCTTGCAAAAACATATGAATCTTTTCCTGCTCAAAAAGTGGGTAATATGTTCATTATTCGTGGCACGCATTTAAACGATCCAATCTCTTCTTCACGTGTTGTTTTAACCCTTGATGCAGGTGTGGCTTTTGGATCTGGTGAACATGGTTCAACTCGTGGATGCCTAATTGCCCTTGAAAAGATCGCTTATAAAAAACCTCGTAAAATTCTTGATCTTGGATGTGGTTCAGGAATTTTGGCAATGGCTGCAGCTGCCTTATTCCATCAAAAGGTTCTGGCTGTTGATATTGAACCATGGTCCGTTCGAGCTGCCCGAGAAAATGTTAAAAGAAACAAACTGGGGAATTTCGTCCATTGTGAGGTTGGTAATGGTTGGCTGACACCTTCAATTCGAAAGCAAGCTCCATATGATCTTGTTTTTGCCAATATTCTTGCACGCCCCTTATGTAAAATGGCCAGAAATCTAGCCAGAAATTTACAGCCTGAAGGTATAGCAATATTATCGGGTCTACTTGTATCCCAAACAGCAATGGTATTGTCCGCACATCAAAAACAGGGTCTGAAACTTGAAGACAAAGTTTCACAGGGACATTGGGCGACATTAATTCTTAAAAAACCGAGAGAAACATGATTCAAATCCGCCATGCATTAATTACGGATCTTAACAGTATCCTCCAGATCGTTAATCGAGAGATTATTTATGGAACGGCTTTCTGGATGACAAAAGTCCGCACCTATGATGAACAGCTAGTATGGTTCGAAAACCATGAAAAAGAGGGATTCCCGATTTTTGTTGCCGTCAATGAACAGCAAAAAATCCTCGGTTTTGCAACATATGGACATTTCAGGGCCTATGACGGGTATAAACATACTGTTGAGCATTCGGTTTATCTGATTCCGGAAGCCCAGGGTCAAGGACTTGGCAAAAAACTGATGAAGCATCTTGTGAATTATGCCTCCCAAAATAATGTACATGTCATGGTCGCTGCCATAACCGCCAATAACCAGGCCTCGATACGATTACATGAATGGTTCGGATTCAAACATGCAGGTATCTTACCGCAAACAGGAATAAAATTTGAAAAATGGCTGGATCTATTGTTCATGTACAAAATAATAAATTAAGATCATTAATAACCTTGAATAAAATCATCTTATGCAACATACAGAAAAACTGTCTTCGCTTCGTTCCATACTAAAAAAAGATCATCTTGACGGATTTATAATCAATCGCGGGGATGAATTTCTCAATGAATATGTCGCTCCTTATGCCGAACGCCTTGCGTGGTTGACTGGATTTACGGGAAGTGCAGGCATAGCTGTTGTATTGCCGGATAATGCTGCTGTATTTTCAGATGGACGCTATATTCTTCAAATGCAACAGCAGCTTGACCAAGAATTATGGGAATATCATCATATTTCCCATAAATCACCTCTTGCATGGGTCTTAGATCACAATCATCTGCAAAAATTAAAATTAGGATATGACCCAAGATTAATGAGTCAAAAAAACTTGGAATCACTACAAAATAATAAAATAAGACTTGTTCCAATAACTGATAATCCAATAGACACACTTTGGCTGGATCAACCAGACTATCCTAATCAACCTATTGAACCTCATCCTCTGGAATTTTCTGGTTTATCACATCATAATAAAATTGAAAAATTGCAAAAAGAACTACTTTTCAACAATGAAGATGCTTTTATATTTTGTGATCCAGCCTCTATATGCTGGCTTCTTAATATTCGTGGTTCCGATGTTCCATATAGCCCTATCCCACTTGTTTTTGCAATTTTATATAGAGATCATGTATGTTTATATGCAGATCAGGAACAATATTCCGAAACACTGTCAGATTTTCTTGGTCACACTGTAAAATTATGTTCACGAAATGATATATATTCAGATTTAAGAAAAATCACATCTTTTGTCATAGGATTGGATAAAAATCAGACACCGATAGGATTTATTCAACTTCTCGAAAAACAAGAAATATCAATTCATTATCGTACAAATCCCATTCTGTTGCCCAAGTCATGCAAAAATCAAGTTGAACAAAAAGGTGCCATAAATGCCCATATCAGGGATGGTATTGCAATGTGCCGTTTTTTATTCTGGCTTGAGAAACAAGGTATTGATAAATCCGAAACTGTAGTGGCAGAAAAACTCAACCAGTTCAGAATAGAAACCGGGGGAAAATTTTACAAAGAGGAGAGTTTTCCTGCAATCTCTGCCACCGGTTCCAACGGTGCGATTATCCATTACCAAGCAACAAAAACAAACCACTCGATTATAAGGGAAAATCAGCTTTACCTTATTGACAGTGGCGGGCAGTACAAAAACGGAACCACAGATATCACCCGCACCATTTGGATGGGGAAAGAATTTGCCCCCTCCTCAATTCGTGAACAGGCAACAATGGTTCTAAAAGGCCATATCGCACTTTCATCAGCCGTTTTTCCAATTGGAACAACAGGGAGTCAACTTGACGTATTGGCACGTTACGCTTTATGGCAGAACGGTTTGAATTATGATCACGGAACTGGTCATGGTGTGGGAAGTTATCTTTCCGTACATGAAGGTCCCTGTCGAATATCATCACAACCCTTTCCTATTTCCCTAAAAGAAGGAATGATTCTTTCCAATGAACCAGGATACTATCTTGCTGGACATCATGGTATCCGTCTTGAAAATCTTTTACTTGTTTGCAAGGCTCCTTATGATAACTTTTTGAAATTTAAACCCTTAACGCTTGTCCCTTTTGACTGGAAAATCATAAATTCAACTTTGTTAACCCCACAGGAAAAAAATTGGTTAAACAATTATCATAAACAAATTACCGATTTGATCTATCCTCATCTGAATAAAAACGAGCAAACATGGCTCATGAAAATGTGCACGTTCATTTGATAGTTGATGCCTTTATTAACCCCGAGATCGATGATAAAAATATATGAAATTAACATAGATTTAATTTTTATTTAGAATCATTCAAAGGTACAATTATGTCAAATCAATCTCTAATTCCAGCCACCCTTATCCCAGGCGATGGAATAGGTCCCGAAATTGTTGGTGCAACTATCGAAATTCTCGATGCCATTCAGGCACCATTCAAATGGGACAGACAACTTGCGGGCATGGCTGGCGTGGATGCATCAGGCGATCCATTGCCTCAGTCAACAATCGAGAGTATTCACAAAACTGGCCTGGTATTGAAAGGACCCCTGACAACACCTGTAGGTAAAGGTTACCGTTCAATCAATGTTACCCTACGCAGGGAATTCGGACTTTATGCAAATGTTCGTCCCACCAAAACTCTTATTCAGGGTGGCAGATTTGATAATATTGACATTGTTGTAGTACGTGAAAATCTCGAAGGTTTTTATGCTGCCATGGAAAATCATATCCCTGTTGATAATGATCTGAAAGCTATCGCCACATGTGCAGGTTACACCTCACGTAAAGAATGCCGGAGAATTGTTAAATTTGCCTTTGATTATGCAGTGCAAAACAATCGTAAAAAGGTTACACTTGTTCACAAGGCCAATATTCTTAAAGAATTATGCGGTCTGTTTCTTGAAGAGGGTCGCAAGGTTGCCAAGGAATACGAAGGCAAAATTGCCTGTGAGGAACGTATTGTTGATGCCTGTTCGATGGAACTGGTTATAAAACCCGAAACCTACGATGTAATCGTTACAACCAATCTCTTCGGGGATATTCTATCAGACCTGACATCAGGTTTAACAGGTGGGCTGGGTCTTGCACCAGGCGCTAATATCGGTGAAAAAGCGGCAATGTTTGAGGCTGTTCATGGTTCCGCTCCAGATATAGCAGGTAAAAACTGCGCCAATCCTATCGCTGTGTTGAGAGCCGCAGCCTTAATGTTGAAACATGTTAAGCGTGACGATCTTGCAAAAAGAATTGATAAGGCAATTCATAAGGTTGTTGTAGAGGATAAAGTCAGAACCCGTGACTTGGGAGGTGATGTAACTACGAAAGAAATTACGGCGGCATTAAAACAAGCTGTAGCTTAATTTATCATAATCTTCGATTTATATAGATTTTCTTACAGGCATTTTGTAAAATATATTTACAGTTTTAAATAAGTTCATTTCAAATTTATTTACTTAATTTCTTGGAATGGTAATTGTTACACTTATTTACAAAATATTCATATTTAGGAGATTATAATTATGGCTAAATGTTGCAAAAAAATCTTTAAAACCCTTGTTGGTTTGGGATTTGCTGCATGTGGAACAAGCAAGGTTTTAGGCGCTAGCATCCAAGAAAAAAGATTTTCTGAAATGAATTGGTCTCAAACCAATATGAAAATAGTTGGTGGCCTTGAAGTTGCTGGGGCATCAATGCTTTTATGCAAAAAAACCTCTAAATTGGGCGCTCTTACCCTATTGGCAGCTGCAACATGCATGTTTGCTGCAGGTTTGAAACATAAAAGAAAACAGGATCTCGCTCTTGATGGTGTTGGTATCTTTGCAGCTCTCTCGCTTTTACGGTGTAAAAAAAATTAAAATCTGAATCTTAATGCCCCTTTTATTTAAGGTTAAATTACTTTAATAAAAGGGGTTTTAATATATATCTCAAGGATTTTGATGCGAATTTCTCCTAAACGTCCGGTAAAATCTGTCATTTCCATTTATTTTTTCTTGATACTTGCAAATATATTTGCATGGATTTGGGCACTGAAATCATTTTACCAATCACCTCTTCTTCTCAACACAGCGTTTTTGGCTTGGGTATTCGGTTTACGTCATGCAGTGGATGCAGACCACATTGCTGCCATTGATAATGTTGTCAGACAATTTACCCAACATAAAAAACCTTCCCTTGCCACTGGATTATGGTTTGCTCTTGGTCATTCAAGTATAGTTATTCTTTTTTGTCTGCTCGTTGCAACTTTTGCCAATCGGTTCAAAACACAAATTGATGAATTCCAATTAATTGGTGGCACCTTAGCGACTTTGGTATCCGGCAGTTTCTTGTTGATCATAGCATTTATCAATTTTTTTATATTTTTGAAAATTTGGAAAATATTCAAAGATTTTCGTGCAAATAAATCCTATTCAATCGAGGATATGGATAATATACTCGCTTCAAGAGGATTTTTATCGAGAATTTTAAAACCCGCCTTTCGCATGGTGTCCAAGGAATGGCATATGTTACCATTGGGTTTTCTTTTCGGTTTGGGATTTGATACTGCAACCGAGATCGGTTTATTGGGAATTGCCGCCATACAGGCAGCTAAAGGCATGGCCACGTGGGATATTATGGTTTTTCCGCTTTTATTTACTTGCGGAATGACCCTGATTGACACTACAGACAGTATTGTTATGACAGGTGCTTATAATTGGGCATTTAAAGAACCACTAAGGAAATTATGGTATAATCTAACCATGACTGGCCTTTCAATTTTTATCGCGACTGTCATTGGTGGAATTGAAATTCTAGGGTTGTTACAGGAAAAATTCAAGCTTTCCGGATTTTTTTGGGATCAAATTCAAGAATTACAAGAAAATCTAGGGTCTGCAGGTTTTATAATTATCAGTATATTTATACTCTGCTGGATCTCATCCTTTACAATATTTCATAAATTTAGGAAAGCTACCTAATTATTCATTACATTTTACCCAAGATTGCTGACAGAGCATTTAGATCCTGTTGTGAAGGATCATCATTTACCCTGGATCTTCTTGCATTGTAATTATCCAGCAATTTTTGTTTCTGATTTAACTGCTGTTGCGTCAAACTATGATTCGCTCGAGCATCCTGCAATTTTTTCCGTGCAGCCCAAGCCTGATTATCTATTTGAGTCAATTGATTGCGTCTTTGTTCTAACCTGGACTGCAATTCAATGGATTGTGAATGAGCCTGAGCCGCATTTTGTTGCTGGTTTACCGCATTTTGCTGTTCATATTGCAATTGATTATTCAAATTCTGGGAGCGTTTATTATAACCATTACCAACAGAACATCCCAATCCGCTAAAAAAATTTGTTTTATCAGGATCACAACTTTGAGGATTGGAACAGTTCGTTAATATCATGAATGAAGTTAAGGGTATGATAAATTGATAGAATTTCATTAATAAATCCTTTTGAAAATTTATTTTAATCAACCTGCAGGTTGATTGTTCATGCCATTCACTAGAATATTCTCGGCATATTTTAAACGGCTAACTGCTGCATCTGTTGATTGTGCTTCCTGCTCAAAACGATTATCATGAGCTATCTGAGCGTATTGGTGCATTTGGTCACTTTGTTTAGAATAATAATTTATCTTATTGTTTAATTGGGCTTTTTGATTATTAAAATGAGATAATTGTTGTTTATATTGTCTAACAGTAATTTTTTTTGATGCTATCTGTTTATTAAGGTTTGCCAGTTGTCTCTGTAACTGAGCAACCTGCAGCGATGCCTGTTGCGCGTCATTACTTGCATTCAAAGCTATCTGATGAGCGGCGGCAATTTGTTTGTTTAATTGATCTTCCTGTAACTGCTGATTTTCTGTACGATGTGCAACAGCATATCCAGCACCGGTTCCCAATGCCGCTCCACTTAATGAACCAATCAAAGCCCCCTTACCATGACCAGCCAAACCTCCCACCAAAGCCCCAAGAGCTGCACCGCTCAATGCTCCTGTCCCAAGCGTTTGATTGAATTGGGAATTTCTTTGCATTTGTCGATTTTGTTCGGGAGATAGATTTGGATTATAGGCAGGTGTACATGCCATTAATGAAAAACAGGAACAGCCAATAATAATTTTAGTAAAATAGGATCTGGACATACGTTACCTTAATATTTTATTAAATACTAATAATCTAAACCAAATGGGTTCATGATCCAATCCTTTAATAAATTTTGGAATCACGATAATTGTTGTAAGGTGATAATTATATCATAAAAGAGATATTTATTTATACTATTTGAGTTAACTGGCCTATAAACATTCAGATTTGTTCATTTCATATAAAAGTACAATACGCATGTATGAATACCCTTTTTTAAAAAAAGTAATATTTCAATTTTTTCTCACATTTTTATCATCTTTGGCACTTATTACAATGACTTCAGCATCAACATCACATCCTTTTATTGAATTAAATAATCAAGGAAAACTTCAGGGATATTTTGATAACCAACTAGCTATTTTCAAAGGGATTCCGTATGCCACGCCTCCTGTTCGTTCATTCAGGTGGTTTCCCCCACAGCCTGTTCAGCATTGGCAGGGAATCAAAACAACCACTGAATATGGACCAAATTGCAGTCAGTATCCCAATCGATGGGATAAGAAAGAAACCTTTCCTATAACAAGCGAGGATTGCTTATATCTTAATATCTGGATGCCAAAATCCTTTTTTGAAAAAAACGAAACTCCAAAAAAATATCCTGTAATGGTCTGGATTCATGGCGGTGGTTTTGTTTCCGGCGGAAGTAATCAGGAAATCTTCGATGGCAGTTCAATGGCAAATGAAGGGGTTATAGTTGTCACTTTCAATTATAGACTTGGACGTTTTGGTTTTTTTGCACGTCCGGACTTGCAGCAAGAAAATGAGGAGAACAAATGGGCAAACTATGGAATTATGGACCAAATTGCAGCTTTACAATGGGTACAGAAAAATATTTCCTCTTTTGGGGGGGATAGCGATAATATCACCTTATTTGGCGAATCTGCAGGCGGCGCCTCAATTATATCCCTAATGACCATTTCAGAGGCAAAAGGTTTATTTAATAAGGCCATTATTCAATCTGGAACAGGGCATTCACGCTTTTTCCCACCCAGAACCATTGATGACGCAGAAAAAACAGGCCTAAATTTCGCAAAAAAAAATAATATCCAAAACGATGAATATGCATTGGAAAACTTGCGTAAGCTACCTGCTGAAACCATTGTAGATAAATTGAATTTAGATGATCTACAACCTGACTATTTTTCAGGATTGGTTATTGATGGTATCATGTTGAAGCAATCCCTTGATAGTGCTTTTGAAAAAGGTGATTTTTACCCTGTTCCTACATTAATCGGTGATACGAGTGGTGATGGTTTTATGATTAACCAATCCGGTTTGAAAGATTTGGCAGAAAAGCTGGGAATGAATATAGAGGATCTCAATAAAATTTATAATCCGAATGGAAAATTATCCGAAACCAGAATTTTGCATCAATTTATGGCCGATATTCAAATTCTTGAACCGACCCGGTTATTGACACAACAAATTGCCAGTAAAAATGTTCCTGTCTATCGCTATCGTTTTTCCTATATCACCAGTTCGGCCCGTCCTTATACTTCCTATGGGGCACCTCATGCATCAGAATTACCCTATGTTTTTGGAACGTTGAACAAAGTATACTCATCCTTGACACCTCAAGACAATGCCATGTCAGAAGCAATAAAAAAATACTGGGTCAATTTTGCAAAATATTCAAAACCTAAAGTAGACGGATTATCGGAATTTTCCGAATTTAAAATTCATCCTGATAAATTACTCAATTTTTCAACAACCGGTATCAAATTTGAAACTGATCCATTTCAATCGAGATTGGATTATATTGAAAATGCATTAAAAAAATAAAAAAATCCTGACTAAGAGATCAAATCTGTATTGTCTCATGATTCTCTCTCGAGGTCTGTAACACTAAGTTTACGGACTTCAATTATTGTTTTTATTATTGATGTTCACAGAATCTCTTGCCTGATTTGACTGAATATTTTTCATATCTTGCAGGACATATACATTTGTCCACTTACTTTTTGGTAAAGAGAGCAATACCTGTATTCGATTGGCAAAAAATGCCAGATTATTGAGTTTTCTAGCTTTATATGCTGTTTCAATCATGGTGAATTGTTTTTTTCTATCAATAATCGATGATGAATCTGCTATTTTACGTATAGTTTCCAAATACCCGTCAATTGAATTATTTAAGATTTGTTTATGATTGATAATGTTTGATTTTATATCGTTTTTTTGTTTTTGGCTCAACATATTCAAAAGCGATAATTCCTTTTCCAAAATCAATATTGTATGTTGATTCTCCCAAATATTTAGTGCCAAAGCGGATGCCGCTTCAATTTGGGCACGCATGGTTGCCGCCAAGAAATCATTACGAGCTCTGGCATCCTGATCCAGTTGTGTTGATATCTGTTCAAGTCCGGCCTTTAAGGATGCCTCTGTTGTCTGTTTCTTCAGCTTATCAATCAGCTGATGCGTATTGGCTGTCACTTTTTGGGATTTTTGCAATAATTGATCAAACTCTGATGAAGCCTGATTGGTTTCTTGCAGGCTACCCAATGTAGGTGCGGAAATAACAACTCTAAAACCCATGGTTGCGAGATGTGTCGGTTGATTGGTATTTTGGTCATATAGAGGAATTTCCTCACGTAATGCCGTATTGAGATCCGATGGATTAAATGTATAATTTCCACCTTTTACTATTATTCCACCTGTTAATCCATGCTGACGTCCCACACGATTCAAATGATAATAATCCTGCATCATTTGCCCCACTTCTCCCAACATATCATATAACCCCAAAGGATTTGGTTTCATGCTACCTACCGTTTGAACCTGACCATTTGCCAGTTCCGAACCAGCCATAACATATTCTTCAATTCCTTCTGGCATTGGCCATGTTGGTGCAAGAAAATCCGTTTCGCTAACCTTGTTGCCTCCCTGAGCAGCATAATACCATTCCGCTTCTGTAGGTAAACGGATATAACCATATTTATTACCACGTTTTGGCAATGAATTTTTAGCATGTTGCAATAGCCAAATAGACCAATTTTCCGCAAAATTTTGAGCCTCAAACCATGAAATATTATTGACAGCTTTCTGTCCTGACTGATCGGGTTGTTTACATGAATCCTGATCTAGAATGGCATCATATTGATTTCTTGTAACGTCATATTTCCCAATATAATAGAAATTACTTCCATTCACCCCGCTCGAAAATGGTGCTGCAAGCTGCGCTTGCCTTATATAATCGCTATAACCTTGCTGGGTTTCAGATTGTCCTATCTGAATTGGTAAATCATCCAAAACTCCACCTTCTGTTGGCACTTCAACCTTACGAAAAACCATTTTACCTCCACAAGGCAATGGCAAGACAAAATCATCCTTCATTGGATGGATATCTATAAATTTACTTGGCCATGATGCGTTTATTGCTTTTGAAATAGTAGGAAAAAATCCAATACCAAGTCCAATAATCAAAACAATTTGTTTCATAAAGCAATTACCCCTTCCCATGGCTGTATTTTGGCAGCTCTCTTTCCCGATAAAAAACTGATTATGAAACTTGCCCCAAAGGTTAAACAGATAGTTGCCAAAATCAATTCCTTATTCAACAAAAATAAAACATGATTTTGTGGTAGAATATTTTTAAATAAATGATTGATCAGTTCTCCTGCTCCTATCGCGGCAACGAACGAGATCGCCAGACCGCAAAATGCAAGAATAAAAGATTGAAAAAGTGGAAAAAAAATTAAATCCAATGAAGAAAATCCAGAATAGCGCAATAAAGCCAGAGATCTGTGTTTACGTTCGGTATTTGCCCAAAGGCCAGATCCCAATGAAATACATAAACCGCTCCCTCCTAATGACGCGATTAAGATGAAAAGATATTGCAAGCGTTGTGTTAACGATAATAATCCAGAAACATCTCCTGCTCTTGATATGATATCTATATTGTTATTACGTAGATTCCTGTCTAATTTTGGCACATCAGTCAAATTTTTGGCATATAACCGGAAACCAGAATACATGATATTTGGCGGTATTTTGAAATTATTAACTTGAACGGGCCAGTCTTCAATACCATCCTGATAGGTTTCCACGGCAACAGCCAAAGACAAGGATACAAAGGCGCAATCCTTATCTGTAACGGAGGGTGGCAATACAGATACGACTTTCAAAGGAAAATTTATCTGCTGTTTAGTATTATGATATATTCTTTCAAGAATGGCATTTACTTGGTCTCCATCATGAATATGCAAATAGCTGGCCGCTGAGGCTGATAATAAAATTTCATCATTTTCTTGTATAAAAGCAGAAATATTACCTAACAATGGGTCACCTTTGGCTGAAGGTACTAACATGATATGCCTGCCATCACCATTATTCTTGTCAGTCATATTTTCCATAAACAAACTTGCTGCCAATGTACGGGTTCGAGGCATGATAAATGCAATATCGTTATTTGAATTAATGTTCTTTATATCATTAAGGGAAAAACTACGATTGGATATTGTGACTATTTCCCTGACATGAGGATCTTCAAGCAATGATTGCCTAATACTGGTTAATACACCACTTCTTAATCCGGCAATGACAATTAAAGGGGCCAAAACTGCGACAATGCCCAGAATATGGCATAATGATAAAATTGGTTCATTTTTCAAGTCTTTCCAGGCAAGTTTAGCGGATAAAAATAAATGCAGATTTTTATGCATGGATCCGTAACCGTGTTATTTTCGTTTTATTGTCAATATTACACGCCATCTCCTTTAAACCATATTGTAACGCCCGTTTAACATCATGTGAGGTCATGATTAAAACAGATCCAGCCTCCGTTACTGTCTCAACCAATAAATGTAAAATTTCGTCGGCTAGAGTGGGATGAACAGAAGCCGTGGGTTCATCCGCTAAAACAATCATGGGTCTATTGATTAATGCTCTTGCAACAGCCACCCTTTGACGCTGGCCAACAGATACCTGACATGGCTTTTTAGATAAAATTGGTCCAATTTCAAGAAAGGTAATCAACTGATCAAACCAGACTTTGTTCTTTTTTCCAATAATCGATAAGGGTAGAGTTATATTTTCCTTTACAGTTATAAAAGGAATTAGGCCTGCTGTTTGCGGAACAAAACCAAAATATGCTGACCTTAAATGAGCCAATTGATCCCGTCTGTAATTATTCCATAATTTTAAAATATCATTTTGTTCAAAATAGAAATTACGTCCTTTTGTCGGTTTCAAGGATAAGGATAACATTCCCAATATCGTACTTTTACCACATCCTGAAGGACCGGAAATGAGTATACGATCACCATGTTTAATTTCTGCATGATCAATATTGATTTTGATTCCGTCAGAAAATTCATATGCAACATTATCAAGAAAAATAAAGGGATTTCCCGAAAATTCTCTCATCAAGGCAAGGCTTCCAAGGGAACAGGATAAACCGCTTCACCAGGATCTTTGCTTCCAGTTAACTGTACCCAAAGATCAGGATGAGACTCATATTCCTGATAAAGTCGTAAACGGCTTTCGACATTATTCAGAACTGTTCTTTGCGCAATTGCTCCCATTGCCAGCCAATCCTGTTCCGAAATGTTCATGATATCCGACTTATAAGGTAAACCTTGCAAATATTCTCCCAGTAATCCGCCAATATTTTTAGATTGAGAAATTTTTTGCGGATCACGGGCCGCTGTTGCAAAGGCTGAACGAAGTTGGGTAAAAAATGTCTGTGGTTCGGTTCTTCCCGCTAATCCTGTTTTCAAGATGATCTGTAAGGATTGGGCTAAATCTGACAACTGGTTTTTGGTTAAGAGAACACGAACTTCAATGGCCTTTTTAACTGGATTAGTCAAATCCCGATCTGTAGTATAACTCGAAATCACATCAGGAACGGAAGTATTTTCCTCCTTACCCATATAGGCAAGACGCATAGCCTGGCTGACAACTTTGATTTGATCCTCTGCTTTTTTAGATTGAGCATTTTTCTTTGACGGATTCAATCCTGCTATAGGTCTACCTGTTGTATCCGCCACCTGTTGCAATAATGCCATTGTGAGGGTCTGAATCACTTCTGAAAAAGCCTCTGGTGTCCCCCCCCTAACAGGAAAATATAAGGATCCAGCCGTACCAAACTGACTTAGCTTTCTATATTGGCTTGCGGCCCTAGTATGATTATTGATTTTCTGACCTGCAGGCGTTAATAAATGAACAACAAATACAGCAACACCTTTCGATTCAGCAAGCTGTTTGATTTCTTCAATTCCCAGTTTAGTTATACTGTGAGGATCATTTGCCTCCCTTGCACCTGCATCCGTCACCAGAATAATATATTTACCAGCTGATTGATTCCAGTCAATTTTATCAAGTGCGGTTTTAATTCCAGCGATAGCATCCTCGTCAAAAGATTTTGACGAAACTTTTGCATCATGAACAGAAGCTATGGCATTGTTAACACTATCCACAGGTTGCTTGAAATCGGGTCTTGCAAAAACCTTTGTTTCATATTCCAGTGACGGATTATCTTTCAAACTGTCCCGAAAGGCAACCAATCCAAAACGAAAATTATCTTTAACCGCTGTATTTTTTATTGAATTAATCAATGATTTAACCGCTGCCTGAGTTTGTTCAATATAGGGTTCCATACTTACAGTCGTATCCATAACAAACACCAAACTGGCCTTGAAATTCCTCAAATTCGCTGGTGATGAATCAGGCTTGCTTTTTTGTGACGGAGCAGAAACGACATGAAGCAAACGTAATGGAGGACCACTTGGACGATCTATCTGCTGGGCATCAAGAATTGGCAACAAATAGAAATTATGAGTGATATCTACATATGTTTCAGGTTCCATGGCTATCACCGGGCCAGGATTACCGGCCAGTGCATTTTTTGCTAATTCCTTGGCTTTATCCCCACCAGATTGATCCAGCAGTATCTGTTTTTCATCCTGCTCATTTTTCATGAACAATGAACGCTCGCGTCCAGCCGGATTGGTAAAGGCACCAACCATTGTATGCGCCCAGTTAATTACTTTATCAGCTGGCACCCAGCCTACAATATGACCCTGGGTATCGCTTCCAACCTGCAACCAATCTTCATTTCCCTGTGTATCTTTCTGACGTTTATAAACATAAAAAACCTTGAAGCCCTCAATCGGTTTCGCATTCTGATTTGAGGGTGAATCTGATAAGACAACACCAGGTCTAGTTATGATTTTTTGATAAAGATTATGTTTTCCTTCCATAAGCAATGGTGTGGAGGATGGGGAAACAGCAGGATCAGCATAAATAACTGAGGAACTTTCTATTACTGAAAAATACAATAGCGAAAGAATTAATGATTTATTCAGAATTTTTCTCACTGCCAAAAGTCCTTTAACGTAAGACGGGCCATCTCGTCCCCAGTTTCAGCTTTTTTACTTAACCAGTCATACAATGCTTGACGTGGGGCACCAACTTCTTGAGACCCTTTTTGGGCAGCCATCTGGAAATATCGTGCCGCTTCACGCATATCAGGACTGGGAATGGGACCATCCACCTTGAAATTTACAGGACTGTAAAGTAAACCCAACTTGACCATTGCTTCACTTTCCCCCTTGGATGCTGCATTTTCCAATAACAAAATTCCATCATCAGCCTGCTTATTTTCTAACCGCCTTTCCCCCTCTTTAGTAATAGCCAATGTGCTGGGAGCTTTACTAAGAACATCCTGTAATGGCATCAATTCCAAATTCTCCGCCTTGTTTTGGGAATTGGATTTGGTTGATTCAGGAAAAGATTGCTTCTGGGAATTTTCAGATTGTTTTCCATCATCATTATTCTTTTTATCATTACTCTGTTTTATTACTGGTTTGTTTTCTAAAGTTTTTTCCTTAACAGAAGGATTTTTATTGGGAACATGATGTTTTTTTATATAAATTCCTGTTCCAATGCTGAATAACGACAAAAGACCCAAACCTGATCCTAAAATTATCCAGGGTAGTTTGCTTCTGGTCTTGTTTGATTCTCCATGCAGATTTTCACTATTCAATAAATCCTCTTTCTGTGGAAAAATGGGGCGTTTCTTTTGTATCTCTGGATTTATAACCGGTAAATCAGGTTTGTTTTCATTCTGATTAACTCGATTATTTTCAGTATCCATTACAACAGTTTCTATATCCGGTTCAGCTCCCGATTGATCCAGGGAAACAGTGGGTTCTTCTTGTTGCCCATTTATTTTATTAACTATTTCTAAATTTTTTTTCTCTTTCCCGGAACTGCTGACATCATCTATTTTTTTATTTTCAACAACTTTTCTGGAAACACTTCGTTTGCCGATAATGGGAGGCCAGATTACGGTTTGGACAAGATCCAGTTCCGGAACCTTGATCTGGCATGGGCTCCCCGCCTCCAGTAAATCACATAAACGGTCAGCTTCAATAAATAAAACTAGATCATTTCCTTGTTGTTCCTGACGTATAACCTTTTGAACAGGAATTGAGGGAAATTGTGGAAATGTAATATTAAAATTCTGTCCCTTCAAATCTGCCTTACTTATTACGGTAATAGCGGCTTCACCTGGTCCTGATGCTGAAATTTTTAATACCGAATTCATTTTATAAACCTTTTAATACGGTTATGATACGCCCCAGAGCTTCATTTGCAGCTGGATCAATTCCATCAAGACTGGACGCGCCAGCATTTTCTTCAAATCGCTGTACCATGGCTGAAATCCAATCTCGAACAAAACGTTCGTGATATGGAACGGGATGTTCAGGTAAAATCAATATATCATTGGGTGCCTCTCTTGGTTCGAATACATGATGCTCACCCTTTAATCCTCTTGTCATGGGTCTTTCGGATAATGGTACGGAATGATAACCCAAATAATAAACAAAATTACCAATTTCCATTTCTGCCAACAAAACCTGTGTTTCACCCTTTAATGAACCACTGGTGAAAAGCGCCGCATTGCGTCTTAATTGTTCAGCGAGCCTATCCCTGAGATTTAACCGTCTTGCAAGCAAGGATATCTCTGCCGTTAATGCGGTTAATTGTTCTGTTGAAATATAAAAATGCTGTTCAACCTGATCATTACGAGAAAAATCATCCATAATATGATTCCATTTGGACAATACTAAATCGGCATATTGTTCATGACGATCTTTTGCCTGTCCCGTATCCACTTCTTTTTCCTGTTTTTGATCCGATAAATCGGCATCTGGAAACATATCTTGAAAAAGATCGTCTACATCACTTGTTCGACCGATCAACAATCTCTGGTTGGAAAGCTGCATTTCCATACTATGCCATGCTTCCATCATATCCTCTCGCCTAACCTGGAGTGACCGTAACAAAGATCCAAACATTTGTGATTTGACGGATTGCATCAATGAAAGAGCTATTGATTGAGCCTCTGATGAAGCCTTTTTGATAGCTTCTTCCGTATTACCACTATGATAATAAGGTGAAATAAAACGTGCCAGGTTAACAGCAAGATGTTCGATCTGTCCATTAATCTGTTCAACTTTTAACCGTGCGTCACATACTTTTCCCAATGCACCGGCAAGATAGGTGATACCTCCATCATTTGGCTGCAAAACAGCATTCCATGCCTTTTCAGGATCAGCCACATAACGCTTGATTTCAGGATTACTCAAATAAGCCTGTTTCATCGTTTCAACTAGTTTTTTTGCCCGTTCCGCAATTCCAGCTTCTTGCTTATGTCCGTTAATGACCGCATAATCCATAACAGCTGGAAAACTTATAGAGGGACTGCGTAACCAGTAAAGATTATTGAAAGGATGATTATCTCTCCAATTCTCGATCCAACTGCACGTTTTAAAAAAGTCAATTAGACTTGCATTAATTCTGGCTGTCCATCTTGTGCTTGATGAAGGAGATTCTCCTGCTTTTTGTTCAAACTCCCGATCAAATTTTGTCAAAACAACAAACAAATTATCTCTTTGTCTATTACGTTCTTCTTCCGTCGCACCGATACTGTTTCTTACCCATCCATCAATCATGCCTGGCAGGGTTGAAACATTCTGTATGGAATCACCAATACACAATAACATTGCCGAAATTTCACGTTCGGCTTCATAGCGTTGAAAAAGATAGGCCACCTTTCCCCGAAGAAATAAACGTCCCAAAGCTTCTGGTGCCTGGAGAAACGCTTGTGGATCGTAAATCATTTCTCTTGATCTTGCGCCAGGAAAATCAAGCAAATCCGTTTCCTTGAGAAATGCCCATGGAGCATCACTTCCTATTGGAACGGTTAATTCTGCCGTCAATGCCGTTACAATTGAACGGTCAATTGATTGTCTTTCCCCTTTTGAAGTCAAAACGGTAATTTTATCCTGGGAATTCATTCCAAGCGTGAATAGGGTTTCAACATTCAATATACTTTTTTCTCTTGGCTTCAGTGCTTCTGTAGAGCAATAGACATTTTCCGTTTTTCCCAAATTTCCTAAAACTGTAAATAAATTTCTTCCTAAATTAGTAAATTGTCCCAGATTGTTCCATAATGGTGAAAACAAGACAGCCGATTCATGAGCTGGAATATACGGAACGGTTTCCCTCAGTTGCTGCCAGTAAATTTCTCTTAATTTTTCAAATCTATGATGATCGGGATATTGTTTTTTTAAATATTCATATAGAACCTCTATATCATCAATATCTATAATTGAATTAATGATCTTGTCTTGCATAAAAGGTTTCATGGAATGAAACAAATTCTGTAGTGACTGATCGTCAATTTCGGCATCTTTTGTCTTAAAATCCTCAATTGATGTATTGGTCAATATTTTTATGACATCAACCGCTGACAACAATCGTAATGGAACAGGCATATTTTCATCAATAACGTCAATTTTCCGCGTTGTAAAACGAGATACAAGCCCCGTTGATTCATTACCACCTTGTGGATTCATATCCGTTAAGAAATTAAGATTTTCTTTTTGATAATACGCTATCAATGCCTGTCTTGGTTTTGTCGCCAAACTTGAAACAAGATAGGATTTACCAGCCTGAGACGCTCCAAAAACCGCCACGGCAGGTGGCTGGTAAGCAGCATTGTCAAGTTGTCTGGCCTGCCGACGAAATCGCCTAAGGGTATATTTGACTGCATCCCCATCTCCCCTAATGGCTTTTGGATTATCTTCAAACCAGTGTAAAGCCATATCAGCAGAACATAATACATTCCCGGTTCTTTTTTGTAGATGCCTGGTCATTTCTTGAATATCGTTTGGCATATTAAATAATCTTTCTCTAGGCTAAGGTAAAGCGACCTGTATCACGCCAATAACCTTCGGAATTCATCATGGTTTGCAATCTCAAGACCAAAAGTCGGGTGGGATATTGCTCGCCATTCCGATCTGTTATTTCAACAATCCTGAATTGTTCGCGATCTGAATAATCATTTTTTAGATTTTCCTTTTCTTGATCGATATCCTGACGCTTAATTGTTACCGTCAAAGGCAGGGCAATTTTATTCAGAGCATTGAAATTATTTATTTCCAAAACATATAATGGCGACGCTGGCCATCTTTCAATTCCAAGCTGACGAAAACCAATCTTGGTGGTATTTTCAAAATCATCAATCTTGAAACCTACATCTTCTTGAGGTTTCCTTTCGGGTAAATCTATATTTGAAAGCCAAACATTTTTATTCCTCAACTGACCATTTTTTTCCAAACGACCAATAAAACGTACAGTGGAATACATATGCAAATCACGTGATCGTAATACAAAATTCTGTAACTTCCCTTCCGCTTGCAAACATAAAGATGCACCAACTACAACGGTGGTTTTTGGATCACTTATACGGTTCTGAGCATCACGGAAAGGATAATATGCACCAACACGATAATGGTACATACCTATAATACGGTGAACCGGAACCGGCATGGCGGCCATAATCATATCAACAATTCTGCGTAATCTTGAAGGTCTACCTGATATCAACAAGACATCACAATCATAGGTCCAAATTGCTTCGCACAATTTCGCTATGACATCACCCATAACATATGTGATCGAGGCCTCAACCTGTTGCACCTTGGCTATGATTTCCAAGTCGGTTATTTTAAAATTTTCTGCTCCTGCCTTTTTGGCAAGAGTCTGAATGTAATTTTGGGATCGCTCGATATTTTCCTTGTCCTCACCAAGAACATCGCCAATATGGAATGCATCAAGTATATCGATTGTTCGATCAATTACATTTTCATAACGGGACAATATTGCCAATGCAACCGGTTCCAAAACATTATTGACAAAAAGCTGTCTTAAATGACGCTCCTGTTCTGATTGCCCTCCCCAGTCCTGTCCAATGGCGGAACTAAAAAATGCCTGGGTGTCAATTACCCCCGCTTTACGTAGGGAATTTTCCATTATGGGTAAAATGATATGCGTTATGATATGTTCAAGAATATCATCCCCTGCTATTTTAAAGCTTTCCCTAAATTCCTGATGTGGACAAATTGTCTCACCCACAGGCACAGAATAGGAACTTATCATCAAGTCAGTCGTTCCACCTCCAATATCCAAGCTTGCTATCCTAATTTTCGGTATCCGGTTATCAGTTTCCCTATCTTTATCGACATGACCGTTTAATTGCATGAACTCATCCACATTTCCACCGAGACGTTCGGTAATCTCGTTATATAACCAAACGATTTGGGTTGCTGTTGCCTCATCAAGATGCGTGTGAATTTTTGGCCGTTCATTTGTAGATATACCCAGCATTTCGCAATATAAATCAATGGCTGCAATCGCACGATTACGTAAGATTTTCTGTTCCGCTACCGGCATACCGGGAGGTAAAGTCAATGTTACAGACCGAAGATGTCTCATTAAAGTTTTATTTTGTCTTTGTTCACGATTTTGAGGCGAGTTCATCTGTAATCTCGCTTGAAACAAAATTTCCACAAGCATAAAGGTAAATAATGAACTCCGTGAAAAATTTGGTTGTGTGGTGATATTCTCCCCTATTAAACGTTCCTCCTCAGTCAAAACACGACCATCCGGTGAAATCATTGCCATAAATGCCCCCGTAACTGGAGGATCAATTATTCTGCCCGAAATACCCATGGAACGGCTATTGTAACGCCAGTTTTGTAAAGATAAACGCGTATCCCATATATATCTTTTAGGAGATGTAATACCGGTTATACCTTCATTTCCAATTCTTGTCCCTGCCAAATGTGCTGCCTCATAACCGACCCTGACCGGACTTGGCCAATAAAAGGCAGACACCCTTCCGGAACGACGAGAGAGAAGATCACTTCCAAAATTTGCACGAGCAAATTCTATACAGCTTGGAAATGGTTTGTCATATTTAAGATTGGGACGTGAAAGATCTCTAAGAATCAAAGGATAGCTATTTGAAAAATTAACATCCTGTCCCGGATGATCCTCAACTAAAATTCCACAGCTCCTTGAATTTCCCAAATCCAGAATTAGGTCTACCTCAACCGGGACTTGTGATGTTATTCCCTTACCACCATCCAGCAAATGCACTGATGGTAAGGTTTGCAAGGAGGTTAAAATCTGTAGGAATGCCTGATAGACGGCATAATGCCAACAATATCGTTCTTCATATAAAGAACTATTGACAACATTTTCCTGTTTGATTTTCAAAAGCCAATCACCAACCCATCCTTCATTCAAAAACCATGCCACATCAGTAAAATTAGAAACGAATTTATAACAGTCCTGTCTTTGGCTATCTTCTATAGTGGGTGCATTATAAATTTCATTATTATCCTGTGTTTGCAAACTTGTATCGAATACAAGATCAAATTGATACAAATCCTCCCTTATCTGTGTAAGATATCCACGTACCCAATTTGCCGGTCCATTTCGAAAATGCTCATTACCTGTTTCTTCACCCGATATGAGCGCAAAAAAAGGCAAGGGTATCCATTGATGCAGAAACATTTGCATCATCCCTTTCCAGGAAACCTCATAAATCTGATTTTCAGGTGGAACCTGACCGGATTGAACATCCCTCAACACACCTGTTTCGGGATCCTCCCTAAGGGAATGCAAGATATAACGTGGTGTACCATCATCATATTCACCATTACGCTCTTCCCAAAACCAGCAATGAACATTTTTTAATTGCGCAACAGGAATTTTTATAGACCAAAACTGTATTCCACTGTCAGGAATTAAAGTGATGATACGAGACATATGATTCTCAATCCCCTGAGAAATATTAGGACACAAATTGATAGATTAAACTATAACAGCTATTATAAAATAAAAAATAAATAATTGAATTGTTTTAACGACCGAATTTTTATGAAATAATTTTGAAAATCTATTTAAATATAAATTTCAACCAATTAAAAAATAAATAATATTCTGAGTATGATTGAACATTATATTTATTAAGTTTCATATCTTGACTATATAAATCAAATACCGTACCTAAATTACTAGGTATATTAATAATCATGAACATTCCGATTGAAAACAATCAAAAACGGTTTTTACCCATTGTCGCAGCAATATCATTTTTCATGGCTGCACTTGATTCAACTGCCGTCAATACAATAATTCCCTACTTATCCAATTTTTTTAACACACCTTTATTCAAAACGAAAAATATCATTATTTATTATATGGTGGCTGGATCCCTATTTATTCCTCTTACGGGATATCTATGCCAAAAACATGGATGTCGCATAATTTTTTGTCTTTCACTGGCAATTTTTACATCTGGCTCTCTTTTATGCGGACTTTCCCATAACTTGAATGAATTGTTAATCGCAAGGATTATTCAGGGTTCTGGAGGAGCACTTATGCTGCCGATCGGTCGATTGGCAATTATCCAGACCTTTTCCAAAGACGAACTGGTAAAAGCATTAAGTATGGTAACCCTTCCCGCTTTGACTGGTCCCTTGATCGGTCCCATTGTTGGGGGGATGATCACTTCTTATTTTCATTGGTCTCTAATATTTTTAATCAATATACCCTTCGGTATTCTTGGAATTATATTTGCCTTACGAATTTTTCCCGATATCAAGGATAAATCAATTAAAATGGATTATACAGGGTACGGAATATTTGCCATTTCAATAGCCTTTCTTACCTATGCACTCAGTCTATTTAGTGAAACAAAACAATTTAAAATTCCAACCCTGATTCTTATTCTGGGCATCCTTTTAATGATATTTTACTGGATAAAATCCTATAATCATAAACACCCCTTATTTCATCACAACCTTTTTAAAGTAAGAAGCTTCACAATTGGAATTTTGGGTAACATCGTTGCACGTATCGGATGCGGCGCCGTGCCATTCATGCTGCCATTGATGTTACAAATTCTATTGGGACTTTCACCCGTAAAATGTGGTTTTGCAATGTTACCATTGGCCATTGCTTCTTTTGTAGGAAAATCTTTCGTCGATCAGATTATAAGACAGACCGGTTACCGACGTTTTCTGTTTATCAACACTATATTGCTCAGTTTTTCATATATTTCGTATGTAACTGTAACAAGTTCATCCAGCTGGACATTATTGATTGTTCTAATGCTCATTACTGGATTTATAAATTCCATTCAATTTACAGCCATGAATACAGTTACCGTTATTGATCTATCTTTTAGTAAACAACCTTCAGGAAGCGGTTTATTATCCACAGTCATGCAACTTTCCATGGCTTCTGGTGTTGCCGTCTCTGCAATACTTTTAAATGTAGATCAATCTTTGCATCCCAATTCCGCTCCTGCAATACATTTTCATTTTACATGGTTTTGGTTGGGTATAACGACACTTTTCAGCTCTTTTATCTTTTGGTTTTTGCCAAAAGGAAAATAATTATTCTTCTTTATTATTTATAAAATACAATTTTTCCCGTTTATAGGATATCCATATTTTATTTAGTGCAAACCAGTCTGAACCAATCAGCATATCTGCTTCATCATGCAATGGGGATACGGTCAATGTAGGTTTGATTTCAACCTGTCCACCAATTTCGAAACGCTTAAATTGATACCAGTGATAAACAACCTCTTTTGAACCAATCGAGCTTGCCAGTCCACCCGGACGTGTGGCCAGCTCATCTTCATGAATTCCCATTTCTTTTACTTTTTGAAGGGCAACTATTCGGGATCGTGCACCACTGTCAATTAGGGCTTCTAGGGGAAACTGATCAATTCTTATCTTTGTAAACACACGAAAACCTTTTTTGTCCAAATCAGTAATATGACCTTTTTCTTGCCAAAAAGGTGGTACCATACATAATAATGAATGGCTGTTCACCTCCCATAAATTCAGCTTTCCTGTTTTTAATGAAAATTCAACATCAAAATTTGATAATATATCTCCACCGATCAATCCTGAAATGGCAGGTTTAATTCTAGGAAATTGAGGTAAATTACCAACTGGTATAGATAAAGCGCCCAGATTGTACGTTCCTATGTGCATATTTCGGATAAAAACATTTTGTACTGTTTTACTTCCCCCTTTTGAACCCAGTATTATTGTTTTTTGGCCTGGATCCACAGGTAAATGCAGCCTTGAAGCTCCATCCAAAGAAATAAGACTTCCTTCTGAACCTGTGTCAATAATCAGGGAAACCATTTGTCCATTAATTTGAAAATCCCCTATTATATATCCTCCTATATTTCTGAGAGGAATTTGCGCAATTTTTTCATAACTGCATAAATTCCTTTCGGCTTTGGCTGAATCAAAAGACCATAAGCCTGTAAAAAAATAAAATGTCAGAATGAGTTTTTTCATATTTTTCTATTTATATTCGCTTTGGGATGGGCTTTATTCCATACTTCCAGTAAATGAGATTCATCCATCAATGTATAACGCTGCGTTGTAGACAGGCTTGCATGTCCTAACAACATCTGTATTGTTCTTAAATCTCCTCCGTTTTGTAAAATATGGGTGGCAAATGAATGACGTAGAGCATGAGGTGTTGCCAATTCTGACAATCCCGTCATGCGTCTGTATTCACGCATATTTTTTTGGGCAATCGATGGATTTAACCTTTTGCCTTTAACACCGACAAAAACTGGTGATTGAGATTTTATCATAAAAGGGTAATGTTTTTCCCATTTTATTAATGCCTCAGCCACATAGGACAAAATCGGCACAAGTCGTTCCTTATTTCCTTTACCGGTTATCCTTAGGGTTGCACCCTCACGGGTCAGATCTGCATTTCTGAGATCCCCCCAATTTAAGGATAAGGCTTCAGACAACCGCAAACCACAACCATACAACAATGTAAATAAAGCGATGTCACGATTTTGAGTCATTGGGAACTGATCAACAATCGCAATATTCCTAGTCAACTCTGAAGCCTCTTTTTCCGTCAATGGATGAGGTAAAGGTTGATTGACCTTTGGAATCTTTATTAATGAAGCAATATTATTCTCAATATAATAAAACCTTGCCAAAAAGCGATAAAATGACCGCAATGCGGATAAACGTCTTTTACGTGTACGGATTGCGGCATCTTGCGTATGTCGACCCTGACCAAGATAATGACTTTTAAGGGCTTTGTTATTTTCATCCGCCATCCATGCTCTGACATCCTTATATGAAAGATCGGCAAGATCATGCCCGGTTATTTCTTTACCCCTATAATTTGCAAAAAATTGTAAAAAAAGGGTTAAATCTTGTTGATAGGCAATAATACTATTAGATGAGGCTCTTTGACTGTCCCTCATCCATTTCAAGAAATGCTTTAAATAATCTTCTGCCAGCATGATTGGATCCTTTTCAACACGATTCTGTCACTGAAATGATAATTTATTATAAATTCCATATTCTGTAAAAATGATTGACCGGCCCATGTCCCTTACCCACTTGCAGCTGATTGCCAGCCTTAAGTGCATGCCCTAGATAAGTCTTGGCCTCTCTGACCGCATCAGGAATTTCCATAACGGGAATCAAGGCTGTTATGGCAGAAGACAACGTGCATCCTGTACCGTGATTATTATTTGTCAGCACTCTTTCATCCTCATAATCGAAAATTTCATTCTTGTTACATAATACATCTAAACAGTTAAATCCCTCGAGATGTCCCCCTTTTAACAAAACCCAATGAGATCCAAATGAAAGTAATTTCTGTGCCTCCTCTTTCATTTCCAGCATTGTTATTGGATCATTTCTATTCAATAAAACACATGCCTCCGGGATATTCGGGGTAATAAGCGTGGCAAGAGGAAATAGTTCGTCCTTCAATGAATTAACTGCCGCATCATTGATCAAATGATCACCGCTTTTTGCCACCATGACAGGATCAATAACGACCTTGGCAACATTATATTCTCTCAGTTTCTGGGCTACAATCCTGACAATAAGCTCATTGCCAAGCATTCCGATTTTGACAGCGTCAACATGGATATCCTGAAAAATCGCATCGATCTGATCTGCAACCATTTTAGGATCCATAATCTGAAAAGATCTTACCCCTTGGGTGTTTTGCGCAACAACCGCCGTTATAACTGACATTGCATAGGTTCCCAATGCGGAAAAAGTTTTGATATCAGCCTGGATTCCCGCCCCTCCACTTGGATCGGTTCCAGCAATTGTTAAAATATTTTTAATCATGTAGATCCCAATTTATGTCTAATATTTTATGATTATAGTTTTAATTCATTCTAGAGATATATTTTATCTTAAATCCAGAACATATAGTTTCAAACAATGCTATACTATCCTCGTAAAATAAGATTTTGCCTCAATTTCAATTGAGTTTGTCAAATGAATCCTGATATTTTATCTGATATGCCTCTATCTTACCGTAAAACAGTCCCGGTTCTTCTTCCTTACCCATTCAAGGAACCTTTTGATTATATAATTCCACACGACCTAAAAGTGGAAAAAATCATTCCTGGTACCCTGGTTATTGTACCGCTCAATCAACGTAAGGAAATAGGGGTTGTCTGGCAAGATCACGTTCTATCAGGCAATTTGTCTTTATTATCCACCTCCAAAAAAGAAAAAAGAAAATTAAAAGAAATTATTTCCATTTTACCCATTCAGCCCTTACCGAGAGTTTTAATGCAATTCATTGATTGGATGGCAAATTACAATTTTACGGAATCAGGTTCGGTTCTGGCAATGGCAATCCGTAATATCAGAACTCTCACCGTTCCCTTAAAAAAAGAATATGGATGGATAAAAACTTCACCTTTGCCAACAAACTTAAAAATTACCGAAAAAAGAAAAAAAATTCTGGATTTCATGAATATTCCAGATCAAGCCTATACAACAAGGGAATTGACAGAAAATTTACATATAAAACCTTCGGTTATTTATGGACTGGAAAAATCAGGGGGCATTTTCAAACAACCCCTTACCAATTTTACGCAATTTTCGAAACCTGATCCCAATTTTCATCAACCTAACCTTTCCGAAGAACAAACCAAAGCAACAACTTTTTTAACGAAACAAGTCGATAAGAAAAAATTTTCTGTAACTTTACTGCAAGGCATTACCGGTTCAGGAAAAACAGAAGTTTATATGCAAGCCATAGCTTCCTGCATCGAACAGAATAAACAAGTTCTGGTTTTATTGCCAGAAATCGCTTTGTCAGCTCAATGGACCAACCGGTTTTACAAACGTTTTGGCGTAAATCCTGCACTATGGCATTCCGATCTAGGTTTAAAACACCGTAAACAAACCTGGATGGCTATATTAAAAAATGAAGTTTTCGTGTTAGTTGGCGCGAGATCCGCCCTATTTCTCCCTTTTTATGATCTGGGATTGATAATTGTGGACGAGGAACACGAATCTTCCTTCAAACAGGAGGAAGGTGTTATCTATAATGCCAGAGATATGGCCATTGTCAGGGCTAAACTATCCTCGTGTCCTATTATTTTGGTTTCCGCCACCCCTTCAATGGAAACCCTGATAAATGCGCATCAGGGAAAATATTTTCATCTCACCTTAACCAAACGACATGGTGGGGCTATCATGCCACGAACCAAACTGGTTGACATGAAAATACATCCACCAGAAAAAGGACATTTCCTGTCACCACCTCTTGTAAAGGCAACACAGGAAAAACTTGACAAAAACGAACAGGTCTTGTTTTTTTTGAACAGGCGCGGTTACGCCCCTTTAACTTTATGCCGTGCTTGTGGTTACCGTCTTGAATGTCCACATTGTTCAGCATGGTTGGTTGAGCATCGCAGCACTAGAAAACTGGTATGTCATCATTGCGATTATTCTATACCCGTTCCGCTGGAATGTCCCCATTGCAATACCAAGAATAGTCTGGTTCCCATTGGTCCTGGAATTGAACGCATTACCGAAGAGGCAAGAATTACCTTTCCTGACGCAAAAATCCTTGTCATGTCCAGTGACCGTTTAAACAGCCCCAAAATGACAGCCGAAGCCGTTCGCAAAATCATACGAAAACAAGTCAACCTTATTATCGGCACCCAAATTGTTGCCAAGGGATGGCATTTCCCTGATCTTACTCTTGTTGGAGTTATAGATGCCGATTTGGGATTAACCGGCGCAGATTTACGTGCGGCTGAAAAAACATTACAGTTATTGCATCAGGTCGGGGGTAGAGCCGGTCGAGCCAGATTTCCCGGTACAGTTATAATTCAAAGTTTTTTAACAGATCATCCCGTAATGGAGACGTTAATCAAAGGTGATTTCAATCAATTCATGATCGAAGAGGCGCATGAGCGTAAAGCCGGATTTTGGCCTCCTTACGGTCGATTAGCCGCCATAATCGTAAGTGCAGATACAAATCAGGATGCTTTGGAAACAGCTCAAGAACTCGGTCTAAATGCACCCAGCCGAGATGGGGTCATCGTTTTGGGACCTGCCCCAGCTCCCCTATCTCTGCTTCGTAACCGTTATCGACAGCGTTTATTGTTAAGAACACATAAATCCATCGCCATACAGCCGATCCTACATCAATGGTTGGATCCAATTAAACCCAAAAAAAACGTAAAAATAACTGTGGATATCGATCCAATATCGTTTTTGTAAAATCGATTAAGATTTATAGTCTGAATATTTTCATAATTAGAATTCATATAAAATATTCTGTATGAAATCCTAATTAATCGCTCGCATCCAATGATGTTTTTATTTATTATGTTTTTTCGTTATTAATTTATTTGTACTGATCAGGAGATCCCATGCCTAACTCCCCTACAATTCATTCTGATTCTCTTACAGAAGGATTGATGGATTATTCAAAGGAACTTTTAATCGTCACACATAACGGACGTTTTCATATTGACGATGTTTTCGCCTTTACAACCTTATTTCTTGCATTGGATTTAGAAAATAGACCCTTTCGGCTGGAAAGAACACGTAACCCTGAAATCATTGAAAAAGCTGATATTGTTTTTGATGTTGGGGGAATTTTTGATGGCAAGCGTTATTTTGACCATCACCAGATTGGTGCTCCTGAAAGAGATATCAAACAGACACCCAAAAACATGGAAGGAACTATTCCCTATAGTTCTGCCGGTCTTATATGGACCGCTTTTGGCTTGGATGTCATTAAAAAACTAGCCCCTGACCTGGATGAGAAATCACATCGTGTTGCGCATAGTGTAATTGAAAAAGCGCTAGTCATTCCCATAGATGCAATCGATAATGGAAAAATGCAACCTGAAAACGGATTAAATTTTTCATCAATCATAAATATTTTCAATCCTGCGTGGGATTGCGACGACCCGTCAAACCAGCTGGAACGTTTTTTTGAGGCAAGTAAAATCGTTCAAACTGTTTTGATTTATCAACTCAATATTGAATTTGCTCGTAACAGAGCCATCAGCTGTTGTGAAGAAGCATACAAGAACAGCCCCGATAACCGTATTTTGATGTTGCCTCGCTGGATGCCACATATATATCCGATTTTTGCCAATGGTTGGAACACACAACTGGTAATTTACCCTGCAGAAAATGAATGGCGTGTCGGGACAGTTCCGATCCGTATGCACGGAAACGATCGACGTAGATTGTTTCCTGCCAGCTGGGGAGGACTAGAAGGTGAAAACCTAGAAAAAGAAACAGGAATTCAAGGGGCGAAATTCGTTCACAAGGGATTGTTCATAGCTGTTGCCACATCAAAAGAGGCAGCAATTGCACTTGCGCACAAAACCCTGGAATAATTTATAAAAACTATAATTAAGGATTAGAATTCGTGTTAATCCTTAATCTTGTCTAATCTAATTTACAGGTGAATACCCAAGCATAAATATTTGATTTCAAGATAATCATCTATACCATATTTGGAACCTTCCCTTCCAAGACCTGATGCCTTTATTCCGCCAAAAGGTGCCATTTCATTTGAGATCAAACCAGTATTAATTCCCACAATCCCGTATTCCAAGGCTTCTGATACACGTGTTATTCTTGAAATATTATTGGCATAAAAATATGATGCCAAACCAAATTCCGTATCATTGGCCAGATGAATAACCTCTTCTTCAGTTTCAAAGCGATATACAGGCGCCAAAGGTCCAAAAGTTTCCTCTTTCGAAACCAGTGCATTAAATGGTACATTCGATAAAATTGTCGGCTCGAAAAAACATCCCTCAAGAGCTTCACCACCCATGACAACAGTTGCGCCTTTATTTACAGCATCATCAATATGATCTTTCACCTTTTTCAAGGCATTTCGATCAATCAAGGGGCCAATGGTTACATCTTTATTCAATCCATTGCCAACCTTGAGTTTGGTAACGGCATGTTTAAATTTTTCAATAAATTGATCATAAACTGAATCATGAACATAAAATCGATTTGCACAGACACAAGTTTGACCCGCATTTCGATATTTGGACATCATTGCCCCTTCCACCGCCGCATCAATATCTGCATCTTCAAAAACGATGAAGGGTGCATTCCCCCCCAATTCCATTGATAATTTTTTTACCGTACCAGCTGATTCCTGTATTAATTGAGCGCCAATTTCTGTTGATCCTGTAAAGGTTAGTTTACGAACTATTGGATTAGTGGTCAACTCTCCACCAATTTCCCCTGAGGATCCTGTAATGATATTGAAAACCCCTGGCGGTAATCCAGCTTCTTCAGCAAGCACACCCAAGGCCAAGGCAGAGTAAGGGGTCATACTTGCGGGTTTAAGTACCATTGAACATCCAACTGCCAATGCTGGACCAGCCTTGCGGGTAATCATCGCGTTGGGAAAATTCCAGGGGGTAATTGCTGCCGTAACCCCAATTGGTTGTTTGATAACCGAAATCCGTTTATCTGCCGCGTGTCCGGGAATAGTATCGCCATAAACCCTTTTTGCCTCTTCGGCAAACCATTCCAGATAAGACGCGCCATATTGAATTTCCCCCTTAGCCTCCGCCAAAGGCTTCCCCTGTTCAAGTGTGAGAATTAATGCAAGATCATCCTTGTTTTCTTCCATTAATTCATACCAACGACGCAAAATGACAGATCGCTCTTTTGCGGTTTTTTTTCGCCACGCAATCTGGGCGGTTTGTGCGGCTTTAATAGCCTTTTTTGTTTCGTTACCACCCATTTTCGGAACAGTTCCAATAATTTCATCAGTTGCAGGATTGACAACCTGAATTACTTGACCATTATCTGCATTCAACCATTGACCATCAATGAAACATTGCTGTTTGAACAATGACTTGTTTTTTAAATCGTCAAGACTTTTTTGAACCATGCCTGTTGCTTTCTATCATATGGAATAATTAATGTTATTGAGATTATAACAAAGCGAATTCTGTTTTGTTATAATTTACATTATCATAACAAAGAATTGTTTTTGATTTATATTTTATAATAGATCCATATTAAAATTTTACTGAAAACAACTTGCATAACAATCTATTTTGCTGTTGTATATTTTGTAACAAAATTACTTAAAACTAAAGATAAAAGAAAGATAAGAAAATGAATTCCGGAAAACAATTTCCGATTAAATTCTCCCAAAATCCAAACAGCCTGTCAAAAAAGGAACGTGAGGCAATTTTAAAAAAACCTGGTTTTGGGCAAAAATTCACAGACCATATGTTGGTAATTCATTATAATGATGAAAAAAAATGGCATGATGCGGAAATCAAGACTTACGGACCAATTAGTTTGGATCCTGCCGTTTGCGTTTTTCATTATGCACAAGAAATATTCGAAGGCATGAAGGCCTATAAGGCAAATGATGGTCGTATTCTTTTATTCAGACCAGAAGCCAACGCAAAACGTTTTGCCAATTCGGCCAAAAGGCTTGCCATGGCCCAACTTCCTGAATCACTCTATTTACAAGCCATAAATGAATTTGTTAAAGTGGAAAAGAACTGGATCCCAGACCAGGAGATAGGTTCTCTATATCTCCGTCCTTTCATGATTGCCAGTAAACCTTATCTTGGTGTTAAACCTTCCCCGGAATATCTGTTTATGCTGATTGCCTCGCCAGCCGGTTCCTATTTTTCCAAAGATGCACAATCTGTATCTGTATGGGTTTCTGAATTCTATACAAGGGCGGCCCCCGGTGGAACTGGAGAGGTTAAATGTGGTGGAAATTATGCAGCCAGCCTTGCCGCCCAACAGGAAGCTACAAAAAATCAATGTGACCAACTTATTTTTCTTGATTCTGTAGAGCATAAATGGATTGAGGAAATGGGAGGGATGAATATCTTTTTTGTATTCAAAGATGAAACTTTACTAACCCCCCCCTTAAGTGGAACCATTCTACCTGGGGTCACTCGTGATTCTCTTATTACCTTAGCAAAAGATAAGGGACTGACCGTTAAACAGGAAAAATATTCAATCCATCAATTGATTGACGATATTCAATCAAAAAAAATCTCTGAAATCTTTGCCTGTGGCACTGCCGCTGTCATTACGCCTATTGGAAAAATAAAAAATTCAAAAGGCGAATATATTATAAATGAAGGTAAATCAGGAAAAATTACCCAAGACCTTCGTAAAAGTTTGATTGACATTCAATTCGGAAATGTCATTGATCCTTATCAATGGGTAAAAGTAGTAAAATAAAAACTTTTTGTTTTTCTTATCTTTAATAACCATTTTCCAAACTAAATAAATATATTTTAGGGAAAATGGTTTTCATTTTTCTGAAAATCCGAATTTAGCATGGCTTATACAATAATTAAACTTACTTAACATGGATGGCAGTCCAAGCAAATCAACAATATTTACGGGTTGCTGACCATATTCAACAACAACCAAATCTGCATAGGATAATTTTTGTAACAAATAGTTGAAATCCTTTAAATTCAAACGATTCATCAACATATTCTTATCCATCGCTTTCATCGTGAACAAAAAATGTTCCTTATTAATTGTCAAGGCTATATTTTTATTTTTACCCGGAATTTGCTTACCTTTTGAATCCCATAAAATCAAACCAACATTATTTGCATCCCTTTCAAACCCAAGAACCAGATCATTTGAAAGAACATGACATGAATCAATTTGCTGTTTCATATGTGAGTAATGAAACGCTGTCCAATTTCCTTCATGTCCATCCAGATGATATGTTTGTTCCGCAGCTTTCACTTGCAAGCAAAATAAAAATAAACTGTAAACTAGAAATAAATAATTACGAAACATCATCTTGATTATCTTTTAAATATACCTGTGGACTGATGACCATTTTCGTCTATATATGTACATCTTGCTTCGCGATCATTCAATCTTGTACAAACATTTTTACCACTGATAAGATGAAAATCCCCCTGACAGTCCTCTGGTTGATTCAGTACAAGCTGTTCGCCCTGAAACCCGGCATATAAAGGTCCCTGACATGTCCCACCATCTCGCCTTGTTAAAACCTGATGACCCGCCGCGTTCGGATTAAAACACAAGGACCAGTTTGTTACAGGTTGATGAGAATTGAAAAATAAACCGTGCGTATATAATTCTAGATGTGTTGTCAAATGCCAACATCCCTTTAACATTGTCGTGTCTTTCTTGTTCCATGATTCCTTTGGAAGATCAACATTGTTATTGGATTTAACATCTGTTTTTGGTGGAACAGTTGAATTTACGGGAGGTTTTGGAACATTTTTTTTCTGTAAATTGTCTATATCAGGTAAATTCGGATTATCTTTCAGGGATGGTATTTCAGGTAATGGTTCAGAAGATGGTAAAGGGTCAATTTTTGTTGGATCAATAGGTACTAAGGGTTTTACCGAAGGAATTCGACATTGATTTTGTAAAATATTCCACTGTTCAAGCAACTTATTTCGTTCATCCGCCAATTGATCCTGACGTTTTTTGTCATTCATAACATGCCTGACTTTATTTTTTGAAGGATAAATGATTTCACATTTTTTTCCATTTAAATCTTCATCCGTCCAAAATATTGACGTCAATAAACCTAATGCAAAAGCACTCAATGCTGTAATCCAAGGAAATCTGTTCCAAAAAAACAAATGATTTCTCTTTTTTCTCTCAATACCCATCAATGGATCATAGGTTTTCTGGTCACATGAAAAACCCCATGCAGTGATTACAGGTTTTCCATCAACCGCATACAAAAAATCCAAGCCAGGAAATTGACGGCATTGATTGAAAAATCTTGAAAGCGTGAGACCAGGATAACGTTGAATGATTTCCTCAATATCCAGCAAAATTGAACGTGTTGCCTGTAATAATTTTTGCTGCTGATTTTGATCAAGTTCTTTCCATGAAAAACTTGTTTGTCCCTCCGCATTCCAACGAACGATATCGTTATTGAATTCTGGCTGAGCAAAAATTTTTGCGTGATCCGCATCACTATAGGTTAATATTTCATTATATATCTGACGATAAAAATTCTGTTGCCGATTAAAAAGAGGTTTTAACCGATTGATTTTTTGTCGACTTAATACCAAAACCATCAGGTTCATTCCTTATTGACCAAAGAATGAAGATCATTTTGTTTTTTTAGTATCACGCCAACAACAAGCAATGTCAAAAAAAACAACACCAAAGGTAAAAGCCAATAATAACGACAATAATTTATTGATATGATTCCTTTCCACCATGGCAATATCATCAATAACAGTAAAATGAGACCACTAGTTATCCATGGCCAAAAATTTTTGTTCTCAATGCGATTATTAAATGGTGAAACTGGAGGAGGAAGAATTGTCATAACTTTCATATTCCTCTCCTTTCCCTTGGCGGACAAAACTTCCTTTTTTGAATAAGGCTGATTTGATTCATGTCCCCATTCCAATATGGCTGGTCCATGAGGGGTTGCGATTATGAATTCGTCATTGGGAAATTGTAATGCATCCAAAAGAAGCTTGCCTTTTTGCTTTTGCAATGAATCTGGAGAGTTTATCAAACACTGAGCGTATTTTTTCCCTTCTTCGATATAATCATACGCCTCTTTTAAATTCTCCTCTTTTGATAAATGTTTGACAGGGAGATTTTGGATGTCGACAGGCAAATACCAATCAACCTCTCCTCGTCCCCGATCCAATTGAGGTTCAAGCAATAAAGCGGCACATTCAGGACCGACATTCTTCTTCAAGAGATCATACAGAATATGCCAGTTTTCCAATATCAACTGACCATTCATTCCAAGGGGTTTTGCCTTATTGAAATTGGTTGTAACAATCGGTCTTCCTGGAATAAATTGCAATTTCATTTTGAATTATCCTTTTTAGATTCAATAGGATCAGAAGATGATTGATTATTATCCTGCTCGGATTTGTCAGATTTAGATGCGGGCTTGTCAGTCGATTGGTCTTTTTTTTCAACCGGCTCAGGCTGGCAGGCTCCCGATTGAACCTGGATAGGTAGATTTGAGGATTGTAAGACTCTAACAATCATGTCGGATTTTTGGGCATAATTACCATGGGAGGATGTATACTGATCCATCGTTACAAACGTGTTTACTCCAACTACCCTTCCACAAAGATCAACCAGTGGACCTCCAGAATTACCCGAGGAAACCATTGCGCTATGAGGCATTATTTTTTCGCCATTGTGATTATTCTGAATTCCGTTAATCTGTCCCTTGGTCAATATAACACCAGGAATTGCTTGTAGATCACCCTTCATCAGTCTTTGCATCGCATCATCCTGGCTTATCATGATTCCCGGATAACCTGCAGCGACAACATCCTGTAAGGGTCGTGCATCTAATGAAAAACTCAGAGGTTGTTGCGGTGGCGCATTTTCAACCTTAAGAATTGCCAGGTCCAGTCCTCCATTTTCTGTAGTCTGACTTACAGAAACAACATGAGCAAGTTTCAACTGTCCCAAGGATTTATTGGTAACCATTACAGAATTGTTCTTGGCATTTTCAACCACATGTCGATTAGTCACGATTGTGTCGGATGTGACGAAAAATCCTGTACCCGAAGCGGCAGATACATCATCGTCCTTTAACACCATTATAAAAACAGTACTTTTTTCAAGCAATTCCGGTAAACTACCTTCAAAAATTTTTCCGGTTGAAGTCATTGGTGTAAATGGATGTTCTAAACTTTTATTTAATGATGGATCTGCACGAGATTCCCTTATGTTACAGGGTGGATTTTTTAACCTATCCTTCAAAATCTTAATTTCTGTTTCCAGATCATGATTGGATTTCTCTATTTGCGGATATTGTTTAACAAGATTATGAGCTTCCCGAACTGTAATTCCATTAATTTTGATTGGATGTTCAGCAAAAATTATTCGCCAACCCAACAATAAACCTATAAAAAAAAACAAAATCGCCGCTATTAATCGAGATAAAACAAATTGATTATTGAAATTTGTCAAAAACCGAAAACGTGATGATATTTTAGGATTTACCGTAGAATTTTCTCGTGATTTAATAGATGACTTTATTTGTCCATTTACCTTTTTTTCATCAGAGAAATGTGAAATAGCGTCTTTTGCAGGTTTGGGCTCAGATGAAAATTGAAACAATGATGGTAAATATATTCCTGATTTTTTATTGTCCTGAAAAGAATTTGCTCCCCAATTCTTAATAATTATCTTATCCCCGCTTATAAGAATATCCCTAAAATCCGTAATATGTAAAACAGCTTCAACAATTTTTCCGCTCGAACTGTCCCTGGATATATTTTCAAACAAATTTTTAAATGAAATAGCCATTTTCTGATAAATTTGCTGCTTTTGCGGCCCAGTTATTATTTTTGGCTCTTCAAAGGTATCCACATACCAGGAAATCAATAACGTATCTTTATTTTGATTTTCTGTAACAACAGGTTCAGCCAATTGTATATCTGGACAATACTGAGAAAAAATTTTGATGATCAAATCGTATTTTTCATAAATAATTTGATCATTTATAGTCATTATTTCTGATTTTTTTAGATTCTGTTTGTCAAGAAGAAATAATGTCATATTTGCTCGCAAATTTTATGAAATATCTTTTAAACTTAATGATAGTAATCCAATGTTATATTCTTGCCAAGTATGGCATAGCAAAGCCAAGCTTTGAGTCCCGTATAACAAGTAATTATCAATAAAATAAAATCAGGCAAAACTTGCCAAAACTATTCATTTTTAAAGACAAAAAACAAAAAATAATTTAAGATAATTGAAAAATCAAATTGGGATTTTTAAATAAACCTTTTTACCAAATTATATTATAATAATTTCGTATGTAAAAAAAATAACGGAATGATTTTCCAAATCGGATACACCAATGCTAACTATCAAAAATTATTTGAATTTGAATATCATTATCGGAATTACATTGGCATTAATCCCCTTATCTGTTCATGCAAAAAATGACAAATCTTTGACAACAATGGAAATTCGGACTTTACAGACAAGGGAATTCCCGAATTTATCTTCTTCTCAAGCCTATCAAATTGCTTTGTCTACCTTTCAGGATCTTGGATTTATTATTACAGAAACTTCACCTGCCATGGGGCTTATCGCAGCCAACCAGACTCACCCTGATTTAAATCAGGTTATTTTGGCAACTTTAACTTTAAGTTCAAAAAATGATTCTGTTCATACAATCATTGCACGCCTATCCTTAAGTGCCTATCCACTTTATAATGGTGAAGAAGGTGCAAATTTAAACGGTGGTCCTCCAAGACAATCTGAAATCATTCGATCCCCTGTAACATATCAACAGTTTTTTGATGCCTTTTCCTATTCACTATCCCTTCACCAAAATTACACATCCCGATGAAAATGACACTTAAATTTTTTCTTTGCATATTGGGGTTGTCATGTTTCTCACTGACAGCTTGTTCAAACAATAATGAATCTGTGCTTCCCGCCACTCAAAAACGTGTAAATGAAACGCGTACATTCGAGGCACCTAATCGAGATATTTTGTTGAAAAGCATTATTACAACACTGCAGGATCAAGGTTTTAATATTGTAAAAGTCAATTTGGACAGTTCCGAGGTAACGGCACAACAAAACAGCAATATAATATTGAGTGTAATGACATATCCCATTGATAGAAATAAATTTGCTGTAAGAGTCAATGGACAAATTTACAATAATTTCAGCGCTTCCTCAACCGGATACGAAAATATAGCAGACCCTGTTTTTTATCAAAAGAATTTTTTTGAACCACTATCCCGGTCACTTTTCTTGCAAAATCATCCATTTTAACCTTACTGTAAATAATGGCTTTTCTATTTAATAATGGACAAACATCATGCGCTTTCTCAAATATGTGATTATTCCCACCACAGTTTTACTCATGGCTGGTTGTGAATCAGCATCAAAACAGGCCCAAGATGCTCAGACGGCTCAAAATACAGATGCCCATCTGACTCTTGGAACCATTGAAAGCCAACTTCATAAAGGTATGAGTAATGCCTCGGTTGTTGAAATTTTTGGGCCACCCAATATTGTAACTTCCGATGATCAACATCAGGAAGTATGGGTGTATGATCGAATTTCAACCATGCGTACACATTCCAGTTCGGGAGGATGGGCAACCATTGTTATCCTCGGGTTGGGAAACAAAGCCAATACATCCAGCACGTCACAACGAACACTCACCTTGATTGTTAAATTTGACCATAATCAAAAAGTTAGAGATTATTCTTATAGATATAGCAATTTCTAGGAATGCAAACATTTTCTCGTATATATATTTCTATATCCCTTTGGGGCCAAATCTTCATTGGGATCATGGTTTTATTAAATCCGCTTCAAACTGTTTTGGCAAAACCGCAACAGACTCTTGCACTAAGGGCTGTTCAGAGTCGATCATTTGAAACTACGGATCAGCAAAAAATGATCCAGGCCATTTCATCTACGCTGCAAGACATGGGATATATCATTGTGAGATCAAATGATCAGATCGGTTTTGTCACGGCAACCCATTTTACAGATGACATAATTGAAATTACCGTTACGACACAACCCAATAAAGATCATATTATCGTCAGGGCTATGGCTCGTATGAATAACTTGCCATTGGACAAAAACCCTGAATTCTATCAAAATTTTTTCAATCAGTTATCTCAAGCCACATTCTTGAACGCCAACGCCATTTATTAAAGATCAGGATAAATTACGTGACAACGTATCAAAAAATTCCTGATAAACTTGGGGTGACGTTACGGGATATTGATTGTAGCGCAAAGCTATACGAACTGTCGTACCATGGTTCACCATTGATATTAACATTATATTTGCCTGCATAATATGTCCGTTTTCCAGACGTATGACTTCAATCAGATGGCTTAGATCATCCACCCTGACAATTTGAAAATCCAGACTGACCAGTGTTTTAATTACGGCTTGATTAACCCTATTTATATCTGACTGATCAAATTGCCGCATTTGCATATTACGAAGCTGACCTGTCGGTAAATCAGTTAATCTCAGGCTTGTTGGTATGGAATTCCCATTACATCCTGCCAACAATAAAACCACGACCACAGAAAATAAATGAAAAATTTTCATTAGGATTGAGCCTGTAAATAAATCGCTTTTGACAAAGCATCAAAGAAATTCTGATAAATTTTTGGATCCCGGACTAACCAGATTTCACCGACATGTCCGTCATTGTAAAAATCACGCATTTCAATTGAAACATGAATTTGAAATCCTTTTTTATTATTTTCCAAAGGCAAAAGCACAACAGAAACAGAACTGTTTTTCTTGGCAACATATAAACTATTTTGTCCACCAGCCAGTTCAAACGGTCCCAGCTGAATTGCCAAATTTCCACCCGCCCACGGTTTTTGATGAAAATGAGTGATCGGAATTCCAAAAAAACTCAAAGGCTGACCAATATCATATGTCTGGTCTGCATATAAGGTGCCAACCCCCGCATTCACCTCTCTTATAACATAATGCTGATCTTGGACAACATTCATTACAGCACGCATAAGCTCTGATCTATCAGTTATATCGAAATCCCTGCTTTGCATCGAAAAACGAGCGACCCTGTCTGAGGTTAACCTCATACTATTTTGAGGAGGTGTATCAGAAGCTGAACATGCACTTAAAAAAATTAAGATGACAACCAAACTGTCTAGACAATAAGAAATTAGGTTTTTCTTATCCATATTCACATAATCCGTCTTGACTTCTGAAATCTTGAAACGAATTTCCAATATTTAAAAGCCTATATTTAATAACTGTAACAAATATTGTAATCATAAAATATACAGTTTCATTTTACATTAATATTTTCCCATATTAAAATAAACAAGATATATTTGTTTGGATCGTTTCGTTATAAATTCTTTACCGTTTTACCATGGATTCTTTATGAGTGATAAATCAAACTTCAGGGCAGGTTCAATCTAAAGGGTAACTCCTAGCAATAAGCAGGGAAGTTTTCCTTTAAAAATTGATTCTGATTCAGTCATTGGTTCCAAAAATACTTTTTTTACTTAATTAACCCACTCTTTTGCCAGAATCCCTCTTGGAAAAACATGTTTGTGCCATTATTAATTTACCTTTCAACCATCAGGGATCAACTGCATTCGACACGATAGTGCTTTGTATGCCTGATTCCAAAAGTTATTACATTCCTATTCAGCCAGATTACTCAATTCCAAATGGAGGTTCTTTATTTTAATGGCTACCAAATATATGACCGTTTCCTGGGATCAATTACACAAAGATGCCCGTATATTATCTGAACGCTTGAGCAATTTTAATTTCAGAGGAATTATCGCGATAACACGTGGCGGGTTAATTCCCGCGGGAATTATTGCACGTGAATTGGAACTTCGTTTGATTGATACAATATCAGTTGTCACTTATGATGAAGAAAAAAGAGGTGAATTAAATATCATTAAAAATCCCTCCATTACCGAAGATGGTAATGGTTTTCTAATTATTGACGACCTTGTTGATTCGGGAATTACTGCCAAAGCTATTCGTAAGTTGTTACCAAAAGCTTATTTTGCCTGCCTTTATGCCAAACCTGCCGGCAAGGAATATACTGACCAATTTATCATGGAAGTTCAACAGGATATGTGGATCCTGTTCCCATGGGATATGGCCCCCGCCTTTGCACCCCCTCTTATCAAATCCCAAAAAAAATAAAAAAAAGCATATTTTATAAAAAAATAACTTGCCTTATAGCGCAGAACAGGATAGCTATAGGGCCATTCGGGGTGTGGCGCAGCCTGGCTAGCGCGCTTGTTTTGGGTACAAGAGGCCCCCGGTTCGAATCCGGGCTCCCCGACCATTAATAAAGACCTTGGGTTAAAATCCTTGGGTATTTTTTAATAAGCAAAAGAGGTTTTCATGACACGGGCGCGAATTTATAAATGCCCTCAAAAGGCTACACAATCTGGTAAAATTCGCAGTCATAGATGGATTCTTGATTATGGACAATCCTCCCCTCGATCACACGATTCCCTAACTGGATGGGTAGGATGTAGTGAGACACAAACTGAAGTAAAACTCAGTTTCCCTACAAAAGATCAAGCAATTCAATATGCAGAAAAAAATTCAATTGCTTATGATTTGGAAGAACCAGGTAGTCATCATTATGTTGTCAAAAATTATGAAGATAATTTTCACAACAATCGGAAAATGAACTGGACTCACTGAAATTATTTTTTGCGCCCTTAGCTCAGCTGGATAGAGCAACAGCCTTCTAAGCTGTGGGCCGCTGGTTCGAATCCAGCAGGGCGCATTTCCAATTTTTCGCAAAGCTGCTTAATCATTTTTTATAGATGGCAAATTCCAAACCTGTTGTTTCTGATGATAAACAACTTTAGGTAATAATACATAAATTGGATGATAATCAGGATTAAGCCATCTAAGAATTTGTGTCATATCCTTTTCATCCATTGCTGTACAACCTGAAGTCACCGCATTCGCATTTTTTCTTAAATGTGCAAAGATACAGCTTCCATAATGAGGAATATTCTTCTCATTATGCTCAATGACAAAACCTAATTTATAAAGTTGGTCCCCTTTAAAATGAATATCCCTACGCATAGGTTCAGACAAAATAAATTTTTCTTTTAAAGAAAAATTTTGTTTATCAATAATTTGATTGTATTGAGACGATGTAGGATCATCAATACAGTAATCATATTGTGTCATGACATGGTAAGGATAATTTATAGAAAGATTATTCCTATAACCAAATGCAAAGCCTATTTTGAATATTCCAACAGGACTGCGCTTATCACCCTCTTTTTTGTACAGACCTTCTTGGATAAATGGATGCAATCCCCTGCCCCAAGCCAATCCTTGACTACCTAGAGATACAGAAACACCATTTCCTTTTTTGTGCCATTTTGAATGCAAATATTCAAATTTGTATAACTTTCCCCTATTACTATACCATCCATCAGTTATAACAACGATCATTTGCTGTTTTTTTTGCCAGTGATACAAAATTGATTTTTGTGAATGATTACAACTTGAAAAAAATAAACAACCTATTAATGGAATGATTTTTTTTGAAAATAAATTAAACAAATTATTCAATATCCATTTTTGATGAACACCATATTCTCAAACAGAATCGAAAACAATTTTTACTATAAAAATACAATAATAACGTATCACCAAATATACGATTCATTAAGCTGTCACTTTTAATCAATATCTCAAATAATATGTAATATTTTCAGTTGCTTCCATAAGGTAAAACCAACAATCGCTGATTAAATTACAATATAATAATTTCGTTGCAGTTAAATACATAATTACGTAAACATAATTCATATCCTGTTTTTTCATTATTAAATTAAAACAATAGCTCAATAAATAAACATAAAATTTATAATAAAATTATCATATTTATATAATTCTTGTTTTATTCAATGGATAAATTATGTAAGAAGCGACATAATCTTAAATATTATATTTTCAGTTTCGAGGATTTTTATGTCTGTTTTTTCTCAATTTGACAATAATATACGCACTCAGAACTCTTTAAGAGATAAAATTACGGCGACAATACGGCTTCCAGAAACGGAATGTGTCAAAACCCTACTTCCACAAGCTACCCTATCTGATGAAATGAACAGACAGATATCGGAACATGCAAGATCATTAACACAATATTTAAGAGAACATCGTAACCTGAAGGGTGTCGAGACTCTTGTTCAGGAGTTCTCATTATCTTCCGCAGAAGGCGTTGCACTTATGTGCCTTGCCGAAGCTCTTTTACGCATTCCTGATACTGAAACACGTGATGCATTAATCAGGGATAAGATCAGCACTGGTGACTGGATATCACATGCAGGTTTCAAGAAACCTATTTTCACCAACGCCGCCGCATGGGGACTTGCTTTGACAGGAAAACTCGTTACGCCTGTAAAAGAAAAAAATCTTGCAGCAACCCTTACAAAATTGGTACAGCGGCAAGGTGAAAGCATAATCCGTATCGCCCTTGATCGGGCTATGCGCATGATGGGTGAACAATTTGTTCTTGGCCAAACAATGGAAGAGGCTTTAAATCAAAGCAGAAAAATGGAAGATATCGGATTTCGTTATTCGTACGATATGCTTGGCGAGGCTGCGATAACAGAAGAAGATGCGGAACGTTACAGGGTTGATTATGAAAATGCTTTGCATGCAATCGGCCGTTCAACACATGGAAACTCGGTTTATGAACGTGCTGGATTATCCATTAAATTATCCGCTTTACACCCCCGTTATTCTCGTTCCCAATATGACCGAGTCATGAAAGAACTCCTTCCGACTTTAACGAATTTGGTTCGTCTTGCACGCCAATATAATATTGGCATCAATATTGATGCAGAAGAGAGTGAACGCCTTGAAATCTCTCTTGATTTGATGGAAGCCTTATGTAATCACCCAGATCTGAAAAACTGGAACGGTATTGGTTTTGTTGTCCAAGCTTATGGCCGCAGGGCTCCCTATGTCCTGGATTATTTGATTGATCTGGCTCGTCGAACAAACCGCAGATTGATGGTACGTTTGGTAAAGGGTGCCTATTGGGACAGTGAAATTAAAAAAGCGCAGGTTGAAGGTCAATCCGATTTTCCTGTCTATACCCGCAAAATTCATACAGATATTAGTTATATTGCATGCGCGAAAAAATTATTGTCCAATAGAGACGCAATTTTTCCACAGTTTGCCACACATAATGTTCGAACACTTGCAACAATTTATGCACTTGCAGGAAAAGATTATGATATTGAACAATATGAATTTCAGTGTCTCCATGGTATGGGTGAACAGTTATATAGCAAAATCGTACAAGCGGGTGATCTTTCACGACCATGTCGTATATACGCCCCTGTAGGAACACATGAAACTTTGCTTGCTTATCTTGTTCGCAGATTATTGGAAAATGGAGCTAATTCTTCATTTGTAAACCAGATTGGCAACAGTGATATTTCAATTGATCAACTGATTGCAAACCCTGTGGATGAAGCTCTGAAAGTAAATCCTGTTGGCAGTCCTCATCCAGCCATCCGTTTACCACGCTCCATTTATGGTCAGGAAAGACTGAATTCAAGAGGCATTGATTTCAATAATGAATTTACCCTACATGATCTTTCTAAGGCCCTTAAAGATTCTCCAGCATCTTGGGAAGCATTTCCAATTCTTGCAGGAAAAAAAACTAAGTTCAAAAACAAACCATTGGATGTTTTAAATCCTGCTGATCATAACGATAAGGTAGGGACAGTTATCGAGGCATCACAAGCGGAAATTGATCGTGCGTTCAAATCGGCAGTAAAGGGTGCCAAGGACTGGGCTGGATTGGATCCTGATAAAAGGGCTGTTCCCTTGCTGAAAGCTGCAGATCTTTTGGAAGAGCAATTGTATCCTTTATTGGGATTGATTATTCGTGAAGCGGGAAAATCTTTTCCCAATGCCCTGGCTGAAGTAAGAGAAGCGATTGACTTTCTCAGATACTATGGTTCAACAGTTGCCAGAACTTTCAATAATAATACTCACGCACCATTGAGTGGACCCGTTGTTTGCATCAGCCCATGGAATTTCCCACTGGCCATTTTTATCGGGCAAATTTCTGCAGCTCTTGCTGCCGGAAATCCTGTTATTGCCAAACCAGCCGAGGAAACGCCTTTAATTGCCACTAAGGCAGTTCAAATTATGCATGAAGCGGGTATACCGGAAGAAATTCTTCAATTATTACCCGGTAAGGGAAATATTGGGGCATCTCTTATTTCAAATAAGGAAGTCCATGGAGTAATGTTTACAGGATCAACAGCAGTTGCCCGTGAAATTTCTAAAAATCTTGCCAGCAGAAGATCTCCATCAGGCAACATTATTCCTTTTGTGGCTGAAACAGGCGGACAAAATGCACTTATCGTTGATTCCTCTGCCCTCGCCGAACAAGTTGTTGTTGATATCATCAGTTCTGCATTTGACAGTGCCGGTCAACGATGCTCTGCCCTAAGGGTATTGTACGTTCAGGAAGATTGCGCGGATCGGGTTATTACCATGTTACGGGGTGCAACCAAGGAGCTCATTATAGATAATCCTCTTTCTCTCAAAACCGACATAGGTCCTGTAATCAGTCAGGATGCATTAAATCGTCTAAATAATCATGTCGAATATATGAAAAAGAAAGGATTTAAGATCTGCTCCCTACCTTTACCTGAAAAAACAGAAAATGGTACATTTATGATGCCGACCATAATCGAAATCAATCAGATATCCGATATTCCTGATGAAGTTTTTGGTCCTGTCCTTCATGTTGTTCGATTTAGACGAGATCAGATTGACAATATAATTAAATCGATAAACCAAGCAGGATTTGGGTTAACGTTTGGTATTCATTCCCGTATTGATGAAACCATTGAAAATGTAACAAAAAAAATTAATGCCGGTAATATATACATTAACCGTAATATCATTGGGGCGATTGTTGGCGTACAACCTTTTGGAGGAAAAGGTCTTTCCGGAACAGGACCAAAGGCAGGTGCACCCTTCATTCTAAGAAGGATGTTGCAACAAAGCCCCGTTTTCGATGAATTCCCCAAACAATCTCTACCCCTTATTGCACAGCAGTGGCTGGACTGGTTGACAAGCAATCAAAAGAATTTTGTTTCTACAGCAAAAAATCTATTATCCCATACAATAGTAAATTCAAATATTGAATTAAATGGACCAGTAGGTGAAAAAAATATTTATTCTCTCTCACCACGAGGAACAGTATTATGTATCGCTAAAACACGAGATATCTTATTGAGACAAATTTCCTTATCCCTGAAATGTGGAAATTCAGTCCTGATTTTTGCACCTGATCAGATCACAGAATGGTATTCACAATTGCCCCATGAATTGTCATTACACATCAGAAAGGTTAAATCAATGAATGAGCAACCTTGCACGATCATTCTGGGTGAAAAAGATGTTCCCGAATTTGAAGAGGCTCGTCAGAACATGGCATTTTCAGACAATGGAATTATTTCTGCACTAGATGTAGATGAAAATTTCGAAAATACAGATCTTCTCATGGAAGAGATCTCCATAAGCAATAACACGACTGCTGCAGGGGGAAATGCCTCTTTAATGACAATAGATTAATATCAATTTTGATTTATAAAACACAAACCCTTATTATTTTATATAATAGGGGTTCAATAAAGACCGATCCTATTTACAGAATAAAAAAGATATGGTTTTCATTTATTAATGTTTTCAATTATTTACCATACCCAAAACATTAAAACCCATGCCCCAACAACGGGTATTACAGATACAGTATAAAGGATAAACGATAAAAACATTTGATAAAAATATTTATTATATTTCCGAAGAATTTTATAGCCCAAGTATAAACTCCAAATACTGGCACCCCCCAGAATAATCGCACGCATATCCTTTAGCCACCAAAAGACGATCCCCTCATATTGAAGTAATTTGACACTTGTTGCGTTGAGACCGAGAAAAAGACCTGCCGCTGCCAAAGGTATGAGCGCTTGGGAAAAATATAGATAAAAATCAGGTTTATGATAAAGTCTGGCCAAAAATTTGTAGATCAATGTTAACCACACGCCATAAAGGATTCCGGATCCAAGAATGTAGAAACTGACACAAAAGCCATCCAGCAAATTGAAACTATCATTATTGGCAGGGTAATTCGTTAAAATCCACCAGGGAGCCGTTGCATTCAATGGCCAAAATATTTCATGATTAACCATCCATTCTGCCAAATATTGTTTAAAATAAACGAACCAAGGCGAAACCGTCCACGTAAATGCTCCAATAGCAACGCCAATCATACCGAATAACAATAGTCTGATCTGCCAAATATTTTGCTGTTCATTACCGTAAACAAGAATTTCTTCATTCACGGACCTCGTCTGCAAACTGACCGCATTTCTATAGCCTGCACAACGTCCACACATATGGCAAGCTGAAACGCCATGAAGCTGTCGAATATTAATCATTGGTGGGCAATGCGGATTTGAATTTTCTTTTTCTTGAAATTCTGACCATTTTTGCTGATCTGTCTTAAAAGTAAAAGGAGAAAGCCGAGAAAGAAGATTAAACACACCATTAACCGGGCACAGATAACGACACCAGACACGGTTACCATTTCCATATAGATAGCCTATAACTATTGCTGCTGCTGTTGAACCTCCCAGTATCAATAATGCAGGTATCGCATAATCATAAACACTTATAAGTTGTCCATACAAAGTGGTTAATATAAAAGCAATCGCCGGCCAACCTCTCCATTTGAGTAAACGGGGGATTTTCTTGTTTCGTCCGAAATTTTTGGATGTCCATTCCGTCAAAGTTCCCTCTGGACAAAATACACCACACCAAATTCGTCCAATAAATAACATTGACAATATTACAAAGGGCCACCAGATCCCCCAAAAAACAAATTGGGCAAATAAAACAATATTGTTAAAAATGTGCGAATGTTTTGGGGGTAAATGCATTAAGGCGGGAATAATCAGAAGCAAAAAATAAATTGCAACAACAAACCATTTAATTCCCTGAATAATGGTTTGATGACGTTGCATAGCAATTCCCGTTTGATTAATTGCCTTTTTCAGCAAAACCCTCATTATTTGTTCCAATGTTATTTATTGTATTAATAAGTTTTTTTAAAAGTTACGTTGCACAATAAAATGGCAATGAACCAGTAAATAACAAGAGCTGAAATTTGCATTAATGAAGGTTCCGCATGATAACCTGTCAAACCTGTTAAGGTACTGTTGTCAGGAATAAACCCTGCGGTACTCCATACAGGATTATCCATAAAATTATAAATCCATTCCGGAATATCATAAGCGGCAATCTGGACAGAGGCTTTATCAATGGCGCTTATAAAAAGTCCACCACCAATTAGAAGCAAAAGAAATTCACTGACAATGAAAAACCATTTCCATGAAATGAATTTAAATGATTTCTGTAAACACCAAAATGTTAGCAATGCCAAGATTAATCCCAAAAAACCGCCAAGTATAAATAATCCCAATGAAGATCCCTTTTGTTCCGCACCAATACCTGCCAAAAATACAACTGTTTCTGATCCCTCTCTTGCGACTGCCAGCATGGATAAAAGAAGAATCCCTATTCCACTTCCGGATTTCTGTACACTTTCGGCTGCCTCCTGTTCAAGATGCTTTTTCATACCTCGACCATGATGATGCATCCAGATTACCATTTGCAATATCAAACATGCCGCGACAAACATCATAATGGTAAAAAACCATTCTCCACCTGCACCGGCAAACCAAGTGCTGGCGATCCAAAATGCAACAGCCAATAATCCTGCAAGCGCCAGACCAAGTCCCGTCCCAATCCATAGCTGTCTTGTCAGGGATACCAGATTTTCCCTTCTCAACCATGCATATAAAATGCCTATAACCAGTAATGCCTCAACGCTCTCACGCCATACAATAAACAAAGGCGCACCCATAATAAAAACTCCTATTTGGAAATAATGTCAAAGCCTGGCATATTGACGTGAAAATCATCGATAAAATGATATTTCCCCGTTTTAAGCGGATGTATAACCACGAAAGAGGTCACATCAGGCCCCAAGACCTTTTCAACCCTTAAAGAAAGATTTTCAAATTCAGCCGGTACTTTACCTGTATTTTTAATGGTAATTTTAAAACGCTGGTTTGCCGGCACTTCTATTGATGAGGGTTTAAAAACACCATCCGTGATGGTGATATCATAATTTTGTAGTGGTGCACCGAAAACGTATACTGGCCAAATGGAAAACAATGACAAAACAGCATAAAATTTTTTCATTCTGAATATCCGAAAATATGCTTTTAATGATTGGATTATCAATAAACAATCTAAAATTATTAAGATGTAATATTTATTTATAAATATGTTGAACGTCTTAATAATTTATATTTAATCGCTGGTTTAAATATTAATACCCACCCTTTTTACCAGTTCCGGCATATGTAAAGTCATATTGTGTGACACATTCTCCAAACCAGGATGCAACACCCGTTTCCTTGTCAACATGACGACCAAACATGGATTCTCTGGCCGGTGGAAGAAGCGTGAGTTTTAAATGATATTTTCCCGCTCCCAGAAGTTTGATATTCTCGCCATAATGCGGTCCATCATTTGCAACCATTGGATGAAGTATACCTTGTAATTTTTTCTCATCACCAATTTTGGTTAACTCATAAGATACTTGTAGATAAGGCATCCAGCTGCCTTCTTGAAAACCATTTTTATTATTGGCTGTTGCATGAATATCCGCTTCAAGATGAACATCAGATTTTGCCGCTGACAACATGATACCGTCAGGCTCCATTTCAATTGGCTGCAGATAGACAGCCGCAATTTCCATATTTCCACATATCTGTGGTTTGCCAATGGGATATTCTACGGCAAAGGCTGGTGTTGACAATAGGATTGTACTGCCTATCAAAAGATATTTTTTAAACATTATAAATTACTTTCCTTAATCAAATATGTGATCGAATCAATGAGTTAGAGCATAAAATGAGAATAGGAATCAATTTTATATGCAAATAAAAATTAATAGCAACTGTTTATATTAAAATATCAATTTTATTCATAAAAGTTTATAACAATGCATTCATATGGATGTTTGACCAGACCTGTATATTCAAAAAGAATTGCCTGATTATCAGAAATCTTGGACAAATACAACCTAACATCTTATTTCAATAAGAAAACAATTATTAGCATTTTACAAAATATAAAATGTGAATTACTTAATAAAATTTATGTAATGTTAAAAAATTATTTAACAAGATATTTATGTAATTTTTTATTATTGATATTAGATAAATATTTTAATTAATTTATTATATATAATTAGGAACAATTTAATTGTTTTTAAAATTTATTATCAGGGATTTTTTATATTTCCATGATAATAAATTTATTTTCTGGTAGAATCATTCTTTATTTATATTTGAAATCAGTTTTTGAATGACTTGAATAACAAAAGTTGAAGTTATTGATTTCGTACATTCATAATGTCTGGGCGTATCACGATATCGCGGACACCACGTATAATTATCATGTTCGAATTCATATTTCATATCATTCCAGCAAGAATTACAAACATGCCAATTTATAATCCGATAAGGCGTATAGAATTCGTTCATGGGATGGGTAAATCCGGAAATCATGACAACAGGAATATTCATTGTCCACGCCATCCAGGACAATCCTGAACTCAATCCAACAAAAAATTCGGCATGTTTCAACCACCTTGCGCGTTCTGATAAAGGCCGGTTTCCTGTTTCATTTTCCGCATTGTAAGGTATGGAATTAAATATTATACCATGTCCCGAAATGGTATTCTGATCAATGCAGATCACCCTGTAGTTTTGACTTTTCAAATAATCAACAACAAGTTCCCAACCTTTGGGATTGTTCCAATATTTACATTGAGAGCTTGCTTGAACGGCAATACATACATATTTTTCTTTGATAGGCCTGGATTCATCAGGTAATCTAAGGGTTAGTTTCTCATCTTTTTCTGTCGATAACCCCAAAATGTAAGCTGCTGTTTTATGCAACCCCACCAACCTGAAATCACATGGCTGATATAAATTTTGTTCGTCCTTGAAAAACAGACCAAAATAATAACAGGCATAACTATCAGAAAATATGTTATTTTCCTCGGCCTTTTTCATTGTTGTAAAATTGATTTCTGGATATGATCTTTTTAAAAGATCAATAAATTTTTCATCAATTATACAGTGCAGCTTACACGAATGTTTTTTCTTGAATTCAATGGCGTAGGGTAACCAGGCAAAAGTATCACCGATTGTTCCAACCGGACATTGAATGACAACCTTTTTATCTTTTAGATCAAGTTGATGATTGAACAATTGTCTGGTTACGTTATTTTCTATTTCCTCCACAGTAATTTTAAAATTGACATAAAAACGTTTGGAGGAACTGACCGTTCCCCCAGCGACTTGACCTTGGAACAGGATATTGCCGGTATCAAGATCTTGCAATGTAACTTTCCATAATCCCTTTTCTCTTTTGGGGAGCATTACTCTGGCACCCAAATTGAAATCGTATCGGATTTCTTTGGCTGCCGACTGAGTAGGTACTGGTGTCACATTTACATAGGATTTTTTATCCTTTGATGATGCAGACGTCATGTAAATCCGATTTTACTGTTGTACCGCTTTTCTGTGTTCTTCATTTTCCTCAAGAACATAGGGACCTGCAGAAACAATTTCCAGAACGAGAACACATTTATCGTCTTTGCAACAATCCTCCAAAGGTAAAAAGGCATTGCCATTTGTCCATCTGACTGAATCACTGTCCAGTGCATGCCATCCATCAAGATTTTCTTCACTGAGATGAATATCAATATCAAAACTCTTATTTTTATTGAAAAGCTTGATGCTCTTGATCAATAGACCGAGATAGCGTCTATCATCAACAAATGGACCAATAACATCACTTGGTCGGCTTGCACGGGAAACAATCCGGACATTCTTGGTATTTTTTGGAATAACGAAGGTTACTTTTCCATTATCAATTCGTTTTTCGATCACATTGCCATTATCGGCTATAAGGCAAATATCATGATCATTTGTAATTAGGGGTTTTCTGCCTTTTCTATCAATATGTTTGGCCAAAGCCTGATCCAAGAGGGAATTATATACTTTTTCCACACTATCACGATCAACGTTTAATGGAGCCGCGGCATCATTTACCCAATTTTTAGGCAACCGGATAACATTATTTTCAACATCCTTGATGGTGTCCCTAGTATTCAAATAACTTTCAGTAAGCATTCCATTCGCCGTGATGACAGAATGTTCTCCTGTTTCAATATGATAGTATCTGTACATTTTCTGTGAATGATCGTAATAAATGGAATGATTATTGACCAACATACGCACGGGTATAAATTTACCATCAATAAACAGGCAATGTTCAGGTGTTACATAAGTATCTTGATATGGAATATTCTTGGAAATGGCATCTTTCAGAATACAGACAGGATATCCACCCTCATCATCGGGCAAATGCGTGTTAACAAAATGTGTATCACTGACTATGGAGGTTATGAGCTGTAATTGCAACCCGTTTTCTGTGTGAATATAAACCCTGTCATTCACCCCAAGATTTTCAACCGCGATATCACCCCTATCAGTTTTGATTAAAGTTCCGGCTAAAAAGCATGGATATGTTTCATCACCTTTAACGGGTAACGTTATATCAGTGGTCCCTTTTGAATTTGCTGAATTATCAATATGAGGATTAACAAACCCAGCGCCATTTTCTACAGTATATTTACCTACACCGTCTGTTGTACGAAAAGAGCTTGATCCCCCCTTCAAATTGGGATTTTTTAATGTACCTCCGCTTTTATAATATTCATCTTTAATAATACCATCATCAGTAATAGTAGGATTATAAAAAGTATCATTATCAGATATTCCACCATTTTTAATTACGGAATTTTCTGATATATAGTGATTGTTTTGTGAAATTCCCCCACTATATATATTAAGAAAACCATTAAAAACCGTGGAATTTGTCAGTTTACCACCTGACTGAATATTTATAGTTGGATTTGCATCTCCAGAAAATCCACTCACATTAGCTAATTGATAGAGACCATCAACGACTGCCCCGCTATGAATAGTCAATATGCCATGAATCATATCTACTGGACCATAAATCCTTTCGGAGTTGGGCTGTCCTTCCCGTTGAAAATAGGTTTTACCTTCTTCATCCACATCCGCGATCCAGTTGCCACCTGTTAACAGAGGATAGTCATTTTCTATCGGATAATTTGTAAAATCAGGCGGGACATAGTTTTCAGGTTCATTATATACAGCCCCACTTGCTATATGTAATCTAACATTTTTGGTGCCTGAATTAATGGAGGTAATATCAGGCATATGATGATCGGTCATAACGGCACCTGACGCGTAGTAAATGTCCGACCTGTTTGCCGCAGTTCTGAAAGAGCTTGATCCCCCCTTCAAATTGCGATTAATTAATGTACCGCCACTTTCTGCTGTATCACCTGGATTGTAGAATGTATCATTATTTGAAATTCCGCCATTATCTATCGTCACTTTTTCTGATACCATAGAGTTATCGGATGAGATACCGCCATTATAAATATGAATATCACCATTTATAAGATTGGAATCTTTAATCACACCACCTGACTTAACATTAATTAATGGATTAGCATGATCACCATTGAATCCACTCATATTCGCTATTTCATTTAACCCACTTACGACAGCACCACTTTCAATATCCAATATGCCATGAATCATGTTTACTGGCCCCTTGACACTGATACCACTGCTTACATAGACAGTATTCCCGGCATCATCTAGTTTTGCGGTCCAACGGCCACCGGATAATATTGGATAATCATTCTTAATAACAAGATGCCTAAAATCCGTATCACTTGAAATAATATTATTACCAGCCATAACAGTTTTATCCCTATAAAATAAAAAATTAAATAATCTAAATCAATCTTTCCAATTGTTTAATATTTCACTTAAGCAATATGAAACCAATTTTCAATATATAATTATAATTTTACCACAATTATAATTATGATGTAATTAATGAAATTATTAACATAATAATTATTTTTAAGATACTGATTTTATTCAAAATTAAAATTCAACTTAAATTTATATAGGTAAATCGGACAAATTCAGTATAAATTTAACAAATTCATGACGTTTTTGAAAACGTAAATAATCCTAAACAAAAATAATATGTGAATAATACATATATATTATTGATAAATATGTAAAAAATTTAATAATCGATCATATCAAAAAATTAGTTAGCATTTTTTAGCCTAGAATATATTAAAATATCATTAAAAAATTTTATTCTTTTTTGAATTGTAACATTTCATGGGACTAATTAATTTCTTTATTTACAAATCCCAGTACAGTAATATGCTGACCGATTTAATTTGAATAGTAATATAATTTAATTTTTAAATATAGGGCCATATTCATGACAATATTAGTTACAGGTGGTTGCGGTTATATTGGAAGCCATACTTGTATTCAACTAATAAAACAAGGTATTGATCCAGTTATCATTGACAATCTTTATAACGGCAAGGAAATCGTTCTTGATCGCATTAAAAAGATTACTGGAAAACGACCAAGATTTTATCAAGGGGATATTAGAAACAAAGATCTTTTAGACACCATATTCAAAGAAAACAATATAAAGGGAGTTATTCATTTTGCAGGACTGAAAGCCGTTGGTGAATCGGTACGCAAACCATTGGAATATTATGATGTCAATGTTTATGGTACTATCAATTTGCTTGATGCCATGAAAAAGGCCAACGTCAAAAAATTTATTTTCAGTTCATCCGCAACTGTTTACGGAACCCAGCCGATTATTCCATATATCGAAACCATGGAAACCGGAGAGCCAACCCAACCATACGGTCGCAGCAAGCTCTTCATTGAGAAAATTCTTCAGGATCTATCAATCGCGGACCAGGACTGGTCAATTACAATATTAAGATATTTCAATCCCGTAGGAGCGCATCCATCAGGATTGATTGGCGAGGATCCCCAGGGTATTCCCAATAATCTCATGCCTTATATCACTCAGGTAGCTATTGGAAAATTGGCCTCCCTTGCAGTATTCGGCAATGATTATGAAACCAGAGATGGAACGTGCATCAGGGATTTTATTCATGTTATGGATTTGGCTGATGGACACTTGGCCGCACTCAACTATAATGACACCCAATCAGGAGTTAATATTTTCAATTTGGGTTCCGGTCAGGGAAATAGTGTACTGGAGGTCATAGCCACTTTTGAAAATGTGTTCAGAAAAAAATTGCCATATCATTTTGCCCCACGCCGTGATGGAGATCTACCCGCATATTGGGCTAATGCTGATCGTGCCAAAAAATTATTGAATTGGGAAACGAGATTGAATCTGCATGATATGGTACAGGATTCTTGGAACTGGCAAAGTAAAAACCCCAACGGTTTTGAAGGGTAGCTTTTAAATTAGCGATATATTGATCAAATTATCACAATCTGTAAAACATTGATTGTGATAATTCATTCAACCTTTTAAATGACAGATCAATTGTGCAGAAGCCAATGAATGATGATGCACGTTAAAACCGACGAAAGCTGGGGTTGAGGAAGGTGTCACATCTATTCTTGCTATATTCAATGCATGAATCGTAATTATATAACGATGCGGTTTTCCAGGTGGTGGTGCTCCACCCCCGTATTCCTTTTGACCAAAATCATTTCGAATCTCGATTGCACCTTCAGGCAGCAATTTATTGGAGGAAGCCCCTTCAACCAGATGTGTTATGTTGGGTGATATATTGACAACAACCCAATGCCACCATCCAGACCCGGTTGGAGCATCAGGATCGTACATGGTTATAACAAAGCTTTTTGTATTATCTGGAGCATCCTCCCAAAATAAAGAGGGGGAAAGATTACCTCCATTCTGTCCCATGCCATGATAACGTTGGGCATTGGGCATTTCATCACCTTCTTTATAGGAATGGCTCCAAATTCGGAAAACCATATCAATCTCCTTTAATATGTCATTATATGACAGTTATATTTTATTTTTCTAAGACTGTATATGGTTTTAATTTTGCAGAGATTACAAATAATTTGATATTACATGCAAATTCTTTACATTTTTTATTTCATAAATCCTGGAAAATGAAATTGAATATCAAAAATTGTCAATATTTGCCGCCACTCTTTCTTCAAAATTTTTTCTTGCCCTGGGCAAGTCTTTATTTATTAAGGAAAACACATTTTTCTCTAGAAAATAACGGGATAATTTCAAACCATTCATCCAATCTTTCAGATTGCCATTTTCTTCCTCATTCAGAAAAAAAGATGGAAAAGGGAATAACTTTGGTTTCCACTTTCCTGCCATAACTTCCGTAACCACTTTTCCCGTACGTGGAGACACAAAAAAAGATTGACACTTGTCAGATTCATAACAGATTGATATATCCAACGCATACCCTAGTGCCGCAAGAAAATTTAATTCCCATCGTAATAGCCGAGGAACAATTTCTTTATTTGAATCTGTAGGGTTTTCCGCGACAAAATCAAGATATTGAAAAGATGATTTTGCAATATATTCCACCGGTTGACGCTCGAGTAATCCACTTTCGGCTACAGCACATAAGGACAGCATGGCTGAAAATGCCAATGGACAAGGCGATAGAATTGCAAAATTCGAACGTATCAATTCGCCCTTGAAATATCCCAACTGATCTGATAGTTTCGCTGACCAATCGACATTGACAAAATTTCCCGTCTGCCAAATGGAAATTTGACGACGGGAAATCATACCCTTGACAAGCCCCCTGAATAATCCCTGCTCTAGCGAAAGAACAGACACTATTCCATCAGTTTCTCCATAAGGGCGTGTATTCAAAACAATAACCGGGGAAGACCATTCCCGCATTCTATCTCCCCCACCCTGTTAATTGTAATCAACCCTTGGCAGCTTGGGCAACTTCAGCAGCAAAATCGCTTTCTTCTTTTTCAATGCCTTCACCCAGATGGAAACGTTCAAAGGCAACAAGTTTTGCTCCATTTTTGTCAACAACAGCCTTGACTTTGCTTTCACCATCATGAATCCACGTTTGTTCCAAAAGAACAACTTCTTCATAGAATTTACGTAAGCGACCCTCAACCATTTTTTCAATGATATTGTCCGGTTTACCTGATGCACGCGCCTGTTCAATAAAAATGCTTTTTTCACGTTCAACAGCGGCAGGATCAATTTCTTCAACACTTAATGCAATTGGACGTACAGCGGCTACCTGCATACCAATTTTACGACCGAGGTCCTCAATTTCATCAGATGCTTCAGGTGCCTCCAAAGCAACCAGTACACCAATTTTTCCTAAACCTGGACGCAAGGCGGAATGAACATAGCTTGCTACAACACCAGAAGAAACTTCAAAAACACGCACACGTCGAATGGTCATGTTTTCACCAATTGTGGCAATCAAGTTGGTTAGATTTTCTGCAACAGTTTTTCCATTTTCCATTATGGCATTTTTCAAGGCCTCGACATCTTCACCCACTGTCAATGCAACTTTGGCGACATCCTCAACAAATTGTTGAAACTGTTCATTTCTGGCGACAAAATCGGTTTCAGCATTAATTTCGACCATGGCGGCCTTGTTACCCGCTGTCGCAATTCCTACCAATCCCTCAGCAGCCACACGGCCGGATTTTTTTGCAGCAGTAGCCAATCCCTTTTTACGTAACCAATCAATAGCTTCCTCGATATTGCCAGCTGTCTGATTAAGCGCCTTTTTGCAATCCATCATGCCGGCACCGGTTTTTTCACGTAATTCTTTTACTAATGCAGCTGTAATCTCTGCCATCATTTTTCCCTTTTCTTAACACACGAACGTCTCGATCAATATCGAGACGTTATGCTTGTATCATTTAATATAAATTGATTTTTTGACGAATTTCATATTGAATCGTCAACAATCAGAAAACTTATTGGCAATTAAGCTGGAACGTCTGGTGTCTCTTGTACAGAAACAGATTCCATAATAATTTCAGGAGGCAACTCCTCTGCCGCACCAATATCTTCACCTGCGGCACCTAATTCCTTGGAAATACCATCCAACACAGCACCGGCAACCAAATCACAATATAAATTGATTGAACGTAATGCATCATCATTTCCTGGAATTGGATAGGTAATCCCATCAGGATCTGAATTGCTATCCAGGACAGCTACAACAGGAATACCCAATTTGTTAGCTTCCTGTACAGCCAATTTTTCCTTATTCGTATCAATGATAAAGAGTATGTCCGGCAAACCACCCATTTCCTTGATACCGCCAAGTGAACGTTCCAATTTATCTCGTTCACGGGTCAACTGAAGAATCTCTTTCTTGGTCAACCCAATTGTATCGCCATCAAGCGTTTCTTCGATCTGGCGTAAACGCTTGATAGAATTGGTAATGGTCTTCCAGTTTGTCAGCATACCCCCTAGCCAACGGTGATTGACATAGTACTGCCCACAACGTTTGGCTGTTTCCGCAACAATCTCAGAAGCTGTACGTTTTGTGCCAACAAACAATACTCTTCCACCATTGGCAACTGTATCACGAACGGCATGCAATGCGCGATCCAGCATAGGAACCGTTTGTTGAAGATCAATAATATGAACCTGGTTACGGACACCAAATAAGAAAGGTGCCATTTTAGGGTTCCAGCGACGTGTATGATGTCCGAAATGAACACCCGCTTCCAATAACTGACGCAAAGTAAAATCTGGCATTGCCATAAATATTATCCTTATAACTGGTTAAACCTCCGTAAAGTACCGATTACCTTTTTCAAGCACCAGCGGTCGAACCTTTACGTGTGAATTGTCGAACAATTTCGATCATATCGTATATGATAGATTTTTGATAAAAATTCAAGTGAATCTTTAATAAAGAAACATATGCAAAAATATTGATCTTTATGAAAACATTTTTTAAATTTCTTTATTCTTGATTGTCAAAAAAAATAATGAATAATTAGTGTAAAATAAATGACTTCATTATCATTTAGTCTTATGCGTAAAATCATCCAATATAAATAATCATTATCTATTATTTTGAAACTCCTTGATTATTTCTAATAATTTCAATCCATAATGTTCCAATTTCATATTCCCTACACCTTTTATATCCTTAAAATCTTTCAAGGTTTGGGGATTACAAAGAGCTACCTCCCTTAACACCGAATCATGAAAAATGATATAGGGAGGAACCTGTTGTTTACGCGCCTCATCTGATCGCCATTTTTTTAATTCATCAAATAATTTATGCCGGTTTTGTGTTATTAGCAATGTATCGTCTGTATTTTGACATTTATATATTTCAGATTTTTCAATATCTTCACGCAGAAATAAACTCTTTTTCCCCCTTAACAACGGACGGGCTTTTTCCTGGTTTAGAAACAAATTTGAAAATTCCTCTCCCTGACGCAAAACATCTCGGGCCATCAATTGGTGAATAACAGAACGCCAAAAATTGTGTGATTTATCTTTCCCAATACCAAATAAAGAAAGTCGATCATGCTGGAAATTTTCAACTTGAATATTATATTTGCCTCGCAATACATTAATAATATGCATTGCTCCAAAACGTTGTCCGGTGCGGTATACTGCAGAAATCACTTTCTGAGCCGCTATAGTTCCATTTAACAGTCTTACAGGATTTTTACAATTATCACAGTGATTACAAGACTTATCCAGGTTTTCTCCAAAACAATGCAACAAAAGTTTTGTTCGGCATTCAGCCGTTTCAGATAATGCCACCATCATATCAAGTCTTGAACACGCGATTTTCTTCTGTTCATCTGTAATCGTAGAATGTTCAAGAAAATATCGCGCCTTAGCAACATCAGCACCATTATAGAATAAAACGGTTTCGGCAAGGTCACCATCCCGTCCAGCTCGACCTATTTGTTGATAATAATCTTCTGGTCCCCTGGGCATATCCAAATGTACAACCAATCTGACATCCGGACGATCGATTCCCATTCCAAAAGCAACCGTCGCAACGATAATTAAAGGCTCTCCTGATCGAAACCTTAATAGGATACCCCTTTTTTCAAGTGCGGATAAACCGGCATGATAAGCCAAAGCGGTAAAACCATAACGAACAAGATTATGAGCTGTTCGTTCAGATTTATTACGACTTCCACAATACACGATACAAGCCGCATCCCGATATTTTTTCAATAATTCCCTTAGCTGTTTGGATTCGGTATTTTTTTGTATTACACGTATAAATAAATTAGACCGATGAAAACTGGATCGCAAAATCTTGGCTTCAGGCATATCCAAAGCCTGAATGATATCCTTTTGCGTGACTGGATCAGCTGTTGCTGTAAGGGCAATTCTTGGAACATAGGGAAATATCCGAGGTAAATCACATAAAAGGCGATATTCCGGACGAAAATCATGCCCCCATACGGATATACAATGGGCTTCATCAATTGCAATCATGGAAATTTGAATTTTTTCCAAAAATTTCAATGTATCGTTATGGAGCAAGCGTTCTGGGGAAACATATAAGAGCTTGAGTTTTTTTGAAGCAATATCATGACGGATATTGTATGCTTCCTCATTTTCCAATTCTGAGTGTAATGCACCTGCACTTATACCTAATTGCCTTAAAGCTGCTACCTGATCATCCATCAATGCAATTAATGGTGAAATAACCAAGCCCATTCCAGGACGACACAAAGCCGGGATTTGATAACAGATACTTTTACCTCCCCCGGTGGGCATCAATAACAAAACATCCTGATTTTGCATTACAAGATCAATCGCCTGTTTTTGCAAACCACGAAAACACTGATACCCAAAAACTGTTTCTAGTATTTTTTGGGGGTCTCTCTCATCATGTAATCTAACTTTATCAAACAAGTTAAAAAAGATTATCCAGATAGAATTTATTGAACTATAATTTCCACACGTCTTGCCGCCACTTGACTTTTACGATTTTCTGGCGGACGGGGAATATCATGAACACGGTTTGACAGAACTCCATCATCCACAACCTTTTGTGCAACAATTTTGGCACGCTGAATTGCCATCATTTCATCTTTGGATAAATCGCCATAAATTGCTGCATAACCTTTGACATAAACCTGTTTTTCAGGAAATTTTTTCGCATAAGTAGCAGCTTGAGAAATGGTTTTGTTAGCCGAATCATCCAGATCCGTGGAAGCAAATGGAAAAAATACAACATAGGTTCTGTCATTCTTTTGCGTTAAAGAACCGGATTGGGAACATGCCCCCAACAAAATGGATGCTAGTAAAACAGGAACAAATCGACGCATTTAATTACTTTCTTTCAAGGCAACATTTTCAAATCAATATATAATATCAACAAGTAATAAAATATATAATTTTCTTTTATTCTGCAACTAGTTGTCCATTAGATAACCGCCATACCTCATCTATGTTTTCAACACCCGTTAAACGGTGCATTATCAAAATCACCGTTCGGTTGCCTGTTATCTGATTTAGGGTTTGAAAAAACGCTTTTTCAGTATCGCCATCTAATCCTGATGTTGGTTCATCCAAAAGTAAAATCGGGGCTTTTAGTAACAATGTACGTGCCAATGCAATCCTTCTTCCCTGTCCTCCGGAAACCTTTACACCACCCTCTCCAAGCCAGGTATCCAGTCCATCCGGCATCTCACGAACAACATTTGCCACTGCAGCATCAGAAAGGGCTTGCCACAAATCTTCCTCTGTCGCATCAGGGTTTCCAAGCAAAAGATTCTGACGAATTGTATCATCAAATAAATGGGTGTTTTGAGAAAGCCATGCTATTCGTTTGCGGACTGATTCATTATCAAACCAGTCAAGATTTTGATCAGCCAATGTTATTGAGCCCTTTATTGGCTGAATGACCTTTAATAACAAGGCCGCCAGAGTGGATTTTCCCACACCGGATGATCCTATAATGGCAATTTTTTTTCCTTGTGCAATCGTCAGGTTCAGATTCCGATAAAGCCATGGTTGTGACTCTCCCCAACGAAACGATACATCCCGAAACTTGATATCCCCGGTTTCAGGTGCAACTTTACTAGATTTAGAATTGTCTTCAACTTTTTTATTGTCATTAATATTCACAACTCTTATGGCGGCATTGACGATTTGACCTGCCAAACCTCCTGCCTTGCTCAAAGGAACGACCAATTCAAATGCTGTAATAGTCAGAAAAAGACAGAAAACCGTGTGAAAAGCGTTCAATCCATGAAAACCAATGTTCAATCCGCTCATCAATACAAATAAAACAGCAACTTGACCAAAAAAATATGCGATGACTCCTATTAACGCTACTTCCCTTGCCTGAATATATTGTTGATCAAAAAATTCATTCTCGTTTTTTTTGATTAGTATGGAAACTCGATGTTCTGCTCCAAAGGCTCTTATTTCCCTTAAACCATGAATAAAATCCAGAACTGTTATTCTCAGCTGTGCCGTACCCTGAACAAGTTTTTTCCCTCTTTTCCGGGTTATGAAGCCCGCACCAAATGGGCATAAAAATGCAGAAATTCCATAACAAATCACGATAGATACAGCCAATGCCAAATTATAGTGGGCTATGACTGTAAAAAGCACAAAAAATGTCAATATGGAACCGAAAAACGGTAAAATAAGACGCAAATATAATCCGTCCAATGTTTCAATATCAGAAACCAATCGGGATAATATATCCCCACTATGACGGAAACCCAATCCTGCCGCACTCCCCATAGCAAGTGTACGGAAAAACCATATCCTTAAGTCTGCTAAAGCATGAAACATGGCATTATGGGTAAACAATCTTTCCACATATCGCATAATCATGCGGGAAACCCCGACCATTTTAAAAAACAGCGAGCTGGTTATGATCGCACCCATAGCTGTCAAGGCAACCTTGCCCCCGGCAAAGCTCATTAAAGCCAATCCCAATAATACGGCTATCAAGGAGATAAAAATTCCAAAAAGTAAAGCGGGCAACCGTTTATACCATATCGAAAATATTGTTTTAAACGCTGCCGTCACGGAGGATTTTTCAGATCTGGTAATATCTTGAATATTTTGCATATTATCCTTCCTTCTGACAGGAAATTATAAATCCATGATTTAAATTGATGTGTATACCAGGCAATTTTTGCCCCTGTTCCGAATGGGTGGCCATAATGACTGTTCTATTTTCAGTCAGTTTCAACAATTGATTGAAGATATCCCTCTCCGTTTCGGGATCAAGATGAGCTGTAGGTTCGTCAAGCAATAATAATGGAGCGTTTTTCAGATATGCTCGTGCAATAGCAATTCTTTGGGCCTGACCACCCGATAATCCATAACCGTTTTCACCAATTACCGTATCAAGCCCATGCGGTAAATCTAACAAATATCGATCTATCGCCGCCGCTTCAATGGCTTGTTGAAATTCTTGCTCGGTTGCGGAGGGTTTGGTAAACATAATATTCTCACGAATAGTACCGCAAAAAATCACAGGTTTTTGTCCGATCCATGCCATTAATTTTGACAATGAAGCAGCCGAATATTCGGTGATATCCAATCCATTTACCAAAACCTGCCCCTCATTCGGCTTTATAAATCCGAGAATCATTTCGATAATGGTTGATTTTCCTGCACCAGACTGACCTATCAATAAAGCTCTTTCCCCTGCCTTGATGTCGAAATTCAGGGAATGTAATATACGACCTCTTTGAGCGTCCCAATGATAGGAAACATTTTTAAAGCTTATTTCCACTTTATCATTGAAAGGAATATCCTTTACATTGGTTGAAAATTCATTTTTGACAGGCAATTCAACGATAGATGCAGCCGTTCCGCCAAGTCGTGCCCTGTCTTGATAGGCCAGAGCCAAACTGCGTAGAGGACCAAAAAACTCCGGAATAATCAATAAAGTAAAGAGAATATGCGTGACAGGAATAGATTGTATTGAATGAATTTGGACAAATTGACTTCCATCCATCAACACTACCAGAATAATCGCGATAATCATCGCACAATCAATAGAGGCAGACGACAAGAATGCAACCCGTAATATTTTCATCGTTCTCTTACGCAATTCATCTGCTGATAATGCAAGTCTATTGGCCATGTCATCTGATCGACCAGCCAATACAATCGTTGCAATTCCTCTTACTCTATCAAGAAATTGAGCCTGCAAACGGGTCATTGCCAAAAATTGCTTTCTTGCAGCCATGGCTGCTCCAATTCCAAAAATTGCCTGTGCAATAGGAACCATCAAACCACATAAACCCATAATCAACGCTGACCATGGTTGAACCAAATACACGAAAAAAAGAATAAGTAGTGGTGAGGCAATCCATAAAACCGATGCCGGCAACCATCGTGAAAAATAACCATCCAAAGATTCAACCTGATCAACCGCCAATGCTGTCAAAGCGCCACTTGATTGTCGCCTTAATATCGAAGGACCGATTTGCATAATATGATTGATAATCAAATTACGTAGGCGATGCCGTGCTTTAAGACCGATTTTGATCGTAAAGTCACCTTCCAAAAAAAATACGCATCCTTTGAGAAGCGATAGTAACAGATAAAATAATATCAGTATTGAAATTGGAAATTGTATTGGTATGGATGGAACCAAGATTTTTCCGATAATTTCAGCAATCACCCATGCCATACCGACAGCAATCAAGCTTGAAAGCAATCCTAAAATTACAAGAGGGAAAATTGCCTTTTTGCCAATTTTCGTTTGTAATCTTGTCCAGTTTTTAATTTTTGTTTTTTTATCAGGCATATAATCCACTCTTTATCACGATAAAAAGATGCATTGGCAATTCAATCTGGGTAATTTACAATTTAAAAAGTAAAATAAAAAAATTATCAGATTATTCAAAATTTCAGTAATTTTATTTATTCCCAAATTTTTAAAAACAAAATCAATTTATTTTCAAAATTTTGTCTATTTAATAAAAATATTTACATCTTCATATTTAATAAATATGTTCTAATATACAAATTTTCTTATATAGCAAACACTCTGTTAACCACATTATCTCATTATATGTCATCTCCACTTTTGCTTATACAAAATCTCTCTTACAGTTTTGGAGGTCACCCCCTTTTTACCGACCTGAATTTCAATATTGCAAATAATGAAAAATTATGTCTGGTCGGTAGAAATGGATCAGGGAAATCCACCTTATTCAAAATTATAATGGGATTGCAAAATAGAGATTCAGGAAATCTTTTTATACAGCCTGGCACTACCATTCAATGCCTATCCCAAGAACCTGATCTTTCTTATTTCACAAAAACCATTGATTATGTTTGTTCAGAATTACCCAGTCCGGATGATCATTTTCGTGGGCGAATTCTGCTTGAGGCACTGGGATTAACTGGTAATGAAAATCCTGCACATCTATCAGGGGGTGAAACAAGACGCTGTGCACTGGCCAAGGTTTTAGCTCCAAGACCAGATCTATTACTGTTGGATGAACCCACAAATCATCTGGATCTTCCAACAATAGAATGGCTGGAATCTGAATTAAAATCTTTATCTTCTGCGGTTTTAGTGATCAGCCATGACCGTCGATTTCTGGATAATATGGCAAAAGGCATTATCTGGCTGGATAGAGGACAGGCAAGGCAACTTTCCATGAGATTTTCCGAATTTGAATTATGGAGGGAGAATTTTTTCGAACAGGAAGCACTGGAGTATCATAAGTTAAACCGTCAAATTGCAAGAGAGGAGGATTGGGTGCGTTACGGCGTTACCGCCCGACGCAAACGTAATGTTAGACGAATGGCGGAACTTTCAGAACTTCGTCTAAAAAGAAAAAACCATATACAGAATCCTTCCTTGGACACCCTACAATCAAGTGATGCAGAAAATTCCGGTAAAATTGTCATAGATGCAAAAAACGTAACCAAATCCTATAATTCAAGAACAATCATAAATAATTTAAATTTACGTATTGTACGTGGAGATCGGCTTGGCATTATTGGTTCAAATGGTGCCGGCAAAAGTACGTTGCTGAAATTATTGACAGAGCAGGAACTGCCTGATCAGGGAGAAATCAAACTTGGAAGCAAACTTGAGATCAATTATTTAGATCAACACAGACAGATTCTTGATCCTGAAAAAACATTGGCAGAAACGCTTACACGTGGACGTGGTGATTATGTAGATGTCGGAGAGGAAAAAAAACACGTTATCGGATATATGAAACAGTATCTTTTTCAACCAGAACAAGCAAAAACACCCGTGAAGGTTTTATCTGGTGGAGAAAAAGCTCGATTATTGCTTGCTTGTGCTTTGAGCCAACCTTCAAACCTGATGATTCTGGATGAACCTACGAATGATTTTGATTTGGAAACGCTTGATTTGTTACAGGAAGTGTTGTCCACCTATAAAGGGACCCTTATTCTGGTCAGTCATGATCGAGATTTTCTTGATCGAATTGCCACTTCAGTTCTTGTAGCTGAAGGTGATGGTATCTGGACAGAATATGCCGGTGGATATTCTGACATGATGGCACTTCGTGAATATAAACAGGAAAATCTTATCAGGAAGACACAAAATAAATCGCAAAAATCAACATATTCAAAAATACCCATTAAACCAAAACCTAAAAAACTTTCATACAAAGACCAGTATGAACTGGATCATTTACCAGAAAAGCTTCAGAAACTTCAAATCTCTATAATGCAGCTGAACCAACATCTCAATGATCCAGGATTATATCAGAAAGACCCTGATTTATTTGAAAAATTCACACGGCAATTACTGGATAAACAAAAAGAACAAGAAAAACTTGAGGAAAGATGGCTTGAATTGGAAATTTTGCAGGAGAATTTGAAGTCAAATGATGAATTAAGTAATTCATCTAATCAGTAAAACCTGTAATTTTAAATTATTTGTTTTACCTGATTGAATTGTCTGTCATGACAGCCATATATTTTGTAATATGTTATAGGAATGATATGAAATATCAAGCAACTGCCGGCTTTAAATATCAACAATTTGAAAATCACGTATAATCATAAGGAGGAACCCTCTTCATGGAAAATCATAACCATCCATTTTACAATCCAAGGTTAAGTTATGAGGAAAACTACCAGAAAGGCCCTTTTGGAGATTTTACACAAAAACCGGAAATTTCTATTGTAAACCAACCTTCTGTTCATTTTCTGGGAAATAAGATTAATCTACCATTCGGTATTCCCGCCGGACCTTTACTTAATGGCAAATATGTAAAGGCGGCACTGGACTGGGGATATGATTTGTGCGTCTATAAGACGGTCAGAACAAAAAAATATAAATGCCATCCCCTTCCCAATGTCTTGGCTGTCCATCCGGAACATAGACTTTCAGAAAATGTTGATACAGTATTAGCTGATCAAAATTATGATTTGCCTTTATCCATAACAAACTCTTTTGGTGTCCCCTCTTTTGATCCAGATATATGGCAACCTGACATGGAGGACGCAGTTAATTATGCAAAACCTGGACAGGTTGTAATCGGCAGTTTCCAGGGCACATTGGGTGTTACCAATCATATCGAGGAAAATTATGCAGAAGCGGCCCGTTTGGTCGATGAGACAGGTGTTCCCCTTCTAGAGGCAAATTTGAGCTGTCCCAATGAAGGGGTAAATAACCTTTTATGTTTTGATATTGATAAGGTTGAACGGATTGCCCACGCGATCAAGAATGCTGTACCAGATAAACCATTGATGCTTAAATTGGCTTATTTTAAAGATAACAAACTTCTTTATTCTTTTCTTGAAAGATTGGCTCCTATCGTTGACGGCTTCTGCGCAATAAACACCCTTTCGGCAAGACCTGTGACCTCTCAAGGTAAACAGGCTTTGGGAGAGGACCGTCCAACAGGAGGAGTTTGTGGTGATGCAATTCGTTGGGCCGGAGAAGAAATGGTTTCCCGGCTATATGAATGGAGAGCCAATCATAATGAAAAATTTGTCATTACAGGTGTTGGGGGAGTCAATAGTCCTGAACATTATCGAACATATCTTTCCCTGGGTGCTGATGCTGTCATGAGTGCAACCGGCGCGATGTGGAATCCTGCGCTAGCATTACAAATAAAAAAGGCGCTTCAATAATTTTTTACATTAAATCAAGTTATCAAAATAAAAATACTTTCGATAACTTGATTTAAAGACTTCTCATGCTAATTTTTTATTTATTTCAAAAACAATAACCCTGTATTATTATAAATGTCATTTAATCTATATTATGACGATTTAACAGTTCATTTTTTAGTAAATGATTATATAATATTGTCCTGTTTAAAAATCTTAAAATGTAATCCTAGATAGCATAAAATCATTTGCCACTGGATCATATCATTTTCACATCAATATTAATTTTTATGGAAAATTAATTGTGAAACTTCAAAAATTAATACTGCAAAACTTTTTATCATGCTGATCATTTCCGTCGATGTGAAAAAAGCATTATTTACCATTTCTTCATAACAATTAGCACAAATCATCAAAACTGCTTTGTTACATCATGATAAATTACAGAACTATATCCCTTTAAAGATATATTAATATTAAAAGCTATTTGTTTTAGAATTCAATAATCCAGAAGCCTGCATTCGCTCTCTTGATTCTTTTATACTTTTGATCACTGCCAATGCTGCATTCAAAGCCCTTCGCCCCGCAACCCCATCCACGAGAACTGGTATTCCATCAAGACAGGATTTTACAAAAGCATGATGCTCAGCCTCGATATTATCATGATCTTTCCATTTCACCACTTCTCTTCTAAATCCATTGGTACCAGGTAAAGGCATACCCTTTTCTTTTCCAATCATGACCAATTGATTTTCCATAAAATCAGCCGATAAATACCCTTCTTCGGAAAAAATTCGCATTTTACGCTCAGTTTTTAAGGAAATACGACTGGCTGCAATGGTCGCAACGCATCCATTTTCAAAAGTAACCCGAGCATTTGCTATATCTTCGAATTCTGATGTCACAGATGCACCCAACGCATCCACTTTTCGTATATGAGATGGTACAATAGCTAGAACAAGATCGAGATCATGGATCATTAGATCAAGAATAACAGAAACATCAACCCCTCTCGGCTTGAAAGGTGCAATTCGCATGGTTTCAATATATAAAGGCTTCTTTATACGTTCATGTATAACTTTCTGTTCCGCTGAATAACGTAAAAGATGCCCAACTTGCAAGACAAGTCCACGACTATTTGCCAGATCAATGAGATGATCAGCCTGATCAAGCGTTGAGGCAATCGGTTTTTCTATTAGAACATGCCTACCTTTTTCAAGGGCCTCAAGGGCCAATTCATAATGAAATTCGGCAGGTGCGGCAATAATCAAGGCATCACAAGATTGTAACAGCTGATCAAGTGGCATATAGGGAACATTACCGGCTTCTTTTCCAACTTTTATTGCATTGCCAATTACTGGATCATAGATACCGATCAGATTTTCACGCTCTGCTTTAAAAGATTTTAAAGCATGAAAACGACCAAAATATCCCGCCCCAGCAATACCCACACGCAAAATCGACTGTTCTGCCATTTGTTTTCTCGCTTTATATTAAATTTAAACTTACAATTTTTCTTAAATTTGGATAGAAAATAAAATATTCTTAAACGTATTTAAACATTGTTTTTATTTATAATGCTATATATACCTTGCCATATAATAGTATTATAACCAAAACATATTGCATCGAATAACATGACAACGACCCTGTTGTTAAACGTTCCCTTTAACCATTTTCAGTCCATCGGGACAAAAAGGATTTAGTCGTTACTGCGATGATGTATTACAGTCGAACAAAACTTGCCCTGGTTTTCGCCACTTGTTTCATGGGGCTATTATTATGTTTACCCAATTTTGTTAAACATCCATCTTTTAAGATACCTTGGCATCAGATCCATCTTGGCCTTGATTTAAAAGGAGGATCCTATTTACTGATGCAGGTGGATGTGGAGACCATCAGCAAAAACCGTTTACAGACGTTGAGTGACAATGTTCGGCAAACCCTTATTTCCAAAAATCTGGGTTATCGCAATTTACATATGGTTCCCAAAGATCATACCATTGTTTTTAATTTGCGTGATCCAAGTGAAAAAGAGGGTGTTTTATCTGCATTGAGATCAATGCCAAAAGCGGTTCCCAATGAATTTGAGGTTAGTAATAACAATGATCAAATTAGAATGGAACTTTCAACTGATGCAATGCAGCACCGCGCAAGCGAGGCGGTAACTCAATCCATTGAAATTGTTCGCAAACGTATCGATGCAACAGGTGCTGTCGATCCATCCATAACCCGTCAGGGTACAGACAGAATCATTGTTCAGCTACCGGGCGTCAGTGATCCGAACCGGATTAAGCAATTACTTGGTACAACAGCTAAAATGACATTTCACTTATTGGATGAAAATGCAAACCCAAACCTACCTCCACCCGGTGTAACATTTCTCCCAACAGCTGGAAATGAAAATGAAAAATTACCAATACGTGATCATATTGAAGTTGACGGTGCCGACCTAACAGGAGCAAGTGCTGGATTTGATCAGCAAAATGGCGAATATGCAGTGAATTTCAGTTTTGACAATGCAGGCGCACAAGCTTTCGCAAATGTTACCCGTGCCAATATTAACAAACGTTTCGCTATAGTGTTGGATAATAAGGTTATAGAGGCACCTGTCATTCGGACTCCAATCACAGGCGGGAATGGTCAAATTACAGGCGGATTTGATGCGCAAAAAGCCACTGATCTTGCCTTACTTTTACGAGCGGGTGCCTTGCCTGCTCCGCTAAAAGTGATGGAAGAACGTTCAATTGGTCCATCACTGGGGGCTGATGCTATCAGGGCTGGAGGATTGAGTCTGGTAAGCGGTTTTGTCCTTGTCATTATTTTTATGCTTCTATTTTATGGTCGTTTTGGTCTCTATGCGAACATCGCTTTATTTGCAAATCTCGTATTGATGAGTGCCATTTTATCTCTTTTCGAAGCGACACTAACCTTGCCAGGTATGGCGGGAATGCTTCTAACCCTTGGAATGGCAGTTGACGCAAATATTCTTATCAATGAACGCATTCGCGAAGAAACACGTAATGGCCGTACGCCCCTTAACGCTTTACAAACTGGATTTGATCGTGCTCTCAATACAATTATCGACAGTAACGTCACCGCTTTCATTGCACACGTCATGTTATTCATATTTGGAACGGGTGCGGTCAAGGGATTTGCATTGACTATCACCATTGGTATTGTTACGACCCTTTTCACCACCTTATGCCTCTCCTGGATGCTGACAATTCGCTGGTATGCTGTCACCCGCCCTAAAGAACTTCCGATTTGAAAGAAAGAATATGCTTGGTCGTCCTTTATTACATCTCGTCCCACATGGCACAAAAATTCATTTTATGCGTGGACGCTTTGCCGGCCTGATAACATCAGCGGTTTTATCTGTTGCATCAATTATTCTTTTCTTTCATCCCGGCTTGACATTGGGACTGGATTTCCGTGGCGGTATTGTGGTTGAAGCGCAAACTCCTGAACCTGCTGATTTTAGCAAATTGCGCAAATTTTTATCTGATGCCGACATTACAGCAGCTGGATTACAACAATTTGGTGGGAAAAATAATGTCCTGATCCGGCTTGACGCACCCAAAGAAAATAATGGCGATGCAACCCAGATCTTGATCAAAAAAGTCAGATCAGCCGTTACAAATTATGAAACTGGTACAAAAATTGTACGAGCCGATGCTGTTGGTGCCTCTGTTTCCTCTGAATTATTCAGAAATGGGCTTTTGGCACTTGGAATCAGTCTTTTTATGATTATGATTTATATCTGGTTTCGATTTGAATGGGAATTTGCACTTAGCGCCATTATAACCTTGCTTCTTGATTTAACAAAAACAATCGGATTTCTTGTAATCACACATTTTGAATTCGATCTGGTCATGGTGGCTGCCATCTTGACAATTCTAGGCTATTCAACAAACGATAAAGTTGTCGTATATGATCGAGTAAGGGAAAATCTAAGAAAATATCATTCCATGCCATTTCAAGAATTGCTTGACCTATCAATTAATGAAACGTTAAGCAGAACCCTTGCCACTTCGTTTACCGTGTTTTTAGCCGCCTTACCTCTTGCTCTGTTCGGTGGTGCATCTCTTTCCGGTTTTGCGTGGGTAATGTTATTTGGTATTGTTGTGGGAACGTCTTCCTCCATCTTCATTGCCGCTCCCCTGCTTCTATTTATGGAAGAGGGAAGCTTGAGAAGAAAAACCAAAAGATCATCCTAGAATTATTTCATGAGCAGTTTAAAAGAACTGCTCAATTTTTAACGAATATTATTTTTATTCAAAGACTGTATCAGTATTTCCACAGAATTTTTTGCATTTTTCAAATTATGATTATTCGGTTTCGATAATGCCATCATAACGTAATGTTTTGCATTTTGATCCTTTAAAAAAATATCCTGGAAATCAGTCAATGAAACAGAAGATAAACTACCTAGATAACCAATACACATACCATGAGTAAATATGTAATTGTAGGCAATGGAATGTGGGGTTAAGCGTTCAGATGACTTTAATGAATTCTCTTGTGATTGACAGGCACTCAAGGGAAACAAAAAAAGGGTTAATCCTAATAAAACATATCGCTTAAACATTTAAAACTTCTTTGTTCCCATAGACTTGTGATCAATTTATCAAAAATTGATCTAGGATTGTTTTCTGTTTGCAAGAATGTCTCTTATTTCCTGCAGTAAAACTTCCTGTTTTGTTGGTTGTGCGGCTTTAACTTCTTGCTGCGTCTTGATGCGATTATAGATATCATTCAACCCTCTGACAATCAGGAAAACAACAAATCCGATAATTAGAAACTGAATAATCGTGTTGAGAAAAACTCCAAAGTTTAAAGTTACCGCACCTATTCTTTGTGCCTCGGCCAGTGTTTTAACATGAGGTCCCTTTAAGGTGATAAATAAATTACTGAAATCGACACCACCTAGAAACAAACCAATAATGGGATTGAAAATATCATTCACCAAACTTTTAACCACACTTGTAAAAGCGGCACCAACGATAATACCCACAGCCAGATCAACAACATTACCCCGCATGATAAAGGATTCAAATTCATGTATCCATTTAATGCTCCTACTTTTTTTAGCCATATTTTCATTACTCATTTTCATTTCCATTCAATTGCTCTAAAAAATAGTTACGTATCAATTATATTTGAAAAAAGAATTTTAAATAAGAAAAAAATGTCAAACAGTAAAAAATAACAAAGAAGAGATTGATTTCGAGCAGTAAAATGACTATAAATACATTTTCTTTCTCCGTCTGTTAACGGAGTTTTTTTTACAATCTGTTAAGAGAAAATCATGAAAAACGATATCCATCCAGATTATCACGAAATTACAGTCGTCATGACAGACGGTACTGAATTCAAAACCCGTTCCTGTTATGGCTCTAATGGCGATACATTGCGTCTTGACGTAGATCCCAAATCTCATCCTGCATGGACCGGAGTTCAGCGTATCAATGATACACGAGGTCAAGTTGCGAAATTTAACAAGCGTTTTGCTGGTATCGGGCAAAAAAAGGTTTAAATAATTAGATTATTTTATTAACCTTATTGAGATAAGGGTGACTTCATCACCCTTATCTCAATCAAATAAAATTACTAAATTACAGCTTTTAAAATAGTCTATATTGTTTTAACTTAAAATTTACAGTTTTAAGTTTTTAATAATATTCTACTCTATTTTTATCATACAGGATTGTCATGACCTTACCTCTTATGCCTAAGGCTACCGCAGTATGGCTTATTGAAAAAACTGCTTTAACCTTTAACCAAATTGCAGAATTTTGTGGCATGCATCCTTTGGAAGTCCAGGCAATTGCCGATGGCGAGGTAGCTCAAAGTATCATTGGCTATGATCCTGTTGCTAATGGCCAGTTAACCCAGGAAGAGATTAATCGCTGTGAGGCTGATCCAGATCGAAAGCTAAAACTATCAGCAAATCGCATGCAAATCGTCAAGCGATCAAAAGGCGCAAGATATACTCCCATTTCAAAGAGAAATGATCGTCCTGATGCAATTGCCTTCCTGTTAAGAAACTATCCCCAATTGCTAGATCAGCAAATTGCCAAGCTTTTGGGAACGACTAAAGATACAATTGCCAAGGTAAGAGATAAACAGCATTGGAATTCCGCCAATATTAAACCACGTGATCCAATCATACTGGGATTATGCAGTCAAATGGATTTAAACAGTGCTGTTGCCGAAGCGAACAGACGTGTTGAGAAGGATGAGACGGATACCTCTTCCCTTAATCCCTCAGAAACAACAGAACATCAGGAATCTTCAGAAACAAAGAAAGAAGAGCTAGATATCAATCATATATTTTCCAATTATTCTGAAAAAAACAATCAATCCGACGATCTAAATTAATTATGCCATTATCCCATCCCTCTTCATCAAATATCTCCCTTGCTGTTGGTGTTATTATGGGCAGCCAGTCGGACTGGGATATTATGAGTCACAGTGCTGATATATTAAAAAAACTTGATATATCACATGAAGTAAGAATTGTATCGGCTCATCGCACACCCGATCGATTAAGGGAATATGCAACATCCGCTGTTGAACGGGGGATCAGGGTTATTATTGCAGGCGCAGGTGGCGCTGCACATCTTCCCGGTATGGTTGCCGCCTGGACACATTTGCCAGTTCTTGGTGTACCAATGCAAACCCATGCCCTAAACGGCAAGGACAGTTTGTTATCAATTGTGCAAATGCCTGCAGGTATTCCGGTTGGCACCCTGGCCATCGGAAAAGCTGGAGCTATTAATGCCGCGCTTTTGGCAGTATCTATCCTATCCATCGCTGATCAGTCAATCGCCCAACGCTTAGTTTCCTGGCGCAAAACACAAACAGATTCTGTCGCTATTTCTCCACTTTAATTATACATTATTAATAAGAGGGACTTATGCTCTTACCTAATTCAACCATAGGAATCGTTGGAGGCGGACAATTAGGCAGAATGTCTGCTATAGCGGCGGCACGTCTTGGATTTAGAACACATATTTTATCTGACATTATGGATGCCCCTGCCGCTCAAGTGGCTTCTGGCATTACGGTTGGATCTTATCATGATCAATCAATTTTAAAACAATTTGCTGAACAGGTTAATGTAATAACATTTGAATTTGAAAATATAAATATAGAAGGAATAGAATATCTTGCCACCGTACGACCTGTTCATCCTTCCAGCAATGTCTTAAAAATCAGCCAAGACAGGTTTCTTGAAAAAGACTTTTTAAATCAACATGATATTCCAACCACTCAATGGATTTCTGTTTTTCAGTTAGAAGATGGCATAAATGCGGCAGAAAAACTGGGATTTCCTTTTATCCTTAAAACCACTAGATTGGGATATGATGGTAAAGGTCAGGCCGTTATCCGTACCGACGAAGAATTCAAAAAAGCCTTTAAAAATTTGAATCCTCATCCTCTAATTGCTGAAAAAAAAGTAAACTTTTATAAAGAAATCAGCGTGATGGTTGTTCAGAATGAACATGATGAATTACAAACATTCGATGTTACTGAAAACCGACATAAAAATGGAATTCTTGACCTCAGTATCGCACCAGCCCGAATTACCTCAGCATTGCAAAATAAAGCCAAAGAGATCGCAGTTAAGATAGCCCAGGCTCTCAAACTTGTTGGTATCTTGGGAGTTGAAATGTTCATTGATGATCAGGATAATATTCTTGTCAATGAAATAGCACCCCGTCCTCACAATTCAGGACATTGGACAATGAATGCCTGTCCCTTTGACCAATTTGAAATGCATATTCGTGCTGTCGCAAATCTTCCCTTACCGCCTATAGCTCGACATTCGGATGCCATCATGAAAAATCTTATAGGCCCCCAAACACTGGAATATTGGCCAAAAATTTTGGAAAATGATCGAATGATAGGACATTTATACGGAAAAAAGGAAGCAAAACCGGGTCGAAAAATGGGACATGTCAATATAAATTTTCCATATAATGGTTTACCCGGAGAATTCGGAATTAAAGCGGCATTATCATTTCTTTGTTCTGGGGATTAAGCAATCCACTTTCCACAAAAGAAAAATAGATACCATTCCCGATTATTATATGATCGGCGATATCAATACTAACTGCTTCCAAGGCTTCAACTAATATATATGTTAACTTTTTATCCGCCTCCGAAGGTAACGCTATTCCACTGGGATGATTATGTACCAGAATCAAGGATTCAACATCGAATTTAAGAGCATATTTCGCTATTTCACGGATATGGATGGATGTGGTAGTCACGGTTCCTGAAGCTTGATGACTGATTGAAATGATATGGGCATTCCTATCGAGAAGAATAATATAGAAATGTTCAATCGTTTCTCTTGATAAGAAAGCAATTAGATAATCGGTTAAATATTTTTTAAACTGTAGAATGTTTTTATTATAAATTTCTGATTTCAAAATACGTATGCTTGCTGCATAAATAAGGGAAATAAACGCTATATCCTTTTCAGATAAATTGAATTCCTCAATTAACTGATTTTTGTCATAGGTAAAAAGATGCGGAAAAGATCCAAGTTTTGTTAGAATATTTTCTTGCCAATTTTCATTATGTTGTTCAAATTTCATCCATTGGGATAACAAAGTTAAATATTGTGAATCAGACTTTATATTATCTTGTTTTTCTTTCATAAAACTGTGCATTTTCATATTGAAAACATCCTCAATTCTCAAAATATTGATTCTTTATGTTCGAATAGGATAAGTTCTTCATTAATACAGTTTAAATATTAATTACGTAAGATTAAATACTAACAAATTAGGAGATTGAATTCTTGAACCAAAAAACTGCCAACAAACAGTGGGGAGGACGTTTCACCTCTGGACCTTCAGCCATTATGGAGCAAATAAATGCCTCTATCGGCTTTGATAAAAACTTATGGAAACAGGATATACAAGGGTCAATAGCTCATGCAGAAATGCTGGCCAAACAGAAAATAATTTCCGAAACGGATAAAAACAGTATTCATCAAGGCCTTAGGGAAATTGAGCGAGAAATTCAATCTGGTCAATTCGAATTTAGCAGAGCCCTTGAGGATATTCATATGAATATCGAAGCCCGTTTGGCAGAACGTATCGGTGAGGCGGGAAAAAGGCTTCATACAGCACGTTCAAGAAATGACCAAGTTGCGACAGATTTTCGTTTATGGATCAGACAAAATATCGATGAATTAATTCCAATGATAAATCATCTGATGCTGACCCTTGCTTCCCGAGCTCTGGAATATGCGGAAACAGCTATGCCCGGTTTCACTCATTTGCAATCTGCCCAACCGGTAACGTTCGGTCATCATTTACTGGCTTATACAGAAATGTTGAATCGGGATCGGGGACGATTGATAGATGCACGCAGACGACTAAATGAAAATCCCTTGGGTGCGGCGGCTTTAGCTGGCACCTCATTCCCAATTGACCGCCAATTGACTTCTAAATTATTGGGATTTGACCGTCCCATGGCAAATTCACTTGACGCGGTCTCTGATCGTGATTTTGCCCTGGAATATCTTTCCGCTCTTTCCATCATGTCGATTCATCTTTCACGCATGGCGGAAGAAATTGTAATTTGGTGTTCACCTCCTTTTTCTTTTATCCAGCTTTCAGATGCCTATACTACAGGTTCATCCATCATGCCACAAAAACGAAATCCAGATGCCGCCGAACTGGTCCGGGCCAAAGTTGGACGAATTTCAGGGGCGCTTACAGGACTTTTGACCGTCATGAAGGGTCTTCCTCTCGCATATGCTAAAGATATGCAAGAAGACAAGGAACAGGTTTTTGCTGCAACCGAAACTATTATTCTGTGTTTAGCCGCTTGTTCAGGAATGATTGCAGATTTAAAGGCCAATCAAGACAATATGGCCTATTGGGCAGGGTCCGGTTTCTCTACAGCCACAGATCTCGCAGACTGGCTGGTTAAAGAATTAGAATTACCCTTCAGATCAGCTCATCATGTAACAGGAAAAATTGTCAGCTATGCCGAAACACATAATCTTGCTCTTGAGAATGTGCCTTTACAAAAAATGCAGGAAATCGAACCTTTGATTAACAATGATATATATTCAGTTTTAGGAGTTCAGTCCTCACTTGCCTCTCGAACCAGTGAAGGTGGCACCGCTCCCAAAAATGTAAGAAAATCTGCAAAAATATGGATCGATAAATTAAAGGATATATCATGAAACGTTTTTTTTCTCTTTTTTTCGCTCTTGGTAGTCTTGCAATCCTCACAATCACCCTATCTGGATGTGGCAAAAAAGCATCTCCTAAACCGGTTGGTCCCCCCGAAAAAGTAATTTATCCCCGAGCCTATCCACCTCAAGACTAATCCATTAATCCCTGGGTGGAGTGGTGAGTAACACGGCCATGCCACCGGGACGATCTGAATAAGCGGCAATCTGAATGGCCGTTATAACCCATTCCTTATTTTTATTTACTGTAAACAAAGGGGCACCACTACTTCCATATGTGGCTTGACAGTCATGCGCAAGAATGGTTTTACCCCCATTATTTTTTAATATATCGGTTACATGACATTCTTGATCAGCATATAAGACTTCCTGACGGTCCTGATCATAACCAGCCAGATATATATTCATACCGATATAGGGTTGATCTTTATTAAAACCGAAAAAATCCTCTTGATTTGTTTTTTTATCATTAAGCACAAGATAGGCCCAGTCATGGTGAATATTGTCCAATGTGGCTTTTTCCGAACCCTCTCCCTTATAATTTTCTGATTTAATAATATTAAGGACATTATAAGCTGATCGATAAGTTTGTCGCTGGTATCCCAGAAGAAAATGAACAGAATGTGGGTTGACAAAATGATTGGTTTTTCTAATCCATAAACAATGAGCTGCAGTTATCACCAATCTTGAACTGACAAGAAATCCCGTACAATGCGTACCAAGCTCTGTTTGTACACGTCCCAAAATCTGCCAAGGTTTCTCTGCAGCATTTACCAATTGTCGATGATTGTTTTTTTGGCTAATGCCTGGCAAATCTTTTGCGGGAACGGAATAGGATAAGGTTGAAATCGATATAAATATCGTACATGCAAATATCCTGATAAAAATATTCAATTTTCCATCCCTTATCGCTATTTCTTTTTTCCTTAATAAAGAATAATTATATTATTCTATCCTACTGTTTTTTATAGATTGTTATAAAATCAGTATAATATTATTTTTTTCCGACTAAAGGCTTTTTGATTAATGTCATCTTCTAAAACCGAACCTGAAACAAATTATCAAACCCTTTTACAAACGCATCCAGACTTTATTATTGATGAAAAGAAGGGGCTCTGTTTTGGTAAAGTTTCACTTCAATCTCTTACTGATCATTATGGTAGTCCGGTATGGGTAATCAATGCAGATATATTAACATCACGTTTTCAAAAACTTTCTAAAGCATTTCTGCAAAACAAAATGGACATTTCTATTCATTATGCCGTGAAAGCAAATGATCATCTGGCCATACTTGATCTTTTGGCAAAAGAAGGAGCGGGAGTTGACATTGTCAGTCTGGGTGAATTAAAGAGAGCACTAAAAGTCAATATCAACCCACGAAAAATTTGTTTTTCAGGAGTGGGAAAAACAGAGGAAGAATTAAAAGCCGCCATTCAATTAGAAATAGGCCAAATCAATGTTGAGAGCCGTGAAGAGCTTCATCTTATTTCTAAAATAGCAATGGATACAGGAAAAAAAGCCGCAATTTGTTTAAGAATCAATCCTGATGTCGATGCCAGAACGCATCATAAAATTACTACAGGTTTGGCGGAAAACAAATTTGGTATCGCTTATGAGCAAGCTCTTCAGGTTTACAAAGAAGCAAGCCAACTGGATAATATTCTCCCATTGGGATTTGATGTCCATATTGGTAGTCAGATTTCATCTGTAGAACCCTATAAAAAAGCTTTTTTAAAAATGGCGAAACTTGTTAAACAAGCACGCAAAGAAGGATTAGAAGTCTCTGTTCTAGACTGTGGAGGTGGTTTTGGCATTTCTTACTATGACGAAAAAGAGTCCGACCCATATGCTCTAGCTAATTTAATGCAAGGAATTTTCTCTTCCCTTAATATCCGTATTTGCATTGAACCTGGCCGCTGGCTGGTTGGTCCGGCAGGCATCCTGATCAGCAAAGTCGTCAGAAGAAAAAACAATGGGCCTGAGGCGGCCCCTTTCATTATTCTTGATGCTGCCATGAACGACCTTTTGCGCCCAGCGATGTACGATGCGTGGCACGGTATCTTACCTATACAGGCTGAAATATATAAGCGTCCCATGGAAAAACAGAATATTGACGGTCCAATATGCGAATCCAGTGATATTTTTGCTCGCCAACGGTTACTTCCCCAATTAAGGGAAAATGATGAAATTGCCATTCTGGATGCCGGTGCCTATGGACACGTCATGAGTTCCTCTTATAATGCCCGTCCCCAAGCTTTACAATTGATGATCAAGGATAAAAGATTATTTGTTATCAAACCACGACAAACATTTGAATCCTTATGGAATAATGAAACTATACCCAACGGATAATTGATTTATATTATACCGAACATGTAAGCACAGTCAGTCATTATGGCATTCAGATTGGTTTTCTTTTATTTATAAAGGTCAATAAATAAAAATATATTTAATAAATATGTTTTTATTTCATTAGGTTTTAATCAAAAAAAGCACTTTATTTTTTTAGTGCTTTTTTAAAAATTATTTCAGTCTATAGCTCACACCATAATCGCATCAAATTATGATAAACATTTGTCAACTCTAAAATCTGAGGATCATTATCATCCATTCTGGTTCTTAACTTAATAATCGACATATCCAAATCAAATAAAACCCGCCTCTTGTCAGAATCTCGAATCATTGACTGGGTCCAGAAAAAAGATGCCCAACGACTGCCACGCGTTATTTTGCTGACAGAATGCAAGCTGTAGGTTGGGTAAACAATCATGTCGCCAGCAGGAAGCTTGATTGATTGCGCACCACTTGGATCATGCATGATCAGCTCTCCACCATCATAATCCTCAGGATTATTTAAAAACAAAGTCGAGGATACATCCGTTCTGATACGCATATTGGCTTCATGAATTGGACGTAACGCATTATCAACATGATCGGGAAACTCCATGCCTTCATCATAACGGTTGAATAAAGGCGGGCAAACCCGATAAGGAACAACTGCGGAATTGAAAATCGGATTACGTCCCAGAGCTTTCAATATAATTTCTCCCAATTCTTTACTTTCGGATGATTTCTGGTCAATTTGTATATTACGCTTGACCTGGGCAGATTGTTCACCTGCTGTTACCTTACCATCTACAAAAGGCGCCCGTCTATAAACAGACTGAACGTAAGCCAACTCTTCTTTATTTAAAACTTGAGGAATATGAATGATCATCAAACTAACCTAATTATATTTTGAAGTTATTCTAACATGTTCAAACTGAACATAAATGCTCTACCATTAGATGGTGTCACACGATTACTGAATAAAGAGTCATAGTTCAAACGGTTGGTCAGATTGTAAATATTGAACGACACTTTCCAATGATCGTCGAATTTATGAGAAAGCATGGCATCAATCGTTACATTTGATGGTACTTTTGCATTGTTTCTGTTATTCAAATAAACTGGTCCACGCCATGTTACACCTCCACCAATCAACAGGTTGTATGGTGTATTGGGCATTATATTATACGTTGTCCATAAATTTCCCTGATGAGAGGGAACATAGAACATGCGATTTCCCTTGACATTAGGCGTTAAAGAACCTGTAACTTTGCTATGATATGCAGCAAAGGCACCATAAACGCTCCAATTATTCGTAATATTACCGGATATACCCAATTCAATCCCCTGATTGTAACCTTTGTCACCCGTACTTGTCACCGCTCCTGACAATGGATCACTAACCATCTGGTTGCTTTTTTCAAGATGGAACAAAGATGCTGTCAGTCCCAACCGCTGATTCAAAAGACTCCATTTTCCACCCAGTTCATATAAATGGCTTTTTTCCGGTTTCATTCCGTTTTGACCATCCTTCATCGGTGCATACGAATTCGTCAAATACATACCTAATGGCGTTGTAGAGGATGACCATGTGAAATAGTAGGCCTGATTTTCATCAGGATTGAAGAGCAAACTTACTGTCGGATTGAACACATTATCGTTCGTCGACATACGGTGCGTTGTAAAGGATTTGCCCCCTTGGGTATTATAAAACGCTTCCCAGTTGTCATAACGGAAACCACCCTTAATTGACCAGGCTTTGGTGAACCATATCTGGTCATACAAGAAAACACCAACATCACGGGAATGCCCATATCTACGGGATGGATCCCCTACTTTACTGTTGGGATCACCAGGCATGATATGTATTGGATAATCAATCGCATCCGTTGGATGAACAAGATTGTTGTTTGGCAGGGATGCGGAAAATTGCCCGTAATGACGGCTTTCATGAGCATAGGCAATGTCAACACCAGCCGTTAATTGATGTTTGATAAAACTTGTATTGAAATTGGCAATTGTTGATAAAACGTTTTGGAACGACCAAGTGCTCTGTTCATATGGACTTGGACCTGCCGTTTGAATAATAGCATCCTGAGGACGACCATCAAAATATGGGTCACTACAATCTGCTGGCGTACATTTAGGTCGTGTAACAGAAAACTGACGTTGATAATTACCATATCGAGTATCGTTATGGATAACAATATCAGGAGTGATGTTATAGGTTAAGCGTCCCGTAACCTGGTTATCCTGGGTTTGGTCCTTATCCATTTTGTTACCATACCAATTTCCCCTTCTTATTCCATATTCAGTCGCAGGTCTACCAATTGTATGACCAGGTTTTGTAATTACAGGAACACCATAATCAGGAATGCGATCATCCTGTTGATGTACAAATTGCAAAACATAACTTAAATCTGTTCCCAGACCAAAAGCTATGGATGGCGCCAGACCCCAACGATGGGAATATAAATTATCTCTTCCCACAACATTATTGCTGTTGGCCATACCTTCCATACGAACAGCAATATTATCATTAATCTGCTTGTTCAAATCAAAAGTGCCACGGTAATAATCACCGTTTCCACCAGTAAATTCAGCTTTATATTGATCTTTCAAAATTGGTTTTTTTGTTACAACATTAATGGCACCACCCGTAGTTCCATTCCCAAATACAGATGAAGATGGACCCTTAATAACCACAACATTTTCATAATTGAAACTGTCACGGCTATAAACACCGAAATCTCTCAGGCCATCTTCATAAATATCATTCTGGGCCTGAAAACCGCGGATGAGAAACTGATTTCCGGACATGCCGCCACGTCCCTCCCCAACGGAAGAGGTTACCCCCGGTACATTTTTTAATGCTTCATCAAGAGATTTGACATTTTGCTCTTCCATAATTTTGGCCGGAACAAGATTGATATTCTGAGGGGTATGCATGATATCCTGTGGCATCAAACTGACACCTGTATTCTGCGTCAGAATATTATCATTCTTTTTTCCACGAACAAGAATATGCTCATTCGTTGTTGACTGGTTATCTGTTGTTTGATCTTTTGTTATTTGTTGATTTACTTTATTTGCTGATGCTGCAACAGCATTGTTCGATTTTTCTGCATTTGCAGATTTGGTGATAGCGGCATTCCCTAATAATCCGACCATTACTGCCAATGATACAGGTTGAAGCGTCCTTTTTATTCCTGACAATTTAAAAATCCATCCAATAAAATACTGATAATGATAATTAATAACATGAGATATTGAGAATCATTATCAGTATACAGATACAATTGCAACTGGCGGAAATCAAATAAATCATGATGGTTTGCAAATGAATAAATGGACAACAAATATTGTAAAATTGTTTTTTACATATTTTTAAAGAGTTATAATAAATTTCATCCGTTTGAGATTGACTGAATTTTAATTCAAATTTTCAAAATATGTGATAATAATACAATAGGTATAAAAAATAAATGTTTTATAAATATGACAAATTATTGGTTAATTAAATCGGAACCTTCTGCTTTTTCATGGCAGGAACAATTGAGAAACAAAATCGAACCCTGGACAGGGGTGAGAAATCATCAAGCGAAAAAAAATCTACAATTAATGAAAAAAAATGATCTGGCTTTTTTCTACCATTCCAATGAAGGTAAGGAAATTGTTGGTATTGTAAGAATTGATAAAGAGGCCTATCCCGATCCGACCGATACAGAACACAGATGGTTTTGTGTGGATGTAGAGACAATATGTTCGGTACCTGTACCCATTACCCTAAAAAAAATCAAATCCATTCCTGAACTGGAAGATATAACACTTATTAAACAATCCAGATTGTCAGTAATGCCAATCAGTTCAGAACATTGGAAAATTTTATGTGATCTTGGAAATGTGAAATTATAAGTCAATTCATTTTTTCTTGCTAAAATTTAATAAACACTTGGACAAATTATGAAAAATAACAATAAACAAATTCCCGATCATATTCATCTTTACCAGCATGATATACCTTCCGGACTAGATCTTGGAAAAATAGTCGCAATTGACACTGAGACCATGGGATTAAATCATGATCGAGACCGGCTTTGTTTGATTCAGTTAAGCAAAGGGGATGGACAGGTTCATATTGTCCAGTTTGTACCCGAACGGCTTGGTGGTAAAGGGTTCAATTCCTGCCCCAATCTAAAAAAATTACTTACTGATCACTCCATTGCAAAATTAATGCACTTTGCCCGATTTGATGTCGGGATATTACAAAAAACCTTTCAAATAAGTATGAAATCCGTAATTTGTACAAAAATTGCAGCTAAATTGGTCAGAACTTTTACGGATAAACACGGACTGGCTGTTCTATGCAGAGAATTACTCAATATTGAATTAAGTAAACAGCAACAAACTTCAGATTGGGGTTCACCAACCCTGAGCATTGAACAATTGACCTATGCAGCTGCAGATGTTCTTTATCTTCACCAATTGTGGGAAATCTTGAAAGTTTTATTAATCAGGGAAAACCGTTTGGAAATTGCAGAAGCCTGTTTTTCATTTTTACCAACAAGAGCCACCCTGGATCAGCTCGGATATCTAGATCCTGATATATTCGATCATCGTGGTTAAGAATTTAACAGTTTCATTTCATTTTGAAACTCTATATATATTATTATATCTGTTTTAATAATAATTAAATTTAATCAAGTGCATTGAAATGACCAAAATTGCCTCATCAGAGATTGATACAGCTCTTGAAGCTCTATCTATAGAATCTAATGGCATCCTGGATTTGATTAATGCACTTCGAGACAAAACCGAACTTACTCAATCTTTCTTGGAAACCGCCAATCTCATATCTGAAATTAATGGTCGGGTGGTATTAACCGGAATTGGCAAATCTGGGCATATTGCAAAAAAAATTCAATCAACACTGGCTTCCACTGGTACACCATCTCTCTTTGTTCATCCTTCTGAGGCCTCTCATGGAGATCTGGGAATGATTCAAAAAGATGACATCATTCTGGCTGTATCCGCTTCTGGTGAAACCCAGGAATTATTCAATATAATTATTCATGCAAAACGATTCAGCATCCCATTGATTAGCATAACAACCAATCCGCAATCGACCTTGGCAAAAAATTCCAGCATAATTCTCTCACTTCCCCATTCAAGGGAGGCATGCCCACTGGGATTGGCACCAACGACCAGCACGTTAATGCAACTGGCAATGGGAGATGCCCTGGCAATAACGTTATTGAAAATGAGGCACTTCACCGCATCAGATTTCGGTATTTATCATCCCGGAGGTAGATTGGGCAGCAGACTTAAGATTGTTGAAGATTTAATGCACACAGACAAGGATATCCCCTTGGGGCATTCAAGGATGCCTATCACAGATGCAATCATGGAAATGACTCAAAAAGCCTTGGGTTGCATTGGTATTATTTCTGAAAATGGGAGACTGATCGGGCTGATAACAGATGGCGATCTAAGGCGAGCATTCAACAAAGATATAAGAAAATTGACAACTCAAGAAATCATGAATCCCTCGCCCCTGACCATTAAATCCGATATGCTGGCTGCTGAAGCGCTGAAACTCATGAATAATGATAGTCATCCCATTACCTGTTTATTCGTCGTGGATTCCAGAAATCATCCAATAGGGGTTTTGCACATTCATGACCTTTTACGAGCGGGCATTGCATGAATATGTCAACAAACAGTCAACCGAATGAAGAATCTAGTTCTAAAAACAAAATTGAAAGAACCGATTTTCAGGACAAGGAAAAATATTTAAATCATAGATCACAAAATATCATTGAAAGACGGCATATTCCTAAACCCGCAGAAATGGAACGCCGGAACACCATTATGAAGTGGGTTAAATGGGGCCTACCAATTACAGCCCTTGTTTTGTTAAGTTCCATTGCTGTCTGGCCGGAGATTGATCGGGCTTTGCATACCAACAAGGAAGTGATGAAACAGCTTTCCCGTATCAAGATTGAAAGTGGAACCATGATTGACGCTACTTTTCATGGCTTGGATACACATAATCGACCCTACACCATAACATCTGAAAAAGTTGTTCAGAAATCTAACAATAGCAATCTTATCCATCTAGGCAATCCAAAAGCTGATATTTTATTGCAGGACAATGTTTGGATGATGGTCACGGCAGACAAGGGAAATTATACACAGCATGAACAGGATTTAGGATTGATAAAACATGTTGTTTTATACCGAAATGATGGAGTTTTCATGTATAGCGATATGGCAGACGTTGCTTTAAAGTCTTCTGTTGTGACTGGCAACAACTGGATTCATGCTGAAGGACCCTTTGGCATCTTGGATGCCCAAACCTATTTCCTTGACTTGCATGCCGGAATTGCTCAATTTAAGGGACCAGGCCGATTGGTCTTGAATGATGATAAAAAAAATAATTCCTCCAATCCTACTCAAGCTAAATCATCGGAATAAAATTGATGAATAAACGCAATTTATTACCTTTTGCCATTTCAAGTATCTTTTATGGTTTTTTCAACATCCATACTGTCCATGGTCAAAGTATAGATCTATCACATGGTGGACAGATTACGGTTACAGCTCTTGGAGGATTTGACTGGGATCAAAACGCCAAAAAAGTGACCGCCTATAATCAAGCCAAGGCAGTTCGTGAAAATGTAACGGTCACAGCAGACAGACTTATCGCCTATTATCGAAAAAAAGCTGGCGATACAGAATCAAAGTCCTCCCAAAACCCCAATCCTCAACAAAAAAGCGGTGATATAACTCAAAGCGATTCAGGTTCAAATGAAATATATCGTCTGTACGCTTATGGTCATGTTCATATTTATACGAATACCGATCAGGCCTGGGGAGATAAAGCAGTTTATGATATTGATCAGGCAACCCTGGTTTTAACGGGTAAACATATGAAATTAACCACCCCTCAAAATGTCATGACCGCAAAAGATGCCATGGAATATCACTCCCAAACCAGAATGTCAGTTGGTCGGGGTGATGCAACCGTAATTAATATCAAGGATGGTCGACAAATCAATGCGGATGTACTGGTTGGCTATAGCAGCCCTGATGATCAAAAAAAACCTGAACAAAAAAATAACGTGACTGACAGTAAGAAATCTGATGACCTTACCAAATCCGGAAAGTTGGAAAAAGTCAACGCATTTGGTAACGTTGTCGTGCGAACCCAATCTGAAACTGTTCGTGGAGACCGCGGTGTTTATGTTCCCAATACAGGAATCGCCCGCATCGTGGGCAATGTTCATATCACAAGAGGCCAAAACCAGCTAAATGGTCATGCTGCCATTATCAACATGCATACCGGTATTGCTCACATGACAGAAATGCCTGGTCAAAGAGTCCAGGGACTGGTCGTTCCAAACCAAGCAAATCAAAATAATCAACCAAGCGATAAAAAATAGTTTTTAATTTTTATAAGTGAGTTTCAAATTCCATGCCTGAAACCGAATCTGCTTCCAATAATACATCATCAACCAAAAATTTACCTGATAATGAAGGGCTATTTGCAGACAACATAGGAAAAACCTATAAAAAACGACAGGTTGTCAAAAACGTGTCTTTACGCGTTCATCGAGGAGAAGCTGTCGGTCTTTTGGGCCCAAATGGTGCTGGCAAGACTACAAGTTTTTATATGATTGTTGGGTTAGTTCAGCCAGATACAGGATCAATTCGTCTTGATAACACAGATATTACCAAATTGCCAATGTATCGGCGAGCAAGACTTGGCATTGGTTATCTGCCTCAAGAGGCAAGTATATTTAGGGGGTTGAATGTAGAACAAAATATTATGGCAGTTCTGGAAGTTGTTGAATCCAATGCCGATAAAAGACATGAAACGCTTGATGGATTATTGGCGGAATTCGGAATTTCACATTTACGACATTCCCCCTCCCTTTCCCTATCTGGTGGAGAAAGACGCCGTTTGGAAATCGCCCGAGCGCTTGCCAGCGATCCGAATTACATTCTTCTGGATGAGCCCTTAGCTGGAATTGATCCAATTGCTGTCGGAGAAATTCGTGATCTTGTTTCCCATCTCAAGGATCGTGAAATTGGTGTGTTAATTACGGATCATAATGTAAGAGAAACCCTGGAAATTATTGATAGGGCATATATCATGAACAGTGGCCAGCTTCTTATGGAAGGACGTCCTGAAGAAGTGGTCGCTCATGAAGATGTACGTAGAGTTTATTTGGGGGAAAAATTCACATTATAATTCACCTTAACGGTTAAAAGTTAACTATAGATCTTACCGTTAATCAAAATGATAGAACAATTACCACCCACGCGTTGATAAAGCTTTAATTTTGAAAAATTAGATACTAGAATAGTAAGGAATATAACTAAGGGAGAACCGTAATGGATATTTCCATCTTTGGTAATAAAATTGATATTCCTGATTGGTTTAGAAACAAGATTAATCAAAATCTTCAAGAAATCACGCAAAAATATTTTAAAAATATCGTTGATTGTTCAGTAACATTTAACAAATCCCTATCCGATTATCGTTGTCAGATACATATCCATGCTTCTCGATCCCTTTCATTACGTGGAGAGGCAAATGCAGATAATGTACAAGAATCTTTTAATATTGCCCTTGAACATTTACATAACAGACTGAAAAAATATAAGGGAAGGTTGATTACAAAAAGAGATCATGCCCCTCCCGCTCATGAATTATTCGAAGGCAACCAATATATTATTGATAATGATATCCCCTTGGAAACATCGGTGGAATCTCAAAAAGATGCAAAAATCATTGATAAAAAAACGACTCATATAGACACATTATCGCTTCAAGATGCCATCATGGTTCTAGATTTATCAGAAAGACCGGTATTGATGTTTAAAAATCTGGATAATAACCGTATCAATGTCATATATAAGCAAAATGAAGATAGGATAATCCTACTGGATTCAGGAATGATATCTTGAACAAAAAACAGGGAGTTATCCCTGTTTTTTATATTGAATATTATCTTGTTATTATCAATTAATGAACCATGATAGGCATCATTTCCTGCTGCAAGATCGCAGCATATGCTGTCTTGGCATTATCTGTCACTGCCATAGGTGTCCCATCAGCCGCATGAATGGCAAATGCCTGTTCACCATTGATCGTGATTTCCTTTACGTAAGCCAGTTGGGACACACCCAAGGCTTTTAGCTGATTGTCTGTTAAATGACGAACATCAACAACGTCACTACCTTCCTTGGTCGCAATTAATTTAGATTTTTCCTTGATGTCGAAATCTTTCATAATTGATCAAGACCTCCTTTAAAAACAGATGGCAAGATAATCCTGCATCTTTTAATATAATATCATTCTTTTTCTGTAAGTTGCAAACTTCGTATCGCACCAGAGCGATAGGCATCTGATGTGCCAACTTTCTGTGACATAACTTTATTATATGATTTACGCCTTGCATTGGAATTTTGTACTATTTCAATATGGCGAATTCTTGTCTCCGGTTTGGGACGGATAATATCAATATGAAGCAAACCATTATCCAGCCATGCTCGTTCAACCTTGATACCCTCAGCCAAAATAAAAGCTCTCTGAAATTGCCTTGCCGCAATTCCTCGGTAAAGAAATACACGCTCTTCATTATCTTCAAGCTGCCTGCCACGAATGACCAGCTGATTATCTTCCTGCGTTATTTGCAAATCTTCCATCATAAAACCAGCCACAGCCAAGGTAATCCGTAAACTGGAAGATCCAATTTGTTCTATATTATAGGGCGGATAACCATCAGAAGTCGATTTTGCCGCTCGTTCTAAAATCTGTTCCAAATGATCAAAGCCCAGGAACATAGGCGATGTAAAAAGCCTTCCTGACATGAAAGCCCCCTCCTTTAATATATTGAAGCGAGACATATAACTAGGCCCAAAATGGCACCTATCTATATTTATTATATGGAATAATCGCCAAGGACTACAAGTATTATATCTTTTAAAATTAGATTTCGCACTATAACAAAATATTGTATTAATATATTAAATCTTTATATAGACAATGATAGAATAATTTAAACTATGGCACAAATTTAGAAAATGAATGACGATATTGAAACAAGACCTGTTTTACTTGCAACCAACCCTTTTTTACGTAAAAAAACCAAAATCGTTGAAAAAGAGGATTTGAAAGACGTAAAAGAACTTTTACCCATGATGTTTGAAACCATGTACAAGGCAGGTGGTATCGGTTTGGCTGCTCCTCAGGTTGGAATTGGGCTGAGATTTTTCGTTATTGATCTCATGCAGAATAATCAGTCAGAAAAAATTGTCATTATAAATCCTGAAGTTATTGAGAAATCAGAAGAATTGGAAAGTTATAAAGAAGGTTGCTTGTCTTTTCCAGATCAATATTCCGATGTAATTCGCCCTGAAAAAATTAAAATCAGCTATATGGATATTAATGGAAGTCGCCAAGAAATGGAGGCTGATGGATTGCTTGCACGTTGTATTCAACATGAAACAGATCATCTTGATGGAATATTGTTTGTGGATCATATTTCAAGCCTTAAACGTAACATTATTATGCGTAAAATTATCAAAGAGCAAAAAAGACACCGCTAATTATATATACGAGAAGCTAGGATGCGTATTGTCTTCATGGGAACACCGGATTTTGCTGTTCCCGCTTTACAGGCACTTTATCAAGCCGGACATGAAATTGTTGCCGTATATTGTCAACCTCCCCGCCCTGCTGGCAGAGGGAGGAAAATAACTCCCTGTGCCGTGCAAAATATTGCCGAGCAATTGCATATTCCCGTCTTTTCACCCATCAAATTAAAAAACCAGCCAAAAGAATTTGAACAGTTCGCTTCTTTTAATCCTGATATAGCCATAGTTGCAGCTTACGGACTTATTCTACCTGAGGAAATACTTACACTACCTAAATTAGGCTGTATCAATATCCATGCAAGTCTTCTTCCACGCTGGCGAGGAGCCTCGCCCATTCAGACGGCAATCTGGTCAGGTGACCAAAAATCAGGTGTCAGCATAATGCAGATGGACAAAGGTCTTGACACAGGAGCCGTTTATATTGAAAAGTCTATTCCAATTACAAAAAAAACGACAACTCAAATTCTTCACGATCAACTTGCGCAATTAGGGGGTGAACTCATACTTGAAACCCTTTCAGAATTGACAGAAAATCCAAATTCAAAACCAGTTCCACAATTATCAGGGCTCGCAACCTACGCTAGGCAATTGACAAAAGAGGATGGCAAAATTGATTGGAATCAATCAGCTGAATCTATTGATCGACAAATTCGTGCCTTGACACCCTGGCCTGGGACATTCTGCTTTCTAGAAGGAAAATTACTTAAGATTCTTAAAGCTGAGCTCAGCTCTCAATCAAGCATGGCAGAATCTGGAACAATTATACATCCTGATTTTTATGTGGCATGTGGTGAAAATCAGGTCCTTAAAATTCTGGAATTACAATTGACTGGAAAGAAAAAAATGCCAATCAATGAATTTCTCAAAGGTTATCATCTCAAATTAAATACAAAACTTGTCTAATGAATTTTACCATACAGAGATGGGCCGTCAAAATCGAATATGATGGTACAGGTCTTGTTGGATGGCAACGGCAGGATAACGGCCTTTCTGTTCAGCAAATATTAGAAGAGGCTGCCTGCAAACTATGCAACGGTCAATTTAAAATAGCCAGCATTACCGCCGGTCGGACAGATGCCGGTGTTCATGCCTTGGGACAAGTGGCCCATCTTGATTTTCCGGCACATATACCCTTAACAGCCAAAAAAATTCGCGATGGCTTAAATTACTATATGAAACCTCATGCCGTTACAATCTTGCAATCAGGGCTGGTTAATGCAGAATGGAATGCACGTTTTTCTGCAATAAAACGAAAATATATTTATGTCATTCTCAACCGTCAGAGCCGTCCTGCTTTGGATATTAATCATGTATGGCATGTACGAAAGAAATTAAATGTCGATGCTATGAACGAAGCTGCTCAAACCTTATTGGGAAGCCATGATTTTACATCATTCAGAGCTACTGCATGTCAGGCAAAGTCACCAATCCGTATTTTGGACAAATTTAACGTTTATCAAATTGATGATAAAATTTATTTTGAAACACAGGCCCGTTCATTTTTACATCATCAAGTACGTAATATGGTAGGAACCCTTAAAATGATTGGAGACGGATATTGGCCAATAAAACAGGCCTATGCAATTTTACAGGGTAGAGATAGAAAATTGGCAGGAATCAAAGCTCCTGCAACTGGTTTGTTCCTCAAGGAAATAACCTATCCAGATGACCCTTTTCAGTGAACAGCTGACAATTCATGTGATAATCTGACAAGTGTATCACTGTTACAAATTGACAAAACAAACAACAATATTACTTCTGAAAAAAACAAACTGATAACAACGATTAGAGATTGTTTATTGTTAATCTGTAATCCCACTTTAATCGTCATCCATGATATCCAGATCATGTAAGCCAGATATAAAATCATTAAAACCGCCATAAAGCCCAATATAATTGATGGCGTAAAACCAGGTAACGATACAATCATCATACCTATAATCAAATCTAAAATTGGCATCCATTGACACCAACAATAACTTGAAACTGTTCTTTTCCAAAATCTTTCCTTATGCCAAAGGACGGAAAAAGAATGAATCAAAATCGGTATAAGTAATACTGTACATAATTTATATAAAAATAATGATATGGTAAAAATAAATAAATATGCTTTTTTTGCCTGAACAATACTTAATATATTAAAACCATCAATGACCACTAATAATGCTATCCACGGTGCCAGAGCACTTAACACTCCATCTGTTGAAGAGGGAAACAAATTTATCCCTTCTTCTTTACCACCCCCCAGAGCAAGCATTCCCTTGAAAATATCTTTGAGCTTTGAATCAGAAGATTTCTTTTGATTATTTGAATTAAGTGTCATAGGAAATAATTTTTCAAAAACTGTGTGTAAATTGAACTTAATTTTTTTAAATCTTCAATGGGTACAGCTTCATTCACTTTATGCATAGTTTGCCCGACAAGACCAAATTCAGCAACATTACAATAATTTGAAATAAACCGGGCATCGGAGGTTCCCCCCCCTGTATCCAGACGTGGTTTGACAGATGATATTTCTTCAATTGCCAAACGAATTGCCTGCACTTCATTTCCTGGTTCTGTCAAAAATGCCTCACCAGATACAACTATATCTATTTGACAATGTTCTGCAACACGTCTTGCTTGAGTTTCAATCCAGCCTATTAAAGAATTTCCATTATGTAAATGATTGAAACGAATATTTAACCGCGCCGTCGCAGTGGCAGGAATTAAATTTGTCGTTTTATTCCCTACATCAATAGATGTCACTTGAACAGATGAAGGCTGAAACCATTTATTCCCCTTGTCTAAAGATAATGTTGTTAAAGAGGATAATATTTCTATCAATTTATGAATTGGATTATCTGCAAGATGAGGATAGGCGACATGTCCCTGGATACCTTCAACAGTAATAACCGCATTCAAACTACCCCGACGCCCAATTTTAATTACATCACCCAACTCCTGTGCTGATGTTGGTTCACCCACCAGACAAAAATCAGGAATATGTTTTTTTTCCTTCATCCACTCAAGTACTTTAACAGTACCATTAACACCGGGCCCTTCTTCATCTCCGGTAATCAAAAAACTTAATGACCCAGTAAAATTAGCTTGAAGAGATAGGAAATTTTCAACCGCTGTTACAAATGCAGCAATGCCACCTTTCATATCACAGGCACCACGTCCGTAAATGATATTATCTTCAATAACGCCTTGAAAAGGATTGTGTTGCCAATGATTATTCCCCGCAGGAACAACATCTGTATGACCAGCAAAACATAAATGTGGCTTTCCTGTCCCGTAACGCGCAAAAAAATTCAAAACGTTGTCATTACCTTCACCATAAGGCAAATCATATATTTCAAAACCGATCTTTTTCAGTCTTGTTTTTAAAATATCCTGCGCTCCAAGATCTTGTGGTGTAACTGACGGACAACGAATCAGATCTTGCAATAGCTTCACGGGATCGTGCATATTAAATGGAACCAATCTTTTTCAGTATTTAACTTCTTAACAGCTCATTGATTGAAGTTTTTGAGCGTGTCCTTTCATCTACACGTTTGATAATAACCGCGCAAGCCAATCCAGGTAAAGTATTGCCGTCTTCACTTACCGCTTTTTTAGGCGGAAGGGTTCCGGGAACAACAACTGAATAAGCTGGTACCCGTCCCATGAACACTTCTCCGGTATTACGATCAATTACTTTCGTTGACGCACCTAAAAATACACCCATTGAAAGGACACTGCCTTTTTCAACAATAACTCCCTCTGCCACTTCACAGCGGGCTCCGATAAAACAATCATCTTCAATAATGACTGGAGCAGCCTGCAGGGGTTCCAATACTCCACCAATACCCACACCACCACTGATATGACAGTTTTTACCGATTTGTGCACAGCTCCCAACCGTTACCCAAGTGTCAATCATGGTTCCACTATCCACATAGGCACCCACATTGACAAAACTTGGCATCAAAACAACATTTGAAGCAATATAGGCTGAACGACGTACAATTGATCCTGGAACAGCACGAAAACAGGCTTTTGCAAAATCGGCATCCCCCCAGTTGTTGAATTTTAATGAAACTTTATCATAAGCGGCAATGCCAATTTCACTTTTCATGGCATGATTATCGTAAAGACGAAAAGACAAGAGTACCGCCTTTTTAATCCATTCATGTATTGTCCATTTTTGATCGGCTTGTGTTGCAACCCGTAACTTGCCAATATCAAGAAGATTTAATACTTGATCGACCGTTTCCCTTGCAACTCCCTGTGTTGTGGGCGATAATTGGGCCCGATTTTCCCATAATTTATCAATTTCATTTTGCAAGGCATCTATATCTGTCATAAATTTTTTCCCTTATCAAATAATAAAATAATTTATATTATAATACTCTACCAGAACGAATTAAGGTCCCTGATCCACCTTCAGTAAATAATTCCAGTAAACAGGCATGTGGTACTCGTCCATCCATAATTACTGCAGCTTGGGCGCCAGCTTTAACTGCCTCTAGACATGTTTCAATCTTTGGAATCATTCCACCTGTTATAATTCCTGATGCTATTGCTTCCTTGGCTTCCTCTTCCGTTAATTCAGAAATAAGATTTCCATCTTTATCCAAGACACCCGGTACATCAGTTAACATAAATAATCTTGATGCCCTGACTGCTCCGGCAATTGACCCTGCGGCAATATCGGCATTAATATTATAGGTTTGCCCCTGTTTATCGGTTCCAATAGGTGCGACAACAGGAATTAGTCCAGAACCAGATAAAGCATATAAAACCCTAGGATCAATATGAACAGGTTCACCAACCAGTCCCAAGTCAATTGTTTTCTCACACTTGAGAGTTTCATCCCAGACATGTTTAACAAGCTTGTGCGCCTCGATTAAGCCGCCGTCTTTACCTGATATACCCACTGCCAAAGCGCCAGCCTGATTAATGAGGGTCGCAACCTGCTTGTTGACTGTCCCGGCCAGAACCATTTCAATCACATCAATTATAGCCTCACTCGTAATACGCAAACCATCAATGAAATTCGATTCAATTTCCATCCGCTTCAGCATTTGATTTATTTGGGGACCTCCCCCATGAACAATTATTGGATTGATTCCAACCTGTTTCAAAAGCGCAATATCATGACCGAAATCGTTTGACAAGTGATTGTCAACCATGGCATGACCACCATATTTGATAACAATCGTATCACCCGTATAGCGTCTTAAATATGGCAAGGCTCTTGCAAGCGTCTTGGCTTGTTCATGCGCCTCTTTGGCAGCTTCCTTAACTGACTCTAACGATTGATGATTACCCATAATAGTTAAATCCTGATGATTCTCTTAGATAAGCTGAGCCAAATCAGCCCGAAGTTCTTGAATACCTATATTTTTTTGACTGCTTGTAAAACGTATATAAGGATAGGCAGCAGTATGTTTTGCAATCAAGTCCTTTATCTCTTGTTCTTTTTGTGAAAATTGAACCGAGCTCAAACCATCACATTTTGTCATTACAATCTGAAATGTAACAGCCGCTCTATCCAATAAATTCATAATCTGATGATCACTTTCTTTAAGCTCTATACGAGCGTCAAGCAAAAGCATAACCCTTAAAAGCGTTGGTCTTCCCCTTAAAAAGGAAAACATCATCTTTTGCCAATCTTTTTTAACGGATTGAGAGGCCTTGGCATAACCATAGCCTGGCATATCAACAAAGACCAAACAACCACCAATATTGAAAAAATTCAATTGTTGAGTTCTTCCTGGCTCTGAAGAAGCTCTTGCCAGCATTTTTTGTCCTGTTAACGCATTAATCAAACTCGATTTACCTACATTTGAACGTCCGGCAAAAGCAACTTCCGGTAATAAGGAGGGTTCAAGCTGATTTAACCGTTGTGCACCAAAGAAAAATTTTGCTTCTCGAGAAAAAAGAAGCCGCCCAGCTTCAATAAACTGGGCATTTTCATCATTTTGATGAGTGGATATGCCATCTTTTGAAAACATGGCCACCTATCCTTTTTTTGATTTAGAAATGGCTTGCTTTTCCTTGATTGCCATATGTTTTTGAATAACAAGCTGCTGAATTGCTGTTAACAGGTTATTCCAACTATAATAAATTACCAATCCAACAGGTTGCGTAGCCAGTACAACCGTAAAAATAACTGGCATCAATTGAAACATTTTCTTCTGGACAGGATCAATTACTGCAGGATTCAATTTTTGCTGCAAGAACATTGTTGCCCCGAATAACAAAGGCCAAATACCGACATGCAACAAAGGTGAAATAACAGAAGGATCAAAAGGAATAAGACCAAATAAATTCAGTATATTCGTTGGATCCGGTGCTGACAAATCATGAATCCATCCAAAAAACGGCGCATGTCGCATTTCAATTGTGACGTACAAATCCTTATACAAACACCAGAAAATCGGAATCTGAATTAACATCGGCAAACAACCACTGGCAGGATTTACCCCCTGCTCCTTGTACAATAGCATCATCTGCTGATTCATCTGTGCCTGGTCGCCTTTATAGCGTTCACGAATTTCTTTCATTTTTGGCTGCAATTCTTTCATCTTGCCCATCGAATGAAATTGTTTTGAAGCCAAAGGATAAAAAACAAGCTTTACAATCAAGGTAAATGTTAATAAAGCAAGACCGAAATTACCCCATAAACTATTTAACCAATCCAGAACGATAAAAATTGGATAGGTAAGAAATGAAAACCACCCGAAATCAACAGATTTCCAGAAATTGGGAATATGATATTCTTTTTCATAGCGGTTAAGAAGGTGAAGTTCCTTCGCACCAGAAAATACATTTCCATCCGTTACGACAACCTCACCAGGTCCTACAGAAATTGGCTGTTGTGAAGTGAAACCAACCTGGTATGTCCCTTTTTGATTTTCTGAATCTCCTGAATTATTCGCATGATCTTCTGGAACAAATCCATAATGAACTGTCACATTCTTATCCTGTTGTGGAACAATGGCATTTAACCAGTATTTATCGGTTATACCCGCCCAGCCCCCTTTACTGTTCTGACTCCAGGCAATATGATGTTCCCCTTTGGAATTTTCCCGCAGATATTTATAGGAATTTTGTTCCAGACGATCATTTATAATTCCTAATGGCCCTTCATGCATTAAATAGCCGCCAACCTCTTTTGGTGCATATCCACGATTAACACGTCCGTAAAAAACAAAATGAACGGGTTGACTTGATTTATTCTTAACCTTTTGCTCAATATGAAAAAGATATTCCTTATCAAGTGAAATAATTTTCTGGAATTCAATTCCTGCACCATTATCCCAAGTCAGGGTTAAAGGGTGGCCAGGAGTTAATTTTTCTTCATCCGCCTTCCATACAGAAGTTGAATCAGGAAATTTAACAGACGTATTATCCGTATTAAACCAACCTGTTTCAATATAATTGGGTTTTTTACTATCTGCCTTGTCAAGGACTCTAACCAATGGTGAATCAGCTTTAACCGTTTCATGATAGTTTTTTAAAACCAAATCATCGAAAACAGCACCCCGAAGATTGATTGATCCTTTTACAGCGTTTGCCTCAAAAGGAATTCTCACTTCAGGACCAGTCACTTTTGCTATTGTTTTAATTTCATGAGGAATATTGGACTGGGACTGTCCGGTTCCAGTTTGTTGAGTCACCTGTTTTTCATTTTCATGCACTGAAGACGTTTGAGGCGTAAAATATTCAAATGCGAAAAGAATTAAAACAGAAAGTAAAGTCGCCAGAAAAAAGCGCTTATTATCCATTCAAAGCCAGCCAATCATTCTTTGTTTTAGAAAACTAATAACTTGTTTTTTTTGGAGGAACAGGGTCATTTCCACCCGCATTCCAAGGGTTACATCGCAAAATGCGCCATCCACCAAATAAAATGCCCTTTACAACACCATGTTGTTCTATAGCTATCTTCATATATTCACTACAACTTGGATTAAAACGACAATTATGTCCCAAAAATGGGCTTATACACAACCGATAAAAATCAATTGAATGAATAAGCAATTTTTTCATTTACGCATCAAATTTCATGCCAGCCTTCTTTAAAGCATGGTAAAAATCGTGGACGATATGGGGATAAGGTTTTGAAAAAGTTTTGTTACGTCCTATTAGAACCAAATCAACCCCACATAGACATATTTCTTTTCCAGCTTGATAAATCACGGCTCGCAATCGACGTTTTATACGGTTTCGCACAACCGCGTTTCCTACTTTTTTTGTCACGGTAAACCCTACCCTTCCCGGTTGATTATCATGCCTGTTCAAGAATTGTAATACCAAACTGGATGTAGGGATTTTTTGCCCTTGAGCAGCCACTTTCAAAAAGTGCACTCTTTTTTTCAAGTGTAAAAGCTTAAAATCTGATTGAATTGACTGAACCCTTTGTAACCTTATCTTTCTAAAAAGTCGTTCTGACAAAGCAGATCTTACGCAGAAAGACGTTTACGACCTTTGGCCCTACGACTTGAAATAACCTTGCGACCGCCAACAGTAGCCATACGTGCACGAAAACCGTGGCGATGTTTACGAACAATTTTGGAAGGTTGATAGGTACGCTTCACGAAATTTCTCCTTAAAAATATTGCAAATTGTATTTATTCCAGAATAAGCCATCAAAGGTCAACAGAATAATAACTCTTAAAAAGCTGTTTATAATCTGATTATGGGAAATCGTCAATCAAACTCAATAGCCATAAAATGTTTTTTATGATATTTTAAGAGAATTACTCAATATATATAATGCTTGAAAATGACATTTCATAAAAATCAATTCCATTTATGCAAAAATTTATTAAATTATGTTGTCTATTTGCTTGAAGGCGTTTTGGTTTATTTAATTTTAATGTTACTCTATAAATACAATTTAGATATAAAGCTGATTTTGCTATCTGGTTGCCTGATTTTTTGTGCAACTCTTTTTCTAATGAATTTCTTGTTTCAATCGCAAATATATAAAGTTAAAAACAATCATTATCGACAACTTTCACTTTTAAGACATGATGTTAAGGGCTTGTTATCACCAGCCTTATTACAGGCCGATCGCATCATCCTCAATAAGTCTGCTGATAAAAAAATTATTCAATCAGCAGAATCAATCGCCAGTTCTATTGAAAAAACTTCTGATTATCTAAATTCCACAAAAAAGATTGATAATTTATTCTAATTATTTTGAATGAGTTCAATTTTGTAACCGTCTGGATCCTCCACAAAAGCTATGAATGTTTTCCCAAATTTAACGGGTCCTGGTTCACGAGTAATTTTGCCACCCGATTGTCTAATTTTCTCAACCAATTGGGTAACATCATCAACACCAAAAGCAAGATGACCAAATCCTGTTCCCACATTATAGGGCGTTTCACATCCCCAATTATAGGTCAGTTCGAGTTCTGCCCCACCTTTGTCATTACCTTGATAGGCCATATAAACCAATGTATACTTACCCTCTGGCACATCCTTACGACGCACTTCATGAAGCCCCAGTGTTTTATAAAATGAAATGGACTTGTCAAGATCGAAAACCCGAAGCATTGTATGTAAAAACATTGACATTCAATTTTCCTTACGCAAATATTTTTGTTCAAATGTCACAGGATTATAGCTTAACAGAAACAGGCCTTTTTGATTTGCAATTGCAACCATTTCGTCTTTGTGGATTAATAACGTTCCCTCTGCCTCGAAGGCGATACCTCTTAATCCGGAATAATGGGCATTATATACCGTTTTTGGACCAATGGTTGGCATATCGGCTTTTCGTTCCTGATTCGGTTTGACCTGTTTGATCAAAATGCCGCCCAAACCTGGTTGCTGACAGTCTTTCGCCCGTTTTAACATGGCATCAGTTCCTTCCATGGCTTCTACAGCAATAACCAATTCATTTTGAACAATACAAGCCTGTCCAATATCAAGCTCTCCTATAACTTTATTAATTTTAATTCCTTTAACAATATCCTGTAAAGCCAATTTATCTGGAATAACATCTCCTAAAATTCCCTCATATACAGGCTGTAAAAATTCATGAGCTCCTCGTACCGTAAACCCTTCCTCATTTAGCACACGAACAAGGGAGGCAAGCAATCCATCATCTCCAGCAAAAAGGGCCTTACCTATTTTTCCTAATATTCTTACCCCTTCCGAGTCTGGACGAAGATCAAAAAACGATGGTCGTTTCACTGGTCCAATCAAGACAAGTTCTTTACAATTATTCTGGCGTAAAATATTTAGAATATGTCCTGCAGCGGCTAATCTTACATATTCATGTGGCCAAGAGCTGACAATATGAGGTTCTGCAAAATCCTTAAAAGCCACAATAAAAATAGAATATCCTTTTTTCTTTGCAGCTTCTGCAACCTTTCCTGGCAAAGGTCCTCCTCCTGCCAAGATACCTAAAACAGGCTGTTGTCGGTTTTTATCCATCTAATATTTAATCATCATTTTCAGAAGAGGAAATCATGCGTCCAACTTTAACCAATCCACGTCGGCTCGGATTCTGAATAAAATCCAGTATTTCCTTTACACGCTCAATATGTCCATATTTTTCGTGCGCTAATTTCAACCGTTCATCAAAAACCATTTCTTGTTCATTTTCTTTCGGGAAAAGTATTCGATAAACACCTCTTAAAGCATGCAACTCCTGATTTTTAACCCCATTTCGTTTCAGCCAAATCCAATGCATTCCCACCAAACGGGCCCGATTACCTATTACACTACCGTAGGGTATGACATCAGATTCAACTCCTGTTACACCCCCTACCAAGGCCCCTCTACCAATTCTTACGAATTGATGAATAGCTGCACATCCCATAATTCGGGCATCATCATCTATGTGAACATGCCCCCCTAGGACAACATTGTTCACAATGATCACTCTATCTCCTAAATAGCAATCATGTGCAATATGAGAGTTAACCATTATCAGACAATCGGAACCTACGCGGGTCACCCCATTTCCGATAGCTGTTCCGCGATGAATTGTCACTTGTTCCCGAACAATGGTACGGGCACCAATGATACAGCTTGTCAACTCACCTTTATATTTCAAATCTTGCGGGGCCAAACCAATTGTAGAGAATGGATAATAGACTGAATCTTTACCCAAAACAGTTTTTCCCTCGACAATGACATTTGCTATAAGTTTTGCACCATCTTCAACAACAACATCATCACCAACAATACACCATGGACCAATATGTATTCCCTGTCCCAACTTAGCTTTTTCAGACACAATTGCCGATGGATGGATATAACAATCACGAGAGGAACGATTTTTTTGTATATTTTTTGTCAGAGTTTCCTCCATCCCCTTAAAATACTTTAAAAATAACTCAATATCTATAATTATGATAAAATTAAGTTTATATTTTAAATATTTCCATAAATGAATTTTTAGCCAACAATCATGGCACTGAAAATTGCCTCAGCCACTGAAACTCCATTAACTTTTGCTATACCGCGAAATTTCCAGACATTTGCACGGTTACGTTCTTTTTCCACATGAATATGCAATTGATCCCCTGGAACAACCGGCTTTCTGAATTTCGCGCTATCCACAGTCATAAAATATACAAGTTTACCTTCGAATTCACTTCCGAGTGTTTTTACAACCAAAACCGCTGCCGTCTGAGCCATAGCTTCAATTATTAAAACACCAGGCATAACAGGATGTCCCGGAAAATGCCCAATAAAAAACTGATCATTTACCGTAACATTCTTAATTCCTGTTGCAGAGCTTCCCAATTTTACATCAACTACACGATCAATAAGCAAAAATGGATATCGATGCGGAATAGCCTTCATTATTCCCTCGATATCAATAACAGATATATCGATTTCACTATTTATTGTATCTGATTGAACTGTAGAATTTTCTAGATTTTTATTCACGTTTTCAAACCATTATAAGAACGAAAAAATTAATTATTATTGCAAAACAAGAATGTTCATTCCTTTTCTTTTGAAGACGACTTAACAAGACGCCTTAAAAAAGCAACATTTCTGAAAAACTCTCGAAAAGGCATTGCCGGACTACCAATTACATCGGATTTAGCATCAATATCCGACATTACACCACATTGTGCACCTATTCGGGCATGTTCCCCAATATGGATATGTCCAATCAAACCTGCCTGTGCAGCAATTGTAACGAAATCCTCCAATCGGGTCGAGCCGGATATTCCAGCCTGGGCTACCACAATGCAGCATTTTCCCATTTGGACATTATGTCCGATTTGAACTAGATTATCTATTCTCGATCCCTCACCAATAACCGTATCTCTTACCGATCCCCGATCAATTGTTGAGTTAGAACCAATTTCAACATCATCTTTCAGGATAACTTTACCTATTTGAGGCACACTTAAAAAACCATGTTCACTAATGGCAAAACCAAATCCATCCTGTCCTATCCTAACTCCTGGATATAATGTAATTCTATTCCCCAGAATTGCACAGCTCAAAGAAACATGACTTCCAATTCGACAGTTTTCACCAATTTCCACACCCTGTTCAATAACAGTATGGGACCCAATAATTGAACCCTTTCCAATTTTCACGTTTGCCTTTATCACTACAAATTCTTGGATTTCAACTTTATCATCAATCTGGGCAGTTGAGTCAATACAGGCAGAAGAATGAATACCGGCTTGAACCGAACTTTTAGGATAAAACAAAGATGCTATTCTCGCCCATTCCAAATACGGGTTTTTTGTTACCAATGCATGAGAATGATGGGGTATTTTATCTGCAAAAGCAGGTGAAACAATTATTAATCCGGCTTTTGTTTGAGATAGCAAGTCAATATATCGTTTATTATCAAGAAAACTAACCTCATTTTGCGTGGCTGATTGCAAAGGTGCAATTCCCATTAAATCAAAAGATTTATCTCGACCATTGCATGCTGGAACAAATTTGGCTTCAGAAGTCCCAATAATCTGTTCCAAGGCAATAGGCGCAGACTTTTTAAAAAAACGAGAATCACCAGGACAATTATTAATTGTATTCAGATTCACTTTATAATAACACCTGATTTTATTAATTATTTAGTTGTTTTCTTTGGTTCAACCGCTTTGGTCTGAGGTTTTTGAGGTTCAGGGTTCGCTGTTGTTGGCATTGTTCCACTTTTTGCCAATTCTTCAGGATCGACATTTGCCGCAGGCACAAAAACAGATGGTAGATTTTTATTAAGCTCTTTTAAAACATCATTTGTAATATCGAGCTCATTAACGCTTAATGCGACTTGCTCACGATGTAGTACCAAATTCATATTATGACTGGAAGCCACATTCTGAATGATCTGAATCAATTCACGTTCAATCTGTCCAAAAGAAACTTGTGCCGCCTCTTGAATAATCCTGCTTCGATTGCGAAAATCCTTTTGTGCCTTTAAAACACGTGCCTGTAACTGACGTGCACGCGATTGAATTTGTTCAGAAGTCATTGTTCTAGCTTTTGCCTGAATTTGCTGCTGTTCCGAACGCCAAACTTTTTGTTCTTTTTGAACATCCTGTTGCAGATTGTCCCTACGGGCTTCCAATAATTTTGAGGCTTCAAGATAAGCGGTTGATTGACGCATAACATCCGGAACACTGATTACCCCAATTACAGCCTGTGGTGGTGGATTGGATTTTGCAATAGGGGCTGGTGTCGGAATTGGTGGTAATGGCAAAACAGGCTGATTTTGATTCTGCATGTCGGTTTCATCGGAATCATCCGTGTCAGGAACAGAAGCAACCGGTACAGCTTTACTAACATTAGCAGTGGAATGCTTTACTGTTTTTGGCGTATTGATAACAGGTTTTGTCTGGCTCCCTTTAGGAATGAACCATCCATTATTCTCGTCCGCGGCATGGACAGAATTATTAAATCCAGAAAATGAAGGAATAATCATTAACCCTGTCACCGCCAAAAAAAGCTTTAAATTTTTTGCCATTATAAATCCTTAAAACTGTTGTCCAAAACCAAATCTTAATAGTTGTACCCGGTCACGTCTCTGTTTGACAATAGGTATACCAACATCAACATTCAACATACCGAAAGGACTTTTCCATGAGATACCAGCACCAGTACTTACACGCGGTGTCATTGAATTTCCCCAAATCGGTGTATAACGATCTCCATCAGTCGCTTTATTGGTATAACGGCGTTTGACACGCATTCCTCCCAAAGCACCCATATCCACAAAATAACGACCCATTAAACCCAGATCACGTGAAGCGGGCATGGGAAAATTAACTTGTGCTGAAGCCGTGTACATGAAACGACCTCCCAGGAAATCTTCCTCACCATGGGATTTACCCTCAACCACATGACTGATTGGATGGGTTCTTGGTCCAACTCCACCATCATAGAAACCACGCAGATTGTTACCACCAAGATAAAAGTTATCAATAACGCTTCTATGATTATGTCCTGAAATATCGCTTATATACCCTGCACCACCACTGATACTCAATGTCCAATCACGATTACCGGTAAAATCATCCAGGGGGAAATACTGGGCAGCATCAATTTTACCGCGAACATATTTCGTGTCACCACCGACACCAGCAAAATCACCACCCAGGCGAACCAAGGTTCCACTGTGAGGATTCATTCTTGAATCTCTCGTGTCATAAGTAATCGTCGTACCAATTTGCGACAAGAATGAATAGCCTTTTTGATCAAGAATATAGAAAGATGAGTGGCTCCAAATATCATGAACCCTTCTTTCCATAATCGAATATGTCCATTGCTGTGACAGAACGTTATTAAACGCGTATCCGATACGGAAAGTTGCGCCATACCTGTTTTCGGCATAGTTCTGATAAGTCTGATAATTATTTTCAAGATAGAATATATCAATTCCCGCAACCATATTTTTACCCAGAAAATATGGATCTGTTATCGAAAAATCAGCTTGTCGAGCATAATAGGCCATCGTACCGTTAATTCCCGCATCAACCCCTGTTCCAAGGAAATTACGCTGCCTTAACCCTATATTTCCCAACACACCGGAATCCGTAGAATATCCTCCCCCTAGTGAGAATTCACCTGTTGGTTTTTCCTGAACATTTACAGAAACCATTCGTTTATCAGGAGCGGAACCTTTACTTTTTTCTACTTTGACAGTTTTGAAATATCCCAAATCCTCAACTGATTGCTTTATATATTTCTCGGTTGTATCAGTAAAAGGATCATTTTCAGCTATAGGCAACTCACGACGGATAACCTTATCCTGAGTCACCGTATTACCGTTAATGTCTATCCTCTCAACATAAACCCTCGGCCCTTCCATAACATCAAAAAGCAGATCAACAATCTTTTTTTCCGGGTTACGCGCAATTTCAGGTCTTACCACAGCAAAGGGATGCCCCTGTGACTGCAATGTCTCCTGAATATCTTTAGCTAAGTCATCAATTTCCTTGCCATCATAGATTTGCCCTTTACGTATTGGAATCATCCGTTGAACTTTTTCAGCTGTCACATTTTCAACATTTGAGCGGGCATCAACCTTACCCAGACGATATTGAGGCCCCTCTTCCATTGTATAGGTGATGTAAAAAGATTTATGGTCAGGTGATAATTCACCCGTAGCATTGATCATTTTGAAATCGACATAACCGTTACGTAAATAAAATCTTCGAATCAATTCCGCATCATAACGGACACGTTCCGGATTATACTGATCGGAAGAGGAAAAGAATCGATACCACGCAGCTTCTTTTGAAGAGGTTACCTGACTTAAACGTGCCTCACTGAATGCATGGTTACCAACAAAAGTAAGTTTTTTAATTAAGGTTTTAGGACCCTCATCAATTCTAAAAACAACATCAATACGATTATGAGACAGGTTGATAATTTGTGGCGTAACAGTTACTGAATAACGTCCTTTTGCACCATACATGGCTAAGATACGCTGACGATCAGAAGCAATCAGTGAAGGGGAATAAACAGAACGCGCCCTCAAGGAAGTGTATTTCTGAATATCCGTATCCTTGAGTTTGGAATTACCCTCATAAGCTACACGATTGATAATCGGATTCTCTATAACCTTGATTTGTAACGTACTGCCGGAACGATGCAGACTTATATCTTTGAATAAACCTGTGGCATAAAGTGTTTTTAAAGAACGATCCAATAAATCCTTATTAAATGGATCACCTGGTTGAGCCAGCATATAAGAAAGAACTGTCGGGGTTTCAACTCGATCATTTCCATATACTTCAATTGATTGGATAATGCCGCCCTGTTTCGTTATTTGATTATCAACAGAACGCTTTTTATTACGGGATTTTTTTATAAAACTTCGACGATAATCCGCTTTTTTATGATGAGATGCATAAGAAGTTTTACTTGTTGTTTGAGCATGTAACGATACGCACATAAAAGGAAATATGCATACAGAAGCAAACAACGCCGAACGTTTACCGGACAAATCAGCCACCCTTTATTACCAAAACAAATCCATTCAATTCAATATCACAAGAAATACAACAATTAAATCAAATTTTATTTCTTAAACTAAAGGGGTAACGATTTTTAATCCTTTTTACAAGTTTTTGATTACAGAAATTGAATAGAATTTATTTACTGTGGCTTGTAAACCAGCTTATCAAACCCAATTGTGATATATCGTTATATGTTGAAAATAAAAAAAGCAACAAAATCAATCCGAAACCGATTTGAAATGCCCATGCCTGAATTTTTTTATGCACAGGTTTACGACATACAGCTTCAATAACATAAAATAATAACCGTCCTCCATCCAACATTGGAATCGGAAACAAATTGATAAGACCTAAATTAATGGATAAAACTGCCATCATTAATATTAATTGATCAAAACCTTTTTCTGCAACTTGACCAGAAATCTGGGCTATTTTTATTGGTCCGCCCAGTTCACTCAAGGAACGTTGTCTGGTGACCATCTGCCCCAGTCCAATAACAGTGTCAGCGGTTATATTCCATGTTTCACGGAATGCATACACGACAGAATCTTCGATTGACAATCGATGTTTTTCAACAAAAATTCTGCCCATGACAATCCCCAACTGCCCTACTGATTTATGGTCAATTAATTTTGAACTAATTGTGATCGGCAATGAAACTCCCTTACCTTCTCTCTTCACAATCACCGTTGTCGTCATTCCCGGATGCTTTTTCGCAAATAAAGCCAGGGATTGAGCATCAGGATTTTTATATTTGTCAATTTGAATAATTATATCATGAGGCTTAATACCAGCTTGACTGGCAGCACTATTGGGAACAATATTTTCCACCACTGGTTTAATAAAAGGTTTACCTGAAATTGCGAATACACCGGCAAACAGGATCACGGCTAAAACAAAATTAAAAAAAGGTCCTGCAAAAATAACGATTGAACGATCCAATACAGGTTTTGCATGAAATGTCTTCCCCGGAATCCAATTTGCTTTTTGTTCATCCGTGGTATCTTCCGGATCTTCAAATCCATGCGGTTTTACGTAACCACCCAACGGAATAGGACATAACCGCCATTCGGTTCCAACTTTATCACGCCATTTATATAGCGGTTTGCCAAAACCAATTGAAAATACGTCGACATGAACCCCACGCCAACGTGCAGCCAAATAATGACCAAGTTCATGAATGAATACAAGCACTCCTAATACAAATATGAAAGAGATAATTGTTACTATAAACGCATGCATCCAGTCTTACCCTATATTTCTTAGATTAGTTATTGTAATTGTTCAGCCACTCTTTTGCGCAACGACGAGCTTCCATATCCCAATGCAACACATCTTCTAGTGAATTCGCCGTCGGTGCACCAAGTTTTTGCATGACGGTTTCAACTAGAACCGCTATATGGAGAAAACGAATTTTTTCATGAAGAAATGCATCAACTGCCACTTCATTGGCTGCTGATAGAATAGTTGGCGCACATTTACCAGCTTTCAAGGATTCACGCGCCAATCTTAAAGCTGGAAATCTTGTTTCGTCAGGTGCTTCAAAATCCAACTTTCCTGCCTTGGCAAGATTCAATCGTTCAACATTTGAATACATTCTCTTCGGCCACGCCAGAGTATGAGCAATTGGAATTCTCATATCTGGAGAACCCAGTTGCGCCAAGATACTTCCATCTTCATATTGTACCATACTGTGTACAATGGATTGAGGGTGGATTAAAACATCAATTTTATTCTCGCTTACGGAAAACAACCTGGCCGCCTCAATAATTTCCAACCCTTTATTAAACATTGTTGCTGAATCAATGGTAATCTTGGCACCCATCGTCCATGTCGGATGTTTTAAAGCCTGATCTAGTGAAACATTTTTCATCTCTTCAAGGGAAAATTTTCGAAATGGCCCACCAGAAGCGGTTAGAATGATTTTTTCAATTGCATTATATTGTTTGTCCGCCATTGACTGAAAAACAGCATTGTGCTCGGAATCAACAGGAAGTAATGTCGCGCCAGCCTCTTTCACGGCCTTTAACATCACATCTCCAGCTGAAACCAAGGCCTCTTTGTTAGCCAAGGCGACATAACGACCATTTTTAACGGCGGCCAAAGTTGGTTCCAAACCAATGGCACCAGTAATAGCCGCCATTGTCCAATCAACAGGAATAGCTGCCGCTTCCAAGACAGCCTGACGCCCTCCCATTACCTTTACAGGGAAAGAATTCAGCAATTCTTTCAATTCTGGTAAAAATTGATCTTCTGCAATAACAGCATATTCAGCATTAAGCCTAATTGCCTGTTCAGCAAGTCTTTTATAATTCTTGCCCCCAATCAAGGCAACCGTTTTGAACGCCTGGGGATCTTGCAACAAGAGATCAACTGTCGAACACCCAATACTTCCTGTACAACCCAATATTGAAACCGTCTTCATTTCCTGAAAATCCTCTTCATGTCCAAAACCAGAATGCTCCCTTAATTATTTAAACAAATATAAAGGTATATTAGGTTTTATATTAAATATTAATTGATTATTAGCTAGCGATCCACCATTCCATTTGACACCCTCTATTTCAGATGGCAGGAAGAAAGTAAGAAGAGCAACCAAAATTGATACTGTCAACAAAGCATCGCAACGATCCAGAACCCCCCCATGTCCCGGAATGATTTTGCCTGAATCTTTAACACCTAAAATACGTTTAAGTTTACTTTCAAGCAAATCACCAATTTGCGCCATAATACCGATAAGAACACTCAAGACACATCCGATAAGATAGGAATGTTCAATTCCTTGATTCAAATATCCAATGATACAGGCACCGACGCAGCCAGCACCAATCAATCCACCTATAGCCCCTGACCAGGTTTTGCCAGGAGAGACAGAAGGAATAAGTTTGGGACCACCAACAAGTTTTCCAACAAGATAGGCACAACTGTCACTTGCAATAACAACCGAAACAATCCAGATGACCATCCAGGTTTGAAAGCCTGTCATAAACCGTAGCCATAATAAAGATAAACCAGCGCCACCGATAATCACTGATCCCAACCATAATTGCGGTCCAAAGATAAAGGCAAACCCCAATATGATATAAAGTGATTGTGTCCACATCCCTTCAAGGGCGGCGCAATAGGCTAAAACGGGCCAAAATAAAAACAGACATCCTTTAAAATTTTTATAACTTATTTTAAAAAGATTTTCCCATTCATATACCATTACGATACTTATAATGGAAATCATACCGATGTAATACCATTCACCCCATACGATACAAATCAAAGCAACAGGAACAATAATCACTGCAGAAACAATTCGTACAGGCAAATCCTGCCAGGAAGCTTGCTGATTACTATTCACTATCTTCTAATCCCGGTCTGACACCAAAACGTCGTTCCCGACGAATATAAATATCTATAACCCTATCAAAATCCTTTTTGTCAAAATCTGGCCAAAGCGTATCAATGAAAATTAATTCAGCATAAGCGGCCTGCCATAAAAGAAAATTCGATAATCTGCTTTCACCACTTGTTCGTAAAATAAGATCTGGATCTGGTATATCTGCCGTAAAAAGATATGATGCAAATAAATCTTCTGTTATGTCCCGTGAATCAAGCAACTTGTCAACCCGATCCTGACAAATTCTCTTAACTGCCTGAATAACCTCTCCTCTCCCTCCGTAGGAAAGAGCCAAAGTCAGGACAAGCGCATCATTATTCTTTGTCAAATATTCCACTGCATGCAAATCGTTTTGAAGATTTTGGTCAAAACGTGTAATATCACCAATTATACGAATACGAATATTCTGCTTATGAAGCTTTTTAACTTCACTTTTAAGGTAAAATTTCAAAAGGCCGGTTAAATCTGATACTTCCTCTGGAGTTCTTTGCCAATTTTCAGAAGAAAACGCATAAAGAGTCAACCATCTTATCTTTTTTTCAATAGCAAATTCTATACTTCGCTTAACCGCCTGTGCACCTGCACGATGTCCGGCAATTCTCGGCAATCCTCTTGCAGCCGCCCAACGACTGTTGCCATCCATAATGATCGCAACATGTTGGGGTATTTCACAATCATCCATAGTTGATGATATTTTGACATTATCATGAACAGTAGGTAAAACCATTAATTATCAACCTGATGTTTATGATCTATACCTGTTTAATGTCACGTTCTTTTTCAGCAAAAACCTCATCAATTTTATTGACATACTGATCTGTTATTTTCTGAATTTCATCAGACCAATCTTTTACATCATCTTGGCTGATTTCACCTTTTTTTTCAGCAGCTTTGGTTTTGTCCATTCCATCACGACGAACACCCCTCACCGCAATTTTTGCATTTTCAGCATACCGGCTTGCAGCCTTAACCATTTCATTACGTCGCTCTTCGGTTAACTGTGGAATAGGCACTCTAATTAATTGCCCGTCAGGAATAGGATTCAATCCCAACCCACTTTCCCTTATCGCCTTGTCTACAGCGGATGCTAGCGTCTTGTCCCATACTTGAACAGATAACATTCGTGATTCTGGCGCTGTAATGGAAGCGACCTGAGTAATTGGTGTAATGCTTCCATAAGCATCAACGCGAATAGGCTCCAGCAAGGCCGGAGTTGCACGTCCCGAACGCAACCCTGCCAGATCATGCTTAAAAGATTCAATAGCGCTCTGCATACGTCGTGTCAGATCCTGCTTTAAACTATTAATATCATCAACCACATCAACACCTTTTAAAATTATTAAGATTATTTAATTTATCTTTTACTTATGATTTGAAGAAGAAGCAACCACTCTGGTACAAACACCATTACCCAACAACACATTTTCAAAATTGCCCTCTTTGTGTACATTAAACACTATCATTGGCAACTTATTATCCTGAGCCAGACTGAAAGCCGTCGCATCCATGATATTTAATTCCTTGATGAGAGCCTCAGAATAGGTGATTGTATCATATCTTTTGGCATCAGGATTGTTCTTGGGGTCGCTATCATAGACACCGTCAACCTGTGTCCCTTTCAGCATAATATCACATCCCATCTCAATGGCTCGCAACGCTGCAGCTGTATCCGTAGTAAAATAGGGATTTCCCGTACCCGCCGCAAAAATAACCACCCGTCCCTGTTTTATATGTGAAATGGCCTTGTTTCTTACATAATTTTCTGCAATCTGAGGAATATCAATCGCCGACATGATACAGCTTTCAATATGATGCTGTTCCAAAACATTATGCAAAACAATTGCGTTAATCACTGTAGCCAGCATTCCAGCATAATCACCATGAACACGATCTATTCCCTTGGAGGCTGCAGTCATGCCACGAAAAATATTGCCACCACCGATTACCAAACAAACTTCCACACCAGACTTAACAACATTGGCGATATCGCTTACAATAGCGTTTGCAACTTTGGGATCGATACCATAACTACCTTCACCCAGTAAAGCCTCACCTGAAATTTTCAATAAAACTCGTTTAGGAACAATTTTTTCTGAAGAAACCATTATAAATTCACATTGTAAATAAAGTTTTTTTAAGTGGTTAAAGATATTATATCAGCCATTAAAATTTTGAAAGAATGAAAATAAATTTTAATTGATTAACAAACAATGCTTATCCTATGAAAGATCAAGCCCTATGGCTTTTAATCGATTATTTTCACTATCCCAATTCTTTCTTTCCTTAACTGTTAAAAAAACGTGACATGGCCGTTCCAATAAACGAGAAAGTTCTTTTCGGGCCCGTTCACCGATCATTCGTATTTTTTGTCCTTGATGCCCAATTATAATCGCTTTGTGATTGGGTTTAGAGACATATATTACCAAATCAACCCGTATTGAATGATCAGATTTTTCTTTGAAACTTTCTGTTTCAACGGTTATTGCATAAGGAATTTCTTCATGAGTCTTCATAAAAATTTGTTCACGCACCAACTCGGCAGCAAGCAACCGGTCTGGCAAATTGGTCAAATCATCATCTGGATATAGCCATGGCCCTTCAGGAACCTCTTTTGCCAGTGCTTCCATTAAATCATTTACACCATTCCCCTTTTTCGCACTCACCATAAAACTACGTTCTATTGAAAGTAAACTATTAACCTGATCTGCAAGAGGCAACAGTTTCTGGGGGATAATTTTATCAATTTTATTTAATACCAGCCAAATACGGCGGCTAGTTTCCTTCAATTTTTGAATTATAAGGTTAATCTCTTCATTTAATCCATTATGTGCATCCAGAATAAAAAGGGTTATATCTGAATCCACCGCACCGGTCCAGGCATTTGAAACCATCAATTCGTCCAGACGTCTCTTAGGCTTAAATATACCTGGTGTATCGACCAAAAGAATTTGAGATTGCTGATGCATAACAATTCCCAATATCCTCATTCTTGTTGTTTGTGCCTTGGGGCTGACAATTGACAATTTCGCCCCTACCATTTGATTTAACAAAGTTGATTTACCAGCATTTGGCGCGCCTATTAATGCAACAAAACCGCAACGCATCACTTATTACCCTGTCTCTTGATTTTATTAACCTTATTTAGTTTGCCCAGCAAATCCTTGGCTGCCGCACTCTGTGCACTTCTTTTGCTTCCCCCTTTACCTTGTCCCTCCATATTTTGTGCCTTGACGTTTATAATAAATACAGGCGTATGGGACGGACCCTCCTGGGAAACCAATTCATATACTGGTAAAGGCAATCCTCTTGTCAACAGCCATTCTTGCAATGCTGTTTTTGAATCTTTGGGAGGCAGCGCCTGCGCTTTCATAATATCAACCCATAATTTACGGACGAATTTTCTGACAGGTTCAAGTCCTCCATCAAGATACATCGCCCCCAAAATAGCCTCTACAGCATCAGCCAGAACACTTTCGGTATAATTGACCCCGGCTTTTTCTTCATGTGACGCAACATGAATACTGTTATGAATTTCAAGTTTTGATGCTATTTTTGCCAAAACTGTTTTGGACACAAGATTGGCATGACGAGGTCCAAGATCACCTTCCTGCTCATCCGGAAAACGTTCCAATAACCATTCCGCCATCACCAATCCTAAAACACGGTCACCAATAAACTCCAACCGTTCATTTGACCGGGCTCTTTTCTTTTTTTTATGTGCATATTTTTGTTCATACACTGCGGAACGATGGGTTAAAGCCTTTCGGAACAATGACTTTTTTACAAATTCATATCCCAGTTTATTTTCAAGTTCTTTTTCAGAAGAATTCAGGGAGTTAATAGTTATTTTTGTCATTTTACCGCTTTAAACAATCTATCCCAACGTATTTCAACTGGCCAATACCAAAATTGCCAAACTGGATGCTGACTATCATAAGAATAAAAAATAAACTGCACTTTCCCGATTAAGTGATCAATTGGGACATATCCAAGATAATCTGGCGAATTAGGATCTGTGAATCGACTGTCCGCACTATGTTCACGATTATCACCCATAGCGAAAAAATGTCCCTGAGGCACCTTGTAGATAACAGTATTATTTACGTTTAATTCCCCATTCCATAAATAGGGAGATTGTTCATATTCATCAAAATCTTTTTGCAGAATATCGTGTTTAACAATTTTACTATTGGCTGGTAGGAATTCAGTAAATCGATGATCCACTTCAACAGGAACAGAAGAATTCTCTTTATAGTGATATTCTCCTCTAAATTGACGTTCAACGGCCTTGCCATTTACGTATAAAACACTATTTTTTACCTGAACAGTGTCTCCCGGCAAACCGATAATTCTTTTTACGTAGTAATCGTAGGGAGGCTTAGTACTTCTGAAAACAGCTACATCTCCTCTTTTCGGAGCTTTATACCATAGCCTGCCTTTAAGATCCGGATGATAGAAAGGTAAGGAATAGCGAGAATACCCATAACTGTATTTACTAACAAAAATATAATCCCCAACCAGAAGGGTCGGGATCATTGAACCAGATGGGATATTGCAGGGCTCGAATAGTAAAATGCGTATAACAAGAATAATAAGACCACCCCAAAAGATAGTAGAAATCAATTCCTTGATCTGATGCCATATTGAATCATGTTTTTCATTATTTCCTGTATCTTTTACAGGTTTATTTATCTTATCCTGATTATTTTCCATATAAACAATCTATCTTGTTAAATTCCTAATAGGTGCCCGATTTAGATGCGGTATTTCAAAGTTTCACGATCACTGTTTATTTACGGTATTCATTGGAAGCATTTCAATAATAACTTGCGCAAATGCATAAGGATATTCATCACTCATGGTCAGTAAAATATTCGTTTTTTTATTTTTATCAATTAATTTTTGTAAAGATCTGAAAGCGCCATTATATAATCTTAATGTTGGTTTACCTTTTTCGTTATTGACAATTTCAATATCCTTGTAAAAAACCTCTTCTGTAAATCCCGTACCCAATGCCTTGGCACAGGCCTCCTTTGCTGCCCACCGCTTGGCATAAGTTCCAGACTTAAGTTTGTCTGATCGCGTTTCAGCCTTTTTTATCTCTTTATCAGTAAATATACGATGAAGAAAACGTTCCTTATGGTGTGTAATGACTTTTTCGATACGACGAATGTCACATAAATCTGACCCAATACCAATAATCACTTTATTTCTCCATTAATCATGAACATGATCGTTCAACATGAACAATCCCCTTGACCATTTGCAAACCATTGATAACCTGATTTAAATGTGTAAGGTCTTTAACTTCCACATCCAACAGAATTTCGATGAAATCCATATGTCGGTTAACAATTTTCAAATTTATCAAAGAGCCATCATACTGAACAATACGATTGGCAATAGTTGCCAGAATGACGTTGTCGTTTTCCGCCACAATTTTAATACGCGCTGTATAATTTTTCTGTCTATTCACCTGGTTTAATATATCATAGTCCCAATCCAAACTCATAAAACGTTCTGGGGTAGCAGAAAAACTGTTTAATGTTGAACATTCCTTGCGATGAATAGTGATCCCCTTGCCTGTTGCAACAATACCAACAATGGCATCATCGGGAATTGGATGACAGCAACCCGCAAAATGAACCACAATTCCCTTATCCATACCTTTCAATGGGGAAGAGAATTTATGATCGTCTTTATTTTTATTTTGGCTAATACGACCTTTATCACTTAACCCGGGCACAAAACGAGGGGCACGTTTAATAGGTTTTAATTCTGGGTAAGCAACATATACTATATCTTTGGCAGAAATATTATCGCTACCCACCGCTATATATAATTCATCAAGAGAGGTTTGTTTAAAATTCTTTAGAACAGTTTCAAGAATTTTTTGTGATCCATCAACACCTTCCTGCCGAAAAGCCTTAGCCAACGCAACGCGTCCAGCTTCCATTTTCAATTCTTTTTGTTGATTACTTACAAAATGACGAATTCGAGCTCTGGCTTTTCCAGTAACTACAAATCTTTCCCAGGATGGAGAAGGATTACCTTCCCGTGCAGTCATAATTTCCACTTGATCACCATTTTTTAATTTTTGGCGCAAGGGGATAAGTCGTCCATTCACTTTTGCACCAACACAACGATCCCCAACCTGACTATGAACCGCATAGGCAAAGTCGACAGGTGTCGCTCCTCTTGGTAGCTGGATCAATTCCCCTTTCGGTGTGAAACAAAAAACGAGATCCTGATATAATTCCAGCTTCGTATTTTCCAAAAATTCATCTGGGGCTGTTGAATCTTCAAGAATTTCAAGAAGATCCTGAACCCAGCGTAATTTTTTCATCTTGGCAGCAATGCCAATAACCTGGTCATTATTTTTACTGTTTTTGTTAATAATCGGCAACTGCTTATATATCCAATGAGACGCAACACCATTTTCAGCAATATCATGCATCTCTCTTGTACGGATTTGAATTTCAATTTTCTGATTGCGGGGAAAACGCAAGGTTACCCCCGTATGAATACTCTGATAACCATTGGCCTTGGGCGCTGAAATATAGTCTTTAAAACGTCCGGCTACAACAGGGTAATGACTATGCACTATTCCAAGGGCTGTATAACAATCCTCTTTGGTTTCAACCACAATTCGAAACGCCATTATGTCGGAAAGCTGTTCAAAGGTAACCTGCCTTCGCTGCATTTTTTCCCAAATAGAGTAACAAGATTTTTCCCTTCCCGTTACCTCGACCTGCTTCAACCCACCCTTTTGGCAGATTGCCTTAAGCTCGGCACAGACTTCCTCAATAATATCTGCACCCTGTCCACGCAAGAAATTTAAACGCGCTTTAATAGAAGCATCTGCCTCAGGTTCCAAAACAGAAAATGCAATATTTTGCAATTCCCTTTTCACATTATCCATTCCGATACGTTCAGCCAATGGCGCGTAAATATCCATTGTTTCACGAGCAATACGCTGCCTACGATCCAGTCTTTGAACATAGTGTAAAGTACGCATGTTATGCAGACGATCAGCAAGCTTGACAATCAATACACGTATATCCTTGGACATCGCCAAGACAAGTTTACGAAAATTTTCAGCTTGTTTTGTCTTATCAGATTGTAATTCAAGCCTTGTCAGTTTGGTAACGCCATCCACCAAATCTGCAACAACCTTGCTGAATTCCTTTTCTATAAATTCTCGGGTAATTTCTGTATCTTCTATCGTATCATGCAAAAGACCTGTTACGATAGAGGCAATGTCAACTTTCATATGAGCCAAAATATTTGCCACAGCCAAAGGATGTGTAATATATGGAGCCCCATTGTCACGATACTGTTTCTCGTGTGCTTGAACAGAAATTCTAAAAGCTTTCTCTACACAAGCAACATTCGCCTCCGGCTCATATTTCCGAATACGATCAATTAGTCCAGCGCAATCAATTTGATTGCTTTCACTCAAGGCTATGGGAAAGCTGATATTTTCCACTTATAATCCAAAAATTAAATGACACTCTTATTTAATTTTATAGATTATAAAACTGAAAAATAAAATTAAATTATTCCTCTTTATTTTCAGAAGCCATACGACGACGATCCAATTCATGCATGATCTGATTAATGTTCTCAAAGGAATTTGTCGGTTTGGCCTGTTCTTCCTCGATTGAAACATCTTGAAGGCCAAAGATATTTTTTTCCGCCGGGATCAGATCTGCAACCTCTTCCTCCACTGGTTCAGGTTCAGGAGCACGAGTCAGGGTACGGATAATATCATTTTTAATTGTTGCAAGATCAATTTTTTCATCTGCAATTTCTCTTAGGGCAACCACTGGATTTTTATCATTGTCACGATCTATAGTTAACGCCTCACCTCTTGAAATGTTGCGTGCTCGTTGTGAAGCATAAAGCACCAATTCAAAACGATTAGGAATTTTTTCAACACAATCTTCTACAGTAACGCGTGCCATTCAAATTAATCTCCAGATTCAAAAGGATTTAACCAATATCATATTTTTATCAAGAAATCAAATGTAAGGTTCAATACCCTGATCAGGTGGTAGTTCTGATATTAATTCATCAAGTGATTTCTTGCTTTCGGGATGAACCCAATTTGGCAATACATCTCTTAAGGGATATAAAACAAAAGCCCTTAAATGTGCCCGGGGATGCGGCACGATCAATCGTGATGAATCTTTGATGATTTTGTCATGATATGCGATTATATCGAGGTCAAGCGGGCGAGATTCATTTATCTTTTGACGTATTCTACCTGCTTTGTCCTCCAAATCATTTAAAATTGACAGTAAATCTTCGCATGGAATTTGACTATCAAATAATATGACACCATTTATATATAAAGGTTGAGATGACGGCGGAATTGGTGTAGTTTGGTACATTGGAGAAACGATCATGGAGGTATCATTAAGTTTTTTACCCAAATAATAAAATGCTTTTTGACACATTTCATAAGGGTTGTCTCCCCATGCTCCTGGAAGGTTGCTTCCGATTGAAATAATAATCATAGTTTTGTAATAATTACCTAAATAATAAATTTACATCACAAGGATACAAAATATCTCGCCTTTTAATGTAAAATTGATATAACCTATAAAATGTTGATATAACTGATAAAACAAATTATGTATAACGATTTTTATTCTTATTTAACTCCTGCTTTCAAAAATTTTAAGGTGCTTATAAATGTTTCTTAAAAATAATGAAAAGGTCTGCTTATTTATCGATGGAGCAAACCTTTATTCCGCATCACGTAATCTGAATTTTGATGTCGATTACAGAAATTTACTCAATTTTTTTAAAAAACAATGTAACGTCATTCGTGCCTATTATTATTCTGCTGTTCTGGATACAGAAGAATATTCTCCATTAAAACCCCTGACTGACTGGTTGGCCTATAATGGGTTTCTTCTGGTTACCAAGAATGCCCGTGAATTTACAGACCAAAATGGTCGGCGAAGGGTAAAAGGAAGCATGGATATTGAATTGGCTGTCGATATGATGGAAATTGCTCCAAAAATTGATCATGCCATATTATTCAGTGGTGATGCCGATTTACGACGCCTTGTTGAATCCGTTCAACGACAGGGGGTACGTGTTTCTGTCGTATCTTCTATCAAAACCAACCCACCCATGATTGGTGATGAATTAAGAAGACAAGCCGATCAATTTATTGAATTAACAAGCATTGCACCCGAGTTCACTCGACGGCCAAATGAAGCCCAACAATAACTATACATAATCTTTATATCCAATTTTATTACAGTCTATTTTTTCAAAAAATATTTGATTTCATGATAAATTTAACACCTGACATAAATTGTAGCATTTGTCCTCGTCTTAAAAATTTTAGAGAAGAAAATAAAGAAAAATTTCCCACAGGCTGGAATGCACCTGTTCCAACCTGGGGGAATATTGATTCAGAATTACTTGTTGTTGGTCTAGCTCCGGGATTAAAAGGGGCAAACTTGACCGGGCGTCCTTTCACGGGAGATTATGCAGGCATTTTACTCTACAATACTCTTATCAAATACAAATTTGCCTCTGGAACCTATCAGGCTGATCCCAATGATGGTTTGACCCTGATCAATTGTAAAATCTTGAATGCCGTTCGTTGCGTGCCACCTCAAAATAAACCAACAACGCAAGAGGAAAAAAACTGTCGCCCTTATTTGAAATCAGCAATTGAAAATATGATGAATTTAAAAATTATTTTGGCATTGGGTGTAATTGCACATAAAAATATTTTGTCATGTTTTAACATTTCGAATTCTAAAGTGAAATTCAAGCATGGACAATATATTCAACTAAATGAAAAAATATCGCTGGTCGACAGCTATCATGTATCAAAATACAATACAAGTACCAGATTATTAACAACGGAAATGTTTGAAAATTTGATAGAATCTATTCACGTCAAACTTGATTAGGGTTACTTTCTCTTTTTTAAAAAAAATTGAAAAATAATTATCAAGATCATTATTACAACTAATAATCCATAAACAAATAACGGGAATATTCCAAGAGCCATCTCTACTGTCATAACTTAAATTCTACAGTTTTTACAAGTTATAATATTTTCTAAATAAAATAACCCATTTCAATTAAAATAAAAAATTTTGTTTCTAAAAATTGCAATAGATTTTGCTGATATTTTTATCTACTCATTTTATTTAAAATATTCAAATATACTCTTTAATTTTATTAAATAAATACCTTTATTAAAAGAAAACAAATATAACTAAATTAAAACTACAAACAACCTTTATAAAACAAAACACAAATCTTATACTTACACTATAATAGGAAATACTATGCCTTCTAAAATAAATGTAAGAGATATCCCCGTACAAAACATTAATTGTGGAAATATCATTTTTTATCTTGATCAACTATGGAAGGTCATAAAAATAAGATATTCCTTTAAAAATTCATGCATCAATTTTCATGCCATAAGACAAATCAATAATACAGACACAACATCTCTTGAAAATATAGACAAGGATATTATCCAATTGCAAAGAGTTCCCGAGGCTTCCATCACAATTGTTGAAAATACCTAACTTATTACTTATCAGCCATCTGAATTCTTTTTTATATATAAATGTTTCATTATTATTATAATTATTATTTATATATAAAAAATTTAAATTCCTCTATAATGATGTCAAGACTATTGCTTTTATATTATTTCTGATAATAATAATTATTATCATTAAGCGTTACAAATCATATTATGCATCAAAAAACTTTATTCTTGATAAAATCCATTCATCGCTGGATAGGGATGGCAGGTGGATGGTTTCTTTTTATAATTATTATTTCAGGCAGCCTAACCTTATTTGATAGTGAAATCAATCAATGGATGCGGCCAGAACTTGCACGGGTCAAACCGGCCCCCCTTTCCTCCAAGGCACTGGATAATGCCTACAAAATTTGGACATATAGCCAAAATATGCCCAAAAATTTAATTAAACTTCCCTCTTCTCGCGATCCCTATCTATATGTTTCCTATTTAAAGGGCAATATAAAACGCAATATTGTTCTTGACCCTCATGAAGGGAATATTATTCCAGTCCGAAATACAGCAGGCGCTTCATTTATCGTTTCCATTCATAAAAAACTATATATGAATCCTAGATATGGACAATTTATTTTACTTATTGTCGCTTTTTTCTTTATTCTTTCAATCATTACTGGTGTGATTTTACATTATAAACCCTTTATCAAAATGCTTTTTAACCTTCAGGTCAAGGCTGCCCCCCTTCGACAACAACTTAATTATCATACGTCCATTGGAGTAATTTTCTTGCCATTTCTTTTTATAATAGCATTAAGCGGTTTTTTATTCATCATTCCTCATTATCTACCTTCTCCTCATCCTCAATCAAAACCTGAAAATATATATAAAGACAATCTGAACACATTATCTAAACAAAATTTACTCAATTTAGTTAATGAAACTGAACGTTATTTTAATAATCCCGCAGGATTCATTTTTTTTACTCCTAAAGAAATAAAAATAAGTGAAGCGAACAATAGTCATCTAACCAGCTTTAAAAATCTAGTCGGCTTTGATAAAACTACAGGAAAATTAACATCACATTCTTCCTTATCCCCCATGTTTGGTTATCCTGAAAAAGTTATTTTTGGCATTCATATGGCCAGGGCAGGTGGAGCCATATTCAGAACTATCAATTTTATATTAGGATTGGGCAGTGCGTTTTGTGTAGCTTTTGGTCTTTTATATTATTCTAATCGCCATAAAAATAAACTTTTTACAAACAAAATAACCTATATTGGATATAAAACCATTGAAGGAATTAATACTAGCGTCATTATGGGAACTCTTATAGGATTCATATCCCTTTTATGGATTAATCGATTTATTCCCTTTGATTTTCCAAACAGAATCCATAATGAAATTTTTTTATTTTTCACAATATGTCTTCTTGTCTGCATTTACGGTTTTTTATCAGCATATTTTAACTATACAAATAATGCCTTAAAAAAATTAATGACAATATTCAGCTATCTCTGTCTACTTCTTCCTATTGTGGATCTGTTATTCAATAATACCCTGATAAAAGCCTCGTTGCTGAATGGAAATTTCCTTTTTATAAAAATGGATGGCACAGTTTTTATTTTAGGTATTGTTTCATTATTGTTTCGCTCATATTTAAATAAAAAATCTTATCTATCATGATCATACTTATTATAACGTTAAATATTCTTGGCATATTCGTTTTTGCTGGCAGTTTGAAGAAATTTCAAGATAAACTACCAAACCAGTATTCAAACGAACAAATAAAATATTATTGTAAAATTATCAGTGTGTTGCTTATATTTTGCAGCTTTATACTTTGTCATTTATGTTGGAGGAAGATAGGCTGGATAATTGGGGTCAACCTGACTTCCATCAATGCGCTTGCGGTCACTATCGTGATAAGTTACTTTCCTCAATTTTTTTTAAAATGGAATGACAAATTTCATTCTATATTTGATTCATAGTCAGTCAAGCATCTATATAAATTTATTCATTTATGGTCAGGCAGTAATTTCGTATCAAGACCCATCAATTGACCTAATCGGGACAAACGACGTGAGACTGTCTCACTGATAACAGCATCCAGATGATGATAATAATATAATGTAAGTTTCTTTTTCCCAACTTTTAACCGTGTTCTCAACAAAAGGTTGGGAAGATTTCCTGATAATGTATATGCCAATCGAAATGCCAGTCCCAATATCACGGCCTGTTCATAATGTTTAGGAGAAAGAATTTTCTTGGAAGCAGACAGGAATTTGTCATTCATGGTGGCATCATAACGTATCGCAATTGTCAAGGCCAAAAAGGCTCGCAACTGATGGTCAAACGCCATGCCGGCCATCCGTAAAATACGATAATAAGCCTGCTCTTTACGATAGGCTGGATGGTCATGACAACCACAATCAGAAATCATACAGGCTACCCAGCGTTTTTGCTGCATATCCTGATCTTCATTATTAAAAAGTGAATCTGTCCACTTGATCAGAGCGGAAGGAAATTCCTGTACACGACCCAATCGTTTACAAATATCTAAAGCTGCAGCTTCTTGTGGATTTTGATTACGATTATTTTCGGCAATAACATTTCGCATATACCAACCTTCCCGAACCCCCTCTGCACAAAAAATAATTTTTGACGGTTTTAAAATCATTAATAACTGTTTCAACACCGTGGCGGCATATGGTAAATCGTTTAACCTTTTATGAATTAAGGCCTGTGTATTTAAATTCCCATCTTTTAGCTTAAGTAAAATCCAATCCACAAGAATTTTTGCTTCATTATAAGAAAGCGTGTAATAATGAACGATACAAATCGGATAAGAAGTGTATTCCATATATAATTGTGCCATTGCTCGAAAAGCACCACCGACCAAATATAATTTTTTCTTTTTGGATTCATGCAACCATTTAACTGATTTTATGTCCTTACCCGCAATAACATTCGCTTTTGGAATTTTCTTGCCTGCACGATCCATCAGGCGAATAACACCCAAAGACAAGGTTTGGGCATTATATCGCTGTTGATTTGAAATTTGCACCAGCTCCATAGAGCCACCACCAATATCCGCAACAACACCATCCGCATTCGGAATACTGCACATTACACCCGCAGCGGCATAATCTGCCTCCTGTTCACCAGTCAATATTTGAACAGGTACACCAGGCATCCATTTATGCAACTTTTTTAAAAATTCATGTCCATCATCTGCATCTCTAACAGCTGCAGTCGCTAGGACAACAAATGGATCCGCCTTCATTGTCGTGGCAATTGCATAAAACCTTTTAAAAACATCTTCGGCTAACAAGACACCTTGCGGATTGAGTTTACCTGTTTTTTCCAACCCGCTTCCCAATCTAAGTGTGGCTTTTTCATTAAAGATAATTACGGGATTACGCTCCCTTCCTTCAAAAACAACTAAACGAACGGAATTCGAGCCCAAATCAACAATTGCTGATCGTATTGAGGAAGAGGAATGGATCATTATTATTTCCTTTGAGGCAAAAAATTATAATAGATTATAGTCTAATCCAAAGGCCTTGTATCCAACGAGGGATTCTCCATAAAATAGTTATGTGCGGAAAAAGGAGGTTCCGAAGATTCAAGACGTTTCCATTTTTTATCCCTCCCCAATTGCCAAGACTGCATATTATCTTTCAGATTTGCAACCATTAACTGATTTAAAATTTTATAATGAATATCTTCTGGCAAGATAGGTATCATTTCCTCGATCCGACGATCCATATTTCTTTCCATCCAATCTGCAGAAGACATATAGACTTTAGCCGATCTTGAAGGAAGCTCGTACCCGTTTCCAAATACAAAAACTCTGGCATGCTCAAGAAAACGGCCAACAATTGATTTGACAAATATATTTTCAGAAAGATTTTTGATACCCGGACGAAGACAGCAAATTCCTCGAACAATTATATTTATTTTTACACCTGCACAAGACGCCTCATATAATTTGTCAATTAATTGTGGATCCACAAGAGAATTCATTTTAAGCCACATCGCACCCGGTTTGCCTGCATTTACAAAAGCAATTTCATCATCAATCAATTCATTTAAGGTTTTACGGATGGTTAGAGGCGAAAACGCAATTTTTTCCATTTTGTCAGGACGTGCATATCCCGTGACATAATTAAATAATTTGGCCGCATCACGCGTTAATTCGGCATTACAGGTAAAATAAGATAAATCAGTATAAATTTTTGCTGTAATCGGATGATAATTGCCAGTGCCAAAATGGGCATAAGAGCGTATGTTTCCCCCCTCTCTTCTAACAACAAGACTCAATTTTGCATGGGTCTTCCAATCGGCAAAACCGAAAACAACCTGCACACCGGCTGCCTCCAAATCCCGTGAAAGACGAATATTGGCTTCTTCATCAAAACGGGCCCTTAATTCAACAATGGCTGTTACGGAAATTCCATTTTCTGCCGCCTCAATTAAAGCTTTGACAATGGGACTGTCCCGGGATGTTCGATATAAAGTTTGTTTAATGGCTAAAACCTGAGGGTCTTGAGCCGCCTGACGCAAAAATTGAATCACAACATCAAAACTCTCGAAAGGATGGTATGCCAACAAATCTTTTGAGCGTAACAGGGCAAAACAGTCCCCGGCACTTTCCCGAATACGCGCGGGAAGATGAGGTGCATAATATGGAAAAAGGAGATCTGGCCTGTTATCAACAATGAGTTGCTTAACATCCACCAATCCCAGTATTCCCTTATGAACCGTCACCTCTTCCGGAGGCACTTCCAGAGCATGGGCAACTATTTCACCAAGTTTTGGAGGGAAATGTTCATCGATATCCAAATGAATCACAACCCCGCGTCTTCTTCTTTTCAAGGCTGTTTCATAGGATCTCACCAGATCCTCCGCTTCTTCTTCAAATTCGACATCTGTATCACGAATAACGCGTAACAAGCCATAATTCGCAATTTTGTATCCAGGAAAGATCGATGAAATAAATATCCTAACCAAATCCTCCAATAAAACAAACCTTTGAATTTTATTGCTACATAACGATAAAGGCAAAGGTATAAAACGCAACAGCTGCGACGGCAATAAAATCATCACATATTTGCGGCTGCTATTTTGGCTAATCAATCTTAAAGCAATTGCGAGATTTAAATTCGGTATAAATGGAATGGGATGGGCAGGATCCAAGGCAATAGGGGTCAGGATTGGAAAAATACGCTCCATAAAAAATTGATGTAACCAGGTCAGATCTTCCTTGTTCAACTCTTCTGCCTTACAAACAATAATACCTGAATCACTCAATAATTTTATAAGTTCATGATAGATCCGTTGCTGGTCACTAAATAGTCCCTTAACCCTTTCCTGAATGGCAACCAATTGTTCTGCAGGTGTTAAACCATCAGGAGAAAGTGCTATCAACCCCTCTCTCACTTGACCGGTCAGTCCCGCAACACGTACGGAATAAAATTCATCAAGATTGCTTGCACTAATGGATAAAAAACGTAATCTTTCCAAAAGTGGATTATGTTTGTTTTCGGCTTCCTCTACGACCCTTTGGTTAAAATCAAGCCATGATAATTCCCGATTAATAAAACGCTCATAATCCATTTTGATATTATTAGATATCTGAATACTGTTTCGCTGTTTAATTTTGCGACCCGACTGTTTCATAGCAATTTTATTTTGTGTCAAATGATTGATATTCGATATATTTTTACGATTTTTTTGGATCATGTAATATTACTTTATACTGAATTATTTGCATTAAAAATTATTTTATTAATTTATCAATTTTAACACAATTTTCTCTAGTTTTTTCAAATAATTCAAAATCACGTTTAATTATAACATATTATTTCTATTTCATTATGAAATTGACAATTCATCAAGAATTTTCATGACTAGATTTCTGGTCATTCCCCCCTGCTCAACAAGGGTTATTTCATCTAACCGTTCAATAAACTGACGTACAGCAAAAGCTGTTCTTGGTAATCGTAACTGAATAATATCCATAATGGACGTTGGAATAACCAATTGCCTGTCAGCTACTAACCGAAGAAATAAAAGCCGTAATAATTCCTCTTCAGGTTGTTCAATTTTAATCGCTATGATCGACCGTAATCGGCTAGCCAAATCAGGCAACTCAACTTCCCATCGAGCTGGTGGAGAACGACCTCCTAGAACGGTTACGATCCGCAACTCTTTGGCCATGTTTAAAATATGCAACAATGAATGAAAATCAGTGACTAGATCGGCATCATCTATAACAATGGCTTTTATTTCTTTATTTTGTAATTTTTCCGACCAATATACAGAAGAGGTTTGTTGTAAAGCAGAAGCTGGAATATATAGGGCCTGTTCCCTTTCCGCCCATATTTGCAATAAATGCGTTTTACCTGTTCCTGAATCTCCCCATATTGCCAAACGTCGATCTGGCCAATCTGGCACATTGTAGGTTGTTTTACTGATCCCAAGCCAGGTCCGTGCAGCAAAATTTGAAGGTGAATGTATAAAATCTGAAGAAATAAAACGAGGCTGATAGGTAAAGGGTAAAGCGAGCTGCCTTGACGTATTAAAAAAACAATTTTGTTTATTTTTTTCCTGCATTACTACTTTACCAAAATTCAATCTATCCTATAAACCCTATTATGGTGTAAAACTATCCTATAACCATTTCAAGATAAACCTATAAAGCAAGAATAGAGGCTGCTTAATAATGAAGTCAGATTTTTCTGAGAATACAGAACTAAATAACCAGCAGGATGAAATCACCTATGAAAATGCTGGTGTCAGTATTGCCACAGGGGATGCATTGATCGAAGCTATAAAACCGGTTGTCTCCCAAACTCATAATAATGGTGTTATGGGTAATCTGGGCGGATTTGGTGCGTTATTTGACTTAAAAGCAACCGGCTATCAAGATCCAATTCTTGTTTCAGGAACCGACGGGGTTGGAACAAAGCTTTTGCCCGCAATCGAAACAGGGCTGTGCGACAATATCGGATTTGATCTAGTTGGAATGTGTGTGAATGATATCGTTGTGCAAGGTGCAAGACCTTTGTTTTTTCTCGATTATTTTGCTACCGGAAAATTAGAGCTTGATCAGGCACAACGTATCATACAAAGTATCAGTAAGGCCTGTGAAGCAAGTGGCTGTGCCTTGATTGGTGGCGAAACAGCGGAAATGCCGGGGATGTACAAGGAAAAACATTATGATCTGGCCGGATTCGCCGTTGGAGCAGTTGAAAGAGATCAGATTTTACCCAAAAATATCACTAGCGGTGATAAAATTATCGCTTTGACATCAAATGGTGTTCATTCTAACGGATTTTCCTTGGTACGCTCAATCGTAAAAGCCCAAAACCTGTCATGGGACGATGTGGCACCTTTCGATCCCAACCAGTTTCTTGGAGAGGCATTACTCGCCCCGACACAGCTTTATGTAAAACCTGTACTAAAACTTCATGAGGCTGGTCTTCTAAACGGGGCTGCCCATATTACAGGCGGTGGAATTGTCGGCAATCTTCCACGTATTTTGCCAGACAATCTTGTGGCTGTTGTTGACGGACAAAGCTGGCCCATGCCACCAGTATTTTCATGGCTGGCCCACGCTGGCAACGTTCAACCAGAGGAAATGCTGAAAGTATTTAATTGCGGTATTGGTATGATATTGATCACATCAGATTTTGAAGCCGTGAATAAACTACTTAATGATACCGATGTCCAAGCCTATATCATTGGCCAGATTGAACCAAAAACAGAACTCGATAATAATCAACAGGTATTCTTCAGCGACCTACCCGATTTTACCTTTATTCCTGAAATTGATTAACAAGGTGAGAACCCTTTAAATGTCGAAGAAAAAACGTATAGCGATCATGATAAGCGGACGCGGTTCAAATATGCGTTCCCTTATTGATGCATGTGCCAAACCCTCTTTCCCAGCATCAATTGAGTTGATCATTAGTAATAACCCGGATGCAGAAGGATTGGAAATCGCCCGCAAATCGGGTATTTCCACTCAAGTCATTGATGACTATGATTTTGGCAATAACAGACAAGCTCATGAACGCCAAATTAATGCGGCCCTTCAAGCCCATCATGTTACAACAGTCTGTCTTGCAGGTTATATGCGACTTTTAAGCCCGTTTTTGATCAATGAATGGAAAGGTAAAATCCTAAATATTCATCCAAGTCTCTTACCAGCTTTTCCTGGTTTAGATACCCATAAAAAAGCCCTTAAAAAAGGGGTTAAGATACATGGTTGCACCATTCATATCGTAACAGAAAAAATGGATGATGGTCCTATTCTAGGTCAGGCAGCAATTCCTGTTCTTCCCGATGATACAGAAAACACCTTGGCAAAACGTGTATTGGACCAAGAACATCTTCTTTATCCAAGAGTTTTAAAGAATTTTCTATTGGGATTTGAAGCTGATTCGACTTCTGATACCCTGATTAATGGATAAATTTAAAAAGGCTGGAGATAAAGATCTCCAACCTTTGGTTTTATACGCAGATTTCAATGTCTGAAAAAAAGAAGCGAATTTCAATAGCTGCATTTTCGGCAGAATCAGATCCATGAACTGAATTGGCCTCAATTGATTCAGCAAATTGCGCACGAATCGTGTGTGCCTGAGCTTTTTTAGGATCTGTTGCACCCATGATATCACGATTTTTTTGAACAGCGTTTTCGCCCTCCAAAACCTGAACCACGACAGGACCACTTATCATAAATTCAACCAGATCATTGAAAAAAGGACGTTCTTTATGAACTGAATAAAAAGCTTCAGCTTGCTGCTTGCTTAGCTGAATACGTTTTTGTCCAACGATTTGTAATCCCGTCCCTTCAATTAAAGCGTTGATTTTACCAGTCAAATTACGACGTGTTGCATCTGGTTTTAAAATTGACAGCGTTCTTTGTAAAGTCATATTGAAATTTCCTTTAATCTGTAAATATATTGCAGAGAAAAAATACTCTATTGGTAAATAGAAGTATTTCTCTTATCTTGTCGATAGTTTTTTTATCATATTTTGCAGGCAAATTTGTGAGTACGCTGGTTATAAATCACCTTACCCTTCGAATTTTAGGTCGCCCCCTCTTGGAAGATGCTTCCCTTACCATTGAGAATGGGCAAAAAGTTGGACTGGTTGGCCGAAATGGAACAGGCAAATCAACATTGCTAGCCGCAATTTCTGGAGATATATCAATTGATGGAGGTGAGATCCTTTTATCAAACCGTATAAAAATGGCACGGGTTAAACAGGAAACACCATCTGGTAATTTATCATTAATTGAAACAGTGCTTTCAGCGGATAAAGAACGTACGCATCTCATAAATGAGGCTGAATCAACACGGGATGGGTATCGGCTTGCTGAAATTCATGAAAGACTAATAGCCATACAAGCTGACAGCGCTCCGGCTCGCGCAGCAACCATTCTTGCAGGTTTGGGTTTTAGTGCAGAAAACCAACAACGTCCTATTTCAGATTTTTCTGGTGGATGGAGAATGCGAGTTGCTCTAGCGAGCACATTGTTTTTAAATCCCGATTTACTGCTCCTTGATGAACCCACCAATCATCTTGATTTAGAAGCGACTTTGTGGTTGCAATCCTGGATCAACAATTTTTCTGGCAGTGCAATAATTGTCAGCCATGATCGCAATCTTTTGAATGAATGTGTTGATGCAATTGCCCATCTTCATCATCAGAAATTGTCCATGACAGTTGGAGGATATGATGAATTTATCAGAGTACATAACGAAAAAATACTTCAACAAAATCGGGAAACTGAAAAAATAGCCGCGAAACGTGCTCATATGCAAGCTTTTGTCGATCGCTTTCGTGCCAAGGCAACCAAGGCCCGACAAGCGCAAGCACGCTTAAAAGCACTTGAAAAACTGCCTGTTTTGGAAGAAATTGTTGAGGAAAGGGCAATACATTTCGAATTTCCCCAACCTGTACAATTACCGCCTCCATTAATTACCCTTGATCAAGTCAAGGTTGGATACGGCGATCATGTTGTACTTTCCAATTTAACATTAAGAATTGATCCAGATGACCGTATTGCCCTCTTGGGTGCAAATGGTAACGGTAAATCAACCTTTATCAAACTTATCGCAGGTTGCCTGAAACCAATGGAAGGTAGCATTCATAATCACACCAAACTTTCTGTTGGTTATTTTGCTCAACATCAGTTAGAAGAACTTATTCCTGGTCAAACCCCATTCAGTCATCTTGAAAAGGTTTTACCAAAAGCCACACCCACTGAATTGAGAGCGCAACTTGCCCGATTTGGATTAAATACCGAGCAAACTGATACCCCTGTTCAATCCTTGTCTGGTGGAGAAAAAGCTCGACTTGTTCTGGCTCTTATCACACGTCATAAACCCAATATCCTATTGCTTGATGAACCTACCAATCATCTGGATCTTGATGCCAAAGAATCCCTAATTCATGCATTATCCTCCTTTGAAGGAGCCGTCATACTTATTTCCCATGATCCACGTCTGATAGAACTGATAGCTGACCGGCTTTGGTTGGTTAATAATGGTACAGTTGAATCTTTTGATGGTGATATCAATGATTACCGTCAATGGCTAACGGATAATAAACGTATCCTTGATTCATCCGTAAAAAATACAGAAACTGGCTCATCTCAAAAATTAGCACGCAAGGAAAGAGCGGAAAAACGGAAAATACTTCAACCGTTAAAAAATAAAATAAAGGCTCTAGAATTACTTATTCAGAAAAATAGTGACGCCTATCTCAAAATTGAACAAAAAATGGCTGCACCAGAGTTTTATTCAAATATATCAGCTGAAGAAATAACAAAATTACAAATCGAATTGGCTGAATATCAAAAACGAAAAAATCAAGCCGAAGAAGATTGGCTTATTTTACAAGATAAACTGGAAAACACCGAAAAAAAATTGTAAATAATTTATAATATACTAACAGGCAATGAATATGATTTCATCATTGCCTGTTAATAAAATATTGAATCAGTCCAGTTTAGGATGTTGATCAATCAGTATCTGTCTACGTCGTTCCAAATCTGCGATTTTTTCATCAATTTCCTCAACTTTTTGCTCTATCGTATCAAAATGTTCTGATAAAATTTCTTTGGCCTCATTACGATCGGAAGCTGTTGGTGTTTCACCTCTTAAGGGTTTATTGGCCGTTTCAGGCATTCGTATTCCTGTCCACAGTCCTATTAATGAAATACCCATCAAATAAAATGCAGGCATATTTAAGTTATGCGTTGCTTCAACCATCCATGCCACAATTGTTGGTGTCATTCCTGCGATTAAAATCGAAATATTAAAAGCAATCGCCAATGCGCTATAACGAATTTGAGTTGGAAAAATAGCTGGCAGGATTGAAGCCATCACACCAATAAAACAATTCAATAATATGGCAAGAATTAATAAACCAATAAATATAAAACCGACTGAATTGGTTTGAATCATCAAAAAGGCAGGATAAGATAATAAAAAAAGTCCAGTGCTACCCCCCAATATAAAAGGACGCCGTCCAATTTTATCACTTGTCATTCCAATTATAGGCTGAACAAATAACATACCAACCATTACGGCAATAATAATCAGTACGCCGTGATTTTCTGAATAATGCAAATTATGTGAAAGATAACTTGGCATATAAGTCAAAAGAACATAATACGTCACGTTGGTAACAATTACTATTCCAACACATATCATTAAACTTTTCCAATATTTACCGGCCACTTCCCGATATGATAGCTTGGGTGAATTTCTGAGGTTTACCTTACTTTCAGCCTCCATATCCTCGACATGCTTTTGAAAGGCTGGTGTTTCCTCCAATTCATGACGCAAATATAATCCTATTGCTCCCAAAGGAAGGGCTAAAAAGAAAGGAATACGCCATCCCCAACTTTCAAACTGCACATCAGAAATCATGCTGGATATCAAAACAACAACACCCGCACCAATTACAAACCCTGCGATGGATCCGAAATCAAGCCAACTTCCCATTAATCCACGTTTACGATCAGGGGAATATTCCGCGACAAAAATTGCGGCACCGGAATATTCTCCACCTACTGAAAATCCCTGTACAAGCTTTGCAATCAATAATAAGACCGGGGACATAATACCAATGGATTGATAACTTGGGATTAATCCAATACTACAAGTACCCAAGGACATTATGATTATAGTTATCGCCAGGATTTTTTGTCTTCCGTATCGATCCCCCAAAATACCACAAACTATTCCCCCCAATGGACGAACAAGAAAAGGAACAGAAAAAGTCCCCAATGAGGCAATCATTTGAACACTTGGTGAAGCATCAGGAAAAAAAACCTTACCCAATACAAAGGCCAAAAATCCATAAACCCCAAAATCGAACCATTCCATTGCATTTCCAAGTGCGGCTGCAGTTATGGCTTTTTTTAATTTATCATCATCGATAATGGTGATGTCATTAATATTCATTGGTTTATATATTTTTTTTGCTGGCCTCATTAATATTTCCTTCAAAAGTATAATTTATCTTCATAAATCAATTTTTTTATTTTTTAAATTTTTTAATTTTTTTTGATTTTAACAAGATTTAAACATTTTAAGGAAAATCTGTCCTTTCATAATCATATTGATCAACAAGCTTTCTTAATGGATCAAAAGCACTATCATTACAATCTTTTACAAATATCTTGCTTTCATTCTCATTGATGACTTCATAAAATATCTTGTTATTCCAATCCGCCTGGCTGATCCCAAGCCACAATACCAAAGTGAAAGGATGGGGTTTTTCATGTTCAGGTTTGTTAATATAATAGTTTTTATCCAGATCACGATTAAACTGAATTTCAACATCCCCAGTGGATGGCGGGTTCTGATGTAATGGTCCCCAACCTTTTAGATTGGATTTTATCCATTTCTTAACCGATTCAAGCTCTGAAGGTGTTAAACTACGTTTTTTGTGCAAGGGCCCAACAACAAGTTCTGCATTGACTATCGGTGGAAAAGTAACAGGTTGAATTTTATCCCTGACCGAAAGCCATATAATCATCACAATGGTAAGACAAACGATTAATACAAGGGTTAAAATTATATTTTGCTTTCTCATTCTTTTATTTTTTTACTTTTAAAACTGCTTGAATAACACGGTTAACCTGAGCATTCGAAAGTTCTGGATGAATAGGTAATGCCAAAATCCGTTTGGAAACTTCCTCTGATACTGACAAATATGTTCCATCATGATAGGAGTGATAGGCAGGTTGTAAATGCAATGGTAAGGGATAATAAATGGCCGAGGGAATATTTTCAGCCTTTAACGTATCTTGTACAAATTTGCGTTCTGCTTCATCACTTAATAGAATTGAATAAATTGCCCAGGCACTTTTACTATTTAATACCCGAGCGGGTATTTTTACACAAGACAAAAGCGCGGCATCGTATAAAGTTGCAATTTCTTCTCTTCTTACAAGCTCCTCTTCAAGATAACCGAATTTGGCCAACAATATTGCTGCCTGTATCGTATCCAAACGTCCATTTATTCCCGTTCGCAAAACCTGATAACGTGTCTGTCCTTCGCCATGCGAACGCAACGAGCGATAAAGTTCAAACTTTTCTAAACTGTTTGTAAAAATTGCACCACCATCCCCATAGGCTCCAAAAGGTTTGGATGGAAAAAATGAGGTGATCGTGGCATCTGCCTGACTCCCCAGCTTCTTTCCATGATATTGACCACCAAAGGACTGAGCACAATCATCCAACAAAAATAAATTTTCATCGTTAGCAATCTGGCATAATTCATTCCATGGCGCAGGCTGTCCAAAAAGATCTACCCCAATAATGGCTTTAGGTTTTAATTTATTTTCTTTTTTAACCTTATCAATTGCACTTTTGAGATTAATTGGATCAATTTGAAAAGTTTCAGGATTAATATCAACAAAAATGGGAGTTGCACCCAGCAATAATGGAACCTCAGCTGTTGCTGTATAGGTAAATGCAGGTAAAAATACAGCATCCCCTCTTCCAACATTTTCACCCATTAACGCAATCTGGATTGCATCTGTTCCAGATGAAACCCCTATACAATATGAAGCCCCGACATATTCCGCCAAACGATCTTCAAGTTCCTGAACTTCAGGTCCTAAAATAAACTTTCCATGTGAAAAAACCTTGTCTATACGATCTTTTAAAATCTTTCCTATACGTGCCTGTTGTTTGTTCAAATCTAAAAATAATATCGGATCATTCATATTCACCTCTAGTATAATTTTTTAAATTATCTTATTCGATTTTTTGATTTCGTTCATTTAATTCGACAAATGTTTAAATTCAGGCACTAATTTCTGCACATATGTTATTGCCTCAACAACATCATTATTATCACATGCATATCTAATCCGATCGATATATTCAGTAACCACCTTGATATCCATACCTTTGGGCGTTGCCATCAATAAACCGTCATGATCAGTTGGAACTGGGGCTTCACGACCATAAAATAATTCCTCAAATAATTTTTCACCAGGTTTTGCTCCGGTAAATTCTATGACTATATCCTCATCCGGTTTTAACCCGGCAAGGCGAATCATCTGACGTGCCAAATCCAGAATTTTTATGGGTTTTCCCATATCAAGTACAAAAATGCCCCCCTGATGCAACATCTCATCCGTTTTGTCTCCATTCCCAAATCTTATTGTTGCTCTTACGCTAGCCTGTAAAACCAACCCTACCGCTTCTGGAATAGTCATAAAATAGCGTTGCATATTTGGATCGGTAACCGTCAAAGGTCCTCCATGACTCAACTGACGCTTGAACAGGGGAACAACAGATCCTGTTGAGCCAAGAACATTTCCAAACCTTACCGTAATGAATCGCATTTTGCTCATACCCAACCATTCAAAGCCCTGATTTTTCTTTTCAGGATCATGGTCACGAATGGTTTTATCGAGAGACTGACAATACATTTCTGCAATTCGTTTTGAAACACCCATAAAGCTTGAGGGATTAACCGCTTTATCAGTTGATATCATAATAAATGCCTGTGTCCCGCATTTAACAGCAGCATCAGCCACAACACGCGTGCCAATAATATTTGTTAAAAATCCCTCGATTGGATTATTCTCGATTGTAAATACATGTTTCAAAGCTGCAGCATGAAAGACCAAATCTGGTTTATATTTTTGAAAGAGGGAATCCACTCTTTTCTTTTCTCGTATATTGATTAAGATCGTTTCCCTTAAACCTGCATATTTACTTTCCGATAATTCAATATTTATCTTCCATAGTGCATATTCGCTTTGATCAAGCAACAATAATAATTTAGGGGATAAATCAGCAACTTGCCGAACCAATTCTGATCCTATACTCCCTCCCGCACCTGTAATGGCCACGACTTTGCCCTTTATCATTTCAGCCATGCCAGCACGATCCAAGACAATCTGTGGCCTGTTCAATAATTCATCAAGAGCAATCGGTTTCAATTCTAAATTGTCGGCAGGTGATAAATGGGTAATTACTGGTGTTCTCTGAACATCAATATTCCATTTACCCGCAATTGCTAAAAAATCCCGCAATTGCTCCCCTCTTAATTCTTGACCAATAATCACGAATAAAGAAGGTAATTTTTTTTGTGCATCAAGCTGTGTAAGTATAACAGAAAAATCATCCAAACTTCCTAAAATGGGAATATTATGAATACGATGACCTTTTCTATTCTGACGAAAAGAGATCAGTCCCATAACCGATAATGCGTTTGAATGATCAAGCCGTATAGCCCGCATAAACAGATCAATATCTGCATCATTTCCAACAATGATAATTTTTCTTTTTTTATTGAAATAATTCCTAAATGCTTCTGCAGATAAAATCCGGTAACCTATTCTACCACCGCCCATTAATAGCAAAAGAACCATTGCATAAATAAACGGAAATGTCACGGAAGGTAATGGATATCCGGTTACATATAATAAACAGGTGAATAATATCGCACTGCCTACAGATGCAGCGGCTATATTTAACAAATCCGCTATCCCGGAAAAACGCCAATATTGTTGTGGAATATGAAATGGTATTCCACTAACCAGCAAGGTCAATACACCACCCGTTAAAAACCATAATGGATGGATAAACCCGCCCTGTGGATCAGAAAGCCAACGTGCCAATGGAGCGGCAATGGCTGCCAACAGACCATCCATAAAAATATTGATAGCAATACGATTAAATATCTTTTTTTGTTGGCTAGAAATAGTTACACTAGGCTGTTGCAAAATCACTTTTCCATTTAAATAATGTAAAATAACTTTATTTAATTACATTACATTTAAAAAACAATGAACTCTGTAAACTATAAATATTTGTTACTTATCTGGCTTATCTCCAATACACTATTATCCGCAACAATTGTGAAATATGTTGCCTCAGTTGGTATTATGGATAATCCAAACCAACGGAGTTCTCATACATTTCCAATACCAAAAGGCGGTGGGATAGGTATCATTTCCGCCTTTTTAACTGCCAATATAAGTTTTATTTACTTAATTAACCAGCATTATTCTTTATCAATCATAGGTTTATTATCAACCATTACATTCATATCATTATTTTCGTGGCTGGACGATATCAAACAATGGTCAGCCTTATCCAAACTGGCAATTCAGTTTATTGCATCCATAAGTGTTTGTATTTTTGTCTTTCCAGCCTCTTTCTTAGAAAGCCATTTATATTTACTTCCTTTTTTTATAATCTGGCTTGTTTATATAACTAATGCTTATAATTTTATGGATGGTTTAAACGGTTTGGCTGCTGGAGTTGCCGCAATCTGCTGCCTGTTTATTTATTTTTATAGCACAAATCTGGAAAATAAAATTTTTGCATTATCCCTGTTGACTGGATTGCTCGGTTTTCTTCCTTTTAATTTTCCAAAAGCTGAAATTTTTATGGGAGATGTCGGCAGTCAAGCTTGCGGTTTGATATTGGCCTCTTTTGCCATTATTCCCTTAGGCACAGCGATCAACCCAGACTTTGTCACCTTAATTTCTCAAAATATAATAATATTTTTTCTTTTGTTTGGTTTCATTTTTGATGTGACTTTTACATTAATACGTAGAATAATTAACAAGGAACCTTTTTTACAAGCACATCGCAGCCATTTATATCAAATGGCACATCGCAGTCATATTTCTCCGATTTTAATCACGTTTATAGAATGTTTATTTTGCATTTGGGGTGGTTTTTTATTCTATATATTCCCCCTTACTTCATTGCAAAACATTGAACTCGCGTGCTCGCTACTGATTTTGCCTCAACTTATCTGGACTTTATTCATTCTTTACAAAACACAGTCTTTAAATATAAAAAAATGGTAACTGTATGATATCCAGTTACCATTTCCAAAAATTCAAACAACTATTTTTTCATTTTATCTAGTTGTTCACCATTTAATTCATCTGCAGTCATATGACTTTTATTTGCAGATTTCTTAATGTTTTTTTCTTTCTGCTTGTCAGCTTCAGCTGCTTTTTGCAAATGTTTATCAACAAATTTAATTTCAAAACCTGCAGGTGCACCGGCCAATCTTCCGCCAACAGTGTTTGTATCCATTTTAATGATAACATTCTTTGCATTTTTTAGATTTCCAGCCCCTACACCAACACCAGCTGTGGCTTCACCCGTAGCGGCAGCATATTTTCCAGCAAAATCATATATATTTTTTAACTGAAAAACACGTCCTGTTGCTTGAGATTTTGAAAAACCTAATGCAACAACATCACCACCCTTTATCTTGAACTTGTAAACATGTCCCCTATAATGAAGAATACCATCTCCCCAAGTATAACCAACGCCTAAATCTGCTGAATGAAAGGTCATAGTCACCGTACCTACGGATTTTTCAGAAGATGCAGCAGCTTGATGAACACGTTTGTGATGATTGGCCGCAAATACTGGATTAATTAAAAAAGACGATCCAATCAGAGTAGCGGCAAAGAGTAAGTTATTATTTTTCATTATGATTTCCCCAAATAGTTTCTGTACTATAATAACACTTACCTGGAAATAAATAAATATATTAAACTACATTCTCATTTTGGGTATTAAATAAAAAAGCAGTTATTAAATTAATAACTGCTTTTACAACATATATAGTAATTGTTATATAACCATTATTATTGCTTCACAGCTTCGCTCATAATGGATTGAATATTCTGCAAATATTCATAACCTTCTTCTGTACGCTGCACTAATACAGAGCGACGATCCATAGGGTCTGTTTTTCTACCTAGCAAATTGAGTTCTTCCAATCGATCCAGAGCTCTTGTGATAGCCGGTTTTGAAACTCTTAGAGCCGCTGCCAGTCCACGAACAGTCTGAACTGTTTCATTCAAATAACAAATCAAGAAAACAGCCAATTGACGTGCTGACAAGTCAGGTTTATCCTGACGTAACATTGTCGTGATTGTATTCTGGAGAATAACAATCTGTTGTTCAAAAGGGATTTTTTTAGAAGTCATTTTATAACCTTTGAATAATTACTTACATATAACGTTGTGTCAGTTAAACAAATGAGTATTATGACTTAAAATATCAACCTTCTCTACAAAAAATTATAACAAATTAATTACAATTAATTTGACACACCAAAAAAACATAGGAAAAGTAATAAAAATTTCTCATTGAAAAATTAGTTTATTAAGCTTTAAGCTTTATTTACCTCCTTTTTATTTTGATAATAAAATTATTTTACTCCTTTTTTTGATTTTGTAACTATATAATAACAAAAAGTAATAAAAATAAACCAAGCGCTTCCGATATATAATGCCATACGCGTGTCAAACTGTATCATTAGCGTCAATAACGTGAAAAAAATAAAAATTATGCAAAGAATACAGGAGATATATCCACCAGGTAATTTAAAGAAAGAACTCATGTGTTTATGAAGATGTTTTTTTCTATACTGGATATAGGACAGTAATATTAGCAACCAGGTAAATAATGAAATAATTGTCGCAACGGAAGCCACCAAAGTAAAAATTTCAATAATACTTTTATTATTAAAAAGTAATAAGATGACTGAAGTTAATAAACATAAGCAAGAAAATCTCAGACCATTTATCGGTATAGAATGTTTAGATAATTTCCCAAAAAAAGCAGGCGCTTTATTAAGTCTTGCCAAACCATATAACATACGGCTACTGGAAAATACCCCGCTGTTTGTGGATGATGCCGCTGACGTAATCACAACAATATAGACTATTGCAGCAGCTGCAGGGAGACCAGCAAACAAAAACAACATGATAAATGGACTTTTGGATGGATTGATACTTTGCCAAGGAATAACCGCCATAATAACCATTACAGAAAATACGTAAAACATCAAAATTCTTAAAGGGATATTATTAATGGCCTTGGGTAAATTTTTTTCCGGATCTTTAGATTCAGCCGCAACAGTACCAATAAGTTCAACTCCAATAAAGGCAAAGGTGGCACTTTGAAATCCAGCCAAAAACCCCTCAAATCCATTAGGAAACAAATTGCCATGATTCCATATGTTTTTTACAGAGGTCACGTCTCCTGATGGAGAACGAAAACCCGTAACGATAAAAAAGATACCAACAAGAATTAAAACAATAATGGCTAGAATTTTGATAATGGCAAAACTAAATTCCATTTCACCAAATATTCGAACAGTCAAACGGTTTAAAATATAAAATATTGCGATACAGCATAGAGCCGGTATCCAAGAATACAAATTGGGATAAAATATTTGCGTATATCCTGAAATGGCAATTAGATCTGCAATACCAATGACAATCCAGCACAACCAGTAAGACCAACCCAAAACAAAGCCGCAACAAGGTCCAAGCAATTCTGTAACAAAATCTACAAATGATCTGTATCGTAAATCAGATAAAAGAATTTCGCCCAAGGCACGCATTACAAGGAATACAATAATACCAATAATACAGTAAATAAAAATAATAGAGGGACCAGCAAGTGAAATCGTATTAGCCGCTCCCATAAAAAGACCAGTGCCTATACACCCTCCAATTGCAATTAACTGCATATGTCGGTTACTCAAATTTCTTTTTAGTTCTGTATCTATACCCTGACCCATAAAAAACCTTTATTACATTGATTTTTCAAACGTGTTTGAAAATGATTAATTTTTTGCAAGCAATAAATTAATCATTTAATTATTAATTAAAATAAAATCTCAAAACAATTGTAATTTATAATTATCATTGAATGATTATCTAATTAATTTATCTATTATCCTGTACGCTTATCAAAAACAGCTGATATAAATTACCTATAATGACACAAATCAAAGCAATACTTGGACCAACAAATACTGGCAAGACCTATACAGCCCTTGAACGCTTGCTTGCTTATCCTTCCGGAATCATTGGATTTCCCCTAAGGCTTCTTGCCAAGGAAAACTATGAGCGAATGGTTAAAATCAAAGGGAAAAAAAATGTCGGGCTTATAACAGGTGAGGAAAAAATTGTTCCACCCCAGGCAAAATGGTTTTCCTGCACTGTTGAGGCAATGCCCGTTCATATACCCGTTGATATTGTCATCATTGATGAAATTCAGCTTTGTTCAGATCCAGATCGTGGACACATTTTTACCCACCGGCTTCTTCATTGCCGCGGAACATATGAAACAATTTTTCTCGGGGCTGATACAATCATCCCTATTTTGAAAAAACTTGTTCCATCTATCGAAATACAAACACGGCCAAGACTTTCATCATTAGTATATAATGGATTTACCAAATTAACAAAATTACCACCACGTTGTGCAATTGTTGCCTTTTCAGCCCATGAAGTTTATGCCATTGCAGAATTGGTCAAGCGTCAAAAAGGTGGATGTGCAATTATCATGGGAAGACTTTCTCCCCGTACCCGTAATGCACAAATGGAACTTTATCAAAATAAAGAGGTTGACTATTTGATTGCCACCGATGCAATTGGCATGGGTTTGAATATGGATGTCAATCATATCGCTTTTGTGAATTTATCAAAATATGATGGACGACAGATGCGTAATCTCTATCCAAGTGAAATTGCTCAAATTGCAGGTAGGGCTGGGAGAGGCTCAAGGGATGGAACATTTGGCATAACCGCGAATTGTCCAATAATTTCTGATAAAATTGTCAATGCCATAGAAAATCATGCTTTCGATCCCATAAAACAAATTTATTGGCGTAATCATGATCTCGATTTTCAAAATCCCCTGACACTTTTTTCCACCTTAACCACACCTTCACTGTTTCCACAGCTTATAACTGGTCAATATTCCTCTGATCTTAAAAACCTATCTTATCTTATCCAAGACCATGAAGTACGTTCAATATGTACGTCACAATTTAAAACTGAATTGTTATGGGAATGTTGTCAAATACCCGACTTTAAAAAAATTAGCAGTGAATATCATGCACGGATATGTAAACAAATTTTCCTTTTTTTGATCAAACAAGGCCATATACCTGAAAATTGGATTGATCAGCAAATTCAACAGCTAAATCATTTGCAGGGGGACATCGATACTTTAATGCAGAGACTTGCCAGTATTCGTATCTATTCATTTTTAACAACAAAAAATAATTGGGTAGAATCATCATCTTATTGGCACGCCCAAACAAAAGAGATAGAAGAAAAACTTTCCGACGCGCTACATGACAGTTTGGTATCAAAGTTCGTTAATCAAAGGGTCACAAACCTTATCCATCATTTATCTCACTCTAAACAAATAAATGCCTTTACCTCTATAACAAATGAAGGGAATATTTCAATTGATGGCGAGTTTATTGGTAAAATTCGGGGATTTTGTTTTCAACTTCCGGATTCAATCCAAAAAGAAGAACGCTCTTTTATTTTAAAAAAAATTAATAAATCGATTGAAAAATTTATCCCTCAACAGGTTAATCGATTAATTCACGATAATAATAAAGAATTTACGATAGATCATGATAAAAAAATTATATCATGGCAAAAATCACCAATCGCTCAATTAAAAAAAGGCAAGGATTTTTTTCATCCAGATATCTGCCTTTTAAATAAGGATTTAATTCAACAAGTTTTTCAAAATTTAATCTTGAGAAGATTGAAAGAATTTTTAGAAAATTATAATCGAAGATTATTTCCAAATTTTTTTAATGCCTTGGATAATGATAACAACACATCAGAACTACGTGGAATTCTGCATCAACTTTATGAAAATGGTGGCATTTTATGGACTGAACAATATTTAAATTTGTCAAAAGACACAATTAAACAATTGAAACATTACAAAATTCATTATGGAAATCACGCAATTTATATCGAAAACCTTTTCAAAGAAAAACAATATTATTTACGACATACACTCCTCACACTCAATGAACAGATTGCTAATCCTGTTTTACTTTCACCTAAACAAGTTGCTTATTCAACTTCTACGAAAATGAACAAAAATCTTGTTGCCAAGATGGGATGGCTTGTTGCCAATAAACAGATCATCAGATTGGATATTGCAGAAAAATTGACGTTCAAGCTTAAGAAAGCGTCAAAAAAACATCCTGTTTGTTTTCATAAAAAATGGATAGCACCTGTTCCATATTATAATGATAATATTATTCCACTACTTAAATCGCTAAAATTGCAACCCAAAAAACCTGAAAAATTATCATATGAAAAATTTGGCCCTCCAGCACCCTTATTAATTAAGAAAATTAAAATAAAAAAACAGCGCAAAATTAAACATATGACGCATCTTACCCAAGATAATCCATTTAACATTCTTAAAAACCTACTTTTGAATCGTACATGAACTATCAAACTGAGCTAACCTGTCAACGTATTGACATCTGGCTTTGGCATGCTAGAATATATAAATCCCGATCGATCAGTCATTTCTCGATTAGATACAAAATTATAAAAATAAATTCAAAATCAGTTATCAAACCTGCAACTTTAATAAAAAAAGACGATATCATTACCATTCCCTGGAACAACAGTAGCAGGGTAATACAGATCTTGGGTTTTTCAACCCGAAGAGTTTCAGCAAAATTATGTCACTCTTTATACAAAGAAATTCTTGAAAAATAGATTCTGATGTAATAAAGAAAATGAATAATTTTCTTGTTAGTCATCAAGATGATACCTAACTTATATAAGTAAGCTATTTTATATAATTAAGAAAAACAATTATTTAGGGAAAAACCCTTATTTAACTAGTATGAATCGGAGAAAACAATGGCCTATGTGGTCACAGAAAACTGTATCCGCTGCAAATATATGGATTGTGTAGAAGTATGTCCCGTCGACTGCTTCTATGCGGGTGAAAATTTTCTAGTTATAAGCCCAGAAGAATGTATCGATTGTGGAGTATGTGAACCTGAATGCCCTGCAGAAGCTATATTCCCTGACAGTGATGATCGTTCTACCGACTGGATTGAGATCAATGCTGAACTGTCCAAAACATGGCCAAACATTACAAGAAAAGAAAATACACCTTCGGATGCTGATGAATGGAACGGAAAGCCTGATAAAAAAGATATGCTTTCCCGGGAACCGCATAAAAGCTAATGTATATCAGTCTTTAATCAATAAAAAACCCTTTATCATTTGATAAAGGGTTTTTTTATAACTTGATTTCATTTTGCCCCATAATGATTTACAGGACAAAACGTAAATATAATTATCGAGACATCATGTTATAACTTGCATTATGCATTACGAATAACGTTCCAAATACAATAACGATTGCTACGAAAAGCGAAAATGCATAACTTACCAAATCAACACGTTTTTCTGGAGACACACTGACATGCAAGAAGAATACTGACTGAACAATAATTTGTAATGCTGCCAATACCCCAAGCGTAGTTGCAGTAGCCATCGTTGAAAACATATGTTCCATAACGATATAAAAAGCAATTACCGTAAGGATGATCGATAATACATACCCGACTATATAGGATGCTACAGAGCCGTGTCCTGCCTCCTCTGAGGCTGTAGTGTGATTTTCTGTCATTATGCCATACTCAACAGGTAAACGAAACTAAATACGCAAATCCAAACAATATCCAAGAAATGCCAAAATAAACTCATACAAGCCAATCTTGGCATCATTGTTTTGTTTAGACCCTTTGTTACCAATTGAATCATCAGAACCGTCATCCAAATCAGACCCAAAGTAACATGTAAGCCATGCGTTCCAACAAGTGTAAAGAATGCCGACCAATAAGCGCTGACGGTTGGTGAGGCACCATGTTGAACAAAAGCGATAAACTCTTGAACTTCCAAAACAAGGAACCCTAAACCAAGAATGGCTGAGACCACCATCCATAAAAGTGTTCCATTGTTACTGTTACGACGCGCCTGAATCATCGCGAAACCGAAGGTAAGTGAACTTGTCAACAGCAAGGCAGTTTCAATAGCCACTCGTCCCAGTTCAAACATTTCTTTACTGGTTGGTCCACCAGCAAACTGATTTCTTAAAACCGCATAACTGGTAAATAAACACCCAAAGACAATGCAGTCCGACATCAAATACATCCAAAAGCCAAAGAATGAATGATTTTCATGCTCATGTTCGTGTTCATGAACATTTTGTGAAGTATTTGACATCGTTGTACTCATATTCTCAGCCATTATTCAGCCACCTGTGTCATAAGTTTACGAGAATGTTCTTTTTCAATACGTTCAACTTCTGAAGCAGGAATGACATATTCTTTATCATCTTTAAAGCTATAGCCAATAGCTAATACAAAATTCAGAATTACGGTAACAATCACAAGCCACCAGATATGCCAAACTGCCGCAAATCCCAGAACCAATGCAAACATGCCATGCCAAAAACCTGCAGACGTGTTTTTGGGCATAAGAATATCCTTATAGGTTTCAGACGTACGACGTGTATCAATTCCATGCTCTTTATTATATGCATAAGCATCACGTGATTGAACAACTGGAATATGAGCAAAGTTATAAACAGGAGCTGGAGAAGAAGTTGACCATTCAAGACTACGACCATCCCATGGATCACCCGTTACATCAATATTTTCAGGTTTTTTCGCGTTAATAATACCAAGGAAAATCTGTAATAATTGGCAAACAACACCACAAAGGATACAAAATACACCAACACAGGCAATCTGTAACCAGAAATGCCAATTGGGATTGTCATAATGATTCAAACGACGAACCATTCCATCAAATCCGGTAATGTATAATGGAACAAATGAAAGGAAGAATCCAAAGAACCAGAAAAAGAATGCGGCCTTACCAAGTTTCTGACTCATCTTGAAACCGGTTACTTTTGGAGCCCAAAAATTCATTCCCGCGACATAACCAAAATAAACACCACCAATAATAGTATTATGGAAGTGAGCAATCAAGAATTCACTATTATGCAAAACGAAATCACTGGCTGGAATTGCAAGCATAACCCCGGTCATACCACCAATAACGAAAACAATCATAAATCCGATTGTCCAATACATTGGTGCAGTAAATTCGATACGTCCTCTAAACATGGTAAAGAGCCAGTTAAAGACCTTAACTCCTGTTGGGATGGCAATGATCATCGTCATGATACCAAAAAAGGTATTAACATTTGCTCCGGCACCCATTGTAAAGAAGTGGTGAACCCAAACCAGCAAGGACAAGGTCGTAATCGCCAAACTTGCATAAACCATTGTTGCATAACCGAATAATGGTTTTTTGCAAAATACAGGAACAACTTCCGAGAAAACACCAAAGGCAGGAATTACAAGAATGTAAACTTCAGGATGTCCCCATGCCCAGATCAGATTCAAATACAACATTACATTTCCACCACCATCATTGGTAAAGAAATGCATTCCACAATAACGATCCAGTGCCAATTCAGCCACAGCTACTGTCAAGGCAGGGAATGTCGTAAAAATCATGATACAAGATGCAATAACAGTCCATGTGAAAACAGGAACACGCATCCATGTCATTCCCGGGGCACGCATTTTGACAACTGTAGTTATAAAGTTAACAGCGGTCAAAAGCGTTCCAACACCGGAAATCTGAACAGCCCAGATATAATAGTCTACCCCTACGCCAGGACTGAACTGCAATTCAGAAACAGGTGGATAGGCCAACCAACCAGCAGTCGAGAAATCACCAATAAACAAAGAGATGTTAACTAGTATAGCACCAGCAGTCGTTAACCAAAAACTTAATGAGTTAATAAATGGAAAAGCGACGTCACGGGCACCAATCTGCAAAGGAACGATAAGGTTAAATAAACCCTGCATAAATGCCATGGCCATGAAGAAAATCATGATTGTACCATGAGCAGTGAAAATTTGGTCATAATGCGATGGAGGCAGGTAACCAGGACTATTATAAGCCATGGCCTGTTGCAGACGCATCATGATAGCATCCGCAAATCCACGGAATAACATAACAAGTGCAAGCACGATGTACATTATACCGATACGCTTGTGATCAACCGAGAAAAGCCAGTTTCTGAACAATACACCCCATTTACCATAGTATGTGATCGCTCCTAAAACAGCCAATCCAACAATAACTACCCCAATAAATGTCCCTACCAATATAGGTACATGATATGGAATAGCCGAAAGACTTAATTTACCTAACATTTATCTATTCCTCTGCGTGCTTCATTTCACCAGATTGACTTGAGCTCATATGAATCATTTGCCCAGTAGCTTTATCCATAACCATACCATTGTTATATTTTGCTATGATTGTATCGAATAAAACCGGTTCAACATGAGCATAGTATTCAACTGGATTTTTAATACTATCTTCATGCAGTTTAGCATATGTTTCATTGTTCAAGTCTTGAGAAGACGCACGAACTTTTTCAATCCAGTCCTGAAATCCCTTTTCATCTTTAACCAATGTACGGAATTTCATATCTGAATATCCAGCACCACTGTAATTATTGGATTCCCCAAAATAATCACCTTCTGTAGAAGCCAATAAATGCAATTGAGTTTGCATACCGGCCATTACATAGACTTGTGACCCTAGCTGCGGAATCCAAAAAGAGTTCATTGTCGCATCGGATGTTAATCGGAAGGAAACTGGTGTATTAACAGGTACCACCAATTGATTAACTGTGGCTATACCATATTCAGGATAAATAAATAACCATTTCCAGTTTAACGCAACAACCTGAACATCAATTGGCTTGACTTGTGGATTATCAGCAGGTGCAGCGATTGGTTTATAAGGATCCAATTCATGAGATGAAACAAATGTTTTATATGCAAGAAAAGCAATCAAACACATTGGAATTCCCCACATACATATTTCAATCGGAAGTGAGAAATCCCATTTTGGTGAATATGTCGCACTGGTATTTGATGCACGATAACGTCTTGCAATAATTAAGGTTGCAATAATAACGGGAATAACAACGCAAAGCATTGCCCCTACCGTCATCATAATCAATTCTTTCTCACTTTGTCCTATCGGTCCTTTTGGATCAAATAAAACCAAGTTACATCCACCCAACATAAGAGTAGATGTTAAACCCACTACCGATAATGTAATTTTCGGTAATAATTTTTTCATTCTATGCCTCGTTGATTCTGACATCGCTCAACTCATCAGCGTGTTTATTTTATAAAACTTCTTTTTAATTGAGAAATCATATAAAAAAACAGTTTTATATTATTAAATTTTTACATAAAATTCATTCTTCATAAAAAGACCACAATTTTTTCTAAATTTAGACATATAATCATGATCTTAGTATAATGTTATTTTATATCTAATTGTTTACTATAAATAACATCCCATTACAACTCACTTTATAAGCAAGCACTTATTTTAAATATTGATTATGGATTATACCTATAGTCAAAAAAATAGTGCTGAAAAAAAACAGCACTATTTTCAACATTCATAAAACTGTTATTTTAAGCCTAGTTATCGTTTTGACGAACACCCATGAATTGCAGCATAAACTGAAACAGGTTGATAAAATTCAAATACATACTTAATGCATCATAAACGCTGGCTTTAAGTACGATATCAGACCCTTCATATTGATAGAGATTTTGATATGAAAGCTTAATACGTTGAGTATCCGTAGCGGCAAGACCTGTAAAAATGATCACTCCAACTATATTAATGATTAATCCTAGTTGTCCGCTTTTGAAAAAAATATTCGCAACCATGGCTAAAACAAGACCAAACAGGCCCATTCCTAAAAAAGAACCAATACCTGTCAAATCTTTGTGAGTTGAGTATCCCCACAAAGACATTCCTGCAAACATACCTGCTGTGACTACAAACGTCCTTACGATGGATTCACCTGTATATACATAAAAGATATTTGCCATACTAACGCCCATGACACCACAAAATACCCAGAAAAGCGTTTGTGCAGCTTGCGTTGAAAGACGATTGACCCCAAAGGACATTACCAATACAAATGCCAATGGTGAAAAAATAGCGATATAACCCAATAATGTTGGAGTGATTCCAATGGTTCTGTACCCCATCACTACCGGATGATAAAATATATCACCTAAAGATGTGTTAACAACCAAATATGAAACTAATGCAGTTAGCAACAACCCTGATGCCATCCAATTATAGATACGAAGCATATAATTTCTAAGACCTGCATCATATGCAACTTTGGCATTGACATTGGTCATATTGTTATAAGAATCAGGACGAAATACCATTTACTTTACTCATTAAAATTTTCATAGACTTATATAATATATTTCATTTACAGCCCAAATATCAAGCATTGAAAAAAAATATGTTATATTCATAATTAATACGCAAAGAGTTGAATTATAAAAACAGAATTGATCATATGCGCTTATTTATAGGTATTGATTTCCCAGATTATGTAACTCGCCATTTAAGTCAATTAAGAGGTAGTTTGACCTATGTAAGATGGTATGACCCTGGGACTTACCACCTCACACTAAATTTTATAGGTGAAATTAATGACTATGATCTGTTGAATGATCTTGATTTAACACTTGAAAAAATATCGCCCCCTTCATTCAATTTGACAATTGATAAGGTTAATCTATTTCAAACAGCATCCAATACCCAAATATTATGGGCGGGGATCCAGCCTTCGGAGAGTCTGGTTCATTTACGTAAAAAAGTGGAACAAATCTTAAGACAATTAGAAATCAAAACTCAAAAACAAAAATTTGTTCCCCATATTACACTGGGGAAAGGTTCTTACCTTCCTCAAGAACATATCAAACAATGGTTGAATCATTATAACCTGTTAAAAATTCCCGATATTGAAATAACCCACTTCTCATTGTTCAGCTCGTATCCTGGTAAGGAGCAGCCCAATTACATAATTGAGAAAAATTATCCATTATCTTTTCAAACTTAAGATTTTTTGAATTTACCAATCAGATTAATCATAAAACTAGCATACTGGACTTCACAACAAACAAAATGATCCGTTTTATCCAGTTTCAAACTCGCCAATCCAAAATCGTGATAAATGGTCAGGTATTTTTTTCCCGCACCCCAAAAACCAATAGACCGATTTTCCTGTAACGCCAAATCCCTAAGACGCCAGATAGTATTGACAATTTCACGTTCATTACCCACGGGATCTCCTATTCCGACTAAAAAATTATCCTTACGAATAAAAGGTATAGCCGTTCCCTCCTTTGAGCAGATCAAGATACCATTCGGTTTAATATCATCCAGTAATTTATTGTCTGTATCAGACATAACCCGATATAATTCTTTAGTTTCCCCTGACCAGGGCCATGAAACTATTTTTGCTGGAAGCATCAGTTTAAACAATATTAAAATTCCGCTTATTCCCACCACTGCAATAATTATTTTTGTTGCGATTGAAATATTGCCAGAGAAAAAAACCTGAACAACTCCATATTGAGCAATTGATTGCGGGATTAACCAGTTTATTATCAATACAGTGGTTAAAAATAAAATAACCTCTACTATAATTTTGCTGGAAAACGGTGCATCCGTTAAACTGGCTGATCGATAATAACATTTTCTAAACGGAGCAATAAAAAACGCAACCAAAGTCAGTATGGCCGGAATAATGAGATAAGTTCCCATAATCAACGTAATTACTGCTGATGCAATTAAAATACAAAGACTTAATCCCCATGCGAGTGTAATTCTACGGACTAATGACACCGTAAGAGTTAACAGGATAAAACCTAAAAACGATAAAATATAATCGCCTGTAAGTTCAATAAATAATGAAAAAGTTCCTGCATCGTGAAGAATCAATCCTGAATCAAACAAAGGCACAGCCAGATCAATCAAAGCGCAAATAAAAACTGCCGCTGCTGCAATGGCTACAGAAAAAGCCGCATCACTCTCCCGCAGATTTTCATCAATGAATAGAGATGGATTGAATCGTAACAAATTCTTTTTTCTGGGCTTATCAAATATGGATTTGCTTCTAATTAAAATTTCATGCACTGCAAACATACTGCCTGCAATAAACAATGGTATTAAATAATACAAAAACCGGAAAACAAATATAACACACATAATATTGGCCATTGGCATATAATTTTTTAAAGCCAATATCATGCTGCCCTCAAACACCCCTGCACCTCCAGGTACACTTGATATTAACCCGGCAATATAAGAAGCGATATAAATCGCCATAAAAGACATAAAATCAAGTGCAGGATAACCGATCATGATTGAATGAGACGGCACGACACAATAAGGGATTGCAGCCGTTATTATAACTTCAGCAGTTGCGACAACAATTTGTGAAATAGCCATGGATGGTCGAGGAAACGATAAAGTATATTTCCAGACTTTTAACGTGTTGCATCGGAATGAAAGAAAAATATAACCAAAGACCCCTAACCACGCGACAATTCCGATAAAAATAAATATCCAGCCTGGCAATGCCTGCCCAATGATTGGTAATGAATTCGATTTAAATATTAATAACGCGCCTACTAGCACCGCAACACCTATAAAATAGGTAATGGAACAAAAGGCGATAACCTGAAGGATTTCTAAAGGCTTAAGCCCCCAACTCCCATATAACCGGAAACGAACCATTGCTCCAGAAACTGCCGATAAACCAATATTATGTGAAAGCACATAGGAACAAAAAGATGCAAAGGCAGTTTTCAAAAAAGACAAGCGGTATCCAATTTGTCTAACAGCCATTTTATCATAAAACGACAGGACAAAAAATGACAATAAGGTGCACGCTCCAGCCATTAACAAGGAAAAAGTGGGAATTTGTTCAAAAGATAGCTTAATCTCTTTCAGGCTGAGATGTTTGAATTCCTTTTGCACAACATAAATTGCAGCCATGAATAACAAAACACCAAGAATACGAGAACAATATTTTAAATGAATCTTCCAACCCGTGTTTTTATAATGTTTCCCATCATTCTGGGTGTTATTGAGTTTTTCGAAATCCGATGGCTGCATGAATCTTCTATGTTATAATTGATAAAGCAAAATCTTTCGATCTTCTTATATTTATCTTTTTACCGCCTTGTTAATCAACTCTATTGTTTCTTTTATTCCATATACGGCGATAAACATTCCGAAACGTGGCCCATCTTTTTGTCCGAGTAACACTTCATAAAGACAACCAAACCAATCCCTTAACGGTTCAAATTCGTATTTTTTACCGATTGCAAACACCAAATTTTGTAAAATATCAGGTTTATGCTCTTCCGCTGGCAATTTCTTCAATTCAACAGATAACTCAATCAAAGCCCTTGCCTCTCGTTCATCCGGTGTACGATAAACCTTATGGGGACGAATGAAATCAGCATAATATGCCAGGGCATTCTCTACTAGCTGAGCCAACATGGTGTTATTGTCTGGCGATACAGATTCATCATATCGTTTAAGAAATCCCCATAATATTTCGGCTCTTTCCGCATTCGTAACACTGGCAAGATTTAATAACATTGCGAATGAAATTGGACTTCCCGCTTTTTTTGGTAAAACACCTCCATGTATGAACCAGGCAGGATTAGCATATTTCTTTTCTTTTTCAACGGGTCCGACACTATCATCTCCCCGCTCTGATTTCTGCCAATTTTCAACATGTTTAAGATATTCATCTGTAGTCTTGGGTATAACATCAAAAAATAATCTTTTCGCCCGTCTAGGTGCATTAAACATATATTGCGCAAGACTTTCCGAGGGACCATATCGCAACCATTCTTCAATCGACAGTCCATTTCCTTTCGATTTTGAAATTTTTTGCCCCTGATCATCAAGAAATAATTCATATGTTAGATTGGCTGGTGGAGTGCCACCAAGAATTTTACAAATCTTGCTTGAAAGTCGAACACTGTCAATCAGATCCTTTCCTGACATTTCATAATCTACCCCCAAGGCATACCAGCGCATTGCCCAATCAGCTTTCCATTGTAATTTTGCATATCCACCTGTAACAGGGGTTTCAAAAAGCTTGCCATTCCCATCACGCCATTGAATAGTTCCAGATACCGGATCAATTTTTTCCATAGGAACTTGCATAACAATTCCCGTTTCAGGATGGACAGGTAACACAGGGGAATAGGTGGCCCGTCTTTCTTCTCTCAGTGTCGGTGCAATTACAGCAACTATCTTGTCGTGAACTTCCAATATTCTTTTCAAAGCGGAATCGAATTTTCCTGATTGATAATATTCTGTTGAGGAGGCAAATTCATATTCAAATCCAAAATGATCAAGAAAGGAACAAAGTTGGGCATTATTATGTGCACCAAAAGATTCATGTGTTCCAAATGGATCAGGTATACTTGACAAAGGTTTTCCTAAATGTTCTTTTAACATTTCCTGATTAGGTACATTTTCTGGAACTTTACGTAAACCATCCATATCATCTGAAAATGCAAGAATGACCGCTTTTTTCCCTGTCAGGGCCTGATATGCCTGGCTGACCCAAGAAGTGCGAGCCACTTCGCCAAACGTTCCGATATGCGGTAAACCAGAAGGACCATATCCTGTTTCAAGCAAGGCGGGTTTATCCGATTTATCTTTTTTATTCCGAACATGTTCAGCCAATTTTACGGCTTCCTCGAAAGGCCATATTTTGGGTATTGAAGTAAAAGAAGAAAAATCGTTTATTGTCATTATTTTACAGCCACTATAAAAATGCCTGCCCTCTGATTAAATATGGATTTAAAAAACTATTATCTGTTAGATTAACAGGATAAAAATCAATATATTATCATATACGTATGAATTGTTAGAAAATAAATGGTTTTAAAAGATTATTCCGCATTAATTATTCATGATAATCAGTTTTCATTATTTAATACGGATGGAGAAATTCTTAATTTACCGTTACAGACATTGATTGCTGAACTTGAACAAACAACTGAATTGCTGATCATACACAAATCTTATACCTACCGTAAACTAAAATCCCCAAAAACCATTCATACTGACCGGTGGCTTGATTTGCTTGAACTTGCCGCATTTGTATTTCCCGTTCAATCCTTCGGCTATACAGTCACAAATTTTGCCAATGCATTAAAAATCCCCATGCCTTTAAATCCTGAAGCTGATTTTTTAATAATTATCTGCGATTATCTTATCCTAAAATTCAAGGAAGAATATAATCATGGCAACAAAGACCTGATTGCCGCTCGGCTAGCGGCCCTCTATCATGCACAATGGTTATGGGCTCCAATATTATTATCTGCACTTGATATTTCTCTACCGTTACCAGCGCAACAACTGCAAGCTTCTGACGCGCTCAGAATATGGCAACGATTACCAAAATGGCAAGAACTTTCCCCACGTCCCCAACCCAGCCAATTTCCTGTCAAACGCCAGGAAACCTTTAATCGTTTGGCCGAAATTCTGGGACCTGGCGCTGAAGATCGAGCTGGACAAATTGATTTTACAGATGTTGCCCGTTATGCATTTGAACCTTGTGTGGAACAGGGAAAACCCAATATTGTATTAGCCGAGGCAGGAACAGGTACAGGAAAGACCTCTGCCTATATTGCTCCAGCAAGTTTATGGGCTGAACACAATAAAGGAACAGTTTGGATAAATACCTACACGCGCCATTTACAAAGGCAAATCGAACATGAATTCCATCATCTTTATCCAGATCCTGTCACCCGCAAGAAAAAAATTGTTGTCCGAAAAGGTAGAGAGAATTATTTATGTTTATTAAATTTAGATGAATATATTACGCTTCATTTCAATAAAAATGATGGTAACGGTAATAATATCGCCATTATTTTATTATGCAACTGGGCTGAACAAAGCAATGATGGTGATCTTTTTGGAGGTGACCTGCCCAACTGGTTCCATGATCTTTTTGACAACAGAATATTATCTATTCTTGCTGAAAGACGCGGTGAATGCATTCATGCAAGTTGCCCACATTACCAGACTTGTTTTGTTGAACATTCCATTCGCAGAGCCCAAAATGCAGAAATTGTTATTGCAAATCACGCCCTGGTCATTAACCACTTTGCCTGGTCTTTAGATAATGCCTCTCCTGAATGGGAAAGTAATCTACCGTCCCGCTTGATTTTTGACGAGGCCCATCATATATCGGATGCAGCCGATTCAGCTTTTTCAACCGCTTTCTCGGCTACTGAAACCAGCGAATTGAGACGATGGCTATTAGGAAATGAAGGAAACAATACACGTTCAAAAGGATTGAAAAAGCGTATTCATGACGTAATTATTGGCAATAAAGCGCTTGAAAAGGATTTGGAAGAAATTATTGATTCCGCCTTTATTTTACCCCCCTTAAATTGGTCAAGTCATCTTGCATCATTTCATGACAATAAGGATGAAAACCTAACCAATTTATCTGAGCGTTTCTTTTACCTCATATATCAGCAAATACAAGCCCGTTTTTCCCGTAACCAAATTATCAATCAGTCCTACGCGGAAACAAGACAATATGAATGCGATCTCTATCCGCTATTACCGGAATTAGTTGCACTTGTACCAAATTTAATTCAATCCTTTCAAAAATTGCTAAACTGTCTTTTAAAATTTACACGCAATATAGAAACCAAATTAAATAATGAAAAAGACTCTCTGGACAAAATGTCCCTTGAGAGACTTGAGACAACTCACGCAACATTAACCCGGAAAGCGGTTACTCCCTTAAATCTATGGTTGGATCTTTTGACTTCATTGAATAAACCAGAACATTCCAATAGCCAACCTAAAACTCATGTTTCATTTCTGAAATCTGAACATAAGAATAAAAATATAACAGACGTAGGTTTATTTCATCATTGGCTTGACCCAACCATTCCATTGATGAAAATGCTGGCACCTTCAATACAAGGTATGCTTTTCACCTCTGCAACCTTACGCGATGAAAGTAACAATGACACAGAAGCATCCTGGCAAGCAGCCGAACAAAGAGTTGGGACAGAACATCTTCCCGTTCAACCTCTTAGAGCTGCATTAAGTTGTCCCTTCAATTATGACAAGCAAGCCCGTGTTTTTGTAGTTAATGACATTAATATTCATTCCATCAATGAAGTGGCCCATGCCTACCTGCATTTATTCAAGGCCTCCAAAGGTGGTGCATTGGGATTGTTTACAGCAATTCATCGGTTACGTGCAATTTATCACCAGATTAATGAATCTTTGGAAAAAAATAATATTTCTCTTTTTGCACAACATATCGATCCATTGAGTAATAATAGTCTGGTTGAATTGTTTAAAAATGATATGCGCTCCTGTCTATTGGGTACTGATGCCATGCGGGATGGAATCAATATTCCAGGTAATTCTTTACGCCTTGTTGTATTTGAAAGAATACCCTGGCCTCGCCCTGATATTCTTTATCGAGAAAGAAGAAAGTATTTTTATAAAGACAAACCCGATCTTTATGATGAGCAAATTGTTCGCTTGCGCTTAAGACAGGCTTTTGGCAGATTGATACGTAATCAATCAGACAAGGGAATTTTTATTATTTTGGACCGTCGTACACCAACTCGTGTATTGTCCGCTTTCCCAAAAAATGTTCCGATACGAAGACAGAGCCTACAAGAGGTAATCAATCAGACGACCCTTTTTATGAAAAATAAATCATCATAAACAACAAAACCAGCTCTTTATCAAAAGAGCTGGCTTGCTTACGGTAAATAGATAACTCTAATACCAGTAATCGTATGCTTCGATCTTACAAAGGCTTGAGATTAGCTGCAGCAGCTTTACCTCTTTCTGTTACAATATCATAGCTTACACGCTGATTTTCCTTCAAATCACGAAGTCCAGCAGCCTGAACAGCTGTAATATGCACAAAAACGTCCTTGCCACCTTCTTCAGGGACAATAAAACCAAATCCTTTTGTAGGATTAAACCATTTCACGGTTCCAGTATACATTATAACCGCGCATCCTTATCATATATAGAATATCAAGCCTTGAAACATAGACCTGATATAGAGTTAAAATCAAAACGAATAAATCGTTTACCTATTCAGAAAGAAAACTTTCATGAGACTATTTGACACATAAAATAAATAAACTGTCAATATAATTATTATTTATTAAATAAAAAAAACATATATATTGTAAATTTAATATAAAATATAAATAAATTTTTAGTATTTATTAAAATTTTAGAATATTTATTTATTATTTAGAATAAAACACTTAAAAAATATATCGCAACATTTCATTTACAATATTATTCAAGACTATTTAATATGGTTAATTTAATAATTACTACTTCATAATTGTGACCAAATATTCACATATATAAAAAGGTTACTGCCATTATTGGCAGTAACCTTTCAGGATAAGATAATTATTTAGTTATTATCCTTTGTGCAATAAGGGAGAAATTAGAAATCCATTCCACCCATACCGCCCATGCCACCCATACCTGCAGGCATTTCAGGAGCTTTTTTCTCTGGACGTTCTGCAACCATCGCTTCAGTTGTAATCAACAGACCGGCTACAGAAGCCGCATCTTGTAAAGCGCTACGAACAACCTTTGTCGGATCAATGATACCGGCCTGAACGAGATCCTTATATTCTCCAACCTGAGCATCAAAACCGAAATTATATGAGTCATTTTCAAGAACTTTACCAGCGATAACCGCACCGTCTTCACCAGCATTTTCAACAATTTGGCGTAATGGGGTTTGCAATGCCTTGCGAACAATATCAACACCAACACGTTGATCATCATTTTCGTGAGTATGATTGGAAAGTCTTAAGGATGCACGTGCCAATGCGGTACCACCACCTGGAACAATACCTTCCTCAACTGCTGCACGAGTTGCATGAAGAGCATCATCCACACGATCACGACGTTCCTTAACTTCCACCTCTGTAGATCCACCAACGCGGATAACAGCAACACCACCTGCTAATTTAGCAAGACGTTCCTGTAATTTCTCACGATCATAATCTGAGGTTGTCTCTTCAATCTGAGCACGGATTTGGTTACAACGTCCCTTGATTTGATCAACGTCACCAGTACCTTCAACGATTGTTGTGTTTTCCTTATCGATATGAACTTTTTTAGCGTTACCAAGCATTTTAATTGTAACGTTTTCAAGTTTAATGCCGATATCTTCACTTACAACCTGACCACCGGTTAAAATGGCAATATCTTCAAGCATTGCCTTGCGACGATCACCAAAACCAGGCGCTTTCACAGCAGCAATTTTTAAGCCACCACGCAACTTGTTAACAACCAAGGTTGCCAATGCCTCACCATCAACATCTTCAGCAATAATCAACAACGGACGACCGCTTTGAACAACACTTTCCAACAAAGGCAACATTGGCTGTAAAGATGAAAGCTTCTTTTCATGGATCAAGATTAAAGGATTATCAAGATCAGCGGTCATTTTTTCTGCGTTTGTAACGAAATATGGAGAAATATAACCACGATCAAATTGCATTCCCTCAACAACGTCGAGTTCTGTTTGCAACCCTTTGGCTTCCTCAACAGTGATAACGCCCTCTTTGCCAACTTTTTCCATGGCTTTGCTGATCATATCACCAATTTCTTTTTCACCATTTGCAGAAATGGTTCCAACCTGAGCAATTTCGGATTGGGTAGAAATTTTCTTTGTTTTTGCCTTCAATTCTTCAACAACGATTGAAACCGCCTTATCAATCCCGCGTTTCAGATCCATAGGATTCATACCGGCAGCAACCGATTTTAACCCCTCACGAACAATCGCTTGAGCTAAAACTGTGGCGGTTGTTGTTCCGTCACCGGCAACATCATTGGTTTTTGAAGCAACCTCGCGAACCATCTGGGCGCCCATATTCTCAAACTTGTCAGCAAGCTCGATTTCTTTTGCAACAGATACACCGTCCTTGGTAATACGGGGCGCACCAAAGCTTTTATCAAGAACAACGTTACGTCCTTTTGGACCCAAGGTTACCTTAACTGCATCAGCCAGAATATCAACACCACGTAACATACGTTGACGTGCATCAGCACCAAATCTTACATCTTTGGCTGCCATAATCTTAATCTCCTACAAGAAATTCTTAAAAAAAAAGTCAAAATCAAAAGCTAATGAAAAAATTGCGGATTAACCTACAATTCCCATAATATCGCTTTCTTTCATAATCAAAAGCTCTTCGCCATTTAATTTGACTTCGGTCCCAGACCATTTACCGAATAAAACTTTATCACCTTTTTTAACATCCAGAGGAACAATTTGTCCCTGCTCATTACGAGCTCCCGGACCTACGGCAATGACTTCGCCTTCTTGAGGTTTTTCTTTTGCTGTATCTGGAATGATAATTCCACCGACAGTTTTTTCTTCGCTGTTTAGCCGACGAACGACTACACGGTCATGTAATGGACGAAAATTCGTCATTTGGATCGCTCCATAATTTCTATATAATGCCCTTAATCAAAGCAGCATTATGGGTTTTAACTACGCGCGTTTTTGCCGCGTTACTCCAAATATTACAGTGGCATTATTGCCACTTATATTTGGTTTTAAGGTAACCATAATCATGTACAATGTCAACTAAATTTAATTCCTATGCACAGATATAAGTTACTTAAATTTTATCGATTGATTTATTGTGTATAATTACAATATATTTTAAAGAATAATACTTATTAAGTAAGTTGCTTACAAAAGATTTTATCACATAACATAACGTGCTTTCAGACTTAAATCTCTTTTTCCGTAACCTCATATCGTCTTATGAATGCTAAAAATAAAAAAAATCTTCTTTTGAAAATTGGTCAGGAATTTTTTGCAAGCCAAGGTTTTACAAATGTTGGTTTAGCTGAAATTCTCAAACAAGCAAATATTCCCAAAGGCTCATTCTATTATTATTTCAATTCCAAGGAAGATTACGGCGTTCAGGTCATTGATCACTATATTGACAATTATATAATGGCTCTTCAGTCCTTACTTAAGTCTTCTTCACTTTCAGGAAAAGATCGTCTACTTAAATATTGGGAAAAATGGCAATTTTCACAATGCGACAATAATTTTGAGGGACATTGTCTTATCGTTAAATTAAGTTCTGAGGTGACGGATTATTCCGAACCGATGCGTAAGGCATTCTGTAGAGGAACCGACCGGATATTATCCCTTATCGCACAAATTATTGCCATAGGCCAAAAAGATAATTCCATTCATAATCAGGCTGACAATTTTTTTATAGCTCAACAACTATATCAACAATGGTTGGGGGCAAGTTTAATGGTGAAAATACAAAAACGGTCTACAGCATTTACTATCGCTCTCCATTTCACAAACTTTCTTCTTGACAATAATATTTAATTTTTCATAGATTAATAGACGACCGGTCTACTATTTTTTAAAAATATAATTATTAGTGAGGTTTACCACTATGCCTATTCTATTTGATCCCATTCAGTTGGGCGCAATAAAAGCTTCCAACCGTATCATCATGGCTCCTATGTCACGTTCAAGAGCGACAAAAGATCACATTCCCACCCCTATGATGATTGAATATTATCGTCAAAGGGCAACAGCTGGCTTGATCATTTCCGAGGGTACAGGAATTTCACAAGAGGGAATGGGATTTCCCTACGCTCCTGGTATATGGAATAAGGAACAGGTTGAAGCTTGGAAACCCATAACCCGGGCTGTTCATGATGAAGGCGGTAAAATTATTTGCCAATTGTGGCATATGGGACGCACAGTTCATTCTTCATTTTATCCATCTCCCATTTCTGCATCAGCAACCACAGCGCCAGGTCATGCACATACTTATGATGGGAAGAAACCCTATGTTCAGGCAAGGGCTTTACCTGTTGATGAAATTCCAAGATTACTCAATGATTATGCCAAAGCGGCACAAAATGCGATGAACTCTGGTTTTGATGGTGTCCAGATTCATGCCGCAAATGGCTACCTGATTGATGAATTTTTACGTGACAGCAGTAATTTCCGTCAAGATGAATATGGCGGTTCAATTGAAAATCGCCTACGTCTACTAATCGAGATTACGCAAAGGGTTTGCCATGAGGTGGGTTCAGATCGAACATCTGTGCGTCTTTCTCCAAATGAACGTGTACAGGGTGTATTTGACAGTAATGCCAAAAGTCTTTTTATCGCTGCCAGCCAAGCGTTGAGTAGAGAAAAAATTAATTTCCTGGAAGTCAGGGAACCACAAATCGGCAATAAAGATAATTATGTGGAGAAAGATTTGACAGAAGCTGACTATCATCCACCGATTTTTCCTTCTATGCGGGAAAATTTCAAGGGTAATTTCGTTATTAATGGAACGTATAATGGTCAACTAGCCCAAAAAATTGTTAAAGCGGGACAAGCCGATGCAGTTTCTTTTGGCCGTCCTTTTATTTCCAATCCGGATTTGGTCGAAAAAATTAAAACGGGTAAACCTTTTGTCCCACATGATTCGTCCATTTGGTATACTCAGGATGAAAAAGGCTATATTGACTTCAAGTAAAATAATGAACGAATAGCCTTCCCGTATCTTTAATGATAATATCATTATGTTCATTTGCTTACGTCAATAGATAAAACTGACTTAACAAGATAATAATATTGGAAAAATTAAATGGTTACTTTATTTGACTCTATTCAATTGGGCGCAATAAAAGCATCTAACCGTATCATCATGGCACCCTTAACCCGGGGACGGGCCACAAAGGATCATATTCCAACTTCTTTAATGATAGAATATTATCGCCAAAGAGCCTCTGCAGGTCTGATCATTTCAGAAGGAACAGGAATTTCACAAGAGGGATTGGGATGGGCATATGCTCCAGGCATATGGAATAAACAGCAAGTTGAGGCATGGAAACCTATAACCCAGGCTGTTCATGATGAGGGGGGTCATATTATTTGTCAGTTATGGCATATGGGTCGAACCGTACATCCATCATTTTACCCTTCTCCTATTTCCGCATCAGCAACCACAGCTCCAAGATATGCACACACATATGAAGGAAAAAAGCCGTATGAAAAAGCGCGTGCATTACCCAAAGAGGAAATTCCCCGATTAATCAATGATTATATAAAAGCTGCAAATCATGCCATGGAAGCGGGATTTGACGGTGTACAAATACATGCCGCCAATGGATATTTGATTGATGAATTTTTAAGAGACAATTGCAATTTTAGAACGGATGAGTACGGCGGAAGTATTGAAAATAGAATCAGGCTACTAATTGAAATAACACATAATGTCTGCAAAACAGTGGGATCAGACAGAACATCAGTTAGACTTTCACCAAATGAGGAAATTCAAGGCGTTCATGACAGTAATCCCGAACCATTATTTATTGCCGCCTCAAAGGCTTTAAGTAAAGAAAATATTAATTTTTTGGAAGTGAGGGAACCACGACCAGGTGAAGACAATTTCGTCATGTCAACCCTTACAGATCAGGATTTCTATCCCCCTATCGCTCCCGCAATGAGGAAAAATTTTAAGGGAAATTTTGTTATTAATGGTTCCTATAATGGGCACTCTGCTCAAAAAATTATCAAGAACAATGAGGCGGATGCCGTTTCATTCGGCCGACCATTTATTTCCAATCCCGACCTTGTTCACAAAATTAAAAATGATATCCCCCTAAAACCATCTGATAGCAAAACCTGGTTCAGTCAGGGAAAAGAAGGTTATACGGATTATCCCGTTGCAAAATAATCCAAGCTCTACTCTGGTTTATAAAAATTGATCAGAGTAGATTTAAAAAATGAAATTATAAAACCCGACTAGCTATCGTTTTTAAACGTTCAACCAAAACAGGATCACGTTTTTCCGGTGCCGTTATCAATGCATAATCCAGGGCATGTTTACATTGACATTCACTGTTCCCCTGAGGTCTTTTCCCTAAAGCTGGAATAAATTTCTCAACCAAAGAGCTGGCATGTCTGGCATTTTGCTTCAGTATTCTGACAACAGCTTCAACGCTAACCGCATCATGTTCCTCATGCCAACAATCATAATCGGTAACCATAGCAATTGTCGCATAACAGATTTCTGCCTCTCGCGCCAAAGCTGCCTCTGGCATATTGGTCATACCAATAACCGACGCACCCCATGAACGATAAAGCTGACTTTCCGCCCGTGTTGAAAACTGGGGGCCTTCCATAACAAGATAGGTTCCCCCCTTGACAACTTTGATTTCTGATTGTTTTGCCTGTTCATACAGCATCTGACTCAATTTAGGACAAAATGGATCAGCCAGAGATACATGGGCAACCAATCCCTTTTCAAAAAAACTTTTGGTTCGTAAACGTGAACGGTCAATTAATTGATCCACCACAACAAATGTACCTGGGGACAATTCCTCTTTCAGGGAACCGACAGCAGAAACAGAAACAAGATCCGTAACACCTAGTTTTTTCATCGCTGCAATATTCGCCCGATAATTCACATCTGTTGGAGAATATACATGGCCCCGACCATGTCTCGGTAAGAATACACATGAAACACCATCAAGTGTGCCTTTTAATAACTGATCGGATGGCTTGCCCCAGGGCGTATCAACTTCCACCCACTGCTGATCACTCAAACCTGAAATATTATATAATCCCGAACCACCGATAACCCCAATGACTGGCTTATCATGAGTATGACTATTTATTGACATTTGACCACACTTTACGATTAATAAGAAATACAAGAATAACGATAAAAATCATATAAAGAAAAAGCATTATTCCCATACGATGACGTTCTGTCAAATGGGGATGTGCAGCCCAATTCAGAAAAATGACAACATCTCTTGCTTGTTGTTCAACAGTTGCTGGCGTGCCATCTTCATAATGAATATCTCCATCAGTCAAAGGAGGTTTCATCCCTATCTGGTGATGCGGTGCATAAAGATTATAATATGAGGCTTTATTGTCAAAATGAAAACCTGATGGTGCAGTTTCATAACCCAATAATAGAGCCATCACATAATCGGCCCCGTTTTTTCTGATCATCATGTAACGTGAAAAATCCGGCGGTATTTTACCGTTATTGGCTGTTTTCGCAATATTATCATTAAAGTACGGTTTTTTTAAATAATCAGTTACATTGGCTGAACGGTAATAATCCTGCCCTTGATTATCCTTGCCATCCATGACCTGATCCCTATGGGCAATTTTATCAATATGCTCAAGAGTCAATCCCATTTGCTGCAAATCAGCATAACGCATCACATTGATGGAGTGACATGAGGCACATTTTTGTCTATAAACCTGATAACCCCTTTGCACACTCGCATTGTCAAAATATCCTAATGAACCTTTAAAGCTCCACTCATAATGCGGTATAGTAATTTCATGATTTTTAATTAATTGATTTTTATCCGCTGCCCAGATTGTCATCATTGCCGTTATAAAAATCAGGATATTTAAGAAAAAACCTAGAACAATCTTCTTAACCATGCCCATAAATCGCGTCCTATTTATTATCACATAATGAAGAATCATGTAATTTACATCGAATTTCAAAACGGGCCGATAAGGGTAAAATCACTAAAAAATGGCAATAATAATACAATAATGAAAGACGTCCCATCCATATAAGTGAGTTAAATGTATGAAATTTTCCTACAATACCCAACATTACGAAAGCAATAACCAAAATAATCAATGATATACGGTAAATAGGTCTGTATCGTGCCGATTTAACAGGTGATGAGTCCAGCCACGGAACCAAGAATAGAAGAAAAATCGTTCCTGCTGATAAAACCATTCCCCCAAATTTATATGGTATTATTTGTAAAATTCCATAAAAAGGTAGGAAATACCATTCTGGAGCAATGGATGCTGGAGTTTCCAGTGGATTGGCTGGAATATAATTTTCACTATTTGTCAACAACCCTGGTTCAAAAAAAATCAAAATAACCATTATTAATCCGGAAACGCCTAGAACCAGCCCATCTTTTGCCACAAAATAAGGAAAGAAAGGAAGAACATTCTTTTTTGATGTAATATCGATTCCTTCAGGATTATTGGATTTTACATGATGCATGCAAATGATATGAAGAAAAACGATAAAACAGATTACAAACGCCATAACAAAATGAATTGTATAGTAACGATGTAATGTCAGTGCGTTTGGTATTTCCCCACCCATCAACCAACCGGACAAATTTTGTCCTATGATTGGAATGGATGAAATCGCTTGAATAACTACATTAGCAGCCCAGTAAGACATTTGCCCCCATGGCAATATATATCCAGCAAAAGCCGTTATCATTACAGAAACTGTCAAAATCATCCCCGAACACCAGACCAGCTCTCTTGGTGATTTATAAGAACCGTAATATAATCCCCTAAACAAATGCAAATATAGAAAAGCCAGAAACAAATTTGATCCTGCCATATGAATGGATCTAATTAACCAGCCGCTTGGCACCCTTCTTTCAATCATCTCTATTGATAGAAAAGCATGATAAGGCAAAGCCGTATAATATAAAGTTAAAAAAATCCCCGTCAGTAACATCAAGAATAAAATAACAGTTAAGGCAGCACCAAATGTCCACCAAATATTCAAATTCTTAGGCATTGGAAACTGAATGTATTCTTTCTGAATTACCGAAAAAAAGGGAAAACGTTTGTCCAGCCATAATTTAAAAGACTGTTTGTTCCTAACAGTTTTTTTTCTTTGCCCATTCTGGGATAAATTCAGATCACCCATGCCATTAACTTACTCAATAAAAAGCATACAAATTCTAAAAAATTATAAATAGTATAATAAATAACAATTTCGCCTTTATATTGCTACAATTCCATGTAAAATAAAACCAGTCATGTTTTTTATTAATGATTTACTTGTTTTTTCCTCTTAAAAAAATAATTTTCTATAAAGCAATCCTTCATGTCTTTATCGATATCCAGACGACATCTACTTAAATTTTTATCTCTGACAGGTATGACAACAGCTCTACCCTCATTGCCTATTAAGGCTAATGAAGTTTTATCAACGGTTGACCCTACTAAAGATGGTAAAGATGACTATTCACTTATCGTGGGTGGTACAAAAGAAAGTCGAATAGGTCAATTTTCCAGCACACTAGCAGATTTATTTAAACAGAATATCGAGAGTAACCCTTTGTTATCTCTGCAATTCACAACTGGTTATGATAGTGTAACAGCATCAAATTTATTCGATACAAGATTAACCCAAGACGGCTCGATCGCATTGATAACTTCTGGATCTGCCATTATCGCAGCCTTGGCCGCTGATCCGCGTGTTCATTTTGATTATCAACATTGGATACCTGTATTTTCAACCATCACTCCAATTATTGTCATATCGAGACAACCTTTTCACAACTCTATTCCTGATCTTTTAAAGAATAGAACAATGAAAGTGGGAGTCTCCACCCTTATTGGAAAAGAACTTCCAACATTATTGGGAATTGAACTTTTACAAATCAGTACTAAACCCGTAATCGGAATTACAACGTTATCAACTGGAATTGAAGCATTACGTAACCGAACAATAGATATATTACAGATAGATTCCCCTGAGGGGTTTGCAGAACTGCCAAAATTGTTGGCCGAGGGATTTCATATCTTTTTTTCATTTGATCAGGAATCCTCTTATAGCCCTTCTTTTTCCAGTCTCTACACGAAATTGCCCCATTATCGCACAGGCAACACATTATTTGAAATATGGCAAACCCTTGCCCTTGCAGCCAGAATTAATTTTGCCGTTTTTTTGCCCATGCTGACCCCTTCAGCGCTTGTTACAAAATGGCGTTTGAATTTCGAAAAAATCACTGATAATCCTTATTTTCAATCAATTGTACATGCCAACAATATTGTCACTCAAAATAGTTTAAAAACAATTGATAATTTTTCAAAATTGATCCCCTCTGCTACAGCAACTTTAGCATTGAGACGCTGGTTGTCATTGAAAATTTCCCAATGGGAAAATTGAAAAAAATTCTAACGCCTTTTTTTCAGTAGAATTCTAACCGCTCCATTATTCGTGGCAGACACATAGGAAGTTGCAAGTATCATTGAATGTATATAAGGACGATTTAACCAATGAGGTAATTCTCTTTTGAGTATACCACCACCTTGGGATAGATTTCCAACACCTGTTATAATTTCGATACATCTTATTTGTTGTCTATAGGCATTTAAAATAAAATTTTCCAAGGCTAAAAATGCATGATGTGCTGTAAAACCGTGTAAATCTAATCTCCATTGCGATTTTAACCCGCCATTCTGAAACTTCTTCCAGGTATTTTTATCCAGTCCGGGTTGTTTCTGTCCAATTGCCATGAAAGAATCATTTTTATTATCTAATTGATTCTTATGAGCTTTAAAAAGTTTATAATGCTGTATGAACAAGGAATTTTCATTCAGCACTATTTTCTTAATATTGTTCGTCTGTTTGAAATTATTTTTATTCGTTTGTTTTTGAGACATGAAAAATGAATCAAGATCATTTTTTATATATATTAATTTATCCCGTTTTGCAGATTTTTTAATTGAATATGTAAAATTATCCCATAATATTCGTTCCTCTTTACTAAGCTGTCTTTTTTTCAAAATAATCCTCTTTCATTTACCCTTTATCTTATCACAACAAAAAAACCTTTCACCCGTTTTAACAGGTGAAAGGTTAAACAAATAAACTAGCTTGAAATTATGGATTCATTTTATCAATAGATTGACCTTGATATTTTCCTGTTAATGATTTCAGGAATTCTACAATATCATCAACATCCTGATCTGGAATTTGATGATCAGGAGTTTGATATTTAACCATTTCAATTACAGCCTCTTTTAGGGTTTTCGCACTGCCATCATGAAAATAAGGCGCGGTCAAGGCAATATTGCGTAATAAGGGAATCTTAAAGAAGAAACGATCATTTTGATCATGTGTAAAATTAAATCGGCCAAAATCCGCATTTGTCAAGGCTTTGTTTAGACGATCCTGGAAAAAATCACGTTGCAGTCCCATTTTGGCAAAAGATGCTCCACCAACACCGACTCCATTATGGCAACTTGCGCAACCGATATTCTTAAAAACTTGATACCCATGTTTAGCCCGTTCACTAATCGCACTATCTATACCCTTCAAATACATATCAAAGGTACTGTCTGGAGTAATCAAGGTTTTTTCATATTCTGCAATCGCTTCTGTTATTGTTTTCTGGTCAATTACGGGGCTGTTATAGACATTCATGAAATCTTTTTCATATGAAGGGTCTTTACGTAATTTGTCAGCAACTTCCTCCCATTTTTTTGATCCCATTTCAATCGGGTTCATTACGGGTCCTGCAGCCTGTGCCATCAGATCGCTGGCTCTTCCGTCCCAAAACTGAGTGTGATTGAATACAGAATTATATACGGTGGGTACATTGATAGGACCTTTTTGACCATTAATCCCGGTTGCTGTTACAAGATTATCCACCCCGCCCTTTTTCAGATCATGGCATGAAGCACAGGTAAGGGTATTGTCACCAGACAAACGTTTTTCGAAAAACAGTTTTTCTCCCAGGGCAACCTTTTTGACATCGACCTCTAAAGATTCAGGAATAGGTTGAATGGGTTCATCAGCAAATTGTTCTGCCACACCTGATGTTGCGTAATTTTGTCTACGTTCACGCTTTATCCATTTAATCACGGTATCCCGTTGCTCAGCTGAAAGACGTGCATGCCAGTGCATTAACAAATACAGTGATGGCGGCATTAGATTTCGTTGCATTACGAATTCTATACGAGACAGGGAAACATTATCAACTGGCTCGCCTTTATTCATCGAATCAAGAACGGGTTCAAGATGAAAATTTTCCAGTCCCTTTGTGCGATCACTTTGCATCAACTGATTTGCCACAGGTATCTTGAAATAGAAAGGCATATCCACTTTTTGCGTATGACAGTAATCACAACGGGCTTCCCTTAAAACATTAAAAGCATCCATCGCCATTTTATCGTGACGCAATGGTGAACTATCTGACAAACTAGGAGCTGTAGAATGATCATAACGGGTTAAATACGTAACAACCCCTCCATAAACGATGGCAAAAACCACCAGAAGCATTAAAATAAGTTTTTTCATCCACTGTTTTCCAAACAATACATAACCTAGAATTTTTATAAATCTTTAGAATTTCAAAAAAAATATCAAGTTTTGAATTAATAATAAATCAGAATTTATCTTTTATTTGGTCAATACCGCTTTTTCCAACCTTTCTTTGGCAATTTTTACATAATTTTTATCAATATCCATTCCTATGGCCCTTCCCCCTTCATAATGAGCTGCCAATAAAGTAGTTCCTGTACCCATAAACGGATCCACTACAACTGGATTTTTTCTTCCATGCAACCTTAGACACATTTGGGGCAACGCAATTGGAAAAGTTCCAGGATGATTGAATTTTTCCGATTTTTTTCTAATCGTGTCATAGGGAATAAACCATACATCACCTCGACAACGTAAATCATACGTATGAGATCGTCTAGCAATATTGGACTTATCCTTATATGGAACCCCTACATTGAGACGATTTAACTGCACGATTCCAGTTTTCGTCAAATGGAATATATATTCATGATTGCGATGCAGAAATCGTTTGCTGACTACAGGTTTGAAATGACCGTAACTTTCCTCACCTATTGAAATAGACTTCACCCATTCTATGTGATTTTGCAATATGAAAATTTTTCTCAATCGGACAATCAGTTCAAATGGCAACCAAGGATTTGATGATGATCCGGCAATATTCAAAAAAAACGAAGCATCATCCTTCATGACTCTTTTAATTTCAAAACAGATTTTTTCAAGCCAATCGAGATATTCTGCCTCTCCCTTTTTATCCTGATAAGCGCTATAGACTATACCAAGGTTATATGGAGGAGAGGTAATAAAAACATCTACGGAACGGTCTTTCATTTTTTGCAAAACCGTTAAACAATCCCCCCTAATAATAGTATGCCTATCAATCCTGAAGCTATATGGACGTAATAAAAGTTCCTGTTTTATTTGAACTTTGGTCTTTTTACGTAAAGACACCTAAAATCTCACTTGATTATCGCTTCACTGATGCAGGAACTGACTGATTGGAATGGGAAAACTGACGGGGCAACAAAAGATATATCTTTCCTTTTTCATTCATCAGCCCCGCATACCATTCAGCGGTCTTACCCCATCCGGTGAATAGGTCCAGCCGGTTCATTCCATGAATATCCCCGCCCAAGTCATGGGCAAAGACCATATGTTTCCATGACCTTTTATCCTGATGTCCAGGTTCAGGCATTAGGGTTTCAATCCATAAAGGACTACCCAACGGTATCCATTTTTTATCAACAGCAGCAGATCGGCCTGCACTTAAACTAACATTAAAAGCACCTTTTGGTCCTTCATCAAGAATTTGATTATTTAAAATTTTAAAGAAAACGTAATTTTTATTTTCTTCCATCAGGGAGAGTGCTTGATCAGGATGGTTGAATAACCACGTCCTCAATGAATAAATATTGATTGCATCAGAATTCATATATCCTTTGTCAATAAGGATTTTTCCTAATGGTGTATAGGGTTGTCCATTCTTGCCGGCATAAGCCAGACGTAAAATTTTACCGTCCGGTAACAAAATCCGGCCTGATCCTTGAATTTGCATAAAAAACAGATCTGCCGAATTTTTTAACCATACAATTTCAAGATTTTTACCGTTTAATGCCCCTCTGTCAATTTCAGCACGTGTGTAGTAGGGAATGAATTGATTATTCTGCATGTGACCATACTGAATTTGACCATCAACAGTTTTACGCGCTTTCAGATCGTTGGGACGTGTATATACAGGTACTTGATAATTGCCTGTTTTTACAGTTGACCCTTCAATTTCTGGTTCATAATATCCTGTCACCTTTCCTTTCTGAATTCTATAGGAATATTGATAGGGTTGCAGCCATTGTTCAAAAAAGTTTTTCACTTGTAGAGGTTGTTTGATATCAATCTGTTCCGCAGCAATACAAACTGGAATCCAATCCTTAGCCTGACTTCCTGGCAAACCGCTAACTCCCCCTAGATAAGTGGTAGATGGCAATTTTTTTATCTGCCTACAGGTTTGACGAAAAACTGTCAAAATTTGTGAGTGGTTTTCCTGATTCCATCCCTGTAATACCTGATAGGAAACCGGATAGAATTCTGACAGTTTTTCCTGACCTTCCTGTACACAAGCGGTCAGACATATTCCAAGGGAAATCGATATTGCACGAACAAAGCGTTTCATAACAAGCCTATTAAATTCAAGTTCCTGTACGAGTTGATTTTAAACGCCAGGAAATATCCTGACCATTCATTCCTAATACACGTTCAAATAACCAGAAATCAATAAATTCCGTCACAGATTCCGTGCCAACTACAGGTTCTTTCTTTTTATCAAATATACAATTCAGTTGATCGGAAATGATCTTAACCTCAATCAATGCTTTTTTAGGATCAACTTCAGATTTAATCTCAGCTTTTGTTATAGCGATCGAACAAATTGCTTTGATTTCAATTTTCTGAATTTCGTGTGCCTCTTGACGTTTTTTAATGGCCCTTTCAAATGAAGAATAGGCATCTGATGTCAGCATTGACCTAAGACCATTTAAGTCTGCATTAGCAAATGCAGTTAGAATTTTACGAAATACTATTTCAGTACCTGCTACAAATTTTTGCGGAACAAAAGTTGAATCGAGCGCGCTAATTTTTTGTAAAGTCTGTCCTAATTCACTATTGGCAGCCGGTATTTCATAATTAACCTTGGGTACAGGTGCTACTGCTGGCTGTACGGGTTTATTTTTTGTATTTGATAAAAAAGCTGGTGCTTTAACTGTCAAGGAAATGGCTTCATGTTTCTCAAATCCAGTTTTTTTCCCTAATACGCTTCGCAAACGGAGAATCAGAAAAATCGCTATCAAGGAAAATATTATAATATCTATGGGAATATCACCTACAGAAAAATCCATCTTTTAACCTGTTAACTTGAACCTATATTGAAGTTATTTACTATATTCTTTTATGATCATTTAAAACATTAAAAACAAATTATTTTATTTAATTATTTCAATTTTTAAACTGCCTCTTGTTTTTTTATTATAAGTTTAATTAGTATAAATCGTTTTATTTAATGATAAAATTTATGTTATATGAAAATTTAAAAATTTTTAAATTAAGAATATATAGAGAATATAATGACTGACTCAACAAATACGGTATCGAGCAATCAAACAGAAGGAACACCCCCTTCCCTTCCATTAACCCTTAATATCCAGTTTACAAAAGATCTTTCATTTGAAGTCCCTCACGGAGCTGCCATTTTCGCAAGTTTGCAAGAGGCTCCTCAAATATCGGTTTCAATTGACACAAATGCCAACCGATTAAATGAAAACGGAGTTTATGAGGTCAGTTTAAAAATTAAAATTGACGCTGTAGAGGCACAAAAACAAAATGAAGGTGCCAGTCGCACAATTTTTATTGCGGAACTTATCTACTGTGCTGTTGTAACCCTGAATAATCCGCCAGAAGAATTGATTGAACCCATTCTTCTTGTCGAAGTTCCTCGTTTGATTTTCCCTTATGCACGAAATATTATAAGTGAAGTTACACGAGATGGAGGGTTTCCACCCGTTGTTCTACAACCCATAGATTTTGTTTCTTTATGGCAAAATAAACAACAACAGGCAGCCCAAACACATACCGAGGCAGGTCATGCATAATTTTGAGCATGCTATCACTTTATAAGATAAAGCATGGATTCAGTAGAGGGATGATCCGCAACGACAATCCCTTTCCACTGAAAATTCTCCAATACCTTTTTCACTTTTTCACTTATTGCAATAGCATAAATCTGGTTAAGCAAATATCTATACTCTTCATATAGAAGATCCTTAAAAAACTGGGCTGTTTCCGAAGAGAAAAATAGAATTGTATTAATTTCCCCCTGTTTGAGTTTCTCAATAAAAGAAAAAGGTATAAAATCTTTTTGTCTGGTTTCGTACACTTCTTCCACAATCATTTTGAAACCATAATTTTGTAAATTGGAAATCAATTGTTTTCCCTGCCCTTTTCCTACAGGAAACAATAAACCGCCTTGTTTAGGAAACAATTCCCTTTGAATTAAATCATTCAAAGCGTTCGAATCTTTATGCGCACTTTGAACCTTTTCAAAACCAGCAATTTTAGCATCATGCGCAGTTATATCGCCAACAGCAAAAACAGGGATATCCCTATATCTTATATCTTGCCGAATAAATAATTTTACCGTAGAAATGATGGCTTGGCGGCTTGTAAACAAAATAGCCTGAATTTGATCAATATTGGTAAATTCAACAGATAATTGATTAACATTCATCAAGGGTAAGGCTAATGTTTTCCATCCCAATTTCTGAACCTTTAAAATCGTTTCACTCAACCCTGGTTCTGGCCGAGTTATTACAACATAATTTTTTTGCTTATCACCCAATTTCAAGACTCAAAAATATCATTCGGACTATCTTTACGCAATTGTTTACCTAACTCATGACCGATCAATTCAGCTTCTTCCAGAGTTCCTATAACATCTTTTTTGATTAAAAAAGAACCGTCTTCTCTTGCAACCAATCCCGTTAAATGCAACCGTTCTTCCTGACCCGGAAAAGAAACAACCCTTGCATACCCGCCAATTGGTGTTCGACAAGATCCATCAAGCTCAGCCAGCAAGGCACGTTCAGCGCTGGATACCGCCTTTGCCTCCCTATTTTCAATTGCCGAAAGCATCTCAAGCAATTCTGTGTCTTTTTCTCTAACTGTGATTCCAACAATACCTTGACCCGCCGCTGGAACCATAATTGAGGGATCAATCAAAACATCAATTCGATGCTCCATATCCAGTCTTTGCAATCCTGCAGCAGCAAGAAAAGTTGCATCAAATTGTTTTGAGGTAATTTTATCCAAACGTGTCTGAATATTACCCCTCAACAATCCAAATTTCAAATCAGGTCTATAATGCAGCAATTGAGCTTGACGTCGTACGGAAGAAGACCCGATCAACGCGCCTTTTGGTAAAACATCAAATGGATTTTTAGAATCAATGGGTTGATATTCACTTCTAACAATTAAAGCATCCCTCGCATCTTGTCTTTTTAGCGTACATGCCAAAACAAGACCTTTGGGCAGGTCTGTTTCTAGATCTTTAAGGCTATGGACAGCAAAATCAATATTCCCTTCCAACAGCTGTTCATGAATTTCCTTGGCAAATAATCCCTTGCCACCGATTTCAGCCAAACGTCGATCCTGTATGCGATCTCCTGAAGTATGAATTTGAAATTCCTGAAACGCCCCAATCTGACGTAATAAAGGGCAGAATTGTGTCAATAATGTGAGAAAATTGCGAGTCTGGACCAAGGCCAAAGGAGAACCCCTGGTTCCTACTCGCAGGGGCAGTCCTCTTTTTCCATGGGCTTTAATATAGTTTGCTTTCTGTAATTCCGCAGCCTTGGCGGCAACCCGTTGTAAATTGGGATTTGAAGCAATATGTACTATGTTTTTGATATCCATAAAAATATACTTTATCTATATTTATGCTCATATTCTCTTTAAAAGAAAAATATTCATTATGATATCCATACACCAAACACGTATAAAAACAAATAACTGCTTTAAAATTCTGGCTATTGAATCTTCTTGTGATGATACAGCATGCGCAATCATTCGTTCGGACGGAATGGTTTTGGGAGAAAAGGTTCATTCACAAAAGGAACATGTTCATTTTGGTGGTGTGGTACCAGAAATAGCTGCCCGTGCTCATATGCACCATCTTCCTTCTTTGGTAAATTCATTGTTGGATGAGGCAAAAGTTTCTTGGTGTCAAATTGATGCCATTGCCGCAACCTGCGGACCCGGTTTAATTGGTGGGGTGATTGTTGGCAGCAGTTTTGCAAAAGGTCTGGCACTTTCAAAAAAAATTCCCTTTATTGGTATCAATCACATCGAGGCTCATGCCCTTACCGTCCGTTTACCGGATATTTCAAGCAAGAAAATAGAATTTCCCTATCTATTATTTTTAACATCAGGTGGCCATTGTCAATGTATCTATGTTGGCGATGTCGGTAAATATCAGCATTTGGGAGGTACTATTGATGATGCGGCTGGCGAGGCTTTTGATAAAGTTGCAAAAATGCTTGGACTTCCCTGGCCTGGTGGTCCAGCTCTTGAAGCCTTGGCAAAAGAGGGAAATGAAAATGCATTCATCATGCCTCATCCTTTATATGGCCGTGACGGATGTGACTTCTCATTTTCCGGACTTAAAACGGCAGTAGCTAATTTACTAGAACCCTATAAGGACTTATCTTGCTTGCCACGCTCTTTGGCAGCTGACATTGCGGCGAGTTTCCAGAAAACTATAACGGATACCATTGTCAACAGATTAGAGAATGCCATTCAAATGGCCCCTAAAACCAAAATTCTTGCGACAGCTGGTGGGGTTGCGGCCAACCAATATTTAAAGTTTCATCTAATGAGACTTGCCAGTCAATATAATATGGAATTTATAGCACCTCCAATTCGTTATTGTACGGATAACGCAGTTATGATTGGATGGGCAGCAATTGAAATTTTAAAAAAGACCATTACAAATAATTTTATTCCAAACGACATTGATTTGATACCTCGTCCACGTTGGCCTTTGTCTGAAATGAAGTCTCGTTTTGAACACTGAGTCTTTTATTATTTGAAGGATTATGAAACATGAAGAAATCGATTGCTGTCATTGGTGCCGGCGCTTGGGGAATAGCCCTTGCCATTCATGTTGCTCGTACAAATGCCAACGTATATTTATGGAGTAGAAAAGAGCTTCCCGATCCGAATACAAAAACACTTTCAAGATTAAAAAATTTCCCTTTACCAGATAATATTCAGGTTCATAATTCATTTCCAAAGAATGCCGACCTTATTTTCCTGGCAGTACCTCTTCAATTTATCCGCTCCATTCTACCGAATATCAGTAGTTTACAATGTCCGATTATTGTCTGCTGCAAAGGTGTAGAACAGCAAACCCTTAAATTTCCATCAGAAATAATTGAAGAATTTGTGTCAAAACAGAATATTGCCATTTTGTCAGGCCCAAATTTTGCTCACGAAGTAGCAGCAAATTTACCAACAGCCAGTGTTATCGCGTCTGAAAACATACAAATGGCCCAGGAAATTTCAGATGAAATTTCAACTTTTAATTTTCGTTTTTATAAAAATGATGATCCCATTGGTGTTCAAATTGGCGGTGCTGCAAAAAACATATTTGCAATTGCCGCAGGAGCGGCAATTGGGGCCGGTTTGGGGGAAAATGCCCGTGCTTCGCTAATAACCCGTGGTATTAGCGAACTCTCGAGACTCAGTCTCGGATTGGGAGGATCTCCCAGAACATTATCAGGATTGGCTGGATTGGGAGACATGATTTTGACATGCACGGGAACGTCATCTAGAAACTATTCATTAGGAATCGAGCTAGGTAATGGAAAAAAACTTGACGCCATCCTAAAGGAAAGAACTGTCGTGACAGAAGGCGTTACAACCACTCCCGCCTTGCTTAAAAGAGCGCAAAACCATCATATTGACGTTCCAATTATTGAAACAGTCGCCGCCATATTAAGTGATAAAATCACCATTCATCAAGCAAAGGAAAGATTGATGTCCCGTCCCATTCCTTTCGAATAAATAAACATTTATATTTGAAATAATATTTAATATAATAAAAAAAATTTTAAAAATCTTGTCAACGAAACTGAATCCATAACATATATAATGACCACATCACTCTATGATTTAACTATATCCTCTTCTACAGGAGAAAGTATTAACCTTGGTAAATTTCAGGGTAAGCCTTTATTAATTATCAATACCGCGTCTCATTGTAAATTTACGCCTCAATATGAAGATTTACAGGATTTATGGCTTTATTTTAGAAATTGGGATTTGAATATTATCGCCATTCCTACCGGTGATTTCGGCAATCAAGAGTTTGAAACAAATGAAGAAATCAGGAATTTTTGTCTTAAGCGTTATCGTATTGATTTTATTCTGGCCCAAAAAAGCCATGTAAAGGGAAAACAGGCCATTCCACTTTTTCAATGGCTGAATAAGGCAGGGGGATATATATCAAAACCAAGATGGAATTTCTATAAATATATTATAAGCCGTCAGGGTAAGTTGTCATCTTGGTACTCATGTTTAACACGTCCTTCATCCAAGAGGTTTATTAATGCGGTTGAACGTGTAGCCTATGATTTATAAATCTGATAATAACTAAATAATATTGTTTTATAAAACACCTTCACCTTGGTAAAGGTTTCAATGTTTAAAAATCTTTTAACAGTCAGTGGATGGACCATGTTAAGCCGTCTTCTGGGACTGGTTCGGGATCAACTGCTTGCCGCCTTTCTTGGGGCCGGTTCTTTACAGGATGCCTATCAGGTTGCCTTTAGGTTACCAAACATGTTTCGCCGTTTATTTGGTGAAGGCGCTTTTAACGCCGCTTTTGTCCCCTTATTCACCCTAACTCTTGATAAGAAAAATATCAACGAGGCTAAGCATTTTGCAAATGAATCGTTCAATATTCTTATATTTATCTTGTTGATTTTTACCTTACTGGGTGAAATTTTTATGCCCCAACTGCTTCACATCATAGCTCCAGGTTTTACCACCGATAAAAATCGTTATCATGAAGCCATTATTTTAAGCCGTATCACCTTTCCCTATATGATCTTAATCTGTGGAGCAGCTTTATTGGCTGGTGTTTTGAACAGTTTACATCATTTCAGCATTGCCGCTGCTGCTTATGTCAGTTTTAATATATTTGGAATTGCCGCGCTGCTCTGGTTAACCCCTTTTATGCCAAACGCAGCATGGGCTGCAGCATGGGGAGTTACAATTTCAGGAGTGGCCCAGTTTGGCATTTTATGGTTAGCGGCAAGAAAAGCTGGGATCACTATCCTTTTCCATCGGCCAAAATTAAGTCCAAGTATCAAAAAACTCTTTAGGAAGATGACCCCCGGTATTATTGGAAGTGGCATCACACAGATCAATTTAACCATTGATACAATCATCGCCACCTTGTTACCGACCGGTAGCGTTTCAGTCATGTATTTTGCTGACCGAATTAATCAGCTACCCCTTGGTGTTCTGGGGGCTGCTGCAGGAACAACCCTATTACCCCTATTGACAAAAGAGCTTAATACCGGAAATAAAGAAGCTGCCTTATCCATTCAAAATAAAACTCTTGATTATTGTTTGCTTTTGACACTTCCTGCAGCTTTTGGTTTATTTACTTTGGCCCCTCTTATAATTTCAACTTTATTTGGTCATGGTGCTTTTAATCTTGACGCTGTCTGTAAATCAGCTCAATCCTTACGGACCTATACAGTTGGCCTTCCAGCCTTTATCCTTATCAAGGTTTTATCTCCCGGTTTTTTTGCCCGTGGTGATACATCTACTCCTGTAAAAATCGGTATATTCACCCTTTTGTTGAATTTCATCCTGAATCTTATATTCATGTATCCTCTTGCCCATATGGGCCCCCCTCTGGCAAGCAGTATTGCGGCCATTGCTAATGTCGGGGCCCTTGCTTTCATTTTATGGAAGAAAGATGCGTTTTACCTACCAGTTTCTATAATAAAACGTATCATTTATATGCTTGTTGCCGCATTCATCATGAGTTTGAGCATATTTTTGACAGAAATGATTTTCTTTCAAAATATAATTAAAAATCCAATTTTATTTCGTATAATAGATCTCTCTATTTTAGTGTTAACAGGCGGAATTGTTTATGGAGGAATTCTTCACATTCTTGATATCATTGATTTGAATTCGACTTGCCTAAAAGTCAGACAAAGAATTTTAAAACAATAAATTAAAAAGCAATTTAAACAGGTATATATGACACTTCCTTCTGCAAAAGGTGCCACACCCGTAATGGCACAATGGTTTTCTCTTAAAAAAGAACATCCTGATGCCCTTCTTTTCTTTAGAATGGGTGATTTTTTTGAACTGTTCTTTCATGATGCAGAAGCGGCGGCAAATGCACTCGATATTGCCCTGACTGCTCGTGGTACCCATGCCGGACAGCCAATTCCCATGTGTGGTGTTCCCGTTGGTACTGCTGCAACCTATCTTGCTCGTCTCATCAAAAAAGGATTCAAGGTTGCCGTTGCAGAACAAACAGAAAGTCCAAAAAACAGAGGAAAAAATCAAAAAGGCCCGCTTTCAAGAGCTGTTATACGTTTAATCACTCCAGGAACCCTGACCGAAGATGAATTATTAAAAGCTTCTCAACCAAATTATATCCTTTGTATCATCCCTGACCTTAAAAAAAATTCCTCCAATCTGGGAGCGGCATGGATTGATATCTCAACAGGAATTTTTGAAACCAGCTATTTCAAATCCTTTCAATTAGATGATTTTTTAGCCCGTATCAATCCCTCTGAAATCTTGGCACCCAATCGTTTATATCTAAATTCGTATGAAAATCGCCAAACAATATTGAATGAAATCAATAATATCAAGATTGCTCAAAAACAACTTGCAAATTTATTCAATATCAACTCCTTATCCGCACTAGGTGATTTCAAAAATGAAGAAATTATTGCTGGATATGAACTGATCACCTATATTAGCCAAACACAAAATGGTAGAATTCCACAATTATCACGTCCTCAATCACAAAAATACGAATCAATCCTAGCTATTGATCCAGCAACGAGAAACAGTCTTGAAATTCTTGAAAATAATGCCGGCAACAACCAATTTACCCTATTTTCCAGCATTAACCGTGCCATTACGGCACCAGGTTCAAGAATGTTGGCGAATTGGCTGTCGTCACCCCTGACTGAAATCGATAAAATTGAAGCCCGACAAAAAGGATGGATTTATCTATATCAAAATACACAGCTTCTAACCCTTCTACACCAGACCCTGAAAGGTTCGCCAGACATTGCCCGCTCTCTGGGTCGAATTTCGGTCGGCAGAGGTTCTCCCCGTGATCTGGCATCCATACGAAACGGTTTGCATGTTGCCAGAAAAATAGCACAAATCTTGTCGAAATACGAAAAAAAAATTGATCGGACTCCACCTTATATCCATAAAATCAAGCATTATCTTTTATCAGGAAACATCCTTCTTGAAAATTTAACCAAAGCCTTGATGGAAAATCCTCCCCTTAAACTGGAAGAGGGTTCAATTATCAAAGAGGGTTATGATGAAAAGCTTGACACTTACCGTCATCTTCATCAGCAAAGCCGGCAAATAATTATTGATTTGCAACAAAAATACTGCAAAAAATATGATATCACCACATTAAAGATTCGATTTAGCAACCAATTGGGATATATCATTGAGCTCAGTCGTACTGCAGCCGCAAAATTAAAAGATTGTCCAGAACTGATTTTAAGACAGGGAACAGTTAATCTTGCACGTTATACAACCGACGAATTAAATATCTTAAATACAAAGATCCTTGAATCTTCCTCCATTTCTGCAGAATATGAAAAGATGCTTTTTGATAAGCTGATTGAGGAAACGTTACGGGAAAGGGATTTGCCGCTTCTGGCAAACGCCATTGCCGTCATTGATGTTTTACAGGCATGTGCGACGCTTTATTCCTCGCAAGAATGGTGTGTACCAACTTTAACCAATGATACACGCTTCACACTTAAAAACGCACGCCATCCAGTTGTTGAGGCCGCGTTACAAAAACCTGATAAGTTTACACCCAACTCCTGCAATTTATCCAACAATAAAAGGGTTATGCTGCTTACAGGTCCTAACATGGCCGGAAAATCAACATTCCTAAGACAAGTCGCCCTAAACGTCATTCTTGCACAAAGTGGTTTGCCCTTACCTGCAACAAATGCCGAAATTGGAATTGTCGATCGCCTGTTCTCAAGGGTGGGTGCCTCTGATGACCTTGCCAATGGCCGATCAACCTTTATGGTTGAAATGACCGAGGCAGCTTCAATTCTAAATCAGGCTGGTCCCCGTTCTCTTGTTGTAATTGATGAAATAGGAAGAGGAACTTCAACCCTGGATGGATTGGCCATCGCCTGGGCTATATTAGAAACCTTGCATAATACGATACAATGTCGTACAATTTTCGCCACACATTTTCATGAATTATCACAATTGACCCATCATTTGCCATTTATACAAAATTTTACCATGAAAATTAAAGAATGGAAAGGTTCCATAATTTTCCAATATGAGGTAGTGCCTGGCGCAGCCGAACATAGTTGGGGTATTCATGTCGCACAGTTAGCAGGAGTTCCAACAACAACGTTAAACAGGGCAAAATCGGTTTTACAAACTCTTGAAACGCAACAGTATGGTTCCCAAATCTCACTCCCTCTATCAGACACTGATGCAACGGTTGGAAATCAGGATCATTCCCAGGGAAATTTTGATACTGAAAAACGAAAAATGCTTAATGAAATAGAAACTGCCCTTATGGAAATCAATCCGGATCAAATCACTCCAATAAATGCCATAAATATTCTTTATAAACTAAAAAAAGTTATTGATAGATGATGATTTTTTTTTAATTATTATCTGTAAATGCCCTTTATTCCATTATGAAATTGGTTAAATAAATTGAAGCAATCTTTACTTAATTTCTCCTCTCACCCTGAAAAAGCGACAGAATCTCTTCGCAATTACGTTCAAAAGATTTTAAATAATAATCCAGATTTATCCAGAGAGGAATTGCTTCAGATTTTTAGACGTCATCTCGGGCGCATCCAGACACAAATTCAATCCGAATTTGAGATATCCAAAATTCCAGGACTGAAAGCCGCCACGGAATTGGCCGAATATATTGACGGTTTAATTACCGTTATATTTGATTTTATCTATAAAACCTTACCCTCCACAGATATCGCCACACATTCCATAGCATTGGTCGCGACAGGTGGATATGGAAGAAAGGCCCTTGCCCCGTTCAGTGATATTGACCTTCTTTTTTTAACGTCTGAGCGTCCCTCAAGCAATCTGCTCAATACGATTGAACAATTTTTATATTTTCTTTGGGATTTAGGGTTAAAAGTTGGTCATGCCACACGTTCCATTTCGGAATGTCTTTCAACAGCACAAAAAGACATAACCATTTTGACCACTTTACTTGATTCACGTTTTGTAAGCGGAGATCAGAAACTTTTCAACCAATTTAGTATTGAATTCAAAAGGACCCATGAAACCGTGGGTGATGTTCGTTATATTCAGGAAAAGCGTAAAGAGAAAAAAAACAGGTACAAAAAATTTGGAGAAACTCCGTATCTAGTTGAACCTAATATCAAAGAAGGTTTGGGAGGGCTAAGAGACTTACAGACAATTCATTGGGAATGCCGCTATATCCTCGGGTTAAATCAGCAGGACAATATCTTTATCAATCCATATATCGGATCCTTGAATGTACTGAATGAACAAGAGGTTCGACGTTTAAGGAGAGCGCATAATTTTTTATGGACGGTTCGTTTTCAGTTGCACTATATCGCAGGACGAGCTGAAGACCGATTGACTTTTGATATGCAGCCCATCATTGGGGGGAGGATGGGATACACACGACATGGACAACAAGTCGGTGTTGAACGATTTATGCGACATTATTTTCTTACGGCCCGCGAAATAACGCGTTTAACCTATGTTATCGAGGCGGCTTTATATCTTCATGCCCAACGGCTCAAAATAACCGATTATCAAAACAATAAATTTCTTGAACATACCGGTTTTGCCCTTTTAGAAAACCAGCTTTTTCCAACGCCAAAAATTTCATTTGACAATCAACCCATTTACATGATGCGGATGCTTAAGATTGCCCAGACCCAAAAACGTGCCATTCATCCTCTGGCAATTCATCAAATGATCAGAGCGGAACGACAGACCAACCTATTACGTGGGGACAAAGAGGCTTCCCATATTTTCCTTGATCTGTTATGCGATATACCGAAAGTACTTACTTCAAAAGCACGCTATAAACGTCTAAGCCAGAATAAAAATGAACGTCAGATAGCTGTTCCGTTTGACCCAGTCTCGGACGAACAATATAATTTTCATTGGCTGCAAATCCTTAATACAACAGGTGTATTGGGTCAGTTCATTCCTGAATGGCGTCATATGGTGGGACAGATGCAATTTGATACCTATCATGTATTTACCGTTGATCAACATAGTATTGAAGCTGTCAAACTTTTGGCGCTACTCGAAGCAGGATATTATCCCGAGGATTTGCATTTTGCCTACAAACTCATTCAGGGATTACAGTCACGACGGGCATTATATCTTGCCACCCTTCTTCATGATTCAGGCAAAGGCAAAGGTTCAGATCATTCTGAACTTGGTTCTCAAATGGCGGTTAATATTTGTGCAAGATTGCATATGTCAGCCGATGAATCAGATACCGTTTCCTGGCTTATCCTTCATCACCTGCTTTTAAGCAGTACTGCATTTCAACGCGATATCGATGACCCAAAAACAATTTTGGATCTGGTTGATACCATTCAATCTCCAGAACGTCTTCGTTTATTATTTTTACTAACCGTTTCTGATATTCGTGCCGTTAACGATAAAGTTTGGAATGCATGGAAAGCCACCCTTTTAGTCGAACTTTACAACCGAATATCCGAGGTGTTAGAAGGAAGTCTTGCAACTGCTGAACAAGATACCCGAGTCCACCAGAGTAAAGATAGTATCACCAACCTGTTGAATAGCAAAGAATTCAATTCATGGGAAATTGATGATTTTATCAAGCTGGGATATGCCAGTTATTGGCTATCTTTTGATCAAGACACATATTTGCGCCACGCGGAAATAATTACGAAAGCTAATCAATCAAGCTCTCCCCTAACGGTCCATACCCATCCCATTCATGACCGTGGTGTCACAGAAGTCACCATCTATACACAGGATCACTCCGGTTTATTTTCAAAAATCGCAGGTGCCCTATCGATTGCTGGGGCATCCATTGTGGATGCACGAATTCACACCCTCACAAATGGCATGATTCTGGATACATTCTGGATACAAAATGCCTCCAAAGATGTTTTTGATGAACCCCACCGCCTGAAAAGAGTTGAGGAATTAATTCATTCAACTCTCGAACAGAAAACAGACATAGAACAATGCATATATAATTATTCCCATCACCTGTTATATGGAAGACGTATGCGGGCAATTCATGTCCCTCCCCGTGTTGTTATAGACAATCAGGCTTCTAACAGTTTTACCGTCATTGAAATCAATGGACGTGACCGGATTGGTTTACTTTATGATGTGACAAAGACTATTAAGGAACAAAATCTACAGATAAGTTCCGCCCATATTACAACTTATGGTATTAGAGCTGTGGATGTTTTCTATGTTAAAGACGCGTTTGGTCTAAAAATTCAAGATAAAACCAAATTGTCTCTCATAAGAGACGCTATTCTTCAAAAACTATACCAAGCTGAAGAAAAAATTACTGGTCAACAATCTGAAAAATCTAAGGTAACACAACATCAACCTCAGTCAGAAAATATCAATTTATAAATTTACTTACTTTTTTTTCCAATGCAAGTTTTACCTTATCAATGACAGCTTGCCAGCTCTCTTCCCCATTCCCCGCTTTTTCTTGTTTGAATAATGTCAAAGTTGGATACCACAAATTCTTTTTTGGTATATCGGGACTTTGATTGTACCATCGCCAATCCCCACCATAACGGTTTAAAAGCCAGGTCTCTTTACCTAAAATACCGGCAAGATGCGCTATTACAGTATCAACTGTTATGATCAAGTCCATTTTCTGCATAATTATGGCTGTATCAAGTAAATCACCCTGTGGTAAAGTCAATATTTTATATTTATCAAGTAATTTCTGAGAAAAATTAATTTGTAAAGATTGAAAAATCACATGTTGAATTGAAAATAACGTTGATAATAATTTAAAAGATATAGACCTTATTCGGTCAAATCGATAATCCGGACTACCTGCCCAACAAATTCCAACATGAAATTTGTTTTCATGCAAAACTATTTCATTTGTTTTATCAAGAATAACTGTAGGCATAATTGGAATGAAATTGATATCTAACAAATAGGGCAAACTCATTAATCTTGCCTGGAAATCAATTGGCTGATTAATTTCCTCCCCTTTTACAATAACTTTACAAATATTATTTAATTCCTGTTGAACAATAACCAATCCAACCAATCGATATACAGGTAAAGGAACTTCCAAAATTATAGAAAGGTTTTTATCTAAATATGGCAGATACCGGATAAACTGAAGAATATCCCCCAATCCCTGTTCTGATCTTATCAGCAATGTGCCTTTTAGCACTTTCCCGTCCCAAAAAGGTATATCAGAATATTCTGGAGCAATTTCAAGTAAAGGATGACGAGATTCCATAAGTCTCCAGCCTTCTTTAAATTGACACTTAGCCAATAATATCGATGACAAATTATATTTTATTCTGTTCTGATCTTCCTCTGACAAAAAATGTAAATCATCATCATGAAACAATCTAATATACAGTTTTTCAGCCTCGTCAATCATTCCTAATTCAAAAAATAACGTACCTAAATTCAAGCCTATTTTCAGATCTGCCGGAAATTTGTCATAAACCTTCTTCAGTAACTTTAGAGATTTCAGCAATGATCCCTCTGCCATATAAACAAGGGACAAATTAACCTGACATTCTGAATTGTCATTCTGCTTATCAAATGCTTTTTCCAAATAATGTTTGGCTTCATCAATTTGATTTAATTGAAATAATATCCCCCCTAAATTAGCATAGGCACCGTAATCATCATGTTTTAAATGAATAATTTTCTTATAAACAATAACAGCTTCATCCAACAAATTTAACGCCTGCAAAACCAATGCAAGTTTAAATAGAAAATCTATTTCTCCTGGATTATTCCTGACAGATTCCTGTGCAACCGACAAAGCTGTTTCATAAAAATGCCGATCCCAATAAAAATCGATCAAATCATTCCAATAATTGAATGTCTTCTGTTGTAATTCAACCGCCTGCTTAAATGTCTGTTCGGCACGTGTATAATCATCTAAATCATTATAAACTCTTGCTATGGCGTTTAATGCCCGATCATCGGATGGTTGTAAAATAATTGCACTTTTTAGCGCTGATTTAGCCTCATTTAAATGACCCTGACAATGCAGCGCTTTCCCAAGAATTACATAATATTCAGGTTTGGAAGAAAGTTGGACGGCCCTACCTGCGAAACCTATGGATAGATCAAACCTTTTGGCCATATAAAAAACAAGTGAGCGCCCATATAATGCATCTGGTTCATCAGGATTGCTTTCTAAAATTTCAAAGAAAGCTTGATCCGCTTCTTGAAATTTTCCCTCGGATATGTAATCCATACCCAATTTTATCAACAGCTTATAATTTGTCATAAACAAATGTCACTTTATAAACAGAAGAATGGTCAAAAATTAATCAATACAAATTTTTTGGTTTAAAATTTCGTGCGTTATACATTTTTTTTATTCTATTATGAGAATAACAGTATTAAATAAGGTTAGTCTCTATCATAATCTTTGATTTTAACTTATAAATAAACAAAAATTAACTGGTAATAGAATATTCATCATGAGCATTTTAAAATATTGTTTCATTGCCCTGTCCATGATCCTGATGGTTGTGTTCGTCTCTTTTGACAAGGGTATGGCAAAGCAAAAATTAGATCAACCCTCTCTATTACCATCCAATGCGTTACAAAGCGTTGCAACTGTTAATCAATATATTCCAAATTATATTGCGGTTGATACGGAAAAAAGAATTTTTGTTCAATTTTTCAATTACAATAGAGATTCAGGCCCTTCTCTAGCAACTATAAACGCTGACAACTCAGTTACTCCATATCCGGGAGGTCAATGGAATGACTGGAACAAGACATCCAACCTTGATCCCTCAAACGCATTTGTTGGATTGTCTGGAATGACCTTAACACCTGATGGTTATCTATGGATCATTGATAATGGTATCGATAAATTCGGAAACAAGCCAAATAAAAAAGGCATTAAAATAATTAAGATAGATACAAAAACCAATAAGGTTGTTGATACCTATCCCATTCCTTCCTCTGTCATTTTGCCTAAATCGGTTTTTAATGCGTTGGCTGTCCACGACCATCATGCTTATTTTGCAGATAAAGGTGCCCCCGCCTTGATTATTATGGATTTAAACAATAATCAAGCCAGACGTGTCTTAAGCAATTCATCCAGCCTATATTCTCGACAACCCATTATCGTCGATCATAATCTTATACGTCCAAGTAGCGATCAGAATTCTTTTTTCAACGTTAACCAAATCGCAATCACCCCCGATGGAAAGAGACTTTATTATCAGGCTGTCAGTGGTCCACTTTATCGTATCGACACCATGTATCTCAATGATCCTACATATTCGGAATCCGAATTAAATGAAGCGATGATTCTATGGCTTGAAACTCCCTCTTCAGGTGGGATCACATGTGATAATGAAGGCAATCTTTATTTTACTGACATCTCCACAAACAGTATCTATCGTTTTACCCAGGGACGCATTTTAAATAAAATTGTTACGGATCCCCGCCTGCAATGGCCCGCTCATCCTTTTGTTCTACAGGATAAAACCCTATATACTCCTGTAAATCAGTTTATCCATCATTCGGCATTGGATCATAATAATCATTCAACGATTAAATGGCCTTTGACGATTTACAAAATTGACCTTCCACCCTTAAAATAAATTCTATCTAAAAAACAGGTTACCATGCGTTACATATCCACACGGGGACAAGCCCCAATTTTAAATTTTTCTCATACGCTCCTTACGGGTCTTGCAGAAGATGGAGGCTTATATATTCCTGAAACCTGGCCACACCTTTCCCATAATGATCTTAGGGAATTGAGAAAGCTTGATTATTCAGAACTTGCCGCAAAAATTATTGGTTTATTTACAGGGGATGATATACCTGCTCCCATCCTTTTGGATTTATGCAAACAATCCTACGCAAGTTTTAACCATAAAGCAATTGTCCCCTTGGTTCAGCTCGAACACAACCTTTTTGTTCAGGAACTTTTTCATGGTCCCACCCTGGCTTTTAAAGATATGGCGATGCAGCTTTTGGGACGCCTGTTTGATTATGTTCTCAGCCAACGAGAGGAGCATATCACAATTGTAGGTGCGACCTCAGGCGATACAGGCTCTGCCGCAATAGAGGCTTTTAAGGACAGTAAATATCTTACGGTCACTATTTTACATCCCTATGGACGCACATCAGAAGTCCAGCGTCGTCAAATGACAACCGTCCTTTCACCCAATATCAATAATATTGCCATTAAAGGTTCCTTTGATGATTGCCAGGATTTAGTCAAGTCCATGTTTGCTGACATGCCATTCCGTAAAGAAATGCATTTATCTGCCATAAATTCCATTAATTGGGGGCGTATCGCCGCACAAATTCCCTATTATATTTATGCGGCACTATGTTTAGGCGCTCCTGACCGTGAGGTTTCCTTTACTGTCCCAACAGGAAATTTCGGCAATATACTTGCTGCATGGACGGCAAAGAAAATGGGGCTTCCCATTAAATTTTTAGGAGTCGCCTCCAATCATAATGATATCCTAACACGCTTTTTATTAAATAATGACATGAGTATACAAGAGGTAAAACCGAGTTTATCTCCCTCAATGGATATCCAGATTTCTTCGAATTTTGAACGGTTGCTTTTTGAATTGCTTGATCGTGATGCAGCGCAATGCTGTCAAATCATGCAAAATTTCCGCAAGGATGGAAAAATGAATATTCCTGAACAATCCTGGACAAAAGCGACTCAGAATTTTAAGGGAATGTCACTGAATAATGAAGAAACGAAAAAAGCCATTACAAAAATTTTCAAAGATTCACTGTATCTTGCAGACCCACATACTGCAATCGGAATAATAACCGCACAAAAATATCTTGAAAAAGATGTCCCTATGGTAGCTGTTGCAACAGCTCATCCGGCCAAATTCCCTGATGCGATTAAACAGGCAACAGGAATTCTTCCTCCACTGCCACTTGCAATGGCGGATTTATATGAAAGAAAAGAAAACTATCAAATTCTTCCTGCAGATTTACAAGCAATTGAAAATTCAGTCCGCACTGTAGTCTATCAAAATAATTTTTAATTTTAGGATAATTATGAATCAAGCCATAAATATCACACGTCTTCCTTCCGGCATGTTGGTCGTGACTGAACAGATGAAACATGTAGAAACCGTTTCCATGGGAGCTTATGTTTCAGTCGGGACAAGATATGAAAAGGCTGAAGAAAATGGAATATCCCATTTTCTGGAACATATGGCTTTCAAGGGTACACACTCGCGCTCTGCATCCGTTATTGCGGAAACGGTTGAAAATGTTGGTGGACACATCAATGCCTTTACCGCCCGCGAACTTACAGCCTATTATCTTAAACTTTTAAAGGATGATGTGGAACTGGGGACAGATATTCTGGGCGATATCTTGATCCATAGTATTTTTGATGCGGAAGAATTTGAAAAAGAGAGAAATGTTATTCTTCAGGAAATCGGTCAAGTTAATGATACACCTGATGAAATCATTTTCGATTATTTCCAGGAAACCGCTTATCCCGATCAACCAATGGGACGTCCCACTCTTGGGACAAGCAGTATTATCAGATCTTTGCAAAAAGAACATCTGCAACACTATATGAATTCACATTATAATGCGGAAAATATTATTTTCTCTGCAGCTGGTAATATTGAACACAATAAAATTGTTGCGTATGTAAACAAATATTTCAAAGACTTACCAAAAAAAAAATCAGTCTCTCCTGTTGCAGCCCTATATAAAGGTGGGGAATTCAGAAAATTAAAACACTTGGATCAGGCACATATTATTCTGGGCTTTCCATCATTTACATTCAAACATCCATGTTATTATGCCTCCATTCTTTTATCTATTATTCTCGGTGGCGGAATGTCCTCCCGTCTTTTTCAGGAAATACGAGAAAAAAGAGGGCTTGTTTACACAATCTACGCTTATAACCTTACCCATCAGGATGATGGAATATTCAGTATTTATACAGGTACTGGTAAAGAACAGGTCAAGGAATTAATGCCTGTTCTCGTACAAGAATTGAAAAATATTCAAAAATACATCAAGCCCGAGGAATTACAACGCACCAAGGCTCAATTAAAGTCTTCCCTGTTAATGTCAATGGAAAGCACTAACAGCCGTTGTGAACAACTTGCACGTCATTTACAGATTTATGGCCGGATCATTTCCCCCCAGGAAATTTCCAAACGCATTGATGCTGTCACCCTTGATGACATATGCCAAGCTGCAAAACACATTTTTACCCGTGTTCCCACGCTAACAGCACTGGGTCCTATTGAAAACGTTCCATTTCTATCAAGTATTACCGAAAGTCTTGCACAATGACAGATCATAAAGATTTTATCAAAAACCTGATTTTAAAGGCTGAAAAGGCAGGGGCGACCGATGCGGATGCAATCTATCTTGAATCTACATCCGTTGGTGTGCAGGTCAGAAATGGTCAGGTGGAAGAGCTTGAACGTTCCGAATCAAAAACAGTTGGATTAAGAGTTTTAGTTAACAAACGCGTTTCAACAGTCTCAACAACTGATTTGCAACAACAGAATATGGAAAAGCTGGTAGAGCATGCTATTTCAATGGCAAAAATATTGCCAGAGGATCCCTATGCCGAATTGCCCGCACCCTCAGGAAAAAATTATATTGAACCGCAAAAGCTAGATCTGTATGACCCTACAGAACAATCAACCAAACAGATGATTGAGCAAGCCAAAGCCGTGGAAACTGCCGCAATAACCATAAAAGGAATAACAAATAGTATGGGAGGAAGCTGCAGTTATGGCAAGACAGCTATGACCCTGGCAAACAGTAAGGGTTTTTTGGGATCTTATCAACGTACCTCTCATTCGCTGGCTGTTTGTGTTCTGGCAGGAACCGGTACAGAAATGCAAAGAGATTATGACTTTCATTCCTCTGTTCATCTTCAGGATTTACAGTCCCCCAAAATCATCGGTGAAAATGCCGCCCGTAAAACGTTGGCCAAATTAAATCCCTCCAAACCCAAAACAGGTATATTATCTGTCGTTTTTCATCCTCGGGTTGCCAACAGCATTGTTTCTCATTTGGCAAGTGCATTAAATGGTCATGCAATTGCAAAAGGAACTTCTTTTTTGAAAGAGAAAATGGGACAGTTTGTTTTTCCCGAAAATATAACCATTATTGATAATCCATACAAAATAAGAGGGTTGGCATCTCGTCCTTTTGATGCTGAAGGATTGTTTCCTGAAGAATTGAAACTGGTTGATTCTGGTAAAATAGCCAATTGGTTGTTAGACAATCGTACAGCAAAACAACTCGGTCTGCAAAGCAACGGTCACGCAACCAGAGGTCCATCATCTCCACCCACACCAACGACAACCAATCTGTATATTCAGCCTGGCAAACAAACCCCCGAAGAATTGATGAAAGATATTGCAGAAGGTATTTACATAACAGAACTATTAGGTTCATCGGTCAATATTGTCACAGGTGACTATAGTCGTGGCGCCAGTGGGTTTATGATCAGAAATGGAAAAATTGCTGAACCAATTATGGAATTCACACTTGCTGGCAATCTAATGGACATGTTTTCAAAACTTCACGTCGCAAACGATCTTGATTTCAGATATACTACCAATAGTCCAACTCTACGGATTGATGAAATCAGTATTGCTGGACAATAATTTCATAACCTTAAGAGATGGATCAATAAAATGAAACGTGCGACCTTACACAGCCGTACACTGTTATTTTTATTAAGTGCTGCTTTGATTAGCCCCCCGCTCCTCATTTCTTCCTCTCATCAAGCTGAAGCAAGAGCAGGACGAGGGTTTTCCATGGGTAGCAGGGGAAGCAGAACCTTCAGCTCACCTTCCTATACTAGAATAACTCCTAATGGAGGACAATCTTTTCAACGTACCATGACGAGACCTCCAGCAACTAATAATTCAGGTTTTAATGCGCGCCCTGTAGCACCGTCAGCTCCAACTACGCGACAGATATCCCCCAATAACGCAACAGCTCCGCAAAGAGGAAATTTTCTTAAAGGAGTTGCCGGAGGAGTTGCCGGAGCGGCTGCCTATGATATGTTGATGGGTCATCATCAAACCAACGCCCAAACTCCCGCTGCTAATGCCAATCAAAATACTGATCAGAACATGAATCCGTCAGATCCCAATACAATGCAATCACATCCGACACCAATGTCTCAACAGACACCCAAAAAGCATAATTCATCAGGATCTCTTGTATGGATTATAGTTCTTGGGCTTCTGGTATGGTTTGGTATCCGTTATTTTCGCAAAAATTCTGCCATTAATAAAGGACAAGGAAACAATAATTCAATAAATCCGATTAAGGAATATATCAAGGAATCAAATATACAACTTAATCAAAACGATTATACTGTTTTCCAACAACGACTCATCGAAATACAAGAATCCTGGAATCATCAGGATTTGGGAAGTATGCAAAAAATTGCCACTCCCGAGATGGTGTCTTATTTCAATGAGCAACTTACCGATTTGGCTAGTAAAGGTCTGCATAACAGCACTTCAAATGTACAATTTGAACAAGGGGATCTTTCCGAAGTTTGGACTGAAGGTACGCGTGAATATGCTACAGTGGCTATGCGTTATTCGCTAATCGATATAACGACCGACAATAACGGAAACGTTGTAGAAGGTAATCCAAATCAGCCTGTAACTGTAACAGAACTTTGGACTTTCGTACGATCGGTTGATCATAATTGGTGGTTGTTGTCTGCCATCCAACAACAGAAATAATTTAAACTTTGATTAAGGTGATAATATATAAAATTCCACTTAATCCCAAAAATGCATAAAATAAAATTTTATTCCTTTGAATGTTACGGCGTTTTTTTTCCTGCCTTTCTTCAAGGGATATTTTTTTTTCAAAATATATCATGATTGATATTAGACACCCCATAAATCATAAATATAATGATCTATAATCAAGGCTAAAAATAAAAAAAAGAGATAAATCAAAGAAAAACGAAAAGACCATCTTGCCGCTTTATCACTTCTTAAACTTTTTCCTGAATGATCCTGTTTTTCAAGTAAAACACAAATGGCCATAAACATAAATCCGACATTCAATATCAACGCTGCCACCATATAGACGCTATGCGTGAAATGAAAATACACAGGCAATAAACTGACAATGGCCAACAAAATAGTATATATGAAAATCTGCCACCGTGTATGTCTGGCCCCTTTCACAACTGGAAGCATGGGAATACCAGCCCGTCCATAATCCTTGCAAGCATATAGGGATAAAGACCAAAAATGGGGAGGTGTCCAGAAAAAAACAATCAAAAACAGTATTATTGGGAATAATTGGATCTGTCCAGTTACACTTATCCAACCTATCAAGGGAGGAAAAGCACCCGCTGCCCCACCAATAACAATATTTTGCGGGGTTGATCTTTTTAACCAAACTGTATAAATCACACTATAATAAAATATTGAAAACGCCAGTATAAAACTTGCAAAAAAATTTGTAGCCAGAAACATAAGGATGACAGAGATAATGGATACAGTTACCCCATAAATCAAAGCATCTGAAGATTGAACCCTCCCCGAGGGCAAAGGACGGGTTATAGTCCTGTTCATAACACGATCAATATCCTGATCGTACCACATGTTAATGGCGCCAGCACCTCCTGACGCAAGACAAATACAAATAATACTTATCAAAGAAATAAAAGGGTTTGCATATCCAGGTGCCAAAATAATGCCGACAATTCCTGTAAAAACAACCAAAGAAATAACCCTTGGTTTTAACAGAAGGAACCAATCCCTGACATTGCTTCCAACAATTAGTGGGTCGAAGCGTATACGCTGGTTGACAGCATTATTCTCAATCTGAATTTTACTCATCTGTTTTGCTTGTTTGCAGTAAACATGGGAGAAGGCAATTTCCATTCATTCGTGATCGCACCTTTACCCCAATAATTGGCTACAGGTTTAACCACGTTATAAAATATGGCATTGATAATCACACCCTGAAAAACAAATATGGATAGTCCCATAAATATGTCACCCCAAAAAACTGTGTTTCTACCTAATGGGATTATTTTCAATGTCAGAACAATTCCAATCATTGTAATCACAAAATGTGAAATTCCCAATGATTCTGAATATTGTTTTCCAAAAATTTTACCCATCCAAAAATAAAACCCTGCAAAAATTGATAATATAATTGCATAAGTTAGAGTTGAATGAATCTGATCTATTCCTTGAATTAATCCTTTATATGGCCAGGCAAAAAGTAAAAGGAACAAGCAACCCAACGACCATAGCATAGGCGTTGATACGTTTTTTAAGCCTGTTTTAAACAAGTTCAATGCAAAAATACTTAAAACACATATCAATCCATATAAACCAACAGCAAATATAGTTTCGATGTTCACAAATGAATCTGTCTGAAAGTAGACTTCTGTAAATATGGATTTATTCCAAAATAAAAATAATAGAAGAGAGAATGCTGTTGTAATGCCAATTAATAAAATTTTATCCGATTTGATTCTGTTTTCCGAGATTGTCTGAAAAATATGAAATAAGATACCAAAAGATGGCAAGATTAAAACTACAACCATGGGGAAAACGAAATTTTTAACAGTTTGTGAAATTGCCCAATCCAACTGCATATTATAATTGAAATAATCTCGTGTTAATATCCCCAATAATATTGATCCCACTCCCAATAAAAAACTCGCACTTATAACATGCATCCAGGCAAATAGGGGAATTGAGTAATATTTAATATCCTGCCCACGATTATTAATAAAAGTAACAAGGACATTAATTGAAAATAAAACCGAACCAATTGACCAAAATACCAGGCTTATCAAGCTCATCAATCCAGTTTCTGAATTAAAAAAGGAAAAAAAATTAAAGAAAAATCCTGTCCATAATAAAATAATTGAAAGGATATTGATTAATGGAAACGCAAAATTTCTGCTTCCAATTAAAACAGGAAAGAACCATGAACCGAAGGCTACCATTAATGCTGGCTGTAAGACAAAAAAAACCATCATTCTGGCATGAGTCTGGAAAATGTTGATGGCAGCAGTTTGGTCATGAATTTGAAATAATAAAGGTAGAAATTCATTCAGTTGGTAATATAAAGCGGTGATCCCTCCACTTAATCCTGCCAAGATAGCCAAAATAATGGCACTCATTCCTACTTTATAATTGATTTTCATTAATAATTTTCCACAAATATACTTTTTTTAGAGTATATCTATCTTTCAAAACTAACCAAAGTAAATAATCCTAAAGGCGGGACCGAATTTATTTCAGCCCTTTTTAACACTTCTGGTGGTAACAAGGACTGAATGGCAAAATCGGGATGCCAACCCAATGCCTTGGATGCAGGAGCCATAATTCGTTCAACATATGACCGGAGTCCTTTTTGAGCTATAAAATGATTCACAAAAAGAATATGTCCACCAGGCTTCACTACACGTTGTAATTCCTTAAACAATCGGTCTGGATGAGGCACAACCGAGGCAACAAACATGCCGACCGCAATGTCAAAAGAATCCGTTTCAAAAGTCGTTGCTTCAGCATCCATTTCCAACAATGCATCAACATTATCGATTTTTTCTTTTTTCACACGCTGTTTGGCCTTTTCCAGCATATCGGTTGAAAGGTCAATACCCGTCACTCTTTTATCATTATGATAAGAAGGTAAAGCCAGGCCAGTTCCGACACCCACCTCTAATATTTTTTTCCCCGGTAAAGAATTAACCTTTTCAACGGCACATCGTCGGCCAAATGAAGAAACTGTACCAAAAACAGTATCATAAACCTTGGCCCAGCGACGATAGGCAAGCTTAACTGCATCTGCATTTAAGGCAGTATGAGGTAAAGGAGACACGCTATTGCTCCAAATTTGGTGAAATAACAAAATAATACAAAAATAACACTTTATAATCCAATTTCATAAAAATAGAAATTTTTTTTATTTACCTTAAAATTAAAGTATTATTTTTTATAATTTTTCTTTGGATAATCAAAATTCATCGAACACTCTTTATTGTTTCCCGAATTATGTCTATACTCCATTTTGTTAACAAATTAAATAAATATAATTAGGACTTAAGCGTTAAAATGTTAATGACAATTGTGGTATGGATCCTCGCGATTGGATCAATCATACTATGGAGCTATAATTTTACTTACCTAAAACATCGTGAAATATACGAGTGGTTTGATAATAAATTTGGCAAGGATGACCCCATACCGCCAATGCCTTCAAAATCGAATTCTGATCAATCCAGTGATGACAAAAAAAATAATCTTTAATTCTTTTTCATTTTAGATAGGATTCAATAACATTCCAGATACAAGCTGCAGAATTCATTTGATTAAAACGGTCCAGCTCTTGTAACCCTGTTGGTGAGGTGACATTAATTTCAGTAAGGTAATCCCCCAATACATCTATCCCAACAAAAATCAACCCCTGCTCTTTCAGGGTTTTACCTATTTTAGAGCAAATATAAAGATCCCGTTCAGTTAATTGAGTTTTCTCCGCCACTCCCCCAACATGCATATTGGATCGCATATCTCCTTTTTGCGGAACTCGATTGATTGCACCGATAGGTTCCCCATCAACTAAAATGATCCTTTTGTCTCCCCTTTTAACGGAAGGCTCGTAACGTTGCACCATCAGGGGTTCATTGGATATTGAAAACTGCATTTCTAACAATGCATTAAAATTCTCATCCTCATCCTGAATGCGGAAAACGCCTACACCCCCATTCCCGAACAACGGTTTAACAACAATATCTTTGTATTCCTCCCTAAACATCCGAATTGTTTCGACATCGCGGGAAACAAGCGTGGGAGGCATTAATTCAGGCCAAAATGTAGCCATTAATTTTTCCGGTGAATTTCGAACGGATTTTGGATTATTTACAACAAATACCTTGTCCTTGCCCACACCATGAATACGTTCCAGAATATGTGTGGCAGTAATATATCCCATATCAAAAGGTGGATCCTGGCGCATCAACAGCACGTCAAAATCTGCCAGATTCACGGTTTCCACTTCTCCAAATTTTACATGATCACCTGTAACCTTTTGAATATTAACTTTTCGACCTCGTGCTGTTACATACTTACTTTTTTCATTGTTGAACAAACTTAAGCTATTTACAGAATAAACAAAAAGTGAATAACCACGAGCCTGTGCCTCGAGCATCAATGCAAATGTTGAATCTCCATGAATATTTATTTTTTCCAAAGGATCCATTTGTACCGCGATTTTTAACATTTTTAAATATCCATTCTATTCTGACTCTGCATCATAAGTGATTTCTAAAATTTCAAGGTATTTTTCACCAACAGGGGTTTGCAACCTTATTTCATCCCCTACTCTAGCACGCATTAATGCCCTAGCTACAGGGGATACTAAACTTATTTGCCCTTTTTCCGTGATTGCTTCGTCTGTTCCAACAATAGTAACCCTATGCTCACAATCATCCTCAGTTAAATAACGCACTGTAGCACCAAAAAAAACCCGATCTTTTCCCTGTTGATCAATGGGGTTTACAATTTGTGCGTTCTCTAACCGTTTGGATAAAAATCGAACCCGACGATCAATCTCACGCAATCTTTTTTTTCCATAAAGATAATCTCCATTTTCAGATCGATCTCCATTACCGGCTGCCCATGAAACAATTTCCACTATTTTTGGACGCTCTTCATGCAATAGTTGTAATAATTCCTTTTTCAAACGTGTATAACCCCAAGGGGTGATATAAGGTAAAGACATATAAACAAACCTAAATTCTAAAATAATCCCTATATTCCCATAAAGGAATAGAATATCCTGCCTTTTAAAATTTGCCCCGGTTTTAAGATAAACAAGCCGCGATCCGAAATTTCTGGCATATTGATTGCATTATTCATGTTAGTTGCCGGTTCCATAGTAAAAAAAGATTGGTCTGGCGGGGTATATACAACAAAATGCCGAAAAATAACGCTGGCAGAAACCGTTAAGAAACTATTACTATATTTCCAGCGGATAAACGCTTCGCGACCCCAGTTCACATAACAATTATCCAGAAAATCGTCTTGTTTCAAAATACGCATTTGATCAAAGTTCCATTGATCTTCGTTCAACATGCGACCCTCTGGCAATCCATCCGGACCATTGTTCCATACAGACGGTGCCGAAAAACCGATTTCAACAAGATTTCTTCTTGGCAAATAGGGATGAAAGCCCATCCCGATGGGTTGTTTGCAAATATCAGTATTTTTACATGACATTTGTATAAACAATCCACTTTCATAAACACAATATCTCAACCTGGCAAAATATGCATAGGGCCATTCCTTTTGAGATCCCTTATCCGGATTATAATTCAAAGTTAAAACAACACTATTTTCCGTAAATGATTCAAGATCCCAAGACTTTTGCCATGCATTACCATGAATGGAATCCTTTCCGTTCGACGCATTGGGGGTTAATTGATAAACACTGTTATTGAATTTAAATTTACCGTTTGCAATACGATTAGAATAAGGCAACATTGGATAGGCTGCAATAATCTGGTCAGAATGTCTCGTCAAGGGCGAACGCTCGACTGGATAAAAAATCAATAAATCTTTTCTCAACCAATATGCTATGGCTCCACCCAAAGAAGGATATATGCCGATTCTATTATTTCCCGCCTTAATTTCCAGCATCCCGCATCCCTATTTAATGTTTCTTTGATCTTTGACGCCTCGATGGACCATAGCCTCCCCCACCAGGTCCAAGAGGTCTTGGTTTAAAATTGCTTTTTAGGATTCTCCCCTCTTCTCTGGTACGGATTGTCGGTTCAATATCAGAAATTAATCCCATATCTAAATCTTCCAATCTCTTTATTTCATCTCGTATACGAGCAGCCTCTTCAAACTCAAGATTGGTGGCGGCGTTACGCATTTCCTTTTCCAATTCTGCTATGGTTCCTTTCAGGTCCTTCCCTACCAGAGAATGAATATCAGAAAATTCTGTTGGGGAAACCGTTACATAATCCTGCTCATAAACAGAAGCAATGATCTCTCCAATTTTCTTTTTTACTGTTGCTGGAGTAATATTATGATCTTCATTCCATTGTGTCTGTTTTTCACGACGTCTTGCAGTTTCTTCGATCGCATATTTTAAACTGTCCGTCATTTTATCCGCATATAATAAAACACGCCCATCAACATTTCTTGCTGCCCGTCCAATCGTCTGTATCAAAGAGGTTCTTGACCTTAAAAATCCTTCTTTGTCAGCATCAAGAATGGCTACCAATTGACACTCCGGTATATCCAGACCCTCCCTTAGAAGATTGATCCCTACCAGAACATCTATCACACCCAAACGCAAATCCCTTATAATCTCTATACGCTCCAAAGTATCGATATCTGAATGAAGATAACGTACCTTTATACCAGCTTCATTCATATAATCAGTTAATTTTTCAGCCCATTTTTTGGTTAGCGTTGTAACAAGAACACGCCCACCCTTCTTGATGACCTTATTTGCCTCGGATAATAAATCATCCACTTGCAATTCAATTGGTCTTATATCAGTAACAGGATCAGTCAAACCGGTTGGACGTATGACCTGTTCAATAAACACGCCTCCTGTTTTCTCTAACTCCCAGGGACCTGGTGTCGCACTGACAAAAATGCTCTGGGGACGATAACAATCCCATTCCGCAAAATTAAGTGGCCTATTGTCCATACAAGAAGGGAGTCGAAAACCAAAATCCGAAAGCGTTTTTTTACGTGCATAATCCCCCCGTTCCATTCCTCCTATCTGAGGTACACTTACATGACTTTCATCCACGATAAGCAAGGCATCTTCTGGCAGATATTCAAAAAGAGTAGGCGGAGGTTCACCGGGATTGCGTCCTGAAAGATAACGGGAATAATTCTCAATACCCTTACACAATCCTGTTGTTTCGATCATTTCAAGATCAAAAGTTGTACGCTGTTGAATACGTTCGGCCTCCAACAATTTGCCTTCAGCTACAAATTGATCAATTCTTTCCTTCAACTCAACCTTGATATTTTTAATTGCCTGATTCAAGGTTGGTCTTGGCGTAACAAAATGACTATTGGCATAAATAGCTATCGATTTTAAATTTGCTGTATTAACCCCGGTCAAAGGATCAAATTCGTTAATTGATTCAACCTCATCCCCAAAGAGCTGAATTCTCCAGGCACGATCAGCGTTTTGAACGGGAAAAATATCTATTGTTTCGCCTCTTACACGAAACGTTCCCCGCTGAAAGGCCATATCATTTCTACGATATTGCTGTTCTACCAAAGCTTTTAGCAAATCCTCACGATTTAACACTCCACCTTCCTCAACCCGCACAACCATATGAGAATAGGTTTCTGGAGATCCAATACCGTAAATACAGGAAACAGAACCAACTATAATAACATCATTACGTTCTAGTAAAGCCTGTGTGGCCGCATGTCGCATACGGTCAATCTGTTCATTGATCTGACTATCTTTTTCTATATAAGTGTCAGATCGAGGCACATAGGCTTCCGGTTGATAATAATCATAATAACTGACAAAATATTCAACCGCATTATTTGGAAAAAATTCTTTCATTTCTCCATAAAGCTGCGCTGCAAGCGTTTTATTGGGTGCTAAAATCAAGGTTGGTTTTTGCACGGCCTCAATAACCTTGGCCATGGTAAAAGTTTTGCCTGAACCTGTTACACCCAATAAGACCTGGTCACGATCTCCAGCCTCAATTCCATCAGTAAGTTGTTTGATGGCGTTTGGCTGATCTCCTGAGGGCTGAAATTGCGATACAATTTCCAACCTGTTCATTTTCGGCTTTGCCGGAATCTTTTCTGGATGAAAAATGACAGTTCCGCTTCTTTTTGGTTTTTTCATGGAAATTATCTGATTTTGTTATGATTTCTATATTTGATTTAAGATTAAGACTTTGTATTTGCTATATTATATAGCATAATAAATGGGCTACTAAAATGAACAATCCCAGTTCATAGATCAAAAAAACAAATGTCTGTTTTCATCGCCTGAAATATTCGATAAAATCCATTTATATAAAAGATCATTCATTTAAATCAAACAGAGATACAATGTCTAATTCATCTTGTCACACCAATCAGCCGAATCATGATACACTAAAATCCGAAAAGAAAAAATCGGATCAACTTCCTTCTTGGGACCTGACAGATTTGTACCCATCACCCGATTGTCAAGAATTAAAGAATGATCTGCAAAAAGCTCAAACCCTCATCACACAATTTTCTGAAAAATGGAAGGGAAATTTATCCCAGACATCAAGTCAGGAATTAAACCAAGCTCTTAAAAGTTATGAAATAATCAATGAAATATTGGGAAGAATTGGATCTTATGCTCAACTGATTTTCGCAACTGATTCGACCAATCCTCAAAATATCAAATTTTATCAGGATATCCATGAAAAAATAACTGGATTAAGCACGCAGTTTCTTTTCTTTACTCTGGAATTGAACCAGCTTAGCGAGGAAAATGTCAAGAATAAAATGCAGGACAACGAATTACTGCAGTGGAAACCGTTTCTTGATAAAATCCGTATATTGCGCCGTTATCAGTTAAGTAATGAAATCGAAAAGCTTTTCCATGAAAAAGCAGTTACGGGTGCCAATGCATGGTCAAGATTATATGACGAAACATTGGCGACCCTGGAAATCCCCCTAAAAGATAAAACCGTCCCTTTAGGTGAAGCTTTGAATAAATTATCATCTTCACAGGCAAAAGAAAGAAAAGATGCAGCCCAGGGATTGAGTTCGGTATTTTCGAAAAATCTGAGACTTTTCTCGATTATTACAAATACGCTGGCAAAGGATAAGCAAATCTCTGACCAATGGCGTGGTTTTTCCCGTCCAGACTCACAACGAAATTGTGATAACCAGATTGAAGACAGTGTCGTTGATGCACTGGTTACCGCTGTTACCAATAATTATCAAAATCTGTCACACCGCTACTATCTTTTAAAAGCAAAATGGCTGGGTGTGGACAAATTACATCATTGGGATCGTAATGCTCCCTTACCGGAAGATCATGATCAACCTATACACTGGAGAGACGCGAAGACAATCGTTTATCAAGCGTATCATGAATTTGATCCTCGGCTGGGCAAAATGATTGATCAGTTTTTACATAGTCCATGGATTGATGCCACACTACGTACCGGGAAATCCTCTGGTGCCTTTGCCCATCCCACTGTTCCATCGGTTCATCCCTATATTCTTCTTAATTACCATGGTCGCAGCCGAGATGTCATGACATTGGCCCATGAGCTGGGGCACGGAATTCACCAGATTCTTGCTGCAAAACAGGGATATATTCTATCTGATACACCGCTGACCCTTGCTGAAACAGCCAGTGTATTCGGAGAAATGCTGACTTTCCAGAGCCTTTTAAAAAACCAAACAGATCCCAGACATCGTCATATTCTCCTAAGCCGTAAGGTTGAGGATATGTTAAACACAGTAGTAAGACAAATTGCATTTTATCAATTTGAACGCAAGGTTCACGAAGCCAGACATGAGAACGAGCTTTTACCTGAACAAATTGGTCAGTTCTGGCTTGAAACTCAACAAAAAAGCCTTGGCCCAGCTTTTGAATTTACACCAGACTATAATACATATTGGACATATATACCGCATTTTATCCATACACCTTTTTATGTTTATGCCTATGCGTTTGGAGATTGTTTGGTAAATGCACTCTATAATGTCTATCAGGAAGGGTTTCCCGACTTCCAGGACCTTTATATTGAAATGCTGAAGGCGGGTGGAACAAAAAGTCATAAAGAACTTTTGGCGCCTTTTGGATTGGATGCCTCTGATCCAGCCTTTTGGCAAAAAGGATTAAATGTAATCAATGATTTCATAGATGAACTGGAACAAATTTAGATGGTACATAATAACGATAATCTTGATAAAACCAGTTTATTCAGTGGAATGAAACGTATGGTCAATTCTACCCGGGCGGTGGGGGGGATTGCCGCACGGTTGGCTGGTGAAAAAATGGGAATACCGATTAACAAAGCTTCCCATGCAGAAGAGTTGAAAAACATTCTTGGGAATCTCAAAGGCCCCATGATGAAGGTGGCGCAATTAATCAGTACCATTCCCAATGTCCTGCCTGATGAATATGCCGATGAATTGGCGCAGTTACAATCAAATGCCCCTCCGATGGGATGGTCTTTCGTCCGTCGTCGCATGAGGGGAGAATTGGGTCCGAACTGGGAAACCGCTTTTGACGAATTTTCACATGAAGCTGTCGCCGCAGCCAGTCTTGGTCAAGTCCACAAGGCAAAATTGCACGATGGAAGGGAAGTTGCCTGTAAATTACAATATCCCGACATGATTAGCACTGTTGAATCAGACCTCAAGCAACTTCGTCTATTAATTGCTTTATACCATCGATTGGACAATGCAATTAAACAGGACGAGGTTTACAAAGAGCTTGTTACACGTTTACAGGAAGAACTGGATTATAAAAGAGAAGCGGCCAATTTAAGACTTTTCTCCTACATGCTCAAAAATAATGACACAACAGTTATACCAAATGTAATTGAAAATCTTTCCACTGAACGTCTTATAACCATGGATTGGATAGAGGGCAAGAATCTAAGATCCATGATCACACCTGAATTAGATCAGGCTCATCGGAACAATATTGCCCGCGCACTCTTTAAAGCCTGGTATATTCCTTTTTATCAATATGGTGTCATTCATGGTGACCCGCATATGGGAAATTTTCTTATCAATCATCAAAATCAACTGTGTCTTCTTGATTTCGGTTCGATACGAATTTTTCAGGGTAAATTTGTCAAGGGTGTTATTGATCTTTGCCGTGCCGTAGAAACTAACAATGAGGAATTAGCCTATCAGGCCTATACCTCATGGGGATTTAAAAATATTTCCAAAGAGACAATGACTGTTCTAAATGAATGGGCAAGTTTTCTCTATGCCCCCCTTACCCAGGATAAAGACCGTTATATACAAGATGATACAGATCCGGATTTGGGACGTAAATTGGCCAATAAAGTACATAAAGGGCTTCAACAAGCTGGGGGAGTGACACCACCACGAGAATTTGTTCTGGTTGATCGTTCTGCGATAGGACTTGGAAGTTTATTTACAAGATTAAATGCAAAATTAAACTGGCATCAATTATTTCAGGAAATCATTGCAGATTTTAATGTTGACAAACTGGATCAGGAACAGGAAAAGGCAATAGAATTGGCCCGTGTTCCCCCCCCTTTGGAATAGAATAACGGCTACAGTGATTTAGTATGGAAAATTTGCTAGATCACTGTAGATATCAGGCAGTTAAAAGATTTAATACAAACCTTTAACTGCATGATATAATTTTTTGAATTTTTGATATTTTTCTTGATATTGCGCACTGACAGATTGATTGGGAACATAGGTTGCCTGTATGGAAGGTTCTGGCAATAAATCTCCAAATGCTACATTTGGATGACAACTCAACATTGCCAATCTTGCGGCACCCAATGCTGGCCCCACATCTCCACCTTCACGATATTGCAACGTTTCTCCTGTAATATCAGCAAGCAATTGACGCCAAAAAGAGCTTCTTGCCCCTCCGCCAATCAAACTGATATGGTCTGGCCTTAAACCCGTGGCATGTAAAACTTCCATACCCTCCGCCAATCCAAAACTTACCCCCTCTATTACTGCCTTGGCTATATCCTTCCGATCATGTTGATGGGTTAAGCCAAACAACATTCCATTTGCCTGGGGATTATTATGAGGCGTTCGCTCACCCGAAAGATAGGGAAGAAAAATAACGGATGATGGAATTGAAGAGGCCTGTCCTGCCATTTCCAACAATTTAGGCACTGTCTGAATTCCCATAATCCGAGCAGCCCAATCCAAACAGGAAGCAGCACTCAGCATAACAGACATTAGATGCCAGGTGTTCGGCAATGCATGACAGAAACTGTGAACAGCCTGTTTACAATTATTCAAAAACCCATCACTCGCGACAAAATATACCCCAGATGTTCCCAAAGAAAGCATAGCCTGACCTTTTCGCCAGATACCAACCCCAATTGCTCCAACGGCATTATCACCACCACCGGCAATAACCGAAACTTTTGAAGTCATTCCCCATCGTTGCGCTAATTCAGGTTTAACCGTTCCGGTTGCCTGATTGCCTTCAAACAATTGAGGCATATTTTTTCGCGTCAACCCACATGCCTTTAATAAATCATCATTCCATTGACGATTTTTGACATCAAGCCACATAGTTCCAGATGCATCAGACATATCAGATGCATAAATTCCCGTTATCAACCAGCGAAGATAATCCTTGGGTAATAGGACTTTATCAATTTGTTGATATACTTCCGGCTCATGTTTGCGAACCCAAGCTATCTTGGGTGCGGTAAAACCAGGCATCAGTATATTGCCTGTTATCTCTCTTGAATTTTGTACATTCTCCTCAATTTCATTACACTCCCGATAGCTACGCCCATCATTCCATAAAATAGCAGGTCGCAATATTTTACCATTTTTATCCAGCAAAACTGCCCCATGCATTTGACCCGTCAACCCTATCGCTTTTACATCTTTCAAGGAATATTGACTCGATAGTGACAAAAAAACCTTGTCTGTCGCCTTCCACCAATCAATTGGATTTTGTTCTGACCAAAAGGGATGGGGACGATAAACTTTCAGTTTTTCAATATGGCTGGCGACAATCTGATGGTTATCATTCAATAAAATACCTTTAATACCTGATGTTCCAAGGTCAATCCCGATATACATAACCATCCTTTATAATGAAATATAATACAAAAATAATATCACTTATTTGACTGTCCCAAGCGTGACGCAGGAATTTGAAAATCCCTTATTGCAACTTTCATTCAAAAGTTTTTTAGCCTTCCCCTTATTCTTTGGAAAATCCTTACCAGACAGAAAAGCCATTCCAAGATTATACATGGCCTGGGCATTCCCTTCCTTAACAGAATTTTGCAAATAATATTCTGCCTTGCCAATATTCTTCTTAACATCCTGTCCAGTCAGATATATCTGTCCCAAAAGACGGGCCGCTTCGGAATTTCCATTACTAGCCAAGATATCAAATAGTTTAATTGCCTCAGATACGTCTTTTTTTGTACCAACCCCCTTATAATACATCTTGGCAAGAATGAATTGGGAATCTAGATCTCCTGCCGCAGTGCCTTGCATATAATATTGGAAAGCCTGACTGTCATCTTTTTGAACCCCCAATCCATTCTCATAAAGTTGACCCAGATTATAATAAGCCTTTACTTTCCCCTGTTCAGCCGCCTCCCTAAACCAATAAATGGCCTTGGAGTAGTTCTTGTCAATCTGATCATTATTTTTATATAATTCTGCCAAAACAAACTGGGTTTGTGCATCTCCCTGATTTGCACCCTTTTGATAGTATTGAATGGCCTTATTGATATCCCTTTTCACCCCTTGACCTGTTTCATACATCAAACCTAAAGTATAGATCGCATGAATATTATTTTGCGCTTCAGCCTTTTCAAACCAGAATTTGGCCTGATCATAATTTTTTTCTATGAAAAATCCCTGTTCATATAATTTACCCAGATAGAATTGCGCCTGAGCGTTCCCCTGTATTGCAGATTTTTTATACCAATCAACGGCTGCTGACGGGTCTTTCGGAATTCCGCTGCCTTTTTCATACATAGTGGCCAATTGAAATTGTGCCTTACTATCTCCTGCCTGTGCCGCTTTTTTAAAAAGATCAAAGGCTTTCTGAAAATCCTTGTTAACCCCTCTTCCTTCCAGATATAATTCCCCCAGGGCATAAATGGCGTCATTATTTCCGGAATTGACCGCCATGTTGAACCAGTTCAATGCCTTGGAATAATCCTGGGAAACAATTTTTCCCTCTTCATACAAAATCGCCAATTTATATTGTGCTTCCGAATATCCTTTTTCAGCAGCCTGCTGCAATAAAGATAATGCCAATTGCGAATTTGGATTAACCCCTTTACCCACCATATACATCATTGCGAGATTGTATTGAGCTGTCACATTCTTTTTCGAGGCTTTTTCATACCAATAAAGAGCCTTGGAATATTCTTTATCAACCCCAATCCCGTTTTCATACATATTGCCAAGTTTATATTGGGCGTCAGCATAACCTTTATAGGCGGCCTGTTCAAAACATCGTTGAGCCAATTTCGGACTTTTTGTAATATTTTTCCCTTCCAGATAAAGACTTCCAAGAAAATACAAGGCATGAATATTTCCCTGATCGGCAGATTTTTTGATCAGTTCTATACCTTTAGTTACATTTCTATCATTTCCCTCAAGATAAATGATACCCAATTGATACTGCGCATTTGTCTCCCCCTTGTCTGCAGCGGTTTGATACCAGCGAATTGCACGTGAAAGATCTTTTTTTACCCCTTTGCCATTTTTGTACATATTGCCAAGTACATATTGGGCCTTTACATATCCGTGACGGGCTGCCTTGCGATATAACTGAATAGCTTTTTGATAATTCTGCTCGGTGTTTTCGCCATATTCATACATCACACCCAGCATATATTGAGCCTCGACATTTCCCGCCTCAGCTGATTGCTCAAAATATTCACGTGCTTTTTTATAGTTCTGAGACGTACCCTCACCCTGCATATAAAGATTTGCACGATTAAATTGTGCCTCAATAAATCCCTGACGAATCGTTTTATAGAAACAGATGCACAAAAACACAAAAATTATGCAAATTACTGCTGCACTTTTACCGATAAAGGCAATCTTAGATCTGGACATAAACCCAACAATAACAAAAAAGAAAATGAATTAAGGCTGAATTATAAAGAATTTAATCGATAAAATAAACTTAACAAATCAATTTATTAAAGGCTCGGATTCCGCTTTATCTCATCTTAAAACCTGATAATGAAATATACCAGTTACAGATATCATGTTTCGCTTAATCGAATTAGCTCCATCCCTTTTTGATGATCGTGAGGTATTCCTCTTCCCTCTAGATACATTTTTCCAAGGATTAACTGTGATTTTTTATGATTTTGATCGGCAGCTTTTTGAAACCATGCCGCAGCCTTATGATTATCCTGGATAACACCATCTCCCTTATAATACATGACCCCCAAATTAAATTGAGCCAAAACATAACCTTGTTCCGCAGCTTTTTTAAAATAATCATAGGCCTTTTGAAGATTTATTCTTGATGTCTTTCCAGTTAAATAAAGATATCCCAAATTATATTGAGCATTCATATCATTTTGATCGGCTGCCTGTTCATACCAATACACGGCTTTGTCAATATTCTGGAGGACACCCTTACCCTCCTCATACATTTGTCCAAGCATGAATTGCGCCTTGACGTAACCCTGCATCGCGGCCTTGTTATAAAAGCTGAAAGCCCTCTTATAATCTAATTCGACCGTATTTCCAGTAAAGTACAGATTGGCTACAAAATATTGTGCCTCAACGTCATCCTGATAGGCGGCTTTCTCAAAATATCCTCTGGCTTTATTAGTATTTTTTTCTCCACCTTCACCATTCCAATACATCAAAGCTAGATTATATTCCGCTTTACGATCTCCCTGATTAGCAGACAGTTCAAAATATTCACGTGCTTTTTCAAGATCCCTCGAAACACCTTGACCATTCATATAGATGAACGCCAGATTAGTTTTTGCCTCCATATTACCTTTTTGGGCGGCCTGTTCGAAATAAACTCTTGCTTTACTATAATCCTTATCAACACCCTTACCATCAAGATAGATTAAACCTAGATTGAATAAAGCCTCACCCTCACCCTGACGAGCGGCCATTAAAAAATATTCATTGGCCTTTTGATAATTTTGCTCGACAATTTGGGCATCCATATAAATCTGCCCCAGTATCATCATTGCCTTTGTATTACCTTTTTGGGCCGCATTTTCAAACAATTCAAAAGCTTTTTCAACGTCAGCTTTGACACCCAAACCCTCGTAATAAATTATAGCCTTATACAAAATACCTTGCGCATATCCCGATGCAGCAGCTTTTTCAAAATATTTCAAGGCTTGTTTGTAATTTTGTGAAACACCATCCCCGTTAAAATACATTAAACCTATATCAACAGGATTGTTTCGTATTGCAGGTGAAGTTTCAGTTTGTATCCGATGATTTTTTTTATTATTGGATTTATTGATTATATAAAATAATGCAATGAAACCTGTACATAAAAGAATAATTATAAAAAAAATCATATGAACCCTATCGATTCAAATTGAATGTTTAGATCCAAAATAATTCTGAAAACGAAGATAATCAATAGTAAAATTAGTTATTTATAATTCGAAAATACTTGTTCACACTAAATTAATACTTGCCTCTTATTCAGTAACAACTTTATATTTCCTATAAATCATCCAATTTGAATTTTTAAGAAAATTTGATCATGAAAAACATTAAACCAATTTCTCTTGAAGATTGTCTTCCTCTCAGACAGAAAGTCTTATGGCCTTCATTAACAGTGGAGGAATGTATTGACCCAGAAGATCAATATTCAAAACATGTTGGATATATTCTTGATAACCAGGTTGTCAGCTGTTTTTCCATTTATCCAAAATTGCAAAACAATTATCAAATTCGTAAATTTGCAACTTCCCCCTCTTTTCAAAGAAAAGGTATTGGGACAAAACTTTTCACAACTGTTCTTAATGATCTGAAACAAAAGAAAATTGAATTTGTGACGCTGAATGCAAGAATAACCGCGGTTGAATTTTATAAAAAATTTGATTTTTATTTGTCTGGAAAAAAATTCATTAAAAAAAATATACCATTTATTCCAATGCAAATCGCATTGAAAGATTTTAATTTTAAATATAATTCAATTGAATAATTATTCTAAAGATATACAACTATACAGGATAAAAATTTATTGAATGGCGGAGAAGGTGGGATTCGAACCCACGGTACGCTATTCACGCACGGCGGTTTTCAAGACCGCTGCCTTAAACCACTCGGCCACCTCTCCGACTTATGAAAACTTCATATATGATTTAACGTGGATTTGGCAAGCATTTTTTTTACTTTTATTAATAAAACTGATTTTAAAAATAAAATATCATTATAAGATTAATTTGTTTAGATTAATAATAAAATAAAACATTAAATCGTCAAATCTTTGATAGAGTGACAAACATATCAGGTATTTCTTGATTATGTCTTATAAACCTTCTTTTTATCGGATATTTTATTACAATATTGGGCAATGATCGCAATTACAAATAGCTGAATTTGATGAAAAATCATTAAAGGCAATATTATCATTCCCACCATTGAGGGAGGCAATAACACGTTTGCAATTGGAACCCCGGAAGCTAGAGATTTTTTTGATCCACAAAATACAATGCTGATTTGGTCCTGCCAACAAAATTTAAAAAGTTTCGATAGCAAAAAAGAAATTATTAAAATTGAATCTAGTAAAACCACGTCAATTAAAATCAGTTTCATAAACTGATACAAGGATAATTTGTACCATAAACCTATATTCACTGCCTGACTAAAAGCTGTATAAACAACGATCAGGATTGACCCACGATCAGAACAGGATAAAAGACGGGAATTTTTTAATGCCCATTCCCTTATCCACGGCTGCAGGATCTGTCCCATGATAAAGGGTAATAACAATTGGTAAACTATGTTAAGATTATCTCTTGAAAAAATAGCCTGATGATGATTTGAAAATATTGATCCAACCAAAAAAGGAGTTATGAAAATTCCCAGAATATTTGAGGCAGTAGCTGAACATATTGCAGCTGGCACATTTCCTTTTGCGATTGATGTAAATGCAATTGACGATTGTACTGTAGATGGTAAACAGCATAAAAAAAGAATGCCCATCCATAAGTCAGGCAATAACATTTTAGGGAATAAATAATGCAAGCCTAATCCCAGTATAGGAAAAATGACAAACGTACATGCAAAAATTAGTAAATGTAATCTCCAGTGAAAAATACCCTCAATAACCGCTTGACGAGATAACCTTGCACCTTGCAAAAAAAACATAAGAGCAATGGCTATTACAGCCAGATTGTTAAAAAAAAGAACACCCGAACCGTGACATGGAAAAAAGCTTGCTATTGCAACGGTCATTAATAGTAAAATTAAAAACGGGTCCAGATATTTCGGCATTGAAAATCCTTAATCTTTTAGTTTTGATCCAAATCATTATCCAACTATTATAATTTTCAATCTTTTGTAAATAACCCTTTAATATCTTTCTTAATATCGATATAGTTTAATTCTTTTTTGAAAATGAAAAATGTTTCTATGGTTATGAGTATATTTTTAAAGTCTTTGCCTTTTTTCGTGCTGATGCTTATTTATTCACTATTTAATAATGCAGTAGCTTTCGCTTCTGTAACTTGGCATTCATACTGTTCAAATATATCATCAGACACTGTTGATCATCATATCAATTCTTTACAAGTTACTAATTATACTGTCAAAATTCCGGATAATTCCAATGTTTTCCTGAATAGCAAACAGTTAATGGTAAACCAGAGCGGTAAAACCTTGTCCAAAGATCAGTTGCAAAGAGTTACCAATATCACATCGACCGGATTGTTGACCGTATTTCTGAAATATCAAATCAATTCCTGTAACAAAAATTACTATACTGATTCTATTACACCTATATTAAAACAACTTAAACAAAACGAACAACTTACCATTATATGGCGAAACATTTTAATAAAAAATTTAAACAATGCCTACAAAGCTGATGAAATACGGTTGCAAGTTCAAAATATCGCTGACAATGTAAATTTGAAACTGTTTTTTTCAGGTCTGAATGAAATAAACCCCTCTCAAAAATCAAACCTTTTCCTTCCACGAGAAGGCATTTTGAATCTGAATACCCCTTCAAAATATTATCCCCTAATTTTAGCCGCCGCGAGTGGCAATAATGAGGATAAATTTTATGACCTGTCATTACCATTAAAAATCAATAACTTAATGATGCAGAACAATTTAACCCATATTACTGCGTATGGAAACGCTTTAGTTGACCGAGAGCTTAACTTCCAATCGGCAAAAGGTAAAATCACTGTAAGCAATATGGAAAAATTGATTGCAAATAGTGGTTCTACCCGTATAAATAATCTAAAGACAGCATTGATTTTAGCTAAATTTGCTGGACGTTCTGTCGGAAACAATAATCTTGAATGGGATATAAACTGGCAGGGAAATCTGTTCAAGGTTAATAATGTTCCCATTCCCGTATGGTAATTTAAACAAAGAATATGAATTAAACAGTAACCTGATTAATGGGTTTGATACCATACTGATTATTTTCTGAACCGGGAAAACTTGCTATAACAAGAAAAATAATCTGAATTAAAAAATTGAGGTATAGATAGGGTAAGGGAATAATCATCAACAAAACCCACCAACCTGACAAATTAAGATCATGCAGGCGACGTATGAACAGTACAAATGATGGAAAGATCGTTAATAAAAAATATATTAAAAAAAATAGATGGATATCACAATAATAATAATGAAAAGTCACTCTGTAAATCAAATGAAAATATTCATCTATACAAAATAAAAAATATAGAATTAGACTATTTAAAACTGCAAAACACCAAAAACCTGATCTGCTTGTCCTGCCACTGAAATAAAAATAATGAAGTATAGCATCCCACCAATTCGATATAAAAATTGAAATCACCCGACCCAATCGAATATTATGCATCTTCATTATTTTATTTATTTCTCAAAAAAAAGCGAAACCATGGCTTCCCATGACTGCACCAATGATTGCAATGAAACTGATGGTTAATAAAAACCAGTGTAATCTCTGAACCTTAACATATACCTTATCGGGTTGTTGCTGGCCACTATTCCCTAATTTTTTATTGAGTATAAAGGGTTCAATTACAAATAACATGGTTGTAAAGATTAACCACACCAAAAACATGGCATGCATCCACCAAAATTCTATATGCTCAAATCGATTCCATATTTGCATTCGCCATACCATGTAAAACCCGGATAATCCGGCTATCAAAGTTGTAAAACGAGCCTGTGTAGCAAAACGGCTTTCAATACGATGAAATATAGACAATCGTTCGCTGGATGAAAAATTCTTACGAATGGTTGGTAGAAGAACCGTTGTCACCATACATACCCCACCTATCCAAATTACAATTGCCAATACATGTAAAGCCCGCGCCAAAATTAAATCTGACATCTTGTTTCTCTTGAATTAATTAATATGTATATTTTTTACATCAATTTAATTTGAAAAAAATAAAAGTGCAATTATAATTTGCAAGGTAATAATATAAATAGCGAAATTTAATGTTCAAAACTTTGCAATAGCAAAGAAAATGCCTGTGTAAAATTGTTTCGATTGGGGTATCTCAGATAATATCCTGAAAAAGAGGGACAGTATTCAGATAAAACATGTACAAGATGTTTTTGCTGAATGGCGTGATAAACCTCTTTCAAGGGAATATAGGCAAAACCAAAACCATCCAGTGTGGCCTGTATGACCTGGGTTAGGGTATTACAAGAAAATTGACCTTCCATATGAATTACTTGTGTATTACCCTTTACAACAAATTCCCAATCATACTGATTTTGCATAAAAGAAAGAAAGTAATTTATAGATTGATGTTTGAGCAAATCATGCGGCGTTTTTGGAATTTTTTTATCTTGTAAATATAATGGTGACGCGACAACCGCTATTTGGACAGGTGCGCTAATTTTTATTGATAAGAAATCTTTGTCTACAACTTCACCAAGGCTTATTTTTGCATCATATTTTCCATGAATTTCTTTTTGAAGATTGGAGGAAACCTCTACATTAAATTTTATATCAGGATAATGTCGCAAAAAATTTCGCAAATGAGGCCATACAACAAAGTTTGCAGCATGTTCATCTGTTAAAAGATTGATATTTCCAAAAGGCCTTTTTTTCAAATCAATAATCTTGCCAAGCTCTTCAACAATTTCCTCTAATCTCGGCGCAATATTTTTCAATAAAATCTCACCAAGCTTGGTTGGCTCTACACTTCGTGTAGTACGGGATAATAATTGCACATCCAGATTTTTTTCAAGATTTCGCATGGTATGACTTAATGCGGATTGGGATACACCTAATTTTGATGCTGCCTTTGTAAAACTTCTTTCTTTAGCAATTGTTAAAAAAACCAAAAGATCATTGACATTTTTTTGCAACATAATCTAATTTCTCTACTTAACTTTATTTATTTCTTAAAAAAACATTTAAATTACGTAACATTATCATTGGATTAAAAAATATTCAATGATTTTAATAAATTATGTCTTATTAATAAATAAATTCATGAATGCTTCAAAATGTCATTTCTAGCTAAATTCAGTCTACTTAATTTAGGAAATGACGTTTTATTATCGGTGAATTTCAACAAGCTTGCTTAATAAAAATTGACAACGCTGAATCCGTTTTGCAAACGGGGTTTCTCGCAAATATATCAATTTACCATCAGGACGCAATCTCACAGACTGATCTTTAATACCGGCTATCCATTGTACTAATCCTTCAGGATTTTTGAATTGATTGTTAAAAAACTGAACAACAACCCCTTTCGGTCCAGCCTCAATGCGATTAACACCAACTTTTTTACAAAGTTTTTTCAGTTTCATTACATGAAGCAGATTGCTTACTTCTTCAGGCAAGGTCCCAAAACGATCTATCAATTCAACTTGCATGGCTTCAATATCATCATGATTTTCCAGATTGCCTATTCGTCGATATAAACCCAATCTTACTGATAGATCCGTCACATAGGTTTCCGGGATCAGAACAGGTAATCCCAAAGTGATATTGGGTGTCCAATCCTGATTTTCCAATAACTGATTATTTTTTTCTGCACGGAGGCTTGCCACTGTTTCTTCAAGCATCTTCTGGTATAGCTCAACGCCAACTTCCCGAATATGACCAGACTGTTCTTCTCCCAGCAGATTACCCGCCCCTCTCAAATCCAGATCGTGAGATGCCAAAGTGAATCCTGCCCCAAGATTATCCAGTGACTGCATTATTTCCAGTCGCTTTTCAGAATTCTTGGAAAGAAAATGATGCTGTGGCCATGTCAAATACGCATATCCACGCTGTTTTCCCCGTCCCACACGACCTCTCAATTGATATAACTGACCTAATCCAAAATGATCAGCCTTATAGATTATCAGTGTATTGACAGTTGGCATGTCCAGTCCACTTTCAACAATATTGGTCGAAAGCAATACATCATATTTACCTTCATTGAATTCAGTCATCACCCGTTCAAGTTCTGTAGGGGATAACCGCCCATGAGCTTGTACCAACCGTAAATCGGGAACTATATCCAAAAGTTGATCTTGCAGGTTTTGCAGATCCTGAACACGCGGTGCAACACAGAATATTTGCCCCCCTCTGAATCGCTCCCTTTGAATAGCCTCTCGAATAACGATACGATCAAAGGGCATAATAAAAGTTCTAACAGCCAAACGATCAATTGGAGGCGTTGCGATTAGACTTATCTCTCGCATTCCAGTCAATGATAATTGCAACGTCCTTGGTAATGGGGTGGCAGATAATGTCAATACATGAATATCTTCACGCAAGGTTTTCAATTTCTCTTTGTGCGCAACACCAAAATGCTGTTCTTCATCTATAATAAGCATACCCAAATTTGCAAACTTAATCGTCTTGGCTAGTAAAGCATGTGTACCAATCACTATATTGACATTGCCATCTGCCAATTCCTTTTTGATCTGTGCCGCATTTTTTGATGTCACCATTCTGGAAAGTTGGGCAATTTTTACCGGAAATCCCTCAAAACGTTTCACAAAGGTTTGATAATGTTGACGTGCCAATAGGGTTGTCGGTACCACAACCGCCACCTGGCCTCCATTCATGGCCACAATAAAAGTGGCACGTAATGCCACTTCTGTCTTACCAAAACCAACATCACCACAAATCAAACGATCCATGGGACGTCCGGAAGCAAGATCCTGAATAATATCAGCAACAGCCCTTGCCTGATCATCCGTTTCAATAAAGGGAAACCGTGCACAGAACTCCTCCCACAATCCTTCAGGAGGGGTCTCGATCGTCGCTTCCTGCATCAAGCGGGCCGCAGCTGTTTTCAATAACTCACCAGCCATGTCCCGAATACGAGCCTTCATTGTGGCTTTACGTTTTTGCCATGCAGGACTTCCCAGTTTATCCAGAGCCACACCCGTTTGATCAGATCCATAACGGCTCAATAACTCAATATTTTCGATAGGTAAGAATAATTTTTCATCACCATGATAAACAAGTGCCAGACAATCGTGTGGCGCAGCACCGATTTCCAGATTAACCAGTCCTTGATAACGACCAATTCCATATTCCTGATGTACAATAAGATCTCCCTCGCTAATTTCAGAAGCTTCTGAAATGAACTGCTCGGCTTTTTTCCGTTTTCTATGTGGACGTGAAATTCTTTCCCCTAACAAGTCGGCTTCAGAAACAAGAATGAAATCATCGGCAACAAATCCGCGATCCAAACCAAAAGTCAATAATCCAACAGAAGCTTCCCTGAAATTTTTAACTTCTTGCCACCCTTCCAGTTTCTGAACGGCGATTTTGTGTTCTTTCAATAATGTAGCGATGCGCTCTCTTGATCCGTTTGTCCAGCCGGCAACCAATGTTTTCCGTCCAGATGAATACCATTCCCTGAATCTTGACTTGAACATATCAAAAACATTATCGGCTTCGACTGTCAGATTACTTTTAGCAAAAACTATACCTGGCCTTCCCCCTGCATCCATTCCACTAGATCCGTCAGGCATTGCAAAAGGATAAAAATACACCCCTTTATATCGCGTGACTATATGATTCCACTCAGATTGAGTAAGATATAGCAAATCAGGTGGTAAGGGACGATATACAACTTCGTCATTTCTTACTGGCTGTTTGCGGGCTTCATAATGATCAGCAATCATTTCCAGTCTTGGTTGCAATGCCTCCTCGGCCTGATATGAAAAAGACAGTTTAACATCAGAAACATAATCAAAAAACGTTTCCATCTTATCATGAAAAAGAGGTAACCAATGTTCAAGTCCTTGAACCATTCGGCCTTCCGAAACGGCTTCATAAATTGGATCACTCATTGATCCCTGACCAAACAGTTCTCGCCATTTCGTACGAAACCTTGATATGCTTTCCTCATCCAGAGAATAAACTGCGGTAGGTCTTAAAACAAGTTCCGTAACTTTCCGAGTTGAACGTTGCGTAATCGGATCAAAACAGCGAATTGAATCTATCTCATCTCCGAATAAATCCAAGCGGACAGGCTCTTCTTCCCCAGCCAGGAAAATATCAAATAAACTACCCCTCAAGGCAAATTCACCCGGTTCCATAACTGTATCCGTACGATTGTATCCCTGCGCAACAAGAAGTTCGACTAAAAATTCCTGATCCAGACTTTCACCCTGTTTAAGGGTCAGAGCACGTCCTGCAAAGACTGATCTGGGTGCTATTTTTTGTAACAGTGCGGGTATTGTCGTCAATATGATCCTTGGCCCGGTCAAGGGTTCAAGTAATTGCGTCAATGTTGCTACCTGTTCCGAGGTTATTGCCTTGTTCGGGGATACACGGTCATAAGGCAAACAATCCCAGGCAGGAAAATTCAAAACATTTAATTGAGGTGCGATATAATAGAGTAAATCAGCCAACCGGTTCATATCTATATCATTCCGTGCGACATGAACCAGAACATGGTTATCTTTTTGATAACATTCCTGAGCAATTTTACTTAATAAAAAGGCATCATATCCCTCGGGAGCTCCCCATATCGGCAAAAAATTTTTAAATTGCTTTTTTGAGGCTCCCCCCATGCGATTTCTCCTTAATGTTTATTCGGTTTATTTTGTTGAGCAAAATGATATAGCGAAAGAAAAACAGGACTCTCAATTTTTTTTGGGTAAGGCTCGAAACCTGTCAACCATAACATCAGATCTGTATCAGCCAATTCCATTATTTTTTCAAAATCCTCAATTTCAATAATTGTCATTGCTGGTACATTCATCATCGCAAACTGACCGATGATTAAGTCAGCCTCGAAGGTCCCTCTATGAGTTGCACGATAAATCAGTCTGCGTTTTCGTGCCTCAAGTGAACTTATATTTTCTTTTTGCTCTACCATTTAACATATCCTATACTGATATCTAAATTTAAACAATTCTACACTCTCATAACCAAAATAATCATGAGTCCCCCCTCTATTCCACCTTCCCTTTATCTTTCCATAAAACCTATATTGTCCCCCTTATCCAGTCTTAAAGGTATAGGTCCGAAATTGAGCAAGTTAATGACCCATGCAATTGGTGGTGAGCGAATTATTGATTTACTCTTTCATTTGCCCACTTCAATAATTGACCGACGATATCGCCCCAAATTGCAAAATGCAATCCCTGGAAAAATAGTTACACTTCAAATAGAAATTACCCATATTGAAAAACCCCGTCATCATAAACAACCCTGGCGTATATTTGTTAACGATGGCAGTACTAAAGCTGAAATGATATTTTTTTCATCTTGGCAAGCGAAAAAACTGACCCTTGATACAATATTTGTTGTTTCAGGTCTTTTAGAAAATAAAAATAACAAACTGATTATAACCAATCCACATTATATTGAACCTATATATAACCAACAGGCCATTCCATTAATTGAACCTGTATGGCCCTTAACAGCAGGCCTTTTCCCAAAAAATCTTTCAAAAGCTTTACGCCTGGCATTAAACCTATGTCCCGAATTGCCCGAATGGATCAATCCTTCCCTTTTACATCAACACCATTGGCCAAGTTTTAAAGAAGCGCTTCATTTGCTACATTTTCCAGGAGATTTCCCCACTTTTTTTGAAAATCAAACCTATGAAGCTGTTGAAAGTCGGGCACGTTCCCGTTTGGCATTTGATGAGTTATTCGCGGAACAATTAGCCATTACAAAAATAAAACATACAAATCAGTTAACCACAGGAAAATCCCTGATTGGTGATAATCATCTTATTTTCCACGCTTTACAAAAATTCGGATATTCACTGACATTTTCCCAAAGACAGGCATTCAAAGAAATTCAGACAGATATGGAACGCCCTTATCGCATGCTAAGATTATTACAGGGAGATGTCGGTTCCGGTAAAACCATTATTGCTATAATGGCCGCCTTACAGGCTGTTGAAGCGGGATTCCAAAGTGTTATTATGGCACCCACTGAAATTCTTGCCAGACAACATTATGAAACCTTTATGAAACTTGCTCCTGTTGAAATTTCATTTTTAAGCAGTTCCATAAAAGGAATAGCTCGCAAGGAAACCCTCGATAAAATTAAAACCGGAAAAACAAAAATTGCTATCGGTACACATGCCTTGTTTCAGGAACAAGTTGTTTTTCATAACCTGGCGCTTGTCATTATTGACGAACAACATCGTTTCGGTGTTGAACAACGCATTAGACTGGGGGAAAAGGGGGAAAATACAGATACACTTGTAATGACAGCAACCCCTATTCCAAGAACCCTTTTACTGACAAGATGGGGAGAATTGCAGGTTAGTCGCCTTACAGAAAAACCTGCAAATCGGAAACCTATCCATACCACGCTGCATGCATTAAGCAAAATTGATAAAATTTTGGAAGGTATCAAAAGAGCCATTCAACAAGGTTGTCAAATATTCTGGGTCTGTCCTCTAGTTGAAGAAAGCGAGGTTATGGATCTGGCTGCAGTCAAAAATCGTTACATGAGCCTACAGCATTATTTTGGTATCGAGAATGTAGGCTTAACGCATGGCCAACAAGATACCGGCGAAAGACAAGCTGAACTTAATAAATTTGCACAGAATAAAACCAAAATACTAGTTGCCACCACAGTTATCGAGGTTGGCGTCAATATTCCCAATGCTAATATCATGGTTATTGAACATGCAGAACGTTTTGGTCTTGCACAATTGCATCAATTACGTGGGCGTGTTGGAAGAGGAGAAAAACAGTCATACTGTCTTCTTTTACATGATGATAAAATTAGTTATATAGCAAAAAAAAGATTATCCCTCATACGCGACACAGAGAATGGCTTCCTGATAGCTGATGAGGATTTCAGGATACGAGGCGGCGGAGAGGTAACAGGTCGTAGACAATCCGGTTTACCCAATTTTAAAATGGTCAATGAAATCATGTTGGATCATTGGATTAATACAGCCTGGAAAGCTGCTGAATACTGGTATAACAAAGAAACTCAAGCCTCTATTGATGAAAAAACGTCAATACAAGTTTTACTCATGTTATTTGAAAAAAATAATATTCAAAACCTTATCAAAGCAGGATGATTTCCAGAATAGCATCACAGTAATGCAACAAAACAATTTTCAATAAATTATAATTTGTAATTCAAAAAATCTGAGGAAACATCATTTTAAGATAATTAAATTAACATAAATTTATTTTTCAATTATTGAAATAATTTCATATTTAATTTGCCACAAATCAATAATGTTATAACATATTGACAAATATTTCCTTTCTCTTTTTTATATTTTCATTTATTTCAAAAAAATTAAAGTTTCATATAATGATTTCAAATAATTTAATTTTAAAACAAGATTTCCGTTCATTTGAAAAAATATCAAAGCAAAAAAAAATTTGTATTTCATCCCCTGCCATTTTATCTCTTCCCAAAAATTTTAATACTATAACAGGTAAAAGGGATTTCATGCGAGGGTTGTCTTATTATAACGTAAGATCAAATCCTAAAAAAAATGATCAAATAACTTTACCTCTTACGTATTTGACTCTATTTACCCTTAAAAACGCATATTTTATCGTTTTCCCGGGACTGGACGGAGTAATCGTAACATCCGAAGGATATATCGTTGATGAACCTTCTTGTTTTTTAATAAAACAACAATTGCCACCCAGTGAAAATCATTCTGGCTTTTTATTTCCAGACATTGAACAAAAGTCCAGTTTAGATAATGTTTTTGTGGGTTTTGACGCTGCTTGCTTTAATTATTATCATTGGTTATTGTATGGAATCTCCAAAACACAATTAGCCAATTCCATATTGCCACCTGATACAATTCTTGCCTTACCATCTGAACATAGCCTATTCAACAATCGGCAATGTGCTTTCTCCCCAACAACTTATGTTCAAAGCCTTGAATATAGTGGATTGATTAATCGTGCCACTTTTATGAATTATGGTATTTACCCTGTAAAAAATCTGCATTTCTTCTGGCATAAACCCCTGATGCCGGAATTATATCTAACATTTGATGAAATTTATACCTTATTCGATACAATCCAGCCCCCTGTCAATACTTCATTACCCAAACGTTTTTACATTTCAAGGGAACATCATCCAAATCCTCGAATTAGTTTTGATGAACAACGTATTATTGATAAAGTTTTGAATGAGAAATCAATTGAAAAAGTGTTTCTTGAAAACATGGATTTTGCTGCACAAGTCAATCTTTTTCGTCAGGCTGATCTGATTATCGCCCCTCATGGTGCAGCTTTAGCAAATATGGTCTTTGCAAAAAAAGATACAGCTCTATTGGAGTTAAATAGAAAACTGGATAACCAAAATCATCTGCGTAATTGTTTCTATCTTCTTACCGCAGTTAAAAAGCAACGTTATGGTTGCATAAATTTAAGTGATCAACCTTTAACAGAAAATGATTTATTCAGTGCGATAAATCAATTGATAAATTAGAATTCCTTCATCTGATCATTAAATGCAATATTAACAAACAAAAATCAAGATAAGGTAAATTAAAAAATATTATAATATTTTAACAGTTCACCCTTTAGGAAAAATCTTTTCCGCAGTTTAATAAATCCCCCCAATGATTAATAAACCCAATATTCTCAATTATGATTCAGTTTTCAAATATCGCATAAGCAACGCATATTCGAGAGAAAGATTTTTCTGGACAAGAATGTAGACAATATGACTATTTCCTGGGGCGATTTTAATGGCTTCCCCTTTCGTGTTTTCCATTTTTTCTAAAGTAAAGCTAACATTTCCGCCAGGAGTCATTATTTCTAGTTGATCACCAATTTCAAAACGGTTTTTAACCGCGATTTCGGCAAGATCATCCCTGAAATTACCAGTGAATTCACCAGCAAATTGCTGTTTCACCGAAATTGATGAACCTGTTTCATAATTTTGATATTCATTATGTTTATGTCGACGTAAAAAACCTTCAGTATATCCACGATGAGCCAGGGATTCCAAACTTGTCATCAAGTTCATATCAAATGGCCGACCTGCCAAGGCATCGTCAATTGCCTTGCGATATATTTGAGCAGTACGGGCACAATAATAATGAGATTTTGTTCTCCCTTCAATTTTAAGGGAATAAACACCAATATTAACCAACTTTTCAACATGCTGGATTGCTCTCAGATCCTTTGAATTCATGATATAAGTGCCATGTTCATCCTCAAAGGCTGTCATCTCCTCATCAGGGCGTTTTTCTTCGCGCAGAATGAAAACTTTATCCGTTGTCTCCCCTTCACCCAAGGTTGGTGGAACATCATCAGATTTACAACATGTTTCAGATTGGTTTTTATTGACAATTTCTCCCAATTCATTTTCAGTTGCCTCTTCAACATCATATTTCCAGCGACAAGAGTTTGTACATGTTCCCTGATTGGCATCACGGTGATTAATATATCCCGACAATAGACACCGACCTGAATAAGCCATGCAAAGGGCCCCATGCACAAATACCTCCAATTCGATATCTGGAACATGTTGATGAATTTCTTCAATTTCCTTGAGGGAAAGCTCACGTGACAAGATAACCCGTGTTAATCCCATCTCTTTCCAAAATTTAACCGTGGCCCAATTAACAGCATTGGCCTGAACGGATAAATGTATGGGCATTTGAGGAAAATGTTGCCTCACCATCATAATTAGTCCAGGGTCAGACATGATCAAAGCATCAGGTCCCATGGTGACAACAGGCTCCAAATCTTTGATAAATGTCTTTAACTTTGCATTGTGAGGTGCAATATTAACCACCACATAGAAAGATTTTCCTTGAGCATGTGCCTCATCAATACCGATTTTAAGATTTTGGTGATTGAATTCATTATTGCGAACTCGCAGACTGTAACGTGGCTGTCCTGCATAGACCGCGTCTGCACCGTATGCGAATGCATATCGCATGGCCTTTAACGTGCCAGCTGGACTTAAAAGTTCTGTTTTCAAAGATTGACGCATAACAAGGTAAAACTTTAATGAAACAAAAAAGCCTTTTTAACAAGGCCAAGAAATTTTTCAACCTTTTAAAAAAGCTATATGCAGATAAAATTATTTATCTTCATAATTTAATTTATCTAGGCAAGAGAACATGCCTCCGTTAACCGTCTGACCACTCTTTCTCGCCCAATCAGCGGTAAAAGCCCTCTCATCTCCGGCCCTTTATCCTCTCGTGTTAATGCCAGACGCAATGGATGAAAAAGAGATTTTCCCTTTCGACCACTAACCTCTTTCAAAATATTGGTCCATTGGCTCCAGGTCTCTTGTCCCCAAGGTTCAGTTGGCAAACATTCCAAGGCCAGATGAAGATATGATTTATCTTCATCCGCAACTTCAGGAATAATATCCTCATGAACCAAATCCCACCAATATCGCGTTTCAGACAATATATCGATATTGGGTCGGACAATATTCCAGAATTCTTCTGTAACAGCTTCAGGCAATCGATCTCTGACTTCTGAAAATTCCATTGTATGCAAACACTTTTTATTCAATGCCAACATTTGTTGAATATCGAACCTTGCTGGTGAACGCGAATATGAGGATAAATCATAATCCTTTGCCAATTCGTCAACAGACAACAATTGTGGATCTCTTGATGTCCCCAATCTTGCCAGATAGGAAACCACAGCTTTTGCCTCCAATCCATCCTCGCGTAATCGGCGCAAGGAGATACTTCCCAATCGTTTTGAAAGCTTACCCCCATCCTCGTCAAGCAGTAACGGTAGATGTGCAAACTGGATGGTATTTGGATGATCAGTCAATGCCTCAATCAAATCCAGTTGAACACCTGTATTTGTCACATGATCCTCACCCCGGATAATATGCGTAATGCCACTTTCAAGATCATCGACAACTGATGCCAAAGTATATAAAACGGTACCATCCGCCTTGATCATGACTGGATCGGAAATGGAGGATAATTTGACGTGACAGTCACCCATAACCAAGTCTTTCCATTTCATTTCACGCCCAGAAAGCATGAAGCGCCAATGAGGTTTTTTTCCGTTTGCCTCTGCTTCTTCTCGTTGTTCAGACGTAAGCTTAAGCATTGCCCGATCATAAATAGGAGGCTTATTTTGCCGACGACGCAACTCTCTCTTAAAATCAAGCTCCTGTTTAGTTTCAAAGCATGGATACAGACGCCCGGACTGTTTTAATTTTTCTATTGCCAATTGATAACGATCCATACGTTCAGATTGACGCATGAATTCATCCCAGCCAATCCCAAACCATTTTAATGCCTGATATATTTCCCGAACATATTCCTCCTTGGAGCGTTCAACATCCGTATCATCAATACGCAACATAAAGGTTCCACCATGATGACGGGCATAAAGTGCATTAGCAACTGCTAGACGGGCATTTCCTACATGCATTAAACCAGTAGGACTTGGGGCAAAACGTAATTTCATAATCTGTACTTGTATTTTAATTAACAAAGAAAACTTATATTATTTGTCGTCTTCAGGAAAATCATCCTCTTCCACCAAACGACGTGGATCAAGCGCACGCCAGTCCCTTTCCATTGGCGTAGCAACATTTTCAATAAACATCATAATGGAATCCGAAGAATCCCAATTCTCTTTTTCTTGTGAATCAACAACTTTCGCATCTTCTCCAAAAGCTGACCAAGCATCAAAGATTTCCTGTCGTGAAGCTCCTGGAATACGGCATCTTTCAACACTGTCCCGAACATAAGTTTTGGCGAATGCATTGGCATGTTCCAAACTGTAAAAACCGGCAACCACTTCAGTGACCTTATTTTTTTGCTCACTCGAAAGATCAAAGATCTGTACATTATATTCTCTCTTGTCTTCTTTGTTCTGATCTTCTTGATTTTGCAAATTATTTACCCCATTCATATATTATAAATTATCATATTCCCAAGTTAGGCATATACTGTCGGGCAAGATTAATCAAAAATTCCCGACCTTTTTTAACCAAAGGTTTGCCATTATAGGCAATAATATCGGCAGTTGCATATGTTTCATTCCATAAAACAGGAATGAATGAACCGGTCCCGACAATATCAACCGGGGCTCTTGCTTCAGAAATGATACGACATTTCTCGATATCAAACCCCGATGAGGCAATGATCTTAACCCTATCAAATCCGGCCTCATCAAGTTTTTTACGCATATACCATATTGCAGCCGCAGAGACACCTGTTCCTGCCAGATATGTCAATTCTTTTTCGGAACAATAGCGTTGAATTGTTTCAGGAGCATATCGCATTAACAGTTCATATGATGACTGTCTATTCAGTCCTTCAATGTATCGTCCACCATGAGTATCCAAGCGCAGCAAAACTTTACCCTGGGCCGCCAATTCTGGAAAAGCCTTGCAAACCGCCAATCCATCCGTAATTTCTTGACCAAAGTAATCAACCAATACACCAAGTTCCTGATCTGGAAACTGCCCATGAAACATTTCAGCAGCTTTAAGGGTTGAACCGGCATAACCGATCAAGGCATGCGGCATTGTTCCAAGTCCATGATGTAATCCATAAAATTTTGAGGTTATCGTACTCGCAGTCCCGATAAATCCTTTCGCTCCGTTCTTTTTTTGTGCTGCCTTGCTACCAACCCATGCAGCATACTCCACCAACTCCTGCATTTCATAACCGGCACAATGTCGCGCATCCATCGCGATGAAGCTTGTATCTGGCAAAAGTTGGGTCATCTGAAACGCATTGCAGGCGGCAACACAACAGGCGCCGAGTTTTTGCAATAATATGGTTTCCAGTGTGACAAGCTGTTTAAAGGATCCCTTTAAGTATAGTATCGGCAACCCTGCTCCAACCCATTCCCCTTCTGGAAATGCCAGTTTATAACTGGCATTAATTTTTTCCCTTGCGATAATATGCTCTAGCCATTCAAGAGCAATACGAGGTGCAGAAATTACAGGACGTCGTAAAAAAACGGCATAGACAACTTCTGTATCCCCATATTGCTCGATTATTTTCTGTGTACGAACAAAATACATATCCGTACGATTTAATATTTCCTCATTATTACCAGGTACTGTCACAGCCAAGGTAGATGACAGAATTTTATCCACGTTCTTTTTCTCTAATCCATCAGTCATCCATTTGACTTTCAATAATATTACAAAACAATATTCCTGTTAATGAGCCGCAAAATTTCTTTTGGTCAACTCATCAGCAAGCAGAAAAGCGATTTCCAAAGACTGTTCAGCATTTAAACGAGGATCACAAAATGTCTGGTATCGTTTTGCAAGATCAGACTCCTTTAGATGATGGGCTCCACCGATACATTCCGTAACATTTGTTCCGGTCATTTCAACATGAATACCACCCGGAATGGCATTTGAAGAAGTCATTACATCAAAAAAACCTATAACTTCAGCAAGTATTGAATCAAATGAACGTGTCTTGACCCCGTTACTTGTTGAAATCGTGTTCCCATGCATTGGATCGCAAAGCCATGTAACAATATGGCCAGAATCTTTAATCCCCTGAACTATCTTGGGCAAATAATCCCTAACTTTTGCAGCCCCCATGCGACTGATCAGAGAAATACGTCCCGGTTCATTGTTTGGATTCAAAATATCCAACAATTTTAATAAATCCTCCAAATCGGCAGATGGACCAACCTTGATACCAACCGGATTTTTAACGCCTCGCAAAAATTCAACGTGCGCACCATCAGGTTGGCGTGTTCTATCACCTATCCATAAAAAATGCGCCGAACAATTGTACCAGTCATCGGATGTTGAATCAATTCGTGTCAAAGCCTGTTCATAGGGCAATAATAAGGCTTCATGAGATGTGTAAAATTCTGTTTCATGAATTTGCGGCGTATTTTGTGATGTCAAGCCACAAGCTTTCATAAACGCTAGAGTTTCATCTATTCGATTGGCCAATTTGTTGTATTGTTTTGCCAGAGGCAGGCGCTTGACAAAATCCAGATTCCAGCGATGGACTTCATTTAGATTAGCATAGCCACCATTTGCAAATGCACGGATCAAATTCAAGGTCCCAGCTGACTGGAAATAGGCAATTTCCATTCTTCTCGGGTCTGGAGTACGGGCCTCTTTCGTAAATTCAGCTCCATTGATAATTTCACCACGGTATGATAAAAGACTCATACCGTTCTTATTTTCATGTGATGAAGAGCGTGGTTTGGCAAATTGACCTGCAATGCGACCAATTTTTACAACAGGAACTTTTGCTCCAAACGTCAGGACGACAGCCATTTGAAGAATAACCCTGAACATATCCCGAATGATATCAGCCGTAAATTCCTCAAAATTTTCAGCGCAAGGCCCACCCTGTAATACAAATGCCTTACCTTCCGCTGCTGCTGCCAATTGCTGTTTCAGTTTACGCGTCTCACCTGCAAAAACCAAAGGTGGATATTGGAATAATTTATCTTCGATTAATTTCAATACGGATTGATCTGGATATTCTGGCACCTGTTTAATTGGAAATGAACGCCAAGAATCTGGTGTCCAGTTCTTATTTACATTAGCATCAGACAATATCTTACTATCCATTGTAAATCCTGTTTCAATAAAAGCTTAAATTACAAATATTTTATCTAATATTTTACATTCAAACATACAATAACATTTTCCTAAAAAAACATATTATTTATCTTTTGATATAAAAAATTAACCATATTTATAAAATAATTAACCAGCAGCTTTAATATTGTATGGTGTTTCATATAATATACTCTATACAGATACACGATTTTTATATAAAACTTTCCTTAAATATATTTGACCTTGAACGAATGGGAACAATAGTTAATGATGATTTTCTCTCGCCGGGCTTTTCTTGCCAGCTTAACCGCATTTATCCTTTATTCGGGTATTCCGCAAGAAACTAAAGCCGCCTCAACCGTTCAAACTATTCGTGTCGGTATCATTAGTGGTCCTGAAGAGGAACTGGCCCTTACCGCCAAGGAAGTTGCAAAAACAAAAAACATTGATATTCAACTGGTCAATTTTGACGATTACAATATTCCAAATGAAGCGCTTGTTGGTAAAGATATTGATGCCAACGCTTTCCAAACAGTTCCATTCATGGATGCGCAAATTCAGGCAAGAAATTATAAATTGGCCTTTCTTGGAAAAACATGGGCGGAACCACTGGGTTTTTACTCACATAAAATCAGATCCATCCGTGATCTTCCTGACCAAGCAAAAATCGCCATTCCCAATGATCCTTCCAATCAAGGCAGGGCTCTTAATCTTCTAGTGAAAGCCAATCTCATCCAATTACGGCAGAATGCTCCGGCATTACCTAGACTTGGGGATGTCATCAGTAATCCACATCATTTTCAGCTTATTGATCTTGACGCCGCCCAGTTATCCCGTGCCCTAGATGATGTCACAATGGCCGCGGTCAATACGAATTTCGTCATACCGGCCGGGATCAATCCAAAATCTGCTTTACTTAGAGAGGATATTAAAGACAGTCCTTATGACAATATCTTGGTTGTGCGTAAAGGGGATGAAAACCGCCCTGAAATGAAATTGTTGCTGGAGAGTTTTCAATCCGATGCCGTGAAAAAGGCAATGGAAGATAAATTTCACGGCGCTATATTGCCTGCATGGTGACACATTCTTTTCCTCAATGCAGTTTAATTGATAAAAATTTATGACTTCAGATTTACCCGTTATTGAATTTGACAATGTATGCAGAAATTTTGGCAATCATGCCGCATTATCCAACCTTACTTTCTCTATTCAAAAAGGAGAAATAGTTGGAATTATCGGACACTCTGGAGCAGGAAAAACAACCCTGTTACGATGTTTGGCGGGGCTGGAAAAACCAACAAGTGGCAAGGTCAAGATTGAAGGAAAAGATATAGCCCATTTGCCTGAAAAGGCTCTTATTCCATTAAGACAGCGAATTGGTCTGGTTTTTCAGCATTTTAATCTACTTAATTCTAAAAATGTTTTAAATAATATTGCCCTTCCCTTGAAAATTGCAGGGATTCCCAAAGCCAAGCGAATTGAGAAAGCAAAAGAATTGCTCGAACTGGTTGGCATTCCTGACAAGGCCCTCAATTATCCAGCCCAGTTATCGGGGGGGCAAAAACAACGTGTTGGAATAGCAAGAGCCCTGGCAGCCAATCCCGCCCTTTTGTTATGTGATGAGGCAACCTCTGCCCTTGACCCAGAAACGACACGTTCAATAATTGAACTTTTATTACGAATTAATCAGAAACTAAAACTTACAATTGTTTTGATCACTCATGAAATGAGTGTTATCCGCCTTTTAGCGGATCGAGTTTTTGTTCTGCAAAAAGGTAAAATCATCGAGGAGGGAGCAGTCGGTCAAGTTTTTGCTCATCCGCAATCGGAAACAACCCAACAATTATTGCAAGAGGAACAGCCTGCCCTTCCCCAAAGTATATCGCAAAATATTCATCCCAACCCTGACAGGAATGACCATGCCATTCTACATGTCGTCATGATGGGCAAGGTTGTAAGAGATCCCTTAATAGCTAATCTTCAAAAAGATTATCAAATTTCCGCAGTACTGTTGGAAGGAAACATAACCCATATACGTGAAACACCAATTGGCACGACATTTCTTGCCGTTCCTGCGGATCAATGGCAACAAACAATAACAGCTCTTACAAGCATGGGTGTTGAGACAGTTGAAAAGGTCGGTTATGTCCGTCTTTAATCTTGATCAAATGAATAATTTCATAAGTCAGTACTCTCATATTTCAACATATCAACTTGAGCAGTTATATATTGCTATTGGCCAGACATTGGAAATGACTCTAGCTTGTGGTTTGCTAACCTTGACAGGTGGATTACCTCTCGCCCTTTTCCTGGTTATCACCGCACCTGACGGTTTAAGGCCCGCACCGATATGTAATCGATCGATTGGATTCGTTATTAATATATTCCGATCCATTCCTTTTATAATATTGCTGGTGGCCCTAATTCCCGTAACGCGATTTCTTGTTGGAACCGCTATTGGCACGGCTGCAGCAATTGTTCCGTTAACTATTGCAACTATTCCCTATTTTACCAGAATAGCGGAAGTTTCCCTTAAGGAAGTCGACCGTAATCTTATTGAGGCAGTTAAAGCGATGGGAGGAAGCAATTTTACAATTATTAGAGAGGTTCTATTGCCTGAAGCTTTACCGGGACTCATTTCCGGTTTTACCGTGACTCTAATCCTGATTATTGGAATATCCGCCATGGCTGGGACCATTGGGGCAGGTGGATTGGGTCATTATGCTATACAATATGGATATCAACAATTCAGATCGGATATTATGGGAATTGTAATTGTTATATTGGTGCTCATGATTTCAGGAATTCAATGGTTGGGAGATTATCTTGCAGGAAAATATAATCACCGTTAATCCTTAGATAAAATTAAAATTACTGATATTTCTGAAATCATCAAATATGTTTTTATTTCATTTTATGTTATAGATTGAAGAATAAACCCATCCATTTCATCACGGGCTTAACTTTTCAAATTTGGTATATTATATCAAGAACGTAAATTATAAATCTATATCAGCTATTTTTTAGAGCCATAAAGGATAAATTATAATGAATTGGTTTAAAACTGGATTGTATACAGTTTTACTTTCTACGACTTTACTATCTGTCAAAACTTATGCACAAGTTACGCCAATCAATCAAGAAGAAAGCGGAACTTTACCAGGCTTATCCAAACAATCCGTTCAAATGAAATCCCAGGAAGCTGAAAAAGGGGGTGAACATATTACCGTTCGAGGACACCGTGAACCACCTCCCGGTTATACCTATGCACCTTCCATGAACATGCAAAATGGACCAGATCCCGAGCATCAACAAGCTTTGGCTGAATCGAAAGACAAGGTAAGTGGTGCCAATCTTTCAAAATATGGTACCGCGTATCAGGAAAGTGGCCCAATGGGACAGGGGAAATTAGGGGATTCAACAGGAAATGGATGGTTAACCCCCCGATAATCAAACTTTTAATTTTGTTTATCTGTAACCCTTGCAACCTGACGAAGGGTTACAATTTCCTCCGCAGAGGTTGGATGAATACCGATTGTTTCATCAAAAACTGCCTTGGTTAAACCTGCCGCAACTGCAACTGAAAACCCTTGCAGCATTTCTGGTGCGTCATCTCCGACAATATGAAGTCCAACAACCTTTTGCGACGATTGATCAACGATCATTTTAATAAAGGTTTTAACCTTACGTTCCGTTAAACTATAGCGCATTGATGTAAAATTGGAGATATAGATATCAACTGCTCCTTTTAGCGCAGCCTCTTCTTCAGTTAAACCAATGCTTCCAATTGGTGGATTAAAAAATACAGCCTTTGGAATGTAGTCATAGTTACTTTTACGAATTTTATTTCCGAATAAACGATCAGCTAGGGCATGTCCTTGAGCAATGGCTACAGGAGTAAGATTAACAAAATCTATCACATCACCGATGGCATAAATATGGGGAATTCGAGTTTCAAAATCTTCATTAACAATGATTTCCCCCTTTTTCCCCTTTTCAATCCCAATTTTTTCAAGATTTAATCCTGACAAATTGGGATGCCGACCAGTGGCAAAAAATACACAATCTGTTTGCACCACTTCTCCGTTATCAAGATAAAGATGATATTGCTCACCTTGTTTAATAATCTTTTTTGGATGGGCTTTGACATGTTGGATAATATCCTTACGCTGTTCAATCGCATCATAGACAGCCTGACGTATATCCTGATCAAATCCTCTGAGGGGGACAGGTTGACGATAAATCAAATCCACATTTGAACCCAGTCCAGCAAATATGCCGGCAAACTCAAGTGCAATATATCCAGATCCAATGATGGCAATATTTTCAGGACGTTTTGACAAATAAAAAGCTTCATCTGAAGTAATGGCGTATTCATTTCCTTCAATATCAAGTTTCGTGGGTGATGAGCCTGTTGCAATAACAATATGCTTGCCTGTAATAAATTTATCTTCTGCTTTTTCATCAGATAATACAGAAGATGAGATTTTAAGAGTATGGTCATCTTTGAAAGAGGCATGACCTGTAAATAGAGTCACTCCCGCCCTTTCCAACATGGAAATATAAATATTATTTAACCGTTTTATTTCCTTGTTTTTTGCCTCAATAAATTCAGGCCAATGATGGTGTCCGGGAACCGTATCCCATCCATATCCGTGACTATCTTTGACCTGATTGTTGAAATTGCTTGCATAAACCATAAGCTTTTTTGGTACACAGCCAATATTTACGCAGGTACCACCCCAATATTGTTTCTCAACAACCGCAACACGGGCACCATGGGAAGCTGCAATACGGGCACAGCGAACACCGCCTGAACCTGCTCCTATAACAATAAGGTCAAAGTCGTATTTCATGAATTATTGCTCCGCAAATGCTTTTTCAATTACAAAGGAACCAGGTGATGAACCGTTGCCTTCTACAAAACCTCTTTTTTCAAGAATTGACTTGGTTTCCGCCAACATTTCTGGAGAACCGCAAATCATAGCACGATCATGTTCGGGATCCATAACAGGTAAATTAATATCAGAAAACAGTTTCTCATTTTCAATCAGGGTCGTGATACGATCTCTTACAGGAAATTCCTCACGAGTAACTGTAGGATAATAAACCAGTTTTTCTTTCACATATTCTCCCAGAAATTCATTATTTGGCAAATCATTTAAAATATAATTATGATAAGCCAGTTCCCCTTTGATGCGTACAGTATGGGTCAGGACCACTTTTTCAAAATTCTCGTATACCTCTGGATCACGAATAAGGCTCATGAAAGGTGCCAATCCGGTTCCCGTTGAAAAGAAATATAAGTTTCGACCGGGTTTCAAATTAGGAAGCACCAGGGTTCCCGTTGGTTTACGTCCAATAAGAACCGTATCGCCGACCTTCATATGACATAAACGTGAAGTCAAGGGACCATCAGGAACCTTGATTGACAGAAATTCAAGATGTTCTTCATAATTAGCGCTTGCAACACTATAAGCTCGCAATAAAGGTTTGCCATTTACCTCGATTCCGATCATACAAAATTGACCATTTTCAAATCTTAAACTTGAGGTGCGCGTACAAGTGAAAGAAAAAAGACGGTCCGTCCAATGATGAACAGATAAAACCTTTTCAGCATTTAAGTGACTATATTCTTTAGAGGGCGGGGAAAGACGAAAAGAATCATCAATCATCACTGATTCTGTCATTATTTACTAATCTCCTGCAATATTGGTCAATTTATATGAAATTTATCTTATATATTGAAACCCAATTCGTCATTTTTAAAAAATTACCGTGTTTAAAATTATCTCTAATAAGAAAATACTGATAAAATTTTTTGATTCAATCTTATTTAATCAATTTTTTCAAATTATACATAAATATAAGGCATTAAAATAAAAAAACTTATATTATAAGTACAATATGTTGCGAAAAACCTATATTATCTTTTATCTTGTATTCTAGATATGTACTAAATAATAAAATTCAATTTTTTAATCTGTTAAATCATATGAACTCATCCCCTGCTGAACTTGCCCTTTGCAAAGTCTTACAAGAAACCCGGCTAGATATTACGCCTCAAGAGGAAAATCGTCTAAAAAAACTCATTGAACGTCAATTTGAAACTGACTCTGACACGATTGCACCAGCAAATTTTATAAAACTTCTCTGTAATATTCGTAGAAAGGGATGGGCCAAAAAATTAACCCAGCTTGTCCAACAAAAAAAATATGTTTGGGTTCAACCCGAAGATATTGCATGGGCGGTTTCGTTTATTCACACACCTGAACCCAATGAAACTAATTTTGAAAATGTATTGCGGCTTGCCCTAGGAAACCGTTTGAAACAATCAAGCAGCAATGCCCATGAGGCAATTCAGAATTTACAGCTTGAAATCAATAATGTCTCAGCTAGAACATTTGATAATGAACAATTGACAATTATGGCAGATACCGTTGCCATGGCTTTTGATATACAGGATAAAGATAGTTTTATTGATCAGATTTTGACAGATTATAAGATCAATAAAGAAAAAGATGAACAGTTACTACAAACAGCCAAGGCCCGTAAGAAACAGGAGATAAAACGACAAAGGGAATGGGAAAGTAGCCTTGTAAGCTTCAAGGATATACCTGCAATATTGCATTGCTCGTTCAGGGATGCCCTAAAATGGATTGGACAGAACAGAATTCCAATTGCCCAGAAAATAAAGAAACGCGGAAAAGATATTTGGAAATTTGATCCTGTTGAATTGAGAAAATTACGCAATCAAATTTCAAGTTGGATCGAAGAAGTCCCTAAGGGAAAAAAGGGTAAATATATAAACCTTGGTGATCTCAATATCAAAAACAAGGTATTGGCCAATGTAGCGGCAATGGATCGATATGCAGGGCATTTTATAACAGCCCGCTCCCTGAAAAGACATATCACCATTGTGACTGGACCAACCAACAGTGGAAAATCTTATACTGCCTTGGAAACAATGGCTAAAAGTGAGAGTGGAATTGCCCTTGCACCACTACGTTTATTGGCGCATGAATTCAAGGAAGCCCTGGCGGAACGTGATATTGAGGCATCCTTGAAAACGGGTGAGGAGCGCAATATTATCCCTGGAAGCCGTTTTCTGGCAGCTACTGTAGAAATGTGCCCGATGGACAATCCTGTTGATGTGGCATTGATTGATGAGGCGCAAATGCTGACAGATCCTGATCGTGGCGCAGCATGGACGGCTGCAATTATGGGCGTTCCGGCACGCCATGTTTTTGTTCTGGGTTCACCAGAATGTATCCCTATTGTCAAACGCATTGCCAATTTATGTGATGACCCCTGTGACGAGATTATTCTACAAAGAAAAAGTCCCCTTATCACTGCCAGTTCGCCAATCAGGTTATCAAAATTGAGAACGGGTGATGCACTTATCGCCTTTTCAAGAAGAGAGGTTTTGGATCTACGTTCCCTTCTAATGCAGAAAGGTCACCGCGTTGCTGTAATATATGGGGCCTTGAGTCCGGAAGTCAGGCGGGCGGAAGCAAAACGCTTCAATAATGGCGAGGCAGATATTTTAATCGCAACAGACGCTATCGGTATGGGATTAAATTTAGCCATCAAACGTGTTATATTCAGCACGATCTTTAAATTCGATGGTCAAAACAGGCGCCCTCTCACATCCCAGGAAATCAAGCAAATAGGCGGACGTGCAGGTCGATATGGCAAGCATGAAAACGGAATTGTAGGTATTATGGCTGGTGCGGGCGATCCTGCCTTCATCCATCGTAATCTAGAGGCCCCTTCAATCCAGGAAGATGATTTGCGACCCCTGGTGCAACCTGACAGTGATATTGTTCAAGCAATTGCCAATGAAATCAATTCAACGAGTTTATTCGGTGTATTGACACGCTTGAAACGGGCTGTTTTACGTCCTGATGATCCCAATTATAGATTGGCAAAAATGGAGGAAACATTCGCGATTGCATCCTCACTGGAGGGAGTGGATGGTCTTTCCCTTAAAGATCGCTGGACATATTCAACATGTCCGGTCGATGACCGTGACAATGGCATTCAACGGCTTACCCATTGGGCAGCGGATCATGCTGCCGGCAAAACCATATCCGCCCCTGGATCTGGAAAACTACCGAATCCAGTCCAGGCATCCCGACGCGAACTTGAACGCGCTGAAAAAATGCATAAACGCCTGGTAAGTTGGCGCTGGCTATCCTTGCGTTTTCCCGATTTTTACCCAGATCTGGAAAATGCCGAGAAAAATACGAAGAAATTAAATGAATGGATTGAATCAGTCCTTCGCCAAAAACGCAGGAAGATTGAATTGTAATTAAATTCATGTGAATAATTTATTAACTGTTTTGAAAATATTTTCAAATCGATCTAAAGTTTCCTTTGATAAATTATTACAAAATGCAGGGTCGGTTGAAAATTGATAAGCGGGTTTATAATGATTAAATCTATTTTCATGCATAAGGTTATTCACCTGTTTTATAATACCTTCTATTTTCTTATCTAAATCTTCTATTTCAATCTTTTTTACTGGAAATGTCTTGTTAAATAATTGTAAATACTCCTGAGGTTCAAAAATATCCTCGATATCTGCTTTTTGTCTGTTCTCCAAAAATTCGTGAAAAAATTTTATATTCTTTAACGGAATAATTTTTTCTTGGTGCATTTTATCTAATTTTACTTTGGCTTTTTGATCCTCAAATGAATCTAATAAACAAACCATTTTTAATTTAGAACCACGTAATAAAGAAATAAAAGTAGCAACTTTGTCCAAACCACCCGTGGGAACAATTGATATATCTTGGGTTAAACCTTCTCGATCTTGTGCTTTTAAAAATTCAGAAAGCGTTTCTAAATATAATAAATCTGATACCCCTTCGACTAATAAATTCTTAGGAGATATAAAAAGGTTTTGAGCGAGATCATATCCTAAAGCAGCCTGTAAAGGGAATAACGTATCTGGATCTTTTTGTTGTATCGTATCTTGGACAACTGATCCCTTATCAATTTTGGAAGCATTATCGAAAACGGTTCTTACTCTGCTTAAACGATCCATTTCGATCATAAAGGGTGAATGCGTTGTATAAATAATTTGATATTTATCTTTTAAGTAATCAAAAAATCTTAATAAATCTGCTTGAGCAGAAGCATGCAAATTTAACCCTGGTTCATCCAAAAGTAAAATATAAGAAGATGAAGGGTCTTCCTGCATTTTTTCAAACCAGACAATGAATGAAAAAAACCAATTAAATCCTTTGCTACGATTATGTAAAGGTAAAGTCATTCGAGTTTTTAAATTTCTAACCCGTAATTTAAGATAATGAGCAACGATTGTATAAGACTCTATTTTTTCTTCTGTCCTACCATAAGGCCCATTTACATTAAATGTCTTTGTCGCTTTTTCTTCTTTTGCTTCTATATCTAACAGAATTTCCAAATTATTATTTTGTTTCCAATAATCGAATAATGTATCCGAAATATTAATTGCAGTTGATTCTAATTCGGCTCTATATTTTTCGTAATCACCAGATTCTAAAACCTCTTTAAGATTCATATCTGCTAGTTCAAGAAAAGCTTTAGCTGTTTTTAAATCGTCTGTTAATTTTAAATTTTCTTTTTGAAAATCTTCCAACCGAATGTCAGAAGGTAATTGATAATATTCGTCATAGTAAATAAATTTAGGAATCCGTGGTTGTATAATTTTAAAATAGATATATTTTTCTATAAAATTGCTCCATTTAACTTTATTATCTATAATAAATGAATCTATTTTATCTAAATTTTCTATAGAATTCGCATATTTTTTTTTAATCTCAGCCAATTCTTCTGGAGAATTAATGTCTAAGAATTTTTCTAAATTATTTTCATCAATATTTATGTTCAAATTTTTAAAAAATTGTTGAGCATCAACGTTTACTTCTTGAATAGTATTTCCATTTTCAAAAGACGTCTCTCTAATGATCTCGCTATTGCCAGCCCAAATATTTTTACCCAATTGTTTTTCAATAGAAGTAAAAATATCATCCGATAATTCATAAATACAACGAATTGCTATTGAATCTTGATCTTTATTTCTTGATTTTAACTCTTTCCGTGGATAATCCAGTTGTAAGCTAAAAGTAAATTTACTATCACTTTGAAAATAGTTACTTTTTGCTAGACATTCTAAAAAAGCTGTTTTCCCTGATTCATTTTTACCGACTAAAACTGTGATATCATCTTCAATGTTAACTTCCTGTTCCTCTGTAAAAGATTTATACTTATGAATTACTACTTTCTTAAGCTTAATTGCTCTTTTAATTTTCATAATCAATCCAATAATAATTTTATTAAATTATAAAAATTATAACGATGATATAAAAAAGGCGAATAATTTTTTATTATTCGCATTAAAAATTTAACTATAATCAAAATCTTTTCGATAAAATCGATTTTGGAGAAGGCAATGTTGTGGTTTTATCAATTAGGGTATCCACGACTTTATTCTTAACAGGCTTTAGTAAATTGGCTGTTTTAATACCTAACCTCCTTAATTTCCACAATCCCTTTTCTTCACGTGTATAAAGCGTTGCAATAGTGTTTGTCAGGGTAAACATCGGCATGGTTTTGATTCTTAACCGTTTTTCGAAATGACGTAATTGTTTCGATGTGCCGATTTCCTCTCCCCTTTTTAAACCTGCCAAAACTTCATCTGCCAGGATTTCCTGGGCAATCAGGGCAAAATTGTAACCATGGGCTGTGATAGGATGCATTCCAATAGCCGTATCGCCGACCAAGGCGGCATGTCTTGTTTCAAACCGGTTGGCAAATACAGTTTTCAAAGGATAAACATGCCGGGTGGAAACAAGCTCCATTTTTCCAAGCCGTCCATGTATGCGTTTCATTATTTCCAGATTGAATTGTTCGGCTTCCAACGATCTGACCCGATTCATTTCATCAGGAGGAAGAGACAATACAACAGAAGTGACATTATTATTCAATGGCAGTAAGGCAACAGTCTGTCCTTTGTCAAACCATTGCAAGGCAACTTGATGATGAGGCAACTCATGCTTCATACGACATACCATCATATGACGATGAAAATCATGCAGCAAATATCCAATTTCAAGACTATCCCTTATTTTGGAGAAACGTCCGTCACTTACAACAGCCAGTTTTGTAGAAAAAACTGCATCGTCCTGATCTGCATTGGAATATTCAACCCGGGCATAATCAACAAAGCAATTTAATTTATTACAGCGTGTATTGGATAAAACAGTAATCCCTTCACGAGATTGAACCTCTTCAAATGTTGCCTTTCGGATCAGATGATTTGGAACAAGATAACCAAGAGCCTCTTCGCCCTTTCCCTGCGTGTCAAAAATCAAAGGATTGTTTTCTTCCCCATTCTCAACCCTGGCCTCCCTGAGCGAAGAAATTTCATCTTGAGGAATACGGTCCCATATCCCCATTGATTTCATCAATGAAACGGAATGATGGGTCAAAGCTATTTCACGACCATCAAAAGAAGGTTCTTGCAAAGCTGTCATTGGGGCTGGATCAATAACAGTGACTTTCAGACCAATCCCTTCCAGGGACAATGCCGCACTTAATCCTGCAGGACCCCCGCCAATCACAACAACATCCATCATATCTTTAATCTTTAACATCGTTTCATCTCTTTAACTATTTATGAATCAATTTTGAAATTTACTGCACTTCCCTGCCAGTTAGCGACATAATCATCCACTGAAACCCGTGGAGGTGCCTCAGATCCTTCCACAGGTGTTCCGATAAACATAAACCCGATCATTCTATACGGTTTTTTCAGTCCCAATAATTCCGTAATTTCAGGAACATCAATGGGGCCTGTAATCCATTTTGCACCAAATCCCAGAACATGGACAGCATTCAATATATTCATGGTTGCTGCTGATGCTGCCATCAACTGTTCATCAAGGGAGATAGACGTCTTGTCATCATGAAATTGACGAAATCCAAGTGCCAAGATCAAAGGGGCATTCGAAAAATTTTGCACTATTTTGGTTATATAAGCGGGGGGATAACAAGAATCCGGTTTTGTAAGGATCTTTTCCAATGATCTTACCCATTTTTCTCGATACTCTTTACCAATAATCACAAAACGCCAGGGACGTAAGCGCCCATGATCAGGAGCCCGCATCGCTGTTGATAAAATTTGATGCAATTCATCGTCATTTGGCGCAGGTTGAGTTAATGAACCACATGAAAAACGAGAAAGCAGAAAATCAATATTTGACATAAAATTATCCATTACAATAAAGTTATTTATAATTTTACCATTTATAATGTAAGTTTCATATCAAATCTAAACTTACTGTAATTTCCTCGAGACAAAAATACGTAAAAAGTATTATGAATTTAAGTTATATTCATAAGAAATTCATGATTTCATAATTTCATTTCTTACTCTTTAATCTTGGCATTCCGGCAAAAGCAAGTTATTAATTGAATGTCAAATAAAATTTATATTTTAAAGTTATCTTTTATGAATACTCAAAGACAGGTATCCGTACATCGCAAAACCTCGGAAACAGATATCCAGCTCACCCTAAATCTTGATGGAGCAGGTCAGTCCAATATCGAAACGGGAATCGGTTTTTTTGACCACATGCTGACAGCTCTTACCAAACATGGCTTGTTTAACTTGGACATAATGGTCAAAGGCGATCTACATATTGATTTTCATCATACAGTGGAAGATGTCGGCATAACTTTGGGTCAAGCATTCCAGAACGCGATTGGAGAGAAAAAAGGAATCTGTCGGTTTGGACAAGCCTCTGTTCCTCTGGATGAGGCCTTGAGCGAAGTCGTTATCGATATTTCTGGTCGCCCATACCTGGCATGGAACGTGTCTTTTCCAACAGAAAAGATAGGAAAGATGGATACCGAATTATTTGAAGAATTTTTTCGTGGGTTTGTGATGAGCGCCCATTTGAACCTGCATGCAATATTGCATGCAGGTCGTAATTCCCATCATATTGCCGAGGCAACATTTAAAGCAGCTGCACGTGCTTTGCGAATGGCTTGCGAATTCGATTCACGTGCTTTGCATTCCATTCCATCAACCAAAGGTGTGTTGTGAAATATTTTACTGTCTATGCAAACCAAAACCAACCTTCCGAATTAAAACTAGTGCCTGAGGGTTTTTCCTGGCTCGTATTTATACTTGGACCTGTTGGTCTTTTTGTCCAAAAAAGCTGGATTCATGGATTAATTCTTTTAAGTATTTGTTTTTCACTAGTTATCTGGATACATCCATCTTTCTTCTTGATGGCTTTGGTACATTTTATAGTAGGTTGCTTTGCCTTCCACTTTCAAAGAACGGAATTGCAATGGGCAGGATGGAATCTTCAAACCGTAATTGCCGCACCCAATAAGAAATTTGCCCTTCTTCGTTTACTTGATAAAAAACCCCGTTTAACAAACTATATCAATTCATGAAACATAAACCCGACAGCATTATTGTTATTGATTATAACGGCGGAAACCTTGCCTCCGCTCAACGCGCCCTGATTGCGGCGGCCCACATGATCAATCTGCCTGTTGATGTTGAAATCAGCAACAAACCAGAACATATTCAAAATGCGGACCGTCTTATATTACCTGGTCAGGGAGCGTTTGCAGATTGCATGAGTGGATTGCAATCCATTCCCGGTTTGCTTGAATCGTTAAATGCCAAAGTTCGGCAAGGGACCCCTTTCCTAGGAATTTGTGTTGGCATGCAAATAATGGCTGAACAGGGATTGGAACATAAAACAACCAAAGGTTTGGGATGGATCCAGGGTAAAATAAAACCTATCGATACAACAGATTTACCTTTACCCCATATGGGATGGAATGAACTAAATTTTAAAGTAAATGCACATCCTGTTATGAATGGAATAAATCCAGGTGATCATGCATATTTTGTCCATTCATATGCTTTGTCCGCTGAAGATAACAAGGATATTATCGCCACAACCGATTATGGCATATCCATTCCGGCCATCATCGCCAAAAAGAATGCGATTGGCACGCAGTTTCATGTCGAAAAGAGTCAACAGGTTGGATTACATATTTTGGCAAATTTCCTAAGATGGAATCCTACCCCCGCTTAGCAAGTATTTATTAATTACAATGGATAACATCAACTCAAACCTACTTCCAAAAATCGAATTAGAACAAATTACCACCCTTGATAATGATGATGATTTGCATGCAATCTGTGAATCTCTGGAAGCCGCGATATTGGCTGGTTATCATTGTCGCTGGGTTAAGGCACCACCAAGACAATTGTTGGAAAGCTATATAAAGGGATCGTTACTTGTTCCCGAAAAAACTCTTTTCACAGGTCGAATGGATGGACATATTGTCGCATTTTGCGAGGTTGAAACACCACTAAAGGAAGAGGAAACTCCCTATATTGCTGCAGAAATCACCATTTTTGCAGTTGCACCCTATGCCATAAATGTCGGCGTCAGTAAACGTTTACTTCTAAAAATCGAACAGACTATTGCCCAACTAGGTTTCCCGATCATTAATGTGCAAATTGATGAAAGTCAGAAAAAATTATTTCAGTTTTATTTGAAAAATGGATATCATCATTGGGCAACCCACCCTTATTATCGAAAAATCAACGGGCAAATTTTCAGGGGATATTTTCTATATAAATCCTTTTTGAACCTACCATAATTTTAACTTCATGAAGTGTAACTTATTTATGTCCAGCTTTTCTTCAGCAGTCCATCCCCTAACATTATATCCCGCGATTGATTTGAAAAATGGTCAATGTGTTCGATTACGTCAGGGTGAAATGGATCAGGCAACAATATATTCTGACAATCCCGGTGAACAAGCTCGAAACTGGAATAATCAGGGTTGTAAATGGTTACATGTTGTTGATCTTGATGGTGCCTTTGCAAAAAAATCTGTTAATACAGAAGCTATTTTAAGCATTCTTGCCAATTCTCAGGTGCCTGTTCAACTTGGAGGTGGAATACGGGACCTAAATGCTATCGAATATTGGCTTTATAAGGGCATAAAAAGAGTTATTCTCGGTAGTGTCGCCGTTAAAAATTCCAGACTAGTTTATCAGGCCTGCAAATCCTTTCCTGGTCAAATCGTGATTGGTATTGATGCCAAAAAAGGATATGTATCCACCGAAGGTTGGGCGGAAACCTCTGAAATGAAAGCCCTGGACCTCGCCTTACGTTTACAGGACAGCGGTGCTTCTGCCATTATCTTTACTGAAATTGAACGAGATGGCATGTTATCCGGACTTGATCTTGAACAAACTGCCAATCTTGCCCATCATCTCCAGATACCGATTATCGCCAGTGGAGGCATTGGTAACCTTGCACATATTGAGGCATTACGAAACGTTGCCAATCAGGAGCCAGGAATAGAGGGTGTAATTGTTGGTCGAGCCCTCTATGATGGACGCATTCGGATCAATGACGCTTTAAGGGTGTTGGAAACATGTTGAAAACCCGTGTCATTCCCTGTCTTGATGTCAAGAACGGACGTGTGGTCAAGGGAGTCAATTTTATCTCCCTACGTGATGCCGGTGATCCCGTTGAACAGGCATTGGTTTATGATAAGGCAGGTGCCGATGAATTGACATTTCTGGATATAACCGCAAGCAATGAAAACAGAAACACCATCATTGATGTGGTGAATCGTACAGCGGAAAAAATTTTTCTTCCTTTGACTGTTGGCGGGGGTATTCGTACACCGGACAATATACGTGCGCTTCTTTTAGCAGGAGCGGATAAATGCGCCATTAATTCCGCAGCCATTAAAAATCCGGATCTTGTTAATGATGGAGCCAATAAATTTGGCAGTCAATGTATCGTTGTTGCTATTGACGCACGATCTGATAATAAAGGTTCATGGGAGGTCTACAGTCATGGTGGTCGTACTCCAACGGGTATTAATGTCATTCAATGGGCAAAGGAAATGACCAGACGTGGTGCTGGTGAGCTTTTAATTACCAGCATGGATCGTGATGGTACGGGAAAAGGTTTTGATCTTGATCTTCTGAAAGCAATTAACAGTAATGTTAATGTCCCTGTGATTGCTTCGGGGGGTGTGGGTCAATTACAACATTTTACCGAAGGCGCGCAAACGGGAGCAACAGGATTACTTGCAGCCAGCGTTTTTCATTTTGGCCAATTTACGATTGAGCAGGTAAAAAAGTCTCTGGCAGGAAACAACATTCCCGTCCGCCTTTCCTGATCTGTATTTAATAAAGGAAACAAGGTATGAAATCCAATCTAAATGGTGAAATTCTTGATCGTCTATATAAAAAGATTGAAGAAAGAAAAAATAATGACCCTCAAAAAAGCTATTCCGCCAAATTACTGAAAAAAGGGTCACACAAGGTTGCACAGAAATTCGGTGAAGAAGCTATTGAATGCCTGATTGAATGTGCCACAAAAAATCCACAAAACCTGATCAGTGAAAGTGCCGATGTTTTGTATCATTTGTTGGCCATGTGGGTTATAACAGATATATCGCCTGAAGATGTTTGGGCGGAACTTCATAAAAGAGAGAAAATAAGCGGGATCGAGGAAAAGGCTTCTCGTAATTTAAAATCTTCAAAATAACAGGTGAAACAATGGCTTCAACTTCAGTTCGTTACGATTCTCAAAATATATTTGCTAAAATTTTGAAAAAAGAAATTCCAGCAAAAACAATTTATGAAAATGAATATGTGTTGGCGTTTCACGATGTAGCCCCCAAGGCACCAATTCATGCCTTGGTCATTCCCAAAAACCCTTATACCTCCTATGCTGATTTTTCTCAACGTGCAGCCCCCGAGGAAATTGTGGCTTTTACCAAGGCTGTTGCACATGTAGCCAATTTATTGGGTCTTGACAAAGATGGTTATCGCATTATCAGCAATATTGGCAGGAATTCCGGTCAAGAAATTTTCCATTTTCACTTTCATATTCTTGGTGGGAAAAAGTTACCATTTGCTTAATTAAAATTTTTCCATGATTATTAAAGCAGATAAAGAAACACCTTTAGCAAAGGCAATGAATAAGAAAGAAATCAAGGAATTCATTCGTCTTCTTGCCAAGGCACGTCCGGACGCTAAAACTGAACTGAATTATTCTTCACCCTACACGCTTCTAGTATCCGTTGTTTTGTCGGCTCAGGCAACTGACATATCTGTTAATAAAGCCACAAATAAATTGTTCAAGATTGCATCTACACCTGAAGCAATGGTTGCTCTTGGTGAGGAAAAATTAGTTCCCTTTATCAATTCCATCGGTTTATGGCGTGCCAAATCCCGAAATGTTATAGCGCTTTCCAAACAATTGATCGAAAATTATAATGGGCAAGTCCCGCAAACGAGAGAGGCTTTGGAAGCTTTACCCGGTGTTGGAAGAAAAACGGCGAATGTAGTATTAAGTGTTGCTTTTGATCAACCTGTCATGGCAGTTGATACGCATATATTTCGAATAGGCAATCGCACGGGTCTAGCTCCCGGCAAGACACCCCTCGATGTTGAAAAAAATCTAGTAACAAATATTCCCCGAGAATTGATTGCGAAATCACATCATTGGTTGATTTTACATGGACGCTATTGCTGTAAGGCTAAAAAACCTGAATGCTGGCACTGTCCTGTTGTGCAAATATGCCATTACCAAGATAAAAACATAAGTCCATTTTGATTTATTCACTCAAAGCTTCGGGTAAATTCGGAATACCACGTTGAATTGGTTCCATAACCCATGGACGATTGCCTCTTAATGACAAATCATTTTTGATCTTGTTTGAATTCAACCATATGCTATGTGATCCATATACCCAGTTTTTTTCTTTATCAACGAATGATATATCAGGACATAAACGCTGTTCCCATAATAAAGAAATTTCCAACCGCATAGCATGACATATTTCAGCTTGGGAAAAGAAATTCTCAGGTTTTTTTAATATGATCAAAACATGTTCATCCAGCAATTTGCAATAAAAATCCTTGCAAAGAATATTTCTGTCATGATTGTGAGAAAATTGAATTCTCACTTTTGATACACCCAAGTATCGTTTCCATCCCTCAATCGTATATTTGTTGCATCCATGCTGACAAATTACCCATATAAACCCAGTTCGTCGAATGGCAATCATTTGTCCATCCGCAGAGGTTACCAGATCAGGATTTTTACCCCATAAACAGGATATAATCCCTATCGTAATCAGAAGAATGCCGATACTTTTTAATCGTGTCACGCATAAACAGATAATGCATAATCCAATAAAATAGCATGTCAACCCCCATCCAGGCATATCCTTAACCCATATAACCGCATAAGGGAAATCATTAACAATTCGGGCTGTATTAATTACCAAATTAATTCCATACGCCATCAAATGTAAAAAATAATAATCAATTCCTGTCCCGATAGTTACCAGGGATAGTAATCCAGTTGGCATGATCAAAAACATTGTTACAGGAACCGCAATCAAATTTGCCAAAATAAAATATAAATTCAGTTCATGAAAATGAGCCATAACAATTGGACATACTGCCAAGCCAGCCAAGAAACTGATCCATGCAGCCTCCAAAATATAGAAAAAAAATTTTTTTAAACCAAAAGTGTTCTTGGATTTTTTCAAAAAACGGTCATATCCCCAACCATATCCTGCAATTATAGCCATCACAGCTGCCATAGACATTTGAAAGGATACGTTCATGATCGATGAGGGTGAAAAAATCAAAATCATCAATGCTGCCAGCATCAAATTATGCATTGATAAACTTCGACGATCCATAGACAGGGCGAAAACGATCAAACTTGCCATTATCAGACTACGAATTGCCGGCAAATGAACTCCTGTAAGAAGAAAATAGATACAACCTGCAATCCATCCAATTGATAACGCAATCATTTTCACTGGCCAATGCAAGGCAATATACTCACTTCGCAATAAAAGCCAGCGTACTGTACCGCCAACAATCAACATCACCGTTCCCAGATGCAGACCAGCAATGGCCAATAAATGGGCCAGTCCGGCCACAGCAAAAACATGTCTGTTTTCTTGAGATAAATTCGCATCAATTCCGGTTAATAGAATTTGCGCAATTGCACCAGTCTCACCAGGCAATAAAATCCTGATACGACAGGCTATTTTTTCACGTATCAATTGTATTGAGTTTTTATCACTTTTTCTAATTACGTTAATAGGAGCGATAGCATATCCATAAGCACCAATATTTTTAAACCAATCATGAAATTGCAAATCATAACTCGCCATTCTAACTGGAGGGAATGGATGCTTCAGCATCGCTTTAACCTCTATCCAATCTCCGACATTAATTTGGGAATTATCGGTACGGAATAATGTAATTTGAATATATCGATGCCATTCTTTCTGTTCAGATTCTGGATATGATAAAAAATGAACATGATGCACTAAAATGCGGGTTTTTCCACTTGATAAAATCTCCATTCGACGAATTTTTCCTTTCATTGTGGCCGCATGCGTTGGCAAACGGTAAAAAGGTTCCTGTCGATGTGTTTGTAACCATGCAAGACAAAACCCTGATCCCAATAAAAAAACAACACAGTGAAAAATATAGAGATTTAGTTGAAGGGGATAACGCCATCGAATGACTGCCATTCCTATCAAACCGAATATTGAAAATATAAAACCATATGATAAATCTGGTTCGCTCGTAAGAGTGAAATAAATCAGACTTCCAAGACCCAATAACACAGGCATCCATAATTTCGAATGGTCAGTTTCCCTTGCCAACAGAGCAATGACATTTTTTATGCTGTCTAAGATAGTTCAAAAACTCCATAAAAATATTTTTTTTCTAGACTTCATATCTTTATTTTTAATAATTAATATAAACATTATTTCAATTCACTTTTCATTCTACGTGCAAGAAAGATACCCATGACCGTTCGTACACGTTTTGCTCCAAGTCCAACGGGATTGCTTCATATTGGCAATGCTCGCGCTGCACTATTCAACTATCTTTATGCCAAACATCATCATGGCGAATTCTTATTACGGATTGAGGATACTGACAGAGAGCGTTCCACTCAAGAAGCTGTTGATGTTATTCTTGATGGACTGGTATGGATGGGGTTAACACCTGACGAACCGCCTGTTTTTCAATCGACAAGAATTAAAAGACACCAGGAAATCGCCCTTCATCTTCTCGAGACAGGAAAAGCCTATAAATGTTTCTGCACACCAGAGGATTTGGCTCAAATGCGTGCCAAGGCACTGGCTGAGGGAAAACCTCCCCGTTATAACGGATACTGGCGTGACCGTGATCCATCCGAGGCATCCTCCAATGCACCTTATACCGTTCGCATCAAGGCCCCCAAAGAAGGTGAAACTGTTATTCAAGACCTTGTTCAAGGAAAGGTCACCGTCGCCAATATCGAACTGGATGACATGATTATCCTACGCGCTGATGGAACACCAACATATCAACACGCTGTTGTCTGCGATGACCATGACATGAATATCACCCACGTTATTCGTGGCGATGACCATTTAACCAATAGTTTTAGACAATTAATGATCTATCGCGCGATGGAATGGAATATTCCCAAATTTGCCCACCTTCCTCTTATTCATGGTCCCGATGGTGCGAAATTGTCCAAACGACATGGTGCAAGTTCGGTTGTTGAATTTCGTGATGAAGGATATTTGCCTGAGGCTTTATGTAACTACCTGCTTAGATTAGGCTGGGGTCATGGAGATGAGGAAATACTTAGTCGGAAAGATCAAATTAGGTTATTTGATCTGGATGGTGTTGGCCGTTCTCCATCTCGAATGGATTATGCCAAATTAACACATGTTAATGGATACTGGTTAAGACAGGCAGATGATGTAAGACTAACCAAAGATGTATTGTCTCGTTTGAAGGGACGGAAAGACCTTGATTTAAGCCAGAATAATGAACAGAAAATCAAACTGTTAATGCCTGGATTGAAAGAACGCGCAAAAAATCTGAATGAATTGGCTGAAAATGCTTCTTTCCTTTGTATGTCAATTCCATTAAATTTTACGGACAAGGCACAAAAATTATTGAATGAAAATAATCGTGCCTTGTTGAGTAAACTTGTCATGGAACTGAATAAACTACCTGAATTCACAAAAGAGTCTGTCAATAACTGTCTACATGCATTTGCTGAAAAGGAAAACCTGAAATTGGGTAAAGTTGCCCAGCCTTTACGGGCGGCTGTAACGGGAAGCACCATGTCGCCAGGAATTGATGATACACTTCTCGCATTAGGCAAAAATGAGGTTTTGGCTAGATTAGGAGCCGTAATTAATGGTTAATTCCTTTGGACAGCATTTTCTTGGTATAGAAGGACTTCCCGAAGACCAAATTGAAATATTATTGGATCGGGCAGAAAACTATGCCTTACTAAACCGTTCTCGCAAGACCCCTCGCAATCTGTTGAGAGAACGTACGTTAATCACCCTGTTTTTTGAAAATAGTACCCGAACTCGTACATCTTTCGAACTGGCGGGGAAACGTCTGGGTGCTGATGTCATTAACATGTCCGTTTCCACTTCTTCGGTCAGCAAGGGGGAAACATTACTGGATACGGCCTATACCTTAAACGCTATGCGAGCTGATTTGCTTGTCATTCGACATGCACAATCTGGTGCCCCTGCGCTTCTTGCCCAAAAGGTCGATGCAAGTGTCATCAATGCCGGCGATGGAACTCATGAACATCCCACCCAGGCTTTGCTTGATGCATTAACAATTCGTCGCCACTTTGGAAAATTGACAGGTTTGACTGTTGCAATATGTGGAGATATAGCTCATAGCCGAGTTGCCCGTTCAAACATAATCCTTCTTAACACAATGGGTTGCAATGTAAGAGTTATTGGTCCAAGAACCTTGTTGCCTTCAACAATCGCTAAAATGGGTGCCACCCCTTATTACTCAATGGATGAAGGGGTTAAAAATGTTGATGTTATCATGATGTTGCGTCTTCAAAGAGAAAGAATGAGTGCTGGATTAATCCCAAGTACCCGTGAATACTTTCGTTTCTTTGGACTGGATCGAAGACGGTTAAACCTTGCAAAGTCAAATGCATTGGTCATGCATCCCGGACCATTAAACCGGGGAATAGAGATTGACAGTCATGTTGCCGATGATCCACATCAAAGCGTCATACAGGAACAAGTCGAAATGGGTGTTGCCGTAAGAATGGCAGTTCTTGAAAAATTCTCTCACATAAAGGCGCAGCCATGAAACCGATTCTTTTCACCAATGTCCATTTAATTGATCCTCAATCAGGATTGGATCAACCGGGAAAACTTCTTGTCAAAAATGATAAAATTGCCGGGATAGATCTTCCGGAAACAGAAGGGCAACCATCAGATTGCGATGTCATTGATGGAAAAGGAGCCATTCTTTGTCCTGGTCTTGTTGATATGCGTGTAACCGTGGGAGAGCCTGGATTTGAATATAGGGAAACCATTGCCACCGCAGCAGAAGCAGCTTCTGCAGGTGGGATAACCACCATGGCAATTCTACCCAATAGTAACCCCGCCATCGATAATCCCGCGTTGGTAACCCTGCTAAAGGCCAAGGGTGAAATAACAAAATCGGTGTCCATTCTTCCTTATGGTGCATTAACTGTTGGTTGTGAGGGAAAGGAACTTGCAGAAATAGGCTTGCTTCAAGAGGCTGGCGCCATTGGTTTCACGGACGGAGACAAGGCGCTTGCAGATACCCGTTTGATGATGCAGACCATGGCCTATGCAAGTGGATTTGACGGATTGATCATTCAGCATCCCGAAGACCCCAGTCTGGCCAAAAATAGCAGTGCCACCCAGGGAGAGCTGGCAACAAGACTTGGTTTGCCTTCTGTCCCAACTGCGGCTGAAGCAATTATGATTGCCCGTGATTTACGATTGGCGGAACAAACAAATTGTCGATTACATTTTGGACATATTTCCACCGCGGAGGGACTTAATCTAATTCGACAGGCAAAATCAAAGGGATTGAATATAAGCTGTGATACCGCCCCGGTCTATTTTGACTTGAATGAAGAGGCCATTGGTGATTTTAGAACCTATGCCAAACTTTCCCCACCACTCCGTTCCGAAGCGGATCGTCTTGCAATCTGTCAGGGATTGGCAGATGGAACCATTGATGCAATCGCCTCGGATCATCTTCCAAGAGATGTGGATGACAAACGTTTACCGTTTGCAGAGGCGGCTCCGGGCGGGACAGGGCTAGTTACCCTTTTAAGTGTTACCCTTATTCAAGTCAAAAATGGCAATCTGCCCCTCGCAAAGGCTATTTCACTTTTATGTAACAATCCTGCGAAAATCCTGCGTCAACCTATCGGAACGCTTGCCAGAGGAAATGTTGCAGATTTATGCTTGTTTGATCCGGATCAAACCTGGCAGGTTGAAGCGGGAAAATTACCAGGACGGGCTCAAAACACCCCATTTGACAATCGTGTCCTTCCAGGTGTCGTCCTTGGAACCTGGAAAATGGGACGCTGTATTTACAAAAGAGAGACCCTATGATTTGGCATATACCCCAATATGCATGGACATTAATGGCAGGCATTATCTTTTTGTCCTATCTGATTGGCAGCATTCCTTTTGGAATGTTGGTTAGCTATATTGGTGGAATGGGAGATATTCGCCAAATCGGTTCAGGCAATATTGGCGCCACAAATGTTTTACGTACAGGCAAAAAAAAACTAGCGGTTTTAACTCTTTTACTCGATATGGGGAAAGGTTCTTTTGCAATATGGTGTGCCTATATTTTTGCCATTAACTATACAGTTCAGGCCGAATCACTTGCCGCAATTTTTGTAGTAGTCGGCCATTGTTTTCCCGTTTGGATAAATTTCAAAGGTGGAAAAGGTGTTGCTACGGGGTTAGGTGTCAGCCTTGCCTTAACACCTATTGCTGGCCTATTATCATGTATTGTATGGTTACTTGCCGCCAGACTGTCCCGAATTTCCTCTGTAGGTGGATTGTCCGCATTTGTTGCATGGCCTTTATTCATTATGATTTTTAATCATCTTGATCTTAAAACCCCTCTTTTATTTCCCGCCCTTCTTATAAGTTTACTCATATTTTTTCGTCATAGAACCAACATATACCGTCTCAGCAACGGTACAGAACCTCGGATTGGTGAAAAAAAACAAACAAATTAAGCTAAATGTCCAAAAAACCATTGTCTTCCACCCTATCTGTAAAACAATTACTTCCATATTTAAAACTTGCTAGAACGGAAGGGATCGGTGGAATCCGTTATCGACAATTACTTGACCATTATCAAACCCCTGAAGCTGTTTTGGAAATTTTACCAAAATTAAAACGTTCAAAAGATTCAACAAAAAAATTTCAAGTTCCTGATAATAAAAAACTTCATAGAGAAATTGATCAAACACTTGAATTGGGTGGGCAATTCGTTCTTCGTGGAACTCTGGAATATCCGCCCTTGCTTGATATGCTTGAAGATGCCCCTCCTATTCTGATTGCCATAGGCAATATCGAGTTATTAAAAAAGAGAAATGTTGCTATTGTCGGGGCGCGTAATGCTTCTATACATGGCATTAAAATGGCAGAAAATCTTGCGGCTGATCTGTCCGCACATCAAATTGGCATAACCTCTGGTCTAGCCAGAGGTATTGACAAAGCAGCTCATAAAGGGGCCTTATACACAGGTTTCACCATTGCCGTAATTGGTTGTGGAATCGATATTTTTTATCCAACAGAACATAAAGACCTTCAAAAATCAATAGCAGAAAAAGGGGTTGTTTTAACTGAATTTTCTATTGGAACCCAACCTCAAGCCATGCATTTCCCACGCAGAAACCGTATTATTGCTGGATTGAGCTGGGGATGTATTGTCATTGAGGCTGCCCAGCATTCCGGCAGTCTTATCACGGCTAAACAAGCGCTTGATTATAACCGTCCCGTTTTTGCAGTACCAGGATCTCCCATTGATCCACGTTGTAAAGGAAGCAATAACTTGATTAGAATGGGGGCTATATTAACAGAAAATGCCATGGATATAATATCCGAACTCCCCCATCCCCTTATCCAAGAAAACACCCCTTCCAATACAGATCTTTTTACCTATTCTCCTGAACCTGAAAACATATCCCACCAGAACAAGAATTTTCCACAGGTCAATATACCTGATAAAAACAATTCAAGAACAATTGAAGATGATATTCTCTTCCTACTTTCTGCCACCCCTACACCTATCGATCTAATCTTGAGAAATGTTCATTACCCTACCAATGAAATTCAGAGTGCTCTTACCTTGCTTGAAATCCAGCAAAAAATTTTTCTTTGCCATAATGGCTATATTTTAAAATGAGGAAATCAAACAAATTCTTGAATTTTTCTTCCATTTTCGTTTTAATATGTAAATCATATCCATTTAAAAAATTAATTAAAAACCAAAATAGCAGTTGCTTCTTACTAAAGAAAAGATAGTATTCTGTTTCTAATTGCAGAACTCATTTTTACTAATCCGTCTGGAGAGAAAATGACAGACGTCATCGTTGTTGAATCGCCTGCCAAGGCCAAAACCATAAATAAATATCTTGGAAACAAATACACTGTTCTCGCCTCTTTCGGGCATGTCCGAGATCTTTCTCCGAAGGATGGAAGTGTTAGGCCGACTGAAAATTTTGCCATGGATTGGGAAACGGATGAACGTGGAAACAAGCAGATCAAGGCGATTGCCCAGGCCTTAAAAAATGCCAAAACACTTTATCTTGCCACTGACCCCGATCGTGAGGGGGAAGCAATTTCCTGGCATGTCCAATCCATCCTGAATGAAAAGAAATTACTTAAAAATATTAATGTCGAGCGTATTACCTTCAATGAAATTACCAAACAGGCAGTTCAATACGCTATTCAACATCCCCGGAAACTGGACCAACCTTTGATTGAAGCATATCTTGCACGACGTGCACTTGATTATCTGGTAGGCTTTACATTATCACCAATTTTATGGCGAAAATTACCTGGATCCCGAAGTGCAGGACGAGTCCAATCTGTTGCCTTGCGTCTTGTATGCGAACGTGAAGCTGAAATCGAGATTTTTCAATCCAAAGAATATTGGACCATTCATGGCACTTTTATCTCTTCATCCAATAAGGATTTCACGGCAAAACTTACCCATTTAAAAAACAAAAAACTTGAACAATTTGATCTAAATACGAAAAATCTGGCAAAAGAGGCTTGTACATATTTAAATAATCAACAGTTTAGCGTTCGTACCATAGAGCGAAAAAAAACAAGAAGGAATCCATCCCCCCCCTTTACCACCTCGACATTACAGCAGGAAGCATCAAGAAAATTAAGAATGAGCGCACAAAACACGATGCGTACCGCGCAACAACTTTATGAGGGAATTGAAGTCAAGGGGGAAATCGTTGGTTTGATTACCTATATGAGAACCGATGGAGTACAAATGGCAAATGAAGCAATTCAGGCCATTCGTAATCATATCAATACCGAATATGGCGAAAAATTTGTACCAAAATCACCACGCAAATACACAAGTAAGGCAAAAAACGCCCAAGAAGCACATGAAGCCATACGACCTACACATATCAATTTCACTCCTGAACAAATCAGTTCTTATTTAACAGCTGATCAGAAACAGCTTTACGATCTTATCTGGAAAAGAGCTCTTGCCAGTCAGATGGAATCCGCAGAACTTGATCAAATTTCCATAACAATAACAGATGAAAAGCAGGAAAATTGCTTTAAAACAACGGGATCAACAATAACATTTGAGGGTTTCTTAAAAGTTTATACAGAAAGTTTTGATGATACAGATAAAGATGAGGCGGAAAATAAAAACAACAAAGGGTCACTCCTACCCCCCTTAAGAGAAAAAGAGACTCTTCAAACCAAAGAAATTTTGCCTAGTCAGCATTTTACCCAACCTTCTCCACGCTATAGTGAAGCTTCACTTGTTAAAAAAATGGAGGAACTGGGTATTGGTCGTCCATCCACTTATGCATCCATTCTCGGGGTTTTACGTGACAGAGGTTATGTTACTCTTGAAAATCGCTATTTTATTCCTCAGGATCGTGGACGTTTGGTTACTGCTTTTCTAACATCTTTCTTTAAACGTTACGTTGATGTCGATTTTACCGCCACGTTAGAGGGACAACTTGATGAAATTTCCGATAGTAAAATAGATTGGAAAAAAGTTTTACAGGATTTTTGGAACGATTTTTCCAATGCCATCGAGCAAACAAAAGAACTGAAAATCTCTGATGTTATTGATGCGCTTGATCATGATCTTGGCTCTCACTTCTTTTCTGAAACAACGGACGGGTCCGACCCCAGAAAATGTCCTGCCTGTGAAAATGGCAAACTTCATCTAAAACTGGGTCGCTATGGGGCGTTTATAGGATGTACCAACTATCCTGAATGTCAATATACTAGAAAGTTAAGTCTGGATAATGCTGATCAAGAAGATAATGAGATTTTAAAAGAAGGCAGCAAAATCCTTGGAAATAATCCAGAAAATAATGAAGTAATCTCACTTCGTAAAGGACCTTACGGATTATATATACAATCTGGTGAGGCTGATCCTGAAAATAAAAAGATCAAACCCAAACGTGCCGCTATTCCAAATAATATTAATGGAAACACACTTACCCTGGATCAGGCCATTGCCCTGTTATCTTTTCCAAAATTACTTGGAGAATATCCTGAGACAGGTGAAAAAATAGAAATCGGGTTGGGACGTTTTGGCCCTTATATCAAAATGGGAAATATTTTTGCCGCCTTGGATAAAAATGAAGATATTTTATCAGTAGGATTGAATCGAGCCTTGGAGGTTCTTGCAAAAAAAATGGCTTCTATCCGTAATCTGGGGCTTCATCCAAAAGATAAGGAACCTGTTTTATTAAGAAAAGGACGTTTCGGATTTTATATACAGCATAAAAAATCTGTTGCATCCCTACCAAAAGGTGATAACGGAGATAATACAACCCTAGAGGACGCATTGAAACTTCTCGAAGAAAAAGGAAAAGAGTTAAAGAAAACGCCAACAAAAAAGAAAAAAACAGTAAAAAAAACAAAAAAATAATATGATTTTCAGCTAGATTATTGTGTTTTTTACGTGACAGATTTTGTTATTTTTATATTTAGGTTTTAATAATCTTAAAGTTGCTATAGCTTTTTTAATATTGGCTAACCTTATATTTAAAATATTTTATTGTCTTTGGAGAACAATCATTTTCCTCCTAATACGACATTTCTGTTTCTTTAGACTGACGCAAAATGCGATATGTTTTCTATATTTCATTTTGCAAAAATACAAACCTTTATTTTATTGTCTGTATATAATTCTTGCATTTAATACCTATACCCCTATATACGCACAATCTACTACATCCACAAAACCAAAAGATATCGCCCCGTTTAATCAACATAGCTACGAAAATGTCATCGCCACCGCATTGACTTTTCTACAACCCAGAATACTGGAAGAACATACGATAAAAGAATTGTCTTTATGGGGACTGAATGGCTTAAATGCCGTTGACCCCTCTTTATCAATTCATGAAATCGAAGATAAGCTTGTTCTTCAACAGTCTCAAAAAATTCTAGCTAACTATCCCTTGCCGGCAGATAACGATATACCCCAATGGGCAAAGACCATAACGGATATTTCTACCAAGGGATGGGAAAATTCCAATTTAATTCAATTGGCAAACAATCAAGGTCTTACCCAAGCTTTTTTTGATGAATTATTTGATCATATGGATCCCTATTCAAGATATGTCGCTCCCAATTTTGCATCCACGGATCGTAATCAACGAGGAGATGGTGAGGCAAATATCGGAATTACCATCTCCAAAGATAAAAACTATATCGTTATCAGCTCTATCAATACCAATGGTCCCGCTTGGTCAGCAGGACTTAACGTAGGTGAACGTATCTATAAAATAGATAGCAAACGTACCTATAAACAATCTGTTGATACAATTAATAACTGGCTAAAGGGCGGCAACAATTCATCTTTGACTCTTGTCTTGGGCTCACACGGTAGAAAAAAAACAAGAATCGTACGTTTGAAAAGAGAAATTGTTCCTCCAGCGACCGTATTTGCATTTACAAATGATGACATAATCATTTTGAAAATAACCTCCTTTTCAACTTTCACTGCGGAAGAAATCAATCAGTATCTTGATCAAGCTGTTCAAGATATGAAATTAAAGGGACTGATTCTCGATCTCAGAGGAAATAGAGGAGGTGTTTTGCAACAGGCCATAACAAGCTCTGCATTATTGCTGGATCATGGTATTGCAGCAACGACACAAGGACGAGATCAAGAGTCCAATCACGTATGGGCAGTACAGGGAGGAGACATAACCGATAATGTTCCCATTGTTATTTTGGTTGATGGCAGAACTGCAAGTGCTGCCGAAATTTTAACCGCTGCGTTATCCGATCATAAGAGAGCCGTCGTAATCGGCAGCACAACTTTGGGTAAAGGTCTTGTACAAACCATTGCACAATTACCTGATGGAGGAGAGCTCTTCGTTACATGGAGCAGGGTTATCGCCCCCTTGGGATGGCCAATTCAGGGCTTGGGCATCATTCCGCAAATATGCACAAGTCGTGGAGTTAAATTCACTCAAAAACAAATGAATGAATTAATTAATGATCAATCTTCCTATGCACGTGATGTTATCTTTTCCAGACAATCACGTTTTCCGGTTGAAGCAAAGGACATTCTTCAAATTAGAAATGCCTGTCCCCCTGCCATCGGTTCAGATATTGATCTTGAGATTGCCGATGATTTGCTTCTTAACCCAAAGCTTTACCAAAAAGCACTTGATATGATCCCGAATGATTAAGTTGTATAGACAACCAAATTGGATTTTTCACGGTATTAATATTTTTTTTGATTATTACATTGCCAAATGATAACAATTAAAAATTGCTCTCTTGTATTTATTTAAGTTTGAAAATAGTATATTGCTTCTATTCAAGTAAATTTAAACCATGTGTTGTTTCAATGACATTTGATATATTTTTCGAACAAAAAATTTTTTTTACTTCTTTCTTCACTAAAAAAAGGGTATTTCAGTTCGAAGAATATTTTACTAAAACAATTTGCAGCTGATAGCTAGATTTAAGGAGTGAAAAATTAAGATGAGTTTGAAATTCCCTCTATTTGCTGCATCTATATTTAATATTTCTACCCTTTTATGTTTAACCACTTTTCTCATGCCCTCAACCACGATAAAAGCACAACCGGTTAAAGGTTTGTATGTAACAGGTGCTGGCGGGCTTAGTATCAATCAAGATCAAGTTGTGCGTCAAAATCCCATTATGCCTGATGGTCGCGATAAATATACACCAGGGGCCACTGCAGTAACGAGTCTAGGATATGGTCTTGGAAACGGTTTTCGAGTTGAAGTGGAGGGAAATTATCGCAACAATCCCTTGAAATATCAAAATCTCGGTTCCTATAAAGCCCGTGGTGAGGGCCGCCAGCAAACTTATGGATTTATGGTTAACGCCCTTTTTGATATGGATGTGGGAAGCCCTTATATATTCCCATATTTCGGTGCGGGAATTGGTTATGGATGGTCTACAATGAATGGGGTAAAACTTCGCACCGCGGATCATCGTCTTACTGAACACATGGGAGGTACATTCGGACAATTCGCTTACCAGGGAATTGGAGGGCTATCATTTCCAACCCCTTGGATTGTTGGATTGTCCTTCATTACAGAATATCGATTCTGGACAATGCTGGCACCCCAAAGTCATACCGCCGATGTATGGGGTACCCAAGGAGGAAGAAACATTACCCATCCTTATGGTCATACCAAAGGCAATCGGGATACAACCACCTATTTTAACCATTCCATTTTACTCGGGTTACGTTATGAATTTAACCCTGCCCCTCCTCCTGCAACACCTGTTGATGAACCCCCTGTAGTTCCTAAGGCCAGAAAATCAAGATTATATCTTGTGTTTTTTAACTGGAATAGTTACAGCCTGAGTAATCGAGCGCGACTTATTGTCCGAGAGGCTGCCCAAGCCTACAATAACGTGGAAAACACCCGTATTGAAGCGGATGGTTATACAGATACATCTGCTAGTCCCGATATTAAGGGAAAAAAATACAATATCGAACTTTCCCTAAAAAGAGCCAAGGAAATCAGATCCGAATTGATACGAAATGGCGTTCCGGCCGGCAATATTGATATACATGGATATGGATCACAAAATTTGCGAGTACAAACAGGACCCAATGTACGGGAGGCACGTAACAGACGTGTGGAAATAATTTTACGCTAAATAGTTTCATCGTGGAGGGAATATCACATATTCCGGATTTCCCTTACGATACGGTTTTAAATAAGGATTTAAACCAATCCATTGAACAAAGGTGTTGATAGATAACGTTCCGCAAATGAAGGAACAATCGTTACAATGACTTTACCTTTGTTTTCTTTACGGGCTGCCAACTGAATACTCGCAAACAGAGCTGCACCTGAAGAAATACCCACAGGAATACCATCCAATCGAGCAACGCGTCTTGACGTGGCAAGAGCGTCATTTTCTGAAACCATCAGAACCTGTTTAAGTAAATCGGTATCCAAAATACCCGGTTTAAATCCTGCCCCTATTCCCTGAATACCATGAGGACCAGGCTCCTCTCCGTTAAGAACAGCACTTTCTGCAGGTTCAACACCAAATATCTCCACCTTTGGATTATGTTTCCTCAATCCTCTGGCAATTCCTGTAATGGTTCCACCCGTTCCGATACCGGCAACAACAATATCGACTTTTCCCTGCGTATCCTGCCAGATTTCTTCCGCAGTGGTATACTCATGGACAAGTGGATTCACGGGATTTTCAAATTGTTTTGGCATCCAGGCATGAGGTGTATTTTCTACAATTTCTTTTGCTCGAGCAATTGCCCCAGCCATTCCCAGATGACCTGGGGTCAGCTCAACCTGTGCATCAAGAAAACGCATCATTTTTCGACGCTCAATCGATGCCTTTTCAGGCATTGTAACGATCAGCCGATAACCTTTCGCTGCCGCTATAAATGCCAAGCCAATTCCTGTATTGCCTGATGTTGGTTCAACTAGTACACTTTTATGAGGACTAATAATCCCTTCTTCTTCCGCCTGATATACCATTGCGGCGGCAATTCGATCCTTGACTGAAGATAAAGGGTTAAAAAATTCTAGCTTTAATAAAATATCAGCTTCGATATTATCCTGCTTTATTAGATTTCCTGGCCTTACAAGCGGTGTCCCACCAATTGTATCAATCAAAGAATTATAAATTTTACCTCTAGGTTGTGCCAACCCAAAACGATTATTTTTTGTCATAACAATTCCCATTACTCGTTGATTAAGGATAATAATCGCTATAAATAACCTATTTATGCAAAATATTTCCACATCACAGATTTTATTTATAAAAAATACTATTTTTCATCTTAAATAATTATTATATACTATTAATATTAGGATATAAATTTTAAATTAACTAAATATTTCTTTAAAACCTTAGGAAAAATATTTAATGCTCTTAAGACAAGATCGTGCCATTATCGCTATTCTTATTGTAACAGATATCGCCTTTTACTCAAGTCACAATAATACCGTAAGTGCTTCTGACATTTCTTCAAGGACAAAACTACCAAAAAGAAGTATTGAACCGATTTTACAACTTTTATCCAGAGCTTCAATCTTGGAAAGTACTCGTGGACCACGAGGTGGGTATCATCTGGCTAAACCAAAAAGACTACTTTCAATCGCTGATATCATTAAGGCCATTTCGGTTGATGAAAAAGAAAAATATGAAGAATTTACGTTTCCACTTTTTCAACAAGTTATCAAACCATTATGGCAATCTATTGATCAAAAAATCATGAAGGAAATAGCTTCAATAACCATGCAAGATCTCATCAGAAAAGCCGAGGAAAAAGGAATGAAGCGTCCTCGTCCCACAGCTATTAATTTTACTATTTAACGTAATGGTAAATTCAAATCATTATTTAGCTTTTCTTACGGTTTTTCGATGATGGGAGACAGCTCTATGACGTGTTGCCTTTTTTCGAGAGGTCGTATTTTTGTTCGCGGGTTCTATAGCGGGTTTAGGAATCTGAACACCTGTATTGTCTACTGTTACATCTACTGACAAAACCGTTTTATTGCCCCCATCCTGATGTAAAAGATTCACAATGAATCTATCTGTTCCTGCATATGCCAAAGATGGCGTGTATCTTATATAGGTTCTTTTATCATAATTATAAACAAATGTCTTGCCATGTTCAGGAACAGTTGCAATACCAAAAGAGATGAAGTTGTTTTTGGAGTCAGGTTGCACAATATTGAATTCACATTGACCATCATCACTGCGGACTGTCATCGTCGTTTTCCAACTTCCATCCGCTTCTTTGACTATAGGTGTTATTTGACAAACAGATGATTTTTTTGAATATTTAAAAGGATTGGCAGCCTCCCTATCGGGTTGGGCCACTGGTTGCTGATTATGTTGACAAGCTGCCAAAGCAATTCCCAATGAAGCCAAAATAAAAGATGAACGCAAACGCACGAAACTAGCCTCCATTTATTAAATCCTACCTATAACTTGGCAGTTTACAATTACAAACTTGATGAGAATATCAGTTTAAAACCGGATTGGTAAAAAAGATGTAAGAATTTATACCTACTCTTTGTATCAATATACACATCCACTTACAAAGATCACTACCAGATAAAAACAAAATCACCAATAACTTTATGATATTTTAGATGAATTTTAGCTTTTTTATTTTCGTTTATTATTGCAAAATGTGAATATAAACTATTGCATTATGTACAATTCCTGTTATATCCGATTTAATAATATCATATACAACTGCAATAAACTTTTATAGAATAAATCCAATATTCTTTTAACTACCCAACCAATCTTTTTAGTTCATATCCGATTTGGAGCACTCAATGTCTCTATTAGTTAAACGCTTTCTCTTTTCTGGATTAATCGCTGCGGGAATGTTATCGAATCCATCATGGGCTTCAACGGCCACTTGCAATAATTCCCCTTCTCACGAAGCTTTTAATATAGAAGGCTTGAAAAGCGAATTAATGGTGACAGCCCTTTCATGTCAGGCTCAAAATCAATATAACGCCTTTATAAATCAATTCCGCCCGATTGTTAGCAGTGAGGAAGTTAAATTGAAGGGTTATTTCCGGTCAAGTTACGGAAAACGCTCAGGAAAGGCATATCAAAAAGCATATGATGATTACATCACACAGCTAGCCAACGTACAATCCTCTCAGGGACTTAAAGCGGGAACAATTTTCTGCATTCAAAGAATGTCCATGTTTGATGAAATCAAACCATTGAAAACGGCAAGTGAATTGTCTCAATATGCAGAGGCAAAAGATATTCTCCAACCAGCATCTTATGAAATCTGTCAGGCACCTGCAACACATAAAAAAGGCAAAGTCGTTAGAAAAAGACGAATCACACGCAAAGTTGCTGTTCACAAGAAATAATTTCAAAATTTAAGAGTCATGAAGAAAACATTTTGTAAAAACGTGTTTTTATGCGAAATACACTTATATGAGCGATTTATTTTCTTCAAACAATTCTTCTAAAACCCATTTTACAGACAAGAAAAATGTAAAAGGGATAAAATCTGTTACCAGCGATTATAACGCCAAAGACATAGAGGTTCTTGAAGGTTTGGAGCCTGTCAGAAAGCGGCCTGGTATGTATATTGGTGGTACGGATGAAAACGCCCTGCACCACATGGCAGCTGAAATATTGGATAATGCCATGGATGAGGTCGTTGGCGGTTTTGCAAACACCATTCACATAAAACTTGAACAGGATAACAAATTAACCATTCGCGATAATGGACGCGGAATTCCTGTTGATCCTCATCCAAAATTTAAAAATAAATCAGCCCTGGAAGTGATTCTAACCACGCTTCATGCAGGAGGGAAATTTTCCAATAAAGTCTATAATACTGCTGGGGGTCTTCATGGAGTTGGATCTTCTGTTGTCAATGCCCTATCTTCTTGGATGGAAATCGAAATTGCCCGTGATAAGATGCTGTGGAAACAAACCTATGAACGCGGATTACCGATTACTCCATTAATTGAATGTGGTTATGTACAAAATCGCAGAGGAACCCAAATCAGTTTTATTCCTGACATCGAGATATTTGGCAAACTGCAATTTTCACCGAAACAGTTGTATAAACTGTGCCGCTCCAAGGCGTTTCTTTATAAAGGTGTCACCCTAAACTGGTCGTGTGATCCTGAATTAGTGAATAACACTGATATTCCAAGGGAGACAATCCTGCATTTTGCTAATGGACTTGAAGACAGTTTGAAAGAAGAAACCGACTCGGACCAGTTGATCTGTCCTATATGGTCCGGTGACGTCAATTTACCCAATGATTCAAAAGGTGAAAATACAGGCAAAATTGAATGGTCTTTGGCATGGCTGGAAAAAGGTGAAAGCGGTTTGGCATCGTTTTGTAATACCATACCGACGCCATTGGGTGGAACCCATGAACAGGGCTTCAAAAATGCCCTGTTAAAAGGAATTCGGACATGGGGGGAAAACCGGTCCAATAGAAGATCCTCAATCATCACTTCTGATGATATGCTGGGATCTCTTGCGGCAAAATTGTCCATCTTTATTCGGGATCCAGAATTCCAGGGACAAACAAAAGAGAAACTAAGCTCAAAAAATACAACCAAACTTGTTGAAACCGCACTACGGGATCGTTTTGATCACTGGTTGGCAGCCGATCCAAATCAGGCGGATCAACTTTTCTCTTTCCTTCTTGATAAAGCTGAAGAACGTTTACAACGTAAAGAAAACCGGGAAACAGTAAGAAAAAGCGCAACAAAACGTTTAAGATTACCAGGTAAGCTGACCGATTGCACAAGTTCTAATACCAATCAAACAGAAATCTTTATCGTAGAGGGAGATTCTGCTGGAGGATCGGCCAAACAAGCCCGTAATCGCGAAACTCAGGCAATTTTACCTTTGAGAGGTAAAATTCTCAATGTTGCAAGTGCTTCCAATCAAAAATTAAATAATAATCAGGAATTAAAAGATTTAATAGAAGCCTTGGGTTGTGGCATAGGTTCCGCATTTGATATCGATAAACTACGCTATGGTCGCATCATTATCATGACAGATGCGGATGTTGATGGTGCGCATATTGCTTCTTTATTGATGACTTTTTTCTATCAAGAACTTCCAGAACTTATTCTTCAAGAAAAAATTTATCTGGCTCAACCACCCTTATACCGTCTTAGCCAAGGTGATAAAATTATTTATGCCATGGATGATAAGGATAAAGACCGTAATTTATCAAGGTTGAACCAAAAAAAAGGTAAAATTGAAGTTTCTCGTTTTAAAGGTTTGGGTGAAATGCCACCCAAGGATTTAAAGGAAACGACAATGGATCCCAAACACCGTATCCTATTGAAAGTCATCATTCCTCATGATGAAAAAGAAATCACGGAAACACGTGTTTCTGATTTAATGGGAAGAAAATCAGAAATGCGCTTCCAATTCATACAGGAGCATGCCGGTTCTGTTGATTTACTGGATATTTAATTCAATTATATTATAAATATTCGTTTTATCTGCCATGGAAAGGAATTATTAAATTCCTTTCTATTCGTTGTTAAAACATTTTATCGATGCCTAGAAAATTAAATCTTTTTATTTAGGCACCTTCAACACCATGTCCGGCCATCAACCGAGGTTTTACATGCTCGTCAAACTGCTTTTCATCAATCAATCCCGATTTTAAAGCCGCCTCTTTAAGACTTAATCCTTCAACATCCCCCATATGGGCAATTCTCGCCGCTCCATCATATCCTACGACAGGTGCCAGAGCTGTAACAAGCATTAATGAATTATCAATATATTTTTGAATACGCGCATTATTTAATGTTGTCCCTTCGACTGAAAATTCACGAAAGGCTTTGGCTGCATCCCTTAACAATCGGCTGGCGTGTAGCGTATTCATGATAACCAGCGGACGCGTTACATTTAACTGCAAATTACCCTGTGAGCCAGCAAAGGCAACGGCAGCATCAAGACCCATGACCTGCATGCAAACCATAATCATTGCCTCACATTGAGTCGGATTGACCTTTCCAGGCATAATTGACGACCCCGGTTCATTTTCAGGCAAATGAAGTTCTCCAAGTCCACATCGTGGTCCTGAAGCGAGCCAACGAGTATCATTTGCTATTTTTAATAGAACAACCGCAACGCCACGTAACGCAGACATCGTGGCCACCATAGCGTCAAGTCCACCCAAGGAGGCAAACTTGTTGGGCGCTGTTACAAAAGGATAGCTGGTGATTTGAGCGATTTTTTTAGCAATCGCCCTGGAGAAACCTTTTGGCGCATTCAATCCTGTTCCAACAGCTGTTCCACCTGCAGCCAGTTCAAACAATTCTTTCTCTACTGATTTTAAACGATGTAAACTTTCCTTTAATTGAGCAGCCCAACCAGACCATTCTTGACCAACGGTTAAAGGAACTGCATCCTGTAAATGGGTACGACCGATCTTTACAACATCCATCCATTCCTTAGCTTTACGCTCAATGGCATTATGTAATTTTTGTAATTCTGGAAAAAGATGCCTTTCCAATTCCATTACCATAGCGACATGCATAGCTGTCGGGAAACTATCATTGGAAGACTGTCCCATATTCACATGATCATTGGGATGAACAGGTTTTTTGGAACCGATCTCCCCCCCTAAAAGCTGAATGGCCCGATTGGCAAGCACCTCATTTACATTCATATTGGTTTGTGTACCTGAACCCGTTTGCCAGACACAAAGCGGGAAATGATCATCAAGCGCACCCTCGGCTGCCTCTTCAGCAGCCTGAATGATTGCTTTTGCCTTCGTTTCATCCAAACGGCCCGCTTCACAATTCACCTCTGCGGCGGCATGTTTAACAATACCGTAGGCATGATAGACCTCACGCGGCATGACATCCCCACCAATATTGAAATGATGCAAGGAACGTTCAGTCTGTGCTCCCCAATAACGATCCGCAGGGACCTCTATTTTTCCCATTGAATCACTTTCTTGACGCAATCCTTTTTTATCAATTCCAATTGCCATTTCGCCAGAAACAGATTTGATCATAATTCACCTTTTAAAAAAATTATTAAAATAATCACTATAAATCATAAAAAAAACCCACGCATAAGCCAAGAGAGGCAACGTGGGTATTAATCAAATATATCCGCTTAGACTATCAAATCTTAGCGAACAAAAATACTGTGCATATTATTAATATTATCGGCCACAATATGACCATGATTCATCAATTCTGCTATACGGTCTGAATTTGTAAAGGCAGTCACTACCGGATTAAAAACCGATAAGAAACTGTCTGGATAAATCCCCATCCACAGGATAATTACGGCCAATGGTACCAAGATTGTCATTTCTCTTGCGTTTAGATCCCGAATTGAATTGATAACCGGATTAACAATTTTTCCAAATATGACATTGCGATACATGACCAGCATATAAACAGCACCTAATATCATGCTTGATCCTCCCAGGAAAGCAACCCAGAATGATATATGTAAAACTCCAATCATGACCAGCAATTCACCCACAAACGAACCCGTACCAGGCAATCCAACATTTGCCATGATAAAGATCATTCCAAGCAAGGCCAGTTTGGGCATTTTACTAGCGATACCTCCAAACGCCTCGATATCTCTTGTACCAATACGATAGGTGACAGCGGCAACACATAAAAAAAGTGCCGCAATTGTTACCCCATGAGTAAGAACCTGTAATAGGGCGCCATCAATTCCCTCTGGTGTCAGAGAGAAAAATCCTATGGCAATAAGACCCATATGAGAAAATGATGAATAGGCTATAATCCGTTTAATATCTGTTTGTTTATAAGCGATTATTGCACCATAAATAATCGCACATATACCCAATCCCATAATCAGCATTGCATAACGGTGAGATGCCTCAGGCAACATTAAAACACAAAATCTTAATAATCCATAGGCGCCTGCCTTAGACATGACGCCAGAAACCAGCAAGGTGGTCGACGCTGGACCCTCAACATATGCGGCTGGTAACCAGGCATGCAGAGGAAAGAGAGGCAATTTGACTCCAAACGCGAGGATAAAACCCAGCAATAACCACCCCTGGACAGCAGGTGAAAAAGATGCGTGCATTAAAACGGGAATATCCGTGGTACCTGTATTCACCCATATCCACAAAATCCCAATCATCATAAATAAAGAACCAGCAAACGTGAATAGAAAGAATTGCAAAGAGGCAAAAATCCGTTTCGGACCTCCCCAGATTCCAATTAACATGCTGCTTGGCAGCAGGGTCGCTTCATAAAAACAGTAAAATACAACCATATCTAGGGCGGAAAACAGGCCAACCAATGTCGTTTCCAACACCAGAATAGCAACCATATAATCACGGATACGATCCGTGATCATCTGCCATGCGGCCATTATTCCAATCAGGGTCAATAAAGTTGATAGGATAATAAAAAATAAACTGATCCCATCCACGCCAACATGATAGGAAACACCAAATCCCGAAATCCATGAATTTTGAATTTCAAATTGATATCCATCGTGTCGAGGATAAAATTCACTCCACATAACAATTGACAGACCAAATGTTATGATACTTGTCCATAAAGCAATCCAACGGGAAGTGCGTGCAACCTCTTCAAAGGATCCACGCATAAGAAAGATGACCAAAGCCCCAAGCAAAGGCAAATACGTTACTAATGTAAGCAGTACTGAATGCACGGTATTCTCTTTTTTAATCTATTTAAACGTAACAATTGTTCGATTATATACAACTTTCTGACCATATTGCCCAGAAAGTTTTTATTTTTGTCAATATTACTTAAAATTAATTTTTCCTTAATATCAATTTATTAAGAGCGATGAAATAATTTTTCCATATCTTTTTTGCTCCATTTCAGCCATGTCGGTCTTCCATGTGAACAGGTTCCTGCCCTTGGAGTGGCCTCCATCTGACGTAAAAGGGCATTCATCTCTTCCTCATTCAAAGAGCGGCCTGCCCTTACACTGTTATGACATGCCATTCTGGCAAGAATAGCATCGAGTTGGGTATGGACAGATTCAATATCATTAACCGACATCTGTTCTTTATCCTGCAATTCTTCGGCAAGATCAATCAAAAGCGACTGTGCGGAAATGCTTCCCAAAAGTTGTGGCAAAGCCCTGACCAGAATCGTTTTTTCACCAAAAGATTCTATTTCTATTCCCAAATCGGCCAAACTGTCCTTAAAACCCATAAGACAACGATAATGAACAGCAGATAATTCAATTGCTTCCGGTATAAGTAAAGACTGTGTTTGTATTCCAGTCTCTAAATACTGTTGACGTAATGCCTCATGAGTTAAACGTTCATGAGCTGCATGCTGATCAACAATGACAAATTCTTCATGTTCTGTTACCGCAACAATATACGTTTTGAAAATTTGTGCCACGGCATATCCCAGAGGCAAGGTTGCAGTAGTTTTTTGATATTTTTTATCAGGTAATCTTGATAACGTATCGCCAACATCCTTGAAAGATAATCCTGCTCCCAATTCAAAACTGTCCCCGGCACATGCATCTTCTTCTTGAAAAAATTCTTTATTGTTCTTACCCATTCTTTGCTGATACGCGGGATATCGAATAGAAGCTTTTTTGGGATGATATTGTGTGGTGGGAAAAACATGCAAAGATTCAGGATTAACATTTGCAACTCCCGCACCAATAGCCAGACTCTTTTGAATGCTACCAATTATCAAGGCTCGAACTGCAGCTTCGTCAGCAAAACGCAATTCAGTTTTGGCAGGGTGTACATTCACATCTACCTGATCCAAAGGTAGCTGCAGAAAAAGTACGGCAACAGGATAACGTCCTTTTTCAAGAACTTGACGATAACCAACACGAATAGCCATTTGCATTACTGGATCAGCAACAGGCCGATCATTAACAACCATAATTTGACCATTTGTTGTTGCCCGATTTACAGATGGAGCACTGATGAAACCGGATAATTTCAAATCCCCCCGATCGAAATTCAACATAATCAGTTCTTCATCATGAATATCAGAAAACACTGCCAAAATACGGTCTTTTTGCGATTGAATCGGTAGATTCAAAACGGTCTTACCATCTTTTATAACAGTGAATGAAACATCGGGGTGAGAGATGGCCAAACGCTGTATAATCATTTCACACCGATTATATTCAACTCGAGCGGTTTTCAAGAATTTACGTCGTGCAGGAAGCGCATAAAATAAATCTTCTACAATAACTTGTGTTCCCATTTGACCAGCGGACGGACTGGGGTTTACAATCTTACCACTTTCAACCGAGATCTGCCACGCACTTTCCGCCGATTTGACACGCGAAATAATTTTCAATCGGGCGGCGGCCCCAATGGAAGGCAGAGCTTCTCCCCTAAATCCCAATGTTTTAATATTTACAAGATCATCTTCAAACAATTTTGAAGTACAATGTCTTGAAACTGCAAGAGGCAGGTCATCAGCCTCTATTCCACAACCATTGTCAATGACCTGAATATGATCAATACCACCGTTGTCAAGATTGATCTCAATTCTGCCTGCCCCTGCATCAAGCGCGTTTTCCACAAGTTCTTTAACAACGGCGGCAGGACGCTCAATAACTTCTCCTGCAGCAATTAAATTAACTGTATGTTCGGATAAAGGGCGAATAATCATTATTCTAATAATGACTTGGAGAATTGCAAATTTTTTTATAACCCTTTTTTGTCAAAAAACCTATTTTTGTGTCGTCGTTGGTGTTGCCCCGTCATCAGGACGTAAACCCAAACTCAAGTTATTATGCAATCGTTTATTTTCAGCCACACTGTCAACAGCCAAATCTGAAGGTTTGCCATTTTTCCAGAACATGACCTGGTCAACAAAACCATTCTGCGTGACCAACTCATTATGACGTTCCTGATCAGCTGATTGATTGGCATCCTGAATCAACCGGGTTTGGCCCTGGCTTGGAACATCTTTCATGCCTTCCAAGGCAACATCGGGAGAAAGAATTTCCAATGCCTGCTGACGTATGGACTGTTCTTGAGGTCTGACTCCATTTTCATCAGGCTTCATCAAACTATCATTAGGTGGCATTGATAAAGGCGCGCGAGTCGTAACGGTATATTCATCAGGCATTGATCTTTTGATACCAAATGCACGGGAAACATCCTGACCGGAACAGGCAGAAAGCAAGACAACAACACCGATTAGGGATCCCATGGGCAATAAAAATTTCAAACCTGATTTACGCATTATCATCCGTCTTATTCCTTAACAAAATCCGTAAAAGCAATAATAGTTAATAATATGAATCTATTTCGTATCATATTAAACTATTCTTCCCAACCAAAAAAAGCATCCATTAACAAGATAATCACACCACAAACAATTGCGCTATCTGCAACATTGAAAACATACCATGACCACCCTGCAACATGAAAGTGAATAAAATCAACCACTGCGCCAAAGCGCAAACGGTCTAAGATATTTCCCAACGCTCCGCCAACAATGGCACCCAGACTCATGATAACCCAGATTTTACGGGCACGAATCATCCATATGAATAAACTTGCCGCAATCACAAAGGCGGAAACAGAAAAAATAACGGATCCCCATGAACCAAACTGACCCAACATGCCAAAAGTAATTGCCCTGTTCCATACCATAGTGAAGTTGAAAAATGGAATCACTGGAACAGAACCTTTTTGGGGCAAATTTACTATATTGAGAATACAGTATTTGCTGATCTGGTCCAGCAAGAATATCAGAAACAGCATTCCCAATCCCCAATACCATTTTTTCAAATGATTAACTTGCATGACAACGGAACTTTTATTCATGAAAATCCCTAAACCAAATATTACGAAACAACATCAATGCAACGCAAGCACAATTCTGGATAACTTGAATTGCCTCCCACTTCATCGAGAACTTTCCAGCAACGTGCACATTTATGTCCTGTTGCTACCCGAATACGAGGTGCGGCATGACCCTCTCCACCCTGTTTGGTTTCCACTGAATACAAAGATGCCGAACCCGGTATAATATTAATATCAACCCGGGACACAATAACCAGTTCAGCCCAGTCATAATGGCCAAACAAGGCGGCTTCTTCCTCTGAAAAATTCAATTCTACAGCAGCTTGGAGCGAAGACTTGATAATCCCTTCCCGACGCATATTTTCAATTTCCGTTGTAATGATACGACGAATGGAGCGTAATTGAATCCAACGTTTTGCCAAATTATCATTCGACCATTTCACAGGTATGAGAGGAAATTCTTCCAAATGAACAGTTGCATTCTCACCAAAGCGAGCAGTCCATGCATCCTCTGCAGTAAAGCATAATACCGGTGCCAACCAAGTACATAAACATCTATGCAATACATCCAATACGGTTCGAACCGCCCTACGACGTATATTTTCTTTTTTATCACAATAAAGTGAATCCTTGCGGATATCGAAATAGAAAGCCGACAAATCACTTGTACAAAAATAGTGTAAAGCAGGATAAACCCCAACCCATTCATGAGTATGAATAGCTTTTTGAATAACCTGATTCATTTCATAAATACGATGCAGAACCCATTGCTCAAGTTCAGGAAGATCCTCATAATCAAGTTTTTCCTTATCTGAAAACCCTTCCAAACCTCCAAGAACCCAACGTAACGTATTTCTCAAACGTCGGTATAATTCACCTTGCTGTTTTAAAATCTCTTTTCCAATTCGAAGATCTTCATTCGTATCAGAGTTCATTACCCATAAACGCAAAATGTCTGCGCCAAGTTCATCATTGACATTCTGGGGTGCAATAACATTACCGAGGGATTTTGACATTTTACGTCCCTGTTCATCCATTACAAATCCATTAGTGACAATGGCCTTGTAAGGTGCAACTCCACGTGTTCCCACACATTCTAGCAACGATGACTGGAACCAACCACGATGCTGGTCGGAACCTTCCAAATACAAATCCGCAGGAAAATCAAGTTTGTCCCTACCCAAGACAAAAGCATGCGTTGAACCACTTTCAAACCAAACATCCACAATGTCAAACACCTGTTCGTATTCTTCACTATTGTAATTTTCACCAAGAAAACGCGAGGGAGAAGAATTATACCATGCATCTGCACCTTCTTTTTTGAAAGCTTCTACAATCCGTTGCATAACTTCAGCATCCCTTAAAACCTCACGGGTTGCCTTATTGACAAAAACGGCGATTGGCACACCCCAGGCACGTTGCCGGCTAATACACCAGTCGGGACGCGAGGCAATCATGCTGGTCAAACGGTTACGGATTTGTGCGGGAACAAATGTAACATCCTCTAGAACTGACAATGCATTCTCACGAATTTTTCTATTATCATCCATTGCTATGAACCATTGCGGGGTAGCACGGTAAATAATCGGGGCCCGTGATCGCCAGGAATGAGGATAAGAATGCACGATGGAGGATTGGGCAACAAGACCAGTAAATGGTTTGTTTGCATTCCTTGCCTCATCTCTGGATAAGTTTAACTCTTCACAGACAGCTTCAGCCGCCTTGAAAACATGGATACCGGCAAATAGAGGGACATCCGAAGCGTAACGCCCATCATCTTCAACATATTCCGTTACACCAATTTGATGTTGCTGACATAAATAAAAATCATCTTCACCATGTGCGGGAGCACAATGAACCAATCCTGTTCCCGCTTCAGTCGTGACGAACTCGCCTGCTAATAAAGGGACATCAAAATCATAGCCTTTTCCCCGCAAGGGATGCGCTGCAACTGCACCTGCCAACGCGTTTCCTTCAAGCGATGCCTCTTCCTTGAATTCCGTAATACCTGCCTGTTCACAAAATGAGGTCAGCAAATCCTGTGCAATAAGAAAATTAGCTCCAATGGACACGTGGGAATCAGCGTTAACAGCTTTAACACTGATAATCTGATAGGTTATATCGTTATTGTAAGCTATGGCTCGGTTCGCAGGAATTGTCCATGGAGTCGATGTCCAGATAACAGCCGAAACATTTTCCAATAAATGCTGGGGGGTTGGATCTTTGACAAAAGGAAAAGCTACAAATATAGTTGTCGATGTATGATCGTGATATTCAATCTCGGCCTCAGCCAGAGCCGTTTTTTCAACCGGGCTCCACATAACCGGACGCAGGCCACGATATAAACTGCCATTTAATAGAAAACGACCAATTTCTTCAACAATGGCTGCCTCTGAACTGAAATCCATTGTTGCATATCGGTGATCCCACTCTGCCTGAACCCCAAGTCTCTGAAATTCGGATGATTGAATCGACAACCAGTTTTGGGCATAGCTGCGACATTCTGCCCGAAATTGCAATACCGGAATATCATCCTTGTTTTTACCTGCCTTGCGATATTTCTCTTCTACCTTCCACTCAATGGGCAAACCATGACAATCCCAACCGGGAATATATCGAACAACCTCTCCATTCATACGATGGGAACGATTAATCACATCCTTGATAATCTTGTTAAGCGCATGTCCGATATGCAAATGTCCATTGGCATAGGGAGGGCCATCGTGCAGGGTAAAGACCTTTTTCCCTTCCAAAACCCGTTGATCCGATTGCCGGATAATAGCCTCATCCAATCGTATTTTTTTCCAACGTTCCAAAATTTCAGGTTCCCGTTGAGGTAACCGCCCACGCATTGGGAATGAGGTTGAAGGTAAAAAAACTGTATCTCTATACAGGTCGGTAGATTTGGATTCAGCCATGATTTCGTTCTAACTGTAAAATTAAAGTAGATTAAGACAATATTTGATTTTATAAAATAAAACCAATTTCTAAAAAATAAAATTTATCATTATTAATAATTCTTTTTTACAAGGAATTAACAGAGTCATTTCTTATTTTAAAAAATTCTTTCGCATTATTTGCATCCCGGGCTATTTGTTTTTTCAATTCATTCAAATCACTAAAACGTTTTTCATCACGAATAAAATGATACAAATAAACCGTAATCTTTTGACCATAAATATCCTGGTTAAAATCAAACAAATGAGCTTCCAGACAGGCTCTGGTCTGTTTTCCAATTGTTGGACGGTATCCGAGATTGGCCACTCCTTCGTGCATTCTCCCATTGGCCAACCGAATTTTAATCGCATAAACCCCGCATTTGGGCTCTACTTGTTCCCCCAACTGTAAATTCGCAGTTGGAAAACCAATTGTCCTTCCCCTTTTATCCCCATGCTCCACTATATTCTGAATGCACCAGATCCTACCCAAATAATGGGCGGCCTTTTCAGGATTTCCATTTTTCAGACAGGAACGGATAAGGCTGGAAGAAATCACCGTTCCCTCTTCCCGCAAAGGTTTTACAATCGTAACGCCAATACCCAGTTTATCCGCTTCAGAAATCAAAAAATCGGTATTTCCTTGACGATTGTGCCCGAATACAAAACCCTCACCACAAGCTACATGAAAAATCCCGAATGATTTATAAAGAATTTGATGAATAAAATTCTTTGCATCTAGCGCAGCAAATTCTTGATCAAATGTTATCTGAAAAATATTATCAACACCCAGGGCGGACAAAGCTGCATTTCGCTCATCTGCATTCGTCAATCGAAATGAAATTTCCCTGCCTTCGAAAAGCTGTCTTGGATGAGGTTCAAAAGTTACTACAGATAAAGAACGGTCTGGAAACTGTTTTTTTAAAGTGTCCAATAAATAAGCGTGCCCACGATGCACACCGTCAAAATTGCCCAAAGCTGTTACAGAACCCCGGGCTGATAGCGGAATTGCCTGTCCGTTTGTATAGATAGTCGTCATAAACGGCAAATTTTCTTTCGTTATTAATCTAAAACCTCTTCTGAAACAACAAAACCTTATTTCTGTGTTTCGGATGATACAGGGGTTTTTTCCTTATTATCGTTAAAGGAAACAGAGGTATCCCCTTTGTTGTCGACATCTGGCAAAATTGTCTTGCTTTGTGGAGAAGAGGTTTCATCGTCGGCAATATTTTTCTTGAAAATCTTGATACCCTTGGCCAGATCTCCCATTAATGTTGAAATCTTTCCTGATCCAAAAACCAGCAAAACCACAATCAATACAATCAGCCAATGCCAAATACTCATACTGCCCATAATATATTTATTCCTTACACAACTTACACATGCAGACAATTTTCGGAAAATTCAATCGATTTTTTCTAACTTAAACACAGGAAATATCATAATTTAATTAAAATTATCATACTATATTTTACTTTTAACACCAAATTGCAAATCACGCGGTTTTTTGTTGCCTTGATCACGACTTGTTGGGAATAATAAAACCATAAGTCGCATATCGCTTGATACCGATCTTTCCCGTAGGAGCCCACCAAACCCTTACCAAAGACCAGTCATTACGTGATGAAACATCTATAATTGGCGCCTTGTGATCAATTCTCTGCGCTTCCCAATTGGCATGATCAACAATAATCGTGCGTGAATCCTGAAGTTTTTTTACGACAGAAACATGCCCATAAGGCAATCTGGAAGTTTTACGAAAAACCAATATTGCCCCCGGTTCTGGCCTTTTGGTTCTATAGTATTTCCCTCTTGACTGATACCACCAACTATAGGCTGCCCCCTGAAGTTCAACACCAGTGATCTTGCGGGCATAGGGTGCACATTGCAAGGAGCCATGATAGCTTCTTCCCCCTCCACAGGCAGCCAGCAAGGGAAGAATTCCAAAAAACATAATTAAGACGCGAACAAAAAATCCTGATTTCATTTTCCCCTATAAAGAACGTATTTTATTGATACATTCTTCTGCCTCTGCATGGGTCATCGATAAAACTTCTTTTGAGATTGTAAACGAAAATCCACGCCTTGCAAGGATCATTTGTTCACGATCCTTCAGTTCAGCTGTTTTTTTTAACAAACGCTGACGAAATGGTCCAATCTTCCTTTTCCGTGCATAGGCCAAAGCGGATAGCAGCTCAAGATGATCATCATGATATTCTTGCAAGGAGGACTGAATTAAGGAGGGATTGATTCCCTTTTGTATAAAACGTTCCTGAATTTGTTTTTTGGAACAACCCGCACGGATCAAAGATGGCATTTTGGAAAAAATAAATCTGTCATCATTAATACCGCCATTTTGCTTCAATTCATTGACAATCTGATCAATCTTATCGTATGCTTTCTTGAGAATTTCATCGTAATCTTGATCGTCCTCCTTTTGAATTTGTTTAATCCAACGATTGACTTTCTGTCTTAAAAGTTTAACCAATCCTGCCTCGGTATTATTATAACGGGCAAGATAATTCAGTGCATACTCTTTTAAGTCAGGAAGCTGTATCCTGTTTGACATGATTTGCATCACTTCCCTTTAAACATTATCCAATCAATTACCCTTGATTATATTAGGAATAAATTGACTTTTTTTTCTCAATCATTAATTATGTCTGTTTCCTTCAATAAAATCGACAAGAGAGATTATGATTTCCGCTTTGATGCCCACCTATAATCGTGCAAACCTTGCCTTTGACCATGGAAACGGCGTGTGGCTTTTTACGGTTGATGGACGACGATTTCTGGACTTCGGGGCCGGAATTGCAACATCATCTCTAGGTCATAATCATCCCCTTTTGTGTAAAGCTATTTCGGAACAGGCAAAAAAAGTCATTCATGTTTCCAATTTATACCAAATTCCTCAGGCAATAAAATTAGCCGAAAGATTAATAGCGATAAGTTTTGCCGACAGTGTGTTTTTTTGCAACTCTGGGGCAGAGGCAAACGAAGGAGTCATAAAGGCTATTCGTCGCGCCCAATATAAAAACAACCATCCAGAAAGAACAGATATCATCTGTTTTAATCACGCTTTTCATGGAAGAACTATTGCAACTTTGAATGCGACAGGCAATCAAAAATATCTGGAGGGTTTCGGGCCTAAAATACCTGGAATCAAACATATTCCAATACATGATATTGACCTGGTGAAAGAAGCCATTGACCAGAATACGGCAGGATTTCTGATCGAACCCATACAAGGCGAAAGTGGAATCACTGTTATTTCTCCTGATTTTCTAAAGGCATTGCGACAAATCTGTGATGAGAATGATCTTTTCCTAGGATTTGACGAAGTTCAGTGCGGAGTTGGCAGAACAGGTAAATTTTTTGCCTATCAATGGACAGATATTGAACCTGATATTCTTTCATTGGCAAAGGGTATCGCCGGGGGCGTACCCATGGGCGCTTTTCTTGCCAAGGAAAAAATCGCCAAACACATGACCTTTGGAACGCATGGATCAACCTTTGGAGGAAACCCTCTTGCATGTGCGGCTGGAAATGCAGTTATGGATATCATATTGAAACCTGGATTCCTGAAAAATATACAGGAAACAGGACTATATCTAAAGGAACAACTGCAACAATTAACCAAGATTTATCCAGATGTTTACGCTGAAGTTCGCGGAAAGGGTCTTTTATTGGGATTAAAGGGAACCATTCCTGCAAACGAGATACAAAATGCGGCCCTAGAGCAAAATCTACTGACCGTATTGGCAGGAAATAATGTCATTCGCATAATTCCTCCCCTAATTATAACCAAGGAGGAATGTCTGGATGGTATTCACCGGTTAAGAAATGCTGCCGAGCAATTACGTAAAAACCTGAAATCTGTTCAATGAGTAATTTCTATGAATAACCCAATTATTTCTCAATCAAAAAAAATAAAACACTTTTTAGAACTCAAAGATATTAGTAAACAAAATTTAAGAGATATAATCACCCTCGCCTCTCAAATCAAAGAAATGCAGGAAGATAGAAAATATCCCTCACATCCTGCCCAACCTCTGAAAGGACGTTCAATCGCACTTATCTTTTCCAAACCTTCAACCCGTACGCGCGTATCTTTTGAGGTGGGAATTCATCAACTGGGCGGTAATCCGATTGTTTTATCAACCAGTACAATGCAGATTGACCGGGGCGAAACCATTGCCGACACTGCCCGTGTTCTTTCAAGATTTGTGGATGGCATAGTTCTTCGAACAGGCTGTACCGAACATTTGACCGAATTGGCACAATTAAGTTCAGTCCCCGTTATTAACGGACTGACTCCCGCCTCGCATCCGGGACAAGTCATGGCTGATGTCATGACCTTTGAAGAACATAAAGGTCCTATCAAGGGACGTGTAATTGCCTGGGTTGGCGATGGTAACAATGTTGCAAATTCTTTCATTGAAGCTGCCGCACAATTTGATTTTACTCTTAAATTAGCCACCCCACCCGATTTATTGCCCTCAAAAACCATACTGTCATGGGCCAAAGAAATGGGGGCAGACATTCAACTGACCACAGATCCAAAAGAGGCAGTTAAAGATGCGGATTGTATTGTTACCGATACCTGGGTTAGCATGTCTGATAATGATTCTGAAAAACAACAACGTTTGAAATTATTGCATCCTTATCAAGTTAATCTCGATTTAATGAAACTAGCCGCCCATGATGCCATTTTCATGCATTGCTTGCCTGCCCATATCGGTGAAGAGGTAACCGCTGAGGTTTTTGAAAGTAAACAATCAGTTGTTTTCGATGAAGCTGAAAATCGTCTTCACGCACATAAAGCCATTCTGATTTGGGCTTTGATGGGTGATAATTGGCGTGATTACGGCTCCCGTTAATTCCATTCTTGAAATAGACAATATTTAGCCTATCTTTTCAAAAAAGATTTCTCGGCTATTCGTTTTTTTCTTGAGAAGATAACCATGAAAAACCTTCATCATTCCAATAATGATCGACCCAATGTTCCAGATATTACCTACGGCAAGGGAATTACGCCTTTTTTCTTCCCTTCGGCAAGAGGAAGGCTCATTCGTTTGGGACCTGTAGCTCATTCCATTCTTGAACACCACAACTACCCAGACTGTATCACCAGACTGGGAGGTGAAGCTTTGTCATTAGTTGCTGGCCTGGCTTCATCATTAAAATTTGAGGGATCCTTTTCTTTGCAAATCAAGGGAGAGGGAGTCGTGTCAATGTTGGTTGCTGATTGTACCCATAAAGGCGAGCTACGCTTCTATATCCGTTATGACAAAGACAAAATAAATGATTTTACTGAAAATGCATCAGCAAAAACACTTTTGAAAAAAGGATTATTCGTTCTGACCGTAGACCAACAAGACAAAAAAGACAATTATCAGGGGATGGTTGAACTGACAGGAGAAACACTTGCAGAAATGGCCAGTCACTATTTTGAAAATAGTGAGCAGTTTCCCTATTCAATTCAGTTATATTGCGAATGCTATCAAAATAAATGGCAAGCTGGCGGCCTAATTCTTGAAAAAATTGCCCATGAAAATTCAATCGTTTTGAAACCAGCCGCTGAAAATGATGAAAAAGAATGGGAAACAATATGTATTTTAGCCAACACTTTAAAAGCTTCAGAGTTATTTGATAAAAATCTGGCTTCAGAAAAATTACTTTATCGTCTTTTCAACAGTTTGGAATTTTCTGTTGGCAAGCCGAAAAGTGTCGCTTATGGTTGTCGTTGTTCCCGATCAAGGTTACAAGAGGTCTTGAACAATTTTTCCAAAGATGAACTTGATAGCATGGCAGAAAATGAAAAAATTATCATGACATGCGAATTTTGCTGTTACGATTTTATTTTTTCTCGTAAAGAAATCTAATAAAAATAATATCGATTAATAAGCAAATTCAAAATAATGTTAAAATTTTCTATTTGTTGAATATAAACAAATGTGAATTCTATAGAATTTTTACTAATTATAATATTCACTTTTTAATTTTTAAATGACCAAAAAACAGATAAAAAACTGTTTTAATAAATAACACCTAATAAAATTATGATTTCTTCGTATTGTTTCAAACAAATAAGCTTTTAACTCTCTATTATCATAATCATTGTCATATTTTATTCTAAACAAATTATATCATTCATAAAATTGGAATAGTAATATGATATAATTTTTTCAAAAGATTTGTTATCATGACTAAATTTTGGAATAGGATTATATCATGATAAACAGGTTAAATATATACGTATAATTAACCTGTTTTAACGTAACCAGCAATTAATGAATTTATAAATATCAAGGGGTTGTCATGTCATTCGAATTACGCAAATCGTTATCATATCGATTTAAATTTTATTTATCTGCATTTTTATGGATTAGTCCGGTCGTGATATTATCAGCTTGTGCACATAAAGATACCACTCAATATGCACCACTAACATATGATTATCTAACCCCTATATTCCTGAATGTTGGACAAATAAGCATACAGGATCATTCTAACGCAAATCAATATCCAAGGGATATTTCCAATTTAAGCCCGACCCCTCCCGCCATGGCCTTGAATAACATGGTTAATAATCGTCTTAAAGCAAGAGGCACATCCGGAAAGGCTATATTTACAATCAGCCGAGCTTCTTTGCAAGAAAACAGTGATGATGCCGTATACGGGCAAATTGATATTCGTCTCGATATTTATAACAACAATAATAGAAAAGTTGGCTCAATTCAGGTCAGTACAAATCATACATACCAGACTGATCATAATAAGGGAGACTTAGATAGCCGAGCAAATTTATATGATATTACCCAAAAAATGATGCAAGATGTCAATGTGGAACTAGAATATCAAATTCGCAATCATTTGGAGCCCTGGATTGTTGATGCCACAGGCACACCAATTTCAGACTCAATTAAAACACAGGATTTAAATGATAAGGAATCTTCAACCGCTGTAAAACATGATATGTCCCCTCCCGATCACAGGAATATAGCACCTGCCACCAACAAACCTTCTGCTTCAAACGCAGATTTAAATGCTGTTTTCCCTGATGGCATTCCCAACAATGAATCTGCCGCATCCCCAGTCCATGATACACAACCTGTTTCTTCAACTAAAGGTAAATATCCTGTTGGGGTATTGGGAACACTGCCTCAATCAGCCATTTCCAAAAAATACTAGATTCTAAAGCAATAACAAGGAAAGTGAACGTACACCCTGGGCGCCATGGATCAATGCCCCTTCAATATCTGCGGTGGCCGAGGGACCTGTATGTAGTGCTGCATAATGATTTCGCCTCCATTCCGGACGTGCATACGCATCATGCAGGTTTTCCACGATTTCGGAGCTGTTCAATAAAACGACCAGATGTTGCGGCAAATAACCCAAAGTATTTACAACCAGATCTTTTTCGGTAAGACAAACAGATCCTGTTTCAGCCACACCAAAACTTGCCCTGACAACTGCATAGTCAATATCATGCAAACTATTCGGAGGCGTTTGATCCGTTATATTATAATCACCCTTTATTTCCTTAACAACAGAACAGATATTCTTTGCGTTTGAAAGTTTTTCATAAATCGACTCAAAAGGATTATCGGCATGATTTTCCAGTAATTCACCCCCCATCTGCTCAAAAACTTTCTTAAATTTTTTTATCAAATCAAGATCATTCTGGTGAAACAGGGGAACAGAAGGAGGCTTAACATATTCATCAACACAGGCCTTGCGAATTTTGCCCAAAATGATATCACGACTATTCATTAACGCTTTCCTTTTTCAGATAATTCTTTTCATACCAGCTATGAAAGGTCTCCTTGGGTGCAGGTGGCAAGTCCCTCTGTTTTCCCCATTTATTGAGATTATTGTAAACAATAAAATGTGGGAGATATTTCAATGCCCGATCGGCATTTTTTATCGCGGCCCTATACAGGACCGGATTGCCCAAAATTTTCCCGGCGGCCTGCATCAATATTCTTTTTGCAAGGGACAATTCACCCTTTTCTGCCAATGTCTCTCGCCACTCAAAAATTTGTTCATGAATATTGATTTTAACAGGACAGACATTAGAACAACTGCCATTCAAGGTTGAGGCAAAGGGAAGGTTGCGAAATTTATGGGCATTGTATCCCGGACTAAGTATCAAACCAATTGGCCCTGCATAGGTACTTCCATAACTTAATCCACCACTACGACGAAACACGGGACATGTGTTCATACAGGCACCACAGCGTATACATTTCAAGCCTGCCTTGAATTTCTTGTCAGCTAAACGGGTGGAACGCGTATTATCGACCAGTATGACATGCATTTCCCCGCCATGATGTCTGGGCCCCCGGAAATAAGATGTATATTGTGTTATTGGGGAACCTAGCGCACTACGTGACAATAAACGAATGAATACTGCCAGATGTTCAAGCCCTGGAACTATTTTTTCAATTCCGACCGTTACAATATGCATCCCGGGTGTATTGGCAGAAAGATCGGCATTCCCTTCATTCGTGCAAACAACCACCGCACCCGTTTCAGCAACCAAAAAATTTCCTCCTGTCATGCCAGCTTCGGCTTTCAGGATCAAGGGACGATTTGTTTCGCGCTGGGTTTCGGCAAGATAATGTATATCATTATTGCCCGCCTGTGCCCCGAGAGTTCTGGTAAAAACCCTGGAAACATCCGTACGGGATTTGTGAACAGCCGGAACAACAACATGACTTGGATCCTCATTGTCCAATTGCTGGATCCGTTCACCTAGATCCGTTTCAATTACGTTGATCCCCTCCTTTTCCACAGCCTTTCGCAAACCACATTCTTCCCCAAGCATGGATTTGCTTTTCACTAAAATTTTGGTCTGGCGTTTTTTCATCAACTCGATGGCAATCGAATTACACTCTTCAGCATTTTGCGCCCAATGAACATGAATACCATTATCTTTGGCATTTTTTTCAAACATTTCGAGATAATGAGCAAGATGATCAAGCGTGTGCTCCTTGATATCCGAAGCCAACTGTCTAAGTTCCTCCCATTCTGGGATAAGATGCATTTGCGCATCACGCTTTTTACGTAAATCCCATAAACGGTTATCATGCATTTTCTCGTGGGCCTGCGCAGCGATAAAGCGATTGGCGGCTTCAAGCTGATCTATGGGTTTATTACCTTTGACAACCGCGCCCCTTGCGCCAACTTCATGTTGAAGCGCCACATCATTCACGTCTGAATTAATATTGACATTCATTATAGATCTCCATTCAGAACGCGTGCAATATGGGCATATTTCACGGGAATTTTCATCCGTTGCGCGCATCCCTGCTGATGCATGAGACAAGAGCTGTCTGCGGAAATTACGTATTCTGCACCGCTATTATATTGGTCCATAACCTTATCCTGACCCATTTTTGCTGAAACACCCTCCTCAAAAACTGAAAAGGTTCCCCCAAAACCACAACACTCATCAGGACGTGTCAATTCAACAAATTCAATTCCTCTTACCTTTTCAAGCAAATCCCTGGGTTTTGAGAAATATGGTTCCCTCAATTCTGACATGCTCGCATGTCTTAGTCCTCTCAATGCATTGCAATTATTATGAATGGCAACCTTGTAGGGAAAAAACGCCCAGGGAAAAGAATCAATCTTGAGAATATCATGCAGAAACTCAACCAGATCATAAGTATGCGTTCTGACATGTTTTACCTCATCAGTCTGTTCGATGGCATCAAAATTGGAACGAACCTGATGCGTACAGCTTCCCGATGGCATGACAATATAATCAAATTGCGAGAAATTCCTCACAAACAGGGTTTCAGTCGCGGCAGCCTCTTTATGGCACCCCGTATTAGTCATGGGTTGACCACAACAGGTTTGATCAAAAGGATATGTAATATCCAGATCAAAACGTTCCAATAACTTTAAAGTTGAAATACCAACTTCAGGTTCCAATGCATCCATGTAACATGGAATGAATAACCCTACCTTCATTTGTGCAAACCTTGATATCCATTTGTAATTATTATATTTTCAATGGCAATTTATCACTTTATGAGTTGTTTCACTACTTGTAATTATTGTTTTGATTTTTAATTTTTAACATTTTCAATATTTTTTATCACCAAATCCGGGGTCAGGATCTGGGGCAACACCCTGGGGTTTCCATAGGCAGGATAATAGATATAAAGTGGAACCCCTTCCCGTCCAAACTGTTTTAGAAAACGACTGATTTCATTATTGTGATGTGTCCAATCACCAATCACATATTGAATATGATGACGATGGAAATAGTCTCTTACTTTTCGGTTGGATAAGGCAACCCTATCATTAACGAGACATGTTAGACACCAACTTGCCGTCATGTTAACAAATACAGCTTTATGATCAATCTGCAATTGCTGAACATTCTTTAATGAAAATACCATATATTCCCTATTTTTTACTGTTTCATTAGAGGATTGCACAAGATTCATTTCCGTGATCATACCTCCTAACAAAATGAAAATCAGAATAAGCGTGATACTGGTAACCCTTTGAAATACACGTGTAGCAGTTTTATATCGCAATAGCTGATTTTTACCCAATAACCATGCTCCAAATCCAATTAAAACACAGCCTAACAAAACAGTTAATAAAGATATGGACTGATCATGCTGATAAATTACCCATACCAGCCACACACAACTAAGTAATAGGGGAAATGCCAAAAATTGCTTCAATATTTCCATCCATATTCCTGGTCTCGGTAAAAAACGGGTCAATTTTGGAATAAAAACCAATAGCAAATAGGGAAAGGATAGACCCAATCCCATTCCTATAAATATAAAAAAAGTTTTTTCGGCTGAACTATTTAAGGCGGCTGCTACAGCTATACCCATAAATGGTGCGGTGCAAGGTGTTGCAACCAAGACAGCAAGAATACCTGTAAGAAAATCAGAAAGGTAAGAGGATGAATTTGTTCTTGAATAAAATGAAAAATTTATTGTGAAGGCATCCAGAAGATTTAAGGCAATGATAAATAATAACCAGCATAGAATTATCAAAAATGAAACCGATTGAAACTGAAAACCCCATGTTATCTGTTTTCCCATCCAGCGCAGACTTATAAATATGAGCGATATACCCGTAAAACTGCTTAAGATCCCTGCCGTGTATGACAGACATGACCGGTATTGATAGGCACGGTTTTTATTTCCCAAACGACTTAAGGATAATAATTTCATGGCAATGACAGGAAAAACGCAAGGCATGAAATTTAACAGACACCCTCCAAGAAAGGCGCTGCTGATCAATAAAAATAGATTCAGAATATGTGAGACAGGTTTCTTTTTAATTATGGGATGAATTGACCAGTAATGAATCTTGCCATTGTAATTCTTCAATGCCAAGATACCAGCCAGGGACTGATCAAGCCGTTTTTCAGATAATAGGGGCAATTTCAATTCAAAATATTCTGGATTGATTTGAAAATGCTGTTTTTGATCTTGATCAATCAATCCCGATCTTTCTGGCATAAACCAAGCATCCTGCACTTGATCAAACAGAGGATCTGTTTTATTGCCCCACAATTTTCCATTTGGTGTAATGAATAAATTATGTTGCAAAGGCCTGGGTTTATTATTCAGTGATTTTTGAATTAAGATCGCTTCATTTGCCTGATTGATTTTTCCTTTTGGTAGATCAATTGTAAATTCGGCCTGCACGGGAACACAGATATTGGCACAAATCAACCACGTCGCCTTGATATGAAGATGCAGATCTTTGGCACGATAGGATTCTGGAATATGAAGATAAAAAGGTAAAATAACTTCCCCATCATATATGTAAGACAATAAACCTTTTTCAAACAACCGCTTAGGAACAGGCCATTCTATTTTTGGAAATATAACTTTTCTATCATGGTTGATTGAAACTTGTAACGAAGCAGGATCTCCCGCATCTCCCGGATTCAGCCAATAAGTGTGCCACCCTTGCTCCAGTTTGATTTTAAGGGCTAGTAAAGACCGATCAACATCATCATTGAAATCGCTTGCACTGATGATACTTGCCTCAACATGCGCTTTAAAGATTTTATCGCTTTCTTTACCCCAAATAACATGCGTGTTAAACCCTATTACAATCAATAATATAGTAATCCAAAATCGCACTTGATTTAATCCTGTCCCTGTCAATAATATTCCATTTTTATCTTAAAGATGAGATAAACAAAATTAATAATCATTCATGTCACCAAGGCATTTTATCGACTAGTCTCAACTTATGTTTAAACCTGATCCCATTTCCCTACCAATACAGAATACCTTACCAGAACTCCATGATCATCTACTTACCCATCAGAACTGTATTCTTGTAGCTTCACCAGGGTCAGGAAAAACAAGCCTTGTACCTTTGTCATTATTACAGGCTCCATGGCGAAACGGACATAGGATTATCATGCTGGAACCACGACGCATTGCCGCCCGAGCCGCAGCAAAACAGATGGCCTGTCTATATCATGAAACTATTGGCCAAACGATAGGTTACAGAACCCGCATGGAAAAAGTGGCCAGTTCAAAAACCCGTATAGAGGTTGTTACACATGGACTGTTCTTGAGACATCTTTTGAACAATCCATTTCTTGACCAAGTTGCCGCCATTATTTTTGACGAAATTCATGAACGTTCCCTTGAGTCTGACCTCTGTCTTGCCTTGTGTCGTGATCTTCAAAAAAACCTGAGACCGGATTTAAGGCTCATCGCAATGTCGGCTACACCATCCTTGTCTCAACTACAAAAAATATTAAACTGTCAGATTATTGAAAATAAATCAAGAATACATCCTGTAACAATACATCATCGACAAAGAGATATTCATGCAATAAAAGATTTGCCCAAAATAACCGCTGCGGAAATAGAGAATGTTTATTACAAAAATCAGGGTAATATACTGGTATTTTTACCAGGCGTTACCGAAATTCATCGCACAATGAATATACTTACATTACCAGATGCTGAAGTTCTTCCTCTGTATGGCGAATTACATTCCACAGAACAGGTCAAGGCCTTGCGATCTGTCAGTGCCAAAGATAAAAGGCGGATAGTTTTGACCACTTCCATTGCTGAAACTTCCCTAACCGTTCCTGGCGTAAGGATTGTCATTGATGGAGGTTTTCGTCGTGCTCCTCAATTGGACGGAGACACTGGACTAACACGACTTTTAACACGAAGAATATCCAGGGCAGCAGCTGATCAAAGGGCTGGAAGGGCTGGACGTGAAGCTGAGGGAATTGTCTATCGTCTATGGACCCAAGCGATGGAACGAAGTTTTATCCCGCATGATTCTCCTGAAATATTATCCAGTGAATTAAGTGAATTCTTATTGATTTGCAAAACATGGACAGACCTTATGGGAACCTCAATAAAGGAATTGGTCTTTCCTGATTTTCCTTCCAATGGCCTTCTTGAGGCGGCCAGCAATTTACTGACTTTATTAGGTGCGTTAAATGAAAAAGGGCTCATCACTGATTTTGGTAAAAAAATTATTCAATTCGGTGCGCATCCACGTTTGGCGTCAATGATGTTAAGAGCAAACTCAAATGAAGAAAAGGCATTGGCGGCCGATCTGGCTGCATTACTGGAAGAGCGTGATCCTTTTCGTAAAAATCATGACCAATCCTGCGATATCCAAACTCGTCTGAACTGGCTACAAACCCTACCTCATAATCAACATGATAAGGAATTATGGCACCATATCCACCATATAGGCCAGGAATATCGCAAAAGATTAAAAATACCACTCACCCAAAAATCTCTTGGAAATCCTGCCAAATTATTATGCGCCGCTTTTCCCGACCGATTGGCACAAAAACGTGATGAAATTGGATCATTCCGATTGGCAGGCGGTGGCAGTGCATATCTTTCTCAACAAGATATATTAGCAAAGGAAAAACTATTAATTGTTGCAAATATCCATACTCAGAAAAAAGCCAGAATCTGTCTGGCAGCACGCATGAATTCCGATATTCTTCCCAATTTTATCCTTAATCGGTCCCGTCAGGTAGAAAATATTTCTATTGACCCAACCACTGGAAAAGTCATTGCCCGAAAACAAGTAAAATTTGGGCGGCTTATTTTACAAGACAGAAACGATATAGCCCCAGCCGAAAAGGCTTATCCGGTCTTGCTTGGTTATGTTAAAAACAATTTTTATAAGGCTTTGAACTGGAACGAGGCTACAAAACAATTACAGTCACGTGCTTCATGGGCAAGACAATATTTAACAGAAGAAAAAATTCCGGATTTAACTGATGACAAGCTTGAAGTGCATATTGAAAAATGGTTATCCCCCTGGATCACACAAATCAATAATTTGAAAGATCTAAAAAAAATAGACTTAAAAAATATTCTCGAAGCCTATCTTGGTTATGATATTTGCCAAAAACTAAATCGGTTATTTCCTGAATTTATTATATTGAATCATAATAAATTTTATATTGATTATACACAACCTGCACCCATTATTTCGGCACATGCACAAAAATTTTATGGTATAAAAGATACTCCTTCTATTGCAAAAGGACAAATTCGATTACAATGCTGTCTTCTGTCCCCAGCCAATAGACCTCAAGCAGTAACCAGTGATTTGAAAAATTTTTGGAAAGAGGGTTGGAAAGATATGAGAAAAGATATGAAGGGGCGTTATCCCAAACATCACTGGCCAGAAAATCCCATGAATGACGAATAATAGTTTATTTAATAACTTAAATTTTTTGAATAGATTAATAATGTTTGTACCAATTGAATATTCAAACCAGATAAAAAAAAAGCTAGGTCTCAATCTCAAGACTTATCTCATTATTATTTTATTCAATTTTCCCGTCTATGCCCAGGATATAAATAAAAAAGATATCGAACCATCAAAAACAGTCATTCCATCCGACACATTTACGACCTCCGCAACACCACTTGTAGAAAATGGGCCTCTGACCTTTTCCCCGCTAGTGAAAAAAGTTGTACCAGCCGTTGTTAACATTTCGGTTTCCCAAAATATATATACAAAACAATCCAGAAACATTCATATACCACCCTCCTTAAAGGGAACACCATTTGAAAAAGAATTCAGGCAACGTCAACATACCCGCAACCGTAGGGTTACAGAAGCTGGGTCTGGTTTTATCATTGATCCCCATGGGATCATAGTAACCAATACGCATGTAATCGGGACCTCCAACAACATAACAGTTTATCTTACGAATGGAAAACGTTTCACAGCAAAAGTTATCGGTAATGATTCTCTCACAGACATAGCAGTCATCAAAATTGATAGCGATCATCCCCTTCCCTATGTACAATGGGGTGACAGTCGCAAAGTGGAGGTTGGTGACTGGATTCTTGCTGCAGGAAACCCTTTTGGCCTTGGTTCTTCTGTCACCGCCGGAATTGTATCAGCTCGTGGTCGCGATATTGGTTCCAGCCCTTTTGATGATTTTTTGCAATTGGATGCTCCAATGAATCCGGGAAATTCTGGAGGACCATCCTTTAACCTTGCCGGACAAGTTGTCGCCTTGAATACCGCAATTGTTTCCCCTACCGGAAGTTCTGTTGGAATTGGTTTTGGTATCCCCTCTGAAATCGCTGCCCCCATTGTTACTCAACTATGTAAAACAGGATTTATTGACCGCGGATGGCTTGGTGTTACCCTTGAAGAGGATTCTGGACACAATGGAGTGAAAATCATTGATCTTGATCTGGATGGCCCGGCCTACAAGGCAAAAATCAAAATTAATGATCGCGTTGAATTAATTGACGATCAGCATGTAGACACAATTCGTACTTTTATTAAAACAGTGGCCATTGCACATCCTGGATCAAATTTACAACTGACAATAAGGCGCAACAAGAAAACCATCAAACTTGATGTTACGGTTGGTCATCGACCAAAAGATGATGTAGAATAACAAATTTTTTTTATCTCTTGCTAAAATAAAATTTTTTTATAGATTGATATCATGAATACGAATAATTTTATTACATTGCTGATCAATTTTATCTTAAGATAACAATTAAATGAATATTTTAATCCATTTTAACAAATATAATATTTAATCTTTACTAATTACAAATGGTTATAAATACTATTAATTGATCACTTGAAATTATTTAATCATAAAAAATCTTTATAATTTATGTTTTCCCCATAACTTTGATTGAGGAATTTTTTGATGCATCGTCGTTTCATACAAACCCCTGTATCTCAATTTTTATTGTTTTGCAATAATACTAAAATAAATTTTTCGTTAATTTGCATCTCTGTGATATTTACTTCACATTACACATATGCAAGCAATGCGTCTAAATCCGATATAAACAATTCATCAATCAATAATATATCCGACAGTGTCAATGTATTGGATGAACAACGATATACGGGTTCCCTTCTTTCCCCTTCAGGTGCCATTACCAAGGCAGGTATCCTTGCTTTGGAACCGTATCTCCAATCTACAATCAGCCGAGGGGCCTATCAATCTGATGGCAGTGTCAAAAATAGCAAACACAGGACAGATTCAGCGGATAGTTTCCTTTTGATCAAATACGCCATTACCGATAATCTGACCATTCAAGCAACCCCACAGGTTAATTATGCATGGAACGGTAAAACCACATCCAGCAGTGTACATATTTCTGACTTGCCTGTAGAATTTCAATATCGCTGGATTGACCAGGATAACGCACATTATCGACCCAGTTTCACGACTTTCCTGGGCATGAATTTTCCTACTGGCAATTTTGATCAGTTGAACCGTTCCCTTGATGCTTTTGGAAGTGGACAGTATACCCTACGTTTTGGTCTTCATTCCCAAGCTGCCTATGAAATATTTCATCGCGCCATACGCTTCCGCTGGTGGGGTGTAGGTCGAAAACCTATTGGTCACCGAAATATCAAGGGGATAAGCAACTATGGTACAGATCAGGGTTTTGCAGGCACAGTCAGAGGTGGCTTATTTGGCAACGCCGGATTTTCATTTGAATTTGGAATAACCAAAGCATGGGTATTGGCCTTTGACTTTCAGTATGATTGGGCTCAGGGGACACATATTAAGGGAAATTATAATCACCAGCGTTATTTACGCCATATCACAGGTGCCTCTCATGATTTTCAAATCGCTCCTGGTATAGAATATAACTTTACACCGGCCGTTGGACTTATCGCTGGTGCGGCATTGACCGTTGACGGCCATAATACCAATGATTTCATTCAACCTCAATGTGCCGTGAACATCGTTTTTTAATCTGATAAAATTTAACTTTTCATCAATATTGCAACCGTAAGCGATTGAACTATATAGAATAAGCAACTATCTGATAACCTTATAATTTATAACAATTATAAGGTCATTTTATAGAAGCATTATGAATTATCCCTGACTAGGAGCCATTTTATGACTCAAATTTTCAGCAATTCCTGTATTCTATTTCGTATGCTTAAAAACAGAATTAAAATTAGTTATTTTTGTTTTGGTTTTCTCGGTTTACTCACCCCTTCTGTTAACATATACGCTGTCCCGAACGACATTGCGCTTGAAGCTACACAAGAGGAAAACAAGGAAGATACAGGTTCCAAAATTTTACAGGAACAAAGATATACGGGTTCCTTGTTGGCACCATCCGGGGCATTGGTCAATGCCGGGACTTTTGTTGTCGAACCGTATTTGCAAAACACAATAAGCCGTGGTGCCTATCAGGCAAATGGAAAAACCAAGAATTCCAAACATAGAACTGACAATACCCTGAATTATACATTAGTTAAATATGCAGCAACCGATCGCCTGTCAGTTCAGATTGTGCCCCAGATCCGGTATACCTGGAACGGTCACACAACAGCTAGTACAGTTCATTTCTCGGATTTACCTTTTGAGATTCAATATCGTTGGATTGATCAAGAAGATGCCCATTACCAACCTAGCCTAACTACTGTCCTTGGCATGATCTTTCCAACAGGCAATTATAACAATCTTGGTCGTCATTTGGACGGTGCAGGAACAGGCAATTATACGCTGAGATTTGGATTGCAGTCCCAAGCCGCATATCAGATATTTGATAAAGCCATTCGAGTTCGTGTTTGGGGTATGGGCAGGGAACCTCTGAATTCCGTTAATCTCCGCAATATTAGCAGTTACGGCACTGATACTGGATTTCGTGGAAATGCAAGATCAAAACTTTTTGGCAATACAGGTTTTTCCCTGGAGTATGGTCTGGACAAAAAATGGTTAATGGCTTTTGACCTTGTTTATGATTGGGCAAAGGGCACTCGAATAAAAGGGAGTTACCTTGATAAACCCAATTCCTATCAACATAAAGTAAATGGTGCCTCCCATAACATTCAGGTTGCACCAGCAATCGAATACAACCCCTCCACCCGCATAGGTATTATTGTTGGAACGGCTTTAACCGTGGATGGGCATAATGCAAATAATTTTGTTCAGCCTCAAATGGCGGTGAACTTTGTTTTCTAGTTCCATCAATTCAGAAATACCAAACGCGATAATCGTTGATCTTGTATAACAACAATCGCGTTTTGACGAAACTTTCTCGCCAATACGATCGCCTTGCTGGGATCCATGGTAACCATAAATAATGGCTCTGAAAAATTTCTTAAAGTTCCTGTCCCTTTTCTGTAATCATAGCCTGACAAATACAAGGAAAGTTTTTGCATCATGCGCTTGTTCCATCCCTTGGCCTTTATTCTTCCTCCCGGGTTACAGGCACTCATCATAACCAGTTTCTTACTTTTATAGCGTTTGGGTAAATTTAAAGGATAGTGCCCTATTCTGATTTTAACAGTTCCAGCCTGATATATACTTTTAATATAGTTAGATCTAATTTTATTTGTCGCAGGTAATATTCCAGTCATTGTTATATCTTTTTATAAGATTGATCTTCACCAAATGTTGAATTTTTATGAACTTGTACAGATAATAAAAGACCAAATCCAAACATTACCGTCAGCAGGGCTGACCCTCCATAGGATACCATTGGTAACGGCACACCCCCCACGGGTATGGCACCCATAACCATTGAAAGATTAACTGCACAATAAAAAAAGAAATTCATCGTGATCCCCAATGCAAGCAAGCGACCAAACTGATTACGTGACCGCATGGCGATAACCATGCCCCCCACAATAATTAACAGTAATAACCCTATAACACAGATTCCCCCCACAAAACCCCATTCCTCTGCAATCATCGTAAAGATGAAATCAGTTTGTTTTTCTGGTAAAAAATTCAATTGCCCCTGTGTACCATGCAAATATCCCTGTCCCCACATTCCACCAGATCCCAATGCTATTTTTGACTGGATGATATTATATCCCGCTCCTAATGGATCATTTTCAGGGTGCATAAAAGTGGTAATCCTCGCTTTCTGATAATCATGCAAATGATTATAAACTAACTTTATGACAAACGGGATCGGTGTTAGTAACAAAAGAATCAAATACCAGCGCATACCTGCCGCAAAAAAAATAACAGCCCCTATACAACCTATAATAACCGCTGTGCCCAAGTTCGGTTCTTTTAATACAAGAACAACAGGTAATAATACAAGAATTGCAGGAATAATCAGGCGTAATGGATTTGCCATCTGTTTCCAGCTAATTTTGTAAAACCAGCTGGACAATAAAAGAACCAAGGCAATTTTCATTAATTCAGAAGGTTGCAAGGCAATACCGCCAATTATAATCCAGCGCTCTGCTCCTTTACCCACATGCCCCATATGCAATACTGCAACCAATAACATTACAGCCAGTCCATAAAGAGGCCAAGCCAGTTTTACCAATATTTGCGGAGGAGTTAACGCCAACCCTATCATGATTATAAAACCCACGCAAAATTTAACAAATTGTGAATGAGCATAAGGATGGGAAGATCCTCCCCCAGCGGAATATTGGGCAAAATAACCAACCATTGCAAGAAGGCAGATCATTCCAACAAACAACCAGTTAACTCGCCAAAGCTTGCCCAGAATTCTAAAATTTGGTTCTGCTCTTAATAAACGTTTCTCAAAAACCATTATGTCTATACTTCATTCAACTTCAGATGGTTTTGAATCACCTGTTTCCGTTCTTGTATTTTTAGACTGATCTTTTTCCCAATTTTTTGCAGGATCACACTTTAATGTTGCAACCATCATCTCACGTGCCAAAGGCGCCGCAACAGAAGCCGCAGCATTACCATGTTCAACAATTAAAGAAATCGCATATTGTGGATCATCATAAGGGGCAAAACAAATAAACAACGCATGAGGACGATATTTCCATGGCAAATTAGCAGAATTGAAATGGCCACTTTCTCTCAATGCACGGGAAACACTCTTTACCTGTGCCGTACCCGTTTTTCCAGCCAATAACATACCATGATAATCCATTTTTGCTTTTGCACCCGAACCTTTGTTTTCATTGACTACAGCATACATTCCAAATCTGATCATTTTTAGAAAATCAGGCTTGATATCCAGTTTTTGCCAATAGTTTGGATCTGCTTGCGGAACCAAAATATTATTGCGCTTCCTAATAAGATGCGGATCAATTTTTTTACCCGTGGCAATTCTCGCCACATAAGTGGCAAGCTGCAATGGGGTTACATGAACAAATCCCTGTCCAATACCGCTGACGATTGTATCACCTACATTCCAGTGATGTCCTCGGGACTCACGCCATTTAGGAGTGGGAATTAACCCGGAACGCACATGAGTCAACTCAATCGGCAACTCCACTCCCAAACCGAGCTTATCACATGTGGCATGAATTGCTTCCATTCCCGTCCTGCGGGCAACCTCGTAAAAATATACATCACAAGAATATTTTAGGGCACCATGCAAATCAAGTGACCCATGTCCATATTTATTCCAGCAATGAAATCGGCTTCCCCCATAATCATAATAACCCGGGCAATGAATACGCGTATTTTCCGTAATCGTTGAAGCTTCAAGCGCAGCCAGGGCAACAGCAGGTTTAAAGGTTGAACCGGGAGGATAAGAACCTGCCACTGCCTTGTTTGTTAAGGGACTCCTTTCATCTTGAATCCAGGTCTTCCATTGTGCATGACTGACACCACTGTCAAATAAGGAAGGATCAAAAGATGGATTACTGACCATTGCCATCACTTCCCCATTCCGACAATCTAAAACAACTGCGCTGGCGGATTGGTCCGCGACGATTGAGGAAATTTCCTTTTGCAATTCAACATCAATGGTCAAGGCCACATCCTGGCCCTGGATACTATCAACATGGCCTAATTCTGTAATGATATGTCCCACGGAATCTACTTCAACCTGAACCTCACCGGCCTTTCCACATAGATCATTTTCCTGAGTCTGCTCGATCCCGGACCGACCCACTCGCATACCTGGCAAAGCCAAAATGGTATTCTGTGCAATGTCTTTATCATTTGGGGGCGCTACATAACCGACAATATGAGCCAACAAACCTTCCAATGGATAAAGTCTTTTAGTACCCACATCAATGACAATACCTGGTAGGGAAGGCGAATTCACCTCGATAATCGTCATTTCGTCACGAGACAGAAAATCTTTCAACATAATGGGTATAAAACGACGTTGATGATCCAAATTCCATTGTATACGGGCGTAATCATGCTCATCCAAGGAAATTAAATCAGCAAACCGTTCTATCACATCAGAAACATTGTCTGTTTCTTCAGGTATAAGCATGGCCCTCCAATTTATCTTGTTATTGGCAAGAATGGCCCCGAAACGATCAAGAATACGTCCACGAGGTGGAGACAATAACCTTTTGCTTATAAGGTTTTTCTTGGCCATTTTTATATATCGATCGCCATTTACAACCTGCAATTTATAAAGACGATTAGCCAATAAAGACAAGATCCCTGTTTGAGCCGCTAGAATCAAAATTGCCCGCCGCGTAAATACACGTCGCGAATTCGTATCTGACAATACATTTCTGATACGATAGGGTAATCTTTTCTTCATTTTACAAGTTGTTCTACACCTGTTCGGGATCAGCTATGGTACGATGGGCCCAGGTAAACATGATTGATAAGAGCGGATAAAATCCTATAGCAAAAACCATCTCAAATATAAAGTATGAAACTGAAACCAGCTTTAAACTTAACAAAGAAATCAACAGCCATTGTATAAAAAAAACACTCAATGCAATTATTGAAAAAATTAACCAGACTATTAAAAAATTATATCTTGCCAAACGAAAACGCTGCGTGATTGCCATTCCATAAACAATAAGTAAAATGAAAATCACAACACCAGGTGAGGAAAAGTTTAGGAGATCAATAAGAAACCCCAGAAAAAAAACACCAATTGCTGGCATGGAAGTTGGACGATAAATTGACCAAAAATAAACCGATGATATCACAATAGCCAATAAAAGTTCATTACGGCCAGGAATATTCAAGGGAACTGAAAAGATTAAAATTACAAACAGATTAAATCCCAAAGGAACCATCCAACGAATGACAGCATCAATTTTTTGACACCTCGTTAAAGAAGGACGTATCCCTGGATGTCTTTTATGTGTTTTACTTTCAGATGATTTTTCTTTTTTAATCATTCCTAATCATGGCCTAGTAATTCAGGATTGGCGACGGGCCTGGTTTTCATCTTCTTTTTAGCCAGATTTACACGTCCCGGTGCATCAGGTGGAATGATATCATAATTTTTAAAATCAAAAATTCGAACAATTCTCAGACTTTCCAATGAAGTGTAAGGCACAACAACGGGATGTCCAGGTTCAAGATAATGCACGAAACCAACAGGGATTCCAGTCGGAAAAGCATTTCCTTTATTGTCAGTCAAAACTTTCTCCCCTTCAGTTGGAGGTTTATCTTCCGGGTAAAAAATCAATTTGGGATAAAGACTGTTATCACCAGCCATAATCGCCTGTACATGTGAACTCATTAAATTAACAGGAATTCGACTGGCAAGATCATTGATTAAGAGTATCCTGGCAGAACGATCACCAATTTCTGTCACTCTACCTATCAAACCGAAACCACTCAAGGCAATTTCACCGGCGTGCACGCCATGCCCCGGTTGTAGCATCACCAAAACTGCCTTATGATAAATTCCGCTTCCATCTGCGGCAACATGTGCGGTAATATAGGATATTGTCGGATCGGGTATCCAATGCAATTGATTTTTCAATTCAACATTTTCCTCTGCCAATCCTATTGCAACATGATACCATCCCTTAAGTTGCGCATTTTCCTCTTCAAGTTTCTTTTTTTCCTGAGAAATATTTTTAACTGTATTAACATTCAGAAAAAAACCATGAACAATATCAAACGGTTTCTCCACCAAAACATAGGCAGGCAAAAGAAAATCAATAACTTTTAACCGTATATCTTCTATTAATTTGGGTTTTGCCTGGCCAAGCAACATGATTAAACTCGCCATTACAAATAAGAATGGTAAGATTAATTTTGCCAACGCTTGCTTGATTTGAATGGATATAGGAATCATTATCGTAATATTTTTACGTTATTTTTCATTTTAAACCAGCTACTTAATATATAAGATGAGCAATATACCAAACTGTATATTGCTTATTAATATTAACGCTATTTTTTATATTTTCTCAATTGTGTTGACGTAACAACTAATACATAGTTGTTAAAACATTCCTAAGCTTTTTCATTTCCTCCAATGCACGTCCTGTTCCCAAAGCCACACAGTCCAATGGATTTTCTGCAACAATAATAGGTAACCCTGTCGCCTGTCGCAAAACATCATCCAATCGAAGCAATTGACTGCCCCCACCTGTCAACATAATCCCTTTATCAACAATATCAGCAGCCAGTTCTGGAGGGGTATTCTCTAAAGCAACGGATACTGCCTCGACAATTTGGGAAACCGGTTCAGCCAAACTATCGGCGATTTGCTCCTGGGAAACCAAAACTTCCCTTGGCACTCCATTCATCAAATCTCGACCTTTTACTTCACGCCAAGGACCGCCGTCCTCCTTGGAGGAATCGGGAATAGCGGCTCCCAGTTCCATTTTCAATTTTTCCGCTGAACTCTCCCCAATTAAAAGATTATGATTACGACGTATATAGGCAATGATGGCATCATCCATTCGGTCACCACCAACTCGAACGGAACGCGCATAAACAATTCCCCCCAGGGAAATTACTGCAACCTCGGTCGTACCTCCTCCAATATCAACAATCATGCTGCCAGAGGGTTCCGTAACTGGCAAACCGGCCCCAATTGCAGCAGCCATAGGTTCTTCAATCAGCTGAACCCTTCGAGCACCTGCACTTTCTGCGCTTTCCTGGATAGCCCGCCTTTCAACGGCCGTTGATCCCGATGGAACACAAATTACGATTTGCGGGCTGGCAAACATACGACGATTATGCACTTTATGTATGAAATGCTTAATCATCTCCTCCGCAACTTCAAAATCCGCAATGACACCATCCCGCATTGGCCGTATAGCAGTTATATTACCAGGCGTTCTTCCCACCATATTTTTGGCCTCTTCCCCAACGGCCAAAACCTGCTTTTTCCCACGAACATCAGCAATGGCAACAACTGATGGTTCATTCAATACTATTCCACGACCTTTGACATAGACTAGTGTATTAGCCGTTCCAAGATCAATTGCCATGTCTGCAGACATAAAACCAAACAGACGAGAAAACATCCAAAACTCCCGACAACAAACTTATAATTCTAACAAAAATTTGTCTTAAATTTCTATCATCACAATTTGTATAGAAATTACCAACCCCTACTTTTCACAGTATTTCCTTTCGACTTACTCATTTACAACCAATGGAGCAAGCGTTAACTGGCAAATGCTATTTAGCCTTATATATTATTTTTACCTTAAAGTATCGTTCACTAAAAAAAAATGTAAAAAAATCATTTCCTACAATGTAATTACCTATTTTGACTACTATTTTTCTCATTTAAATAAAAATTCATTTTAAAAATAAAAACGAATCGAAAATATAATTATTTAAACCCCCTTAGCATATTATTTATGTTTCACTGTTTATACGTTTTATTCTGACTTTTTTATGTCTTTTTAAAAATTAATTTTAATAATCAAAAATCAAATTTTCATAAAAATGACAAAAAAAATATTTTATATAAATAAATAACAAGGAGAATTTATAAATGTTTAGAGTTAGCAAACAAACTTTTTTGGGGTTTTCAACCGTTATATTATCTGTTTCTTTTTTAACTGCCTGTGATAATGGCTATAGTGCTGGTGGAAGGGCAGGAACTGGTGCACTTATTGGTGGTGGAACCGGAGCAGCCATCGGGGCCCTTGCAGGAGGGGGAAGAGGAGCCGCTATTGGAGCTTTATCTGGTGGAGCGTTAGGGGCAGGTGTTGGCGCTTTGACAACACCTAATCGTCCAGGACCCAATTATAATAATCAGTACTATCAAAACCAACAATATCGTCAGCAACCAGTTAATAATTACAATTCATCCCGTCGTTAATCAAAAACGGCGTCAAAACGCCGTTCCATTTTTAAGCAACGTTTTCTGGTTTCTGTCGCTGACGCTTTGTTAACAATTTATTTAAAGCATGGACATAGGCCTTAACAGCAGAAACCACTGTATCAACATCTGTTCCTTGACCATCAACTGTTTTGCCATTTTCTTCCAACCTTACAGTTGTTTTTGCCTGTGCATCCGTTCCCTGCGTAACAGCCCCGATCGAAAATAGGGATAATGTTGCTTCAGGATGAGGGAAAATTTTCCTAATCGCATTGAAAGCTGCGTCAACCGACCCGCTATTTCCCGTAAATTCAATTTTTTTATTTTGTTTGTCAACTTCAAGAGTCAATAAAACCTCAGAAGCTCTTATCCCACTTTTAATTGACATATCAATAAACCGGATAAATTCATGATCTCTGACTTCATCATCAACCAAAGCCGAAATATCATCATCATAAACCGTCTTCTTTTGATCAGCCAACGTCTTGAATCGCTGAAACGCCTCGTTTAATTTCTCATCAGAAAATTCATTATATCCCAATGATTTTAATTTGTCCCTAAAAGCAGCTCGACCCGAATGTTTGCCCAAAACAAAAGAGGAACGGTTCCAGCCTACACTTTCAGGTGTCATGATCTCGTAGGTTTCTGCATTTTTCAACATTCCATCTTGATGGATACCACTTTCATGTGCAAATGCGTTTCTACCTACAATTGCCTTATTCGGTTGCACATCAAACCCGGTAATCGTTGATAAAGTCCGCGAGGCATTTAATAATTTCTTTGAAATTATCCGGTTATCATAAGGAAATTCATCGTGACGTGTCCGTAAAATCATTGTTATTTCTTCCAGGGCAGCATTCCCGGCCCGTTCACCAATTCCATTGATCGTACACTCAACTTGCCTTGCTCCACCTTGCAGTGATGCGATAGTATTAGCCACCCCTAGTCCCAAATCATTATGGTTATGACAAGAAAAAATGACCTGATCAGCACCTGGAACCCGTTCCAACAAATCTTTAAATATACGACGCATATCTTCAGGAGTTGAATAACCAACCGTATCAGGAATGTTAATTGTTGTCGCTCCATTTTTAATGGCCACTTCAACACAGCGACATAAAAAGTCTGGGTCTGTGCGTGATCCATCCTCCGCTGACCATTGAACGTCATCTGTAAATTGTCTGGCCTTTTTATTTCCATCGGCAATAATTTCCAAAACGGTTTCAGGTTCCATACGCAATTTATATTTCATATGCAGTGGAGAAGTCGAAATGAAATTATGAATACGTTTACGCTTGGCCGGTTTTAAAGCTTCCCCCGCCTTTTCAATATCATTTTTACCACCTGAACGTGCCAAGCTACAAATAACTGAATCTTTGATTAGCTCAGCAATTCTGTAAACGCTTTCAAAATCTCCTGTTGACGCTACGGGAAATCCTGCCTCGATTACATCAACTCCTAATTCAGTCAATATTCTAGCCATTCTCAGTTTTTCATCCAAATTCATTGAAAAACCAGGGGACTGTTCACCATCACGTAACGTTGTATCAAAAAAAATAACTCTATTTTTGTCAATTTTTCCAAATGATGGATGATTTATATTCATATCCGATGAACCTTCATAATCGTTTACAGGCATATTCTGGACGCAACTCACGCCCTCAGTTTGCCTATGAAAAAATAAATTTTTAAAGGAAATTACAAAAAAAAACCCCTAAATAAGATAACCTATTTTACAAGGTTATCTTACCTAGGGGCTGCTAAGTTGAAAGATCAAACAAAACACAGATATCCGTTCTCTATTTTTAAAATAGAAAAAATTTTTTTCCATAAGAGAGAATACCATAAATTTCATGCTGATATGACATCACTTTTCCCCAAAAAAAGCAAGTCCTATTTTTTAGCCCGTTAAATGTGTTACACTTCCGCCAATTGTAAAATACCGATCAACAGCATTTTTCATGGACATGGCTATTAACTGTCTATATGAAAACTGACGTAAAGCGGCCTCATCTTTACGATTAGACATAAACCCCATTTCAACAAGAATTGATGGAATGTTTACCGATTTTAAAACCACAAAAGCGGCATGTCTTTTGGGATTAGGCAATAAACCAACACGGGAATTAAACGATAAGACAACATTTTGCGCCATTGCGGCAGATTCTTTTTTTGTTTCCATTTTAACCAGACTGGCCAATATCTTTTCCACCGCTGGAGAAGTTACATGAATATTGGGGCCACCATAACGATCAGCTTGATTTTCAACTGAAGCCAATGCAGCAGATTGTGCATCAGATGCATGATTGGATAAAGTATAGACACTTGCACCTCGCACAGATGAATTCCGCAAGGCATCCGCATGCATCGATATGAAAAGGTTCGCCCCTTTTTTCTGGGCAAAATCTACACGTCCATTCAAGGGAATAAAATGATCTGAGCTTCTTGTCAGATAAACTTGATATCGTCCGGAGCGTCTCAACTGATTGGCAAGTTCCACAGCCGTAGCGTATGCAACATGTTTTTCATAGGTTCCAGAATATCCTATGGCTCCAGGATCCTTTCCACCATGACCAGGATCCAGCACAATTAATGGTAAAGCAGGTCTGGCTTTGCCAATGATAGCTGGCGTCTTGGTTTTACCTTTGAATGTCCTCACCTTGGAAGTGGATTTAACTTGATTACGACCTTTTCCAGTTGTTCCAATTCTTTTTTGCCTTTTTTGTTTCATGGCAAATGAAAAGGAAGGAAACAAAACTCCTATTGACATTAATAACGTATTTCGTCTGGAAAAATTTAAAGCCATTTCAATCTATATTACCTTATCAAAATGTATATTAATAATGTTAATTCATGTCTAAAAATCTGTATACCCAAAATAGGATTCAGCGTATAATTCGACATTATTGCAATAATTTTACATTTTTTTTGATCAAAAGCCATAAATCACGTTTTTAGCAACAAAAAACCTTTGCTTTCATAGCGCGTTTTGAGATATTAAAATAATTGTAGGTCTTTATTTTTAATAACAAATCAATAACCTAATAAAGTCCTATAAATTATTGTTTATTTTTGATAGCGAAAATATGTCCATTTAATATTTACGAAAATTTAATGAAAGCAATCTAGAATTTAAAATTATTTTAAATCTTATAACAATTCAGAAATAAACAAAAAATGATCGAAATTCCTAATTAAAAATGCTTCATGGTTACATTTCCCTTAAGACGATAATTAAAAACATGTTTCCAACAAAAAGCATTTCTTCAAAAAACTATGGATTGTGACTACAATCACCGGAGTATTAGTAAAACATGAACAAAAAAATGCTGATTGATGCCAGCTATAAAGAAGAAACACGCGTCGTGATCCTTGATGGCAATTACATCGAGGGATATGATATTGAAAATTCCGCAAAGAAACAAATAAAAGGTAATATCTACCTAGCCAAAGTAATCAGAATTGAACCCAGTCTACAGGCTGCTTTTGTTGATTATGGTGGAAATCGCCATGGTTTTTTAGCTTTTAATGAAATTCACCCTGATTATTATCAAATTCCCGTTGCAGACCGAAAAAAACTGCTGGAAATCCAAGAATTAAATAAAATGGAGGAAGAACCAAATCCGGATCAAGAATTAGATCCAGATCAGCCTTCCTATTATGAAGACATGGTTCATTCCCATAATAGCATAATCAAGAACTATAAAATTCAGGAAGTTATTCATAAAAGACAAATTATCCTCGTTCAAGTGGTAAAAGAAGAACGTGGAAATAAAGGCGCGGCTTTAACAACCTATCTATCTTTGGCAGGACGCTATTGTGTTTTAATGCCAAATTCCTTACGGAATGGCGGAATTTCTAGAAAAATCACTTCACCATCTGAAAGAAAACGGTTGAAGGATATTATCACTGAACTGAATATCCCATCACATATGGGAATGATTATCCGTACTGCAGGAGCCCAATGCCCAAAAGCAGATACACTAAAAGATGGGGAATATCTGCTTCACTTATGGGATGAAATACGCAATCTAACCATGAAGTCGATTGCGCCAGCTCTTATTTATGAAGATTCCAACTTATTGAAATTGACATTACGTGATAATTATACACAAGATATTAATGAAATTTTGATAGATGGCGAGGATGCTTGGTCTCAAGCGAGAGATTATATGCGCGCATTGATGCCGCAAAATGTACATAAGCTTCATCTGTGGAGAGATCAAAAACAATCTCTTTTTTCTTATTACAAGGTTGAAAATTTGATTGATCAAATGCTTTCCCCGATTGTCCAACTAAAATCGGGGGGATATTTAGTCATTAATCAAACAGAGGCTTTGGTGGCTATTGATGTAAATTCAGGCCGTTCAATCAAGGAGAAAGATCTTGAAGAAACTGCATTGAGAACCAATCAGGAAGCCGCCAATGAAATTGCACGCCAGTTAAGGTTGAGAGATCTGGCTGGATTAATCGTTATCGATTTCATTGATATGGAAAACAAGAAGCATAATTATATTGTTGAACGTCGTTTGAAATCTCTACTTCACAAAGACCGTGCACGAATTCAGATCGGTTCCATCTCCTCCTTTGGCTTACTGGAAATGACCCGTCAAAGGTTACGTCCCTCTATTGCTGAATTTGCCTTCACTCCATGTTCCGCTTGTAATGGAACAGGTATTATTCGAAGTGACGCCAATATTTCTTTACAAATCATCAGACAGATTGATGAAGAAGCTCGTAAAATCAAACCAGGAATTTTAACCGTTTCCATTTCATCCGGTGAAATTGCCTTGAATATTCTCAACCAAAAACGCAGATGGCTGGCGGATATTGAAAAGAAATATAAAATCAAGATTGAATTTACAATTGATTCAACCCTGTCCTCTCATAATGTCCGTTTTTCAAGCAAGACTGATTCCTCACTTGATATGGATCCTGATGATGAAATACTTCAATCTACACCAAATGTAGTTCAGGAGAATCTTTTTGTCAGGGAAATACCAATCCAATCCTATCTTGAATATCAGACAAATTCAAAAACAGATTATAGACAAGATGAGATAGAGGATAAAGTTATTGATCTAAAACCTGAATCAAAAGCATTACGTCAAAATTCTGTCTCCATAGAGCTTAAACAAGACGATACAAATCTCGATTCTTATTCGGAACAATATAAGGAAAACAAAAAAACATACAGTAACTCCAGGGATAAAAGACAATCCCATCATTCCCGTCGTAACCGTTATAAAAAAGGACAAGGTAAGGCTCAAAAAAATAATGACTTTACTCCCATTCTTGAGGCTAAACCTATACCAGAACCTGTCATCAATGAAAAACCTGAAGAAATAACTGTGACTCCAACCTTTGTTTCAATTGAAATTGATGCCGACAAAAGCCAGAATCAGCATGAAGAAACTGAATCTTTGATAAATCAAGTTATTGATAATTCTGACGCTGTAAATAAAGAGGATGAAACTTCAGATAATCTGGAAATAAAAGAGGAAAAACCCGCTCCAAAACGTCGACGGTCTACTAAAACCACCAAATCCACAGGCACCACCAAAACGACACGTAAAAGAGCATCAAGCAAAAAAGAGTCAAAAGAAAACGAAACCGAGGAAAAATCAGATAATAAAGAGGAAAAGGAAACGAAGACCAAAAAAACTACCAGAGCACGTAAAACAACTACAGCCAAAAAAACAACGGTTCGAAAACCCAAAAAAACCAAGGAAGCTGATGAAAATAACGAACAACCCTTAATTCAGCCCATTGTCATAGATGACACACCGACCAAAACGCCACGTTCCGGCTGGTGGAAACGGTAATTTTCGTTTTTTTATAAAGGCTTAAAAGAATTACTTTTAAGCCTTTATTATTATGCCAAAACAAAAATTCATTCAAACTTTTTGTAAATGTATATATAATATACATATTCGAAACAATAAAAGTTATCAACATATTATGCAACTTTCCCGATATACAGATTATGCGTTAAGAACCCTGATCTATTTACATGTTCATCATGATCGACTTTGTTCTATCCATGAAATTGCGACTTGTTATTCGATTTCACAAAACCATCTAATGAAAATTGTCCATAGATTGGGTAAACAAGGGTTTATCAAAACATTGCGTGGAAGAAATGGAGGATTAACTTTAAACAAAGATGCTGGCAGTATCAAACTTGGGGACATTATTCGCAACACAGAGGAAGATGAAACCTATGTCAAATGCGATCAATGCCTTATTCAATGCACTTGCAACCTACCTGCATTTTTAATCGAGGCAATGAATAATTTTTATAAAACACTCAATCAATATTCTTTAAACGATCTTTTTAAAAATCCAAAACAACTTGAAGCAATTTTGAAATATATTGAACTAGTCTGAAAACCTAAAGCTCAAAATACTCACTTTTTTTATCATATTAATCAACAGAATTATATGATGTCCTTTTATAATTTTTTAAAAACGTGTAAAGCAATTGATTAATCACTTTATAATCAAAAAATTAATTATTTTAATTTAAACAGGATATATCAATGCATCGCTACCGCACTCATAATTGTGCCGCTCTAAGATCCCAGGATGTTGGATCAACTGTCAAGCTTTCTGGATGGATACATAGTAAAAGAGATCATGGGGGTTTACTTTTTATCGATTTGCGCGACCATTTTGGTATTACCCAGATTGTTATTCCCACCAATTCACCTTTGCTGAACACTGCGGAAAGATTAAGAGTGGAAAGCGTTATTTGCATTACAGGTAAGGTTGTCGCTCGTGAAGGAGAAACCGTTAATCCAAAATTGCCAACAGGACAAATTGAAATTCAGGCTGAAAATCTTGAAATTATTTCCGAAGCTGACGTATTGCCTTTTCAAGTGACTGGCAACGAAAACTATCCGGAAGATTTACGTTTAAAATATCGTTATATCGATCTGCGTCGAGAACGAGTTCATCGCAATCTGATGTTAAGGTCAAACATTATTGCAAGCCTTCGCCATAGAATGATTGAACAGGGTTTCACTGAATTTCAAACTCCTATCCTGACAGCTTCTTCACCTGAAGGTGCCAGGGATTTTCTGGTTCCTGCCCGTCTACATCCTGGAAAATTTTATGCATTGCCACAGGCACCGCAACAATTCAAACAACTTGCAATGGTGGCTGGTTTTGACCGCTATTTCCAAATAGCCCCCTGTTTCCGTGACGAGGCTGCACGTGCGGATCGTTCTCCGGGAGAATTTTATCAACTTGATTTTGAAATGTCTTTTGTCACTCAAGAAGATGTTTTTGAAACGCTGGAACCTGTTATGGAGGGCATTTTCAAGGAATTTGCACCCACACATACTGTAAGTTCAGCACCCTTTAAACGTATTCCCTATAAACAAGCCATGAAAGAATATGGCAGTGATAAACCAGATTTAAGAAACCCCTTAAAACTTGTTGATGTTTCCGAAGCGTTCAAAAATTCTAGTTTTGGTCTCTTTGCAAAAATTGTTGAGGCAGGAGGAGAAGTTCGTGCTGTTCCCGCTCCTGGTGCAGGATCATTTCCCCGCTCTTTTTTCGATAAGTTGAATAAATGGGCCAGAGAAGAAAAAGCGGGTGGTTTGGGATACATCATCTTTGAAGACAATGGGGCAAAAGGACCAATTGCCAAAAATTTGGATGAAAAACGTTGTGAAATGATCCGCCAGGCCTGTCATTTAAAAAGTGGCGATGCTGTTTTCTTTGTAGCTGGACAGGGCCCTGATATGGTTAAATTTTCCGGTTCTGTTCGAACAAAAATTGCAACAGAACTTGATCTAATTGAGAAAAATGCCTTCCGTTTCTGTTGGATTGTTGATTTCCCTATGTATGAAATCAATGAAGAAACCGGATTGATTGATTTCTCTCACAATCCCTTCTCCATGCCTCAGGGTGGACTTGAAGCACTGATAAACAAGAATCCTTTGGAAATTAATGCATATCAATATGATATCGTCTGCAATGGTATTGAACTTTCTTCAGGTGCAATTCGAAATCATCGACCTGACATCATGATCAAAGCCTTTGAAATTGCCGGATATCCAAAGGAAGAAGTCGAAAAGCGTTTTGGTGGTATGCTAAACGCATTCCGTTATGGAGCTCCGCCTCATGGAGGTGCCGCACCTGGTATTGATCGCATGGTCATGCTTCTGATGGATGAACCCAATATTCGTGAGGTCATTCTATTCCCATTAAATCAACAAGGTGAGGATTTAATGATGGAAGCGCCTGCCCCGATTTCTGCAGAACGATTAAAAGAATTGTCCTTGGCAATCAGTGTACCAAAAGTGGCAGTAAAAAAATCTAATGAAACTGTTGAAAAAGATAAAAAATAAATGACAATTTCAGCCACTCCAATATATTTTATAGAGTGGCTAGAAACAATTAAATTGTTGAAAATCTCGAAATGATACTTTATTGAAAAATTTCAGACGTTCTAAATTTAGGTATCAATAATGAAATTTATCTATAACAAAATTACATAAGTAACATTATCGTGATCAATTCTTTATAATACTCAACCTTTAAAAACTCAAATCGCGAAATATAATAACAATTATCTATCTTTAAAGATAATTAAAATTCCTTTATACCTCCTATTTCAGGATTAAATATTACATAACTTTTATTATTACAAAATCAATCTACAAATTTTAATATGGGAAAATGGCATTGCAAGAAAAAAAATCTCAAGAAAAAACAGCCCTTTCATATTCCGATGGGCAATTAGCACACACCCTCCAACGCCGCCATATTATCATGATCTCTATCGGTGGTATTATTGGGGCCGGCCTTTTTGTAGGTGCCTCTGCCTCAATTAAGCAAACGGGACCTGCTGTTCTTTTGTCCTATGTCATTACTGGATTTCTCATTTTTTTTGTTATGCGAATGCTTGGCGAATTGGTTATTGAAAAACCAGAGGCAGGTTCCTTTCTCAATCATATCCGCCGTGGACTTGGCGATCATGTTACATTTATATTAGGATGGGGGTATTGGCTTTTCTGGATTTCTGCCATTGCTGCCGAGGCCATAGCCGGTGGAATTATTTTACTACATTACATGCATATTCCCGAACAATACACATTTCTGGCAACCATGGTTCTGGGACCTTTATTGGTTATTATCATGATGATAACCAATCTATTTTCTGTCAAAGGATATGGTGAATTTGAATTCTGGTTTGCCCTGCTTAAAATCCTAGCCATTACGGCCTTTATTATTCTTGGCGGTATAGCAATAAGCCATTTGGGTGGATATTACACAACAAAAATTAATAATATATGGCATTTCCAAAGCTTTTTTCCAAAAGGCATTCTTGCCGTTTTCACAATCATTCCAACCATTCTATTTACAGTTACTGGATCCGAAGTGGCTACCATAGCGGCAGCTGAATCCGATAAACCTGCAGAGAATGTCGCTTATGCCAGTAAAACAATTATTTTCCGAGTTATCACCTTTTACGTTATTTCAATTGGAATTATTGTCTCTATCCTGCCCTGGAATTACGTAATCCCGGGGATATCACCTTTTCTAATGGTTTTGCAAAAGCTTGAAATTCCATATGCCTCGGATATTATGGCAATGACCATCCTGATTGCTATTCTCTCTTGCTTAAACTCATCTATTTACGCAACCTCCCGTACACTCTTTGAACTCGCAGAATTTAATGATGCACCCAGATGGCTAATTCATACCAATAAAAATGGAGTTCCCAAAAGAGCAATTATTACCGCCTCCATCATCGGTATAATAATTTCGATTTTCTCGGTAATTTCGCCAAAAGTTTTTTTCACTTATATTTTAAGCTGCGCTGGATCCATTATCCTGTTTGTCTATATTGCAATAGGTTTATCTGAAATCGTAATTCGCTCAAAATTGGAACGAACCAAACAAAAACTAACATTTAAGATGTGGTTTTTCCCTTATCTATCCTGGTTTACAATCATGTCGTTTGCCATGGTGATTCTTTCCATGTTTTTTAATCATGACAGTCGAAATCAAATTACACTCAGCTGCCTTACCTTAATTTTGATAAGTATCTGTCGAATCATTATGTGTCGATACAATAAAATCAAATCTGTGGTTTAAAATTCATCAATTTGCTCATATTTATAATTCTGATAATGTTTTTTAATTTATAGTTACAGGGTTTGATATGGGTGAAATTATTTTAGATCTCAAGGAATTGCGATGCCCCTTACCTATTTTGAAGGCTAATCGGGTTTTACAAACTCTTGAACCTGGGGATTGTTTACGTGTCTTGGCGACAGATCGTCATACAATCAAGGATTTTCATGAATTCTGTCGTAAAACTGGTCATTCACTGATTGCTTTTTCAGAACAAGGAAATAATTTATCTTTTCTGATTAAAAAAAAGTAAAATTGCACAAAACAATTTTTAAATCTATAAATTGGTTTCTTTTTTCAAAAGAGGTATAAAGAAATAATATTTATCAGATATAAACTTGTTGGAAGCTCAACATGACAGATGATCTCTCTTCCCTTTCATTTGAGGATGCATTGAATGAATTGGAAAAAATCGTTCATAATTTGGAAACTGGACAACAAAAACTTGAAGAAGCCATCGTATCTTATGAACGCGGTGCCTTACTTCGACGTTATTGTGAAAAAAAATTAAATGAAGCCGAGGCTCGGGTAAAAATGATTGTCGAAAAAGATAACCAAAGCCTTGATACTGAAACTATTGAATAAATTTAGGGTTAATTACCATGACTTCTGTTGAAGCACAAAATCAGTCTCTTAATCAATCGCTTTCATCACGTGCCCAAAGCCTTGAAACAACACTTGATAAATTCCTTCCCAGAATGAAGGGGGGCGAGGCAAATCTGATTGAGGCAATGCGCTACGCTGTACTTGGGGGAGGAAAAAGATTAAGGGGTTATCTTGTTACAGAAGTCGCCTCTCTCTTCAATATCCCAATGAAAAGCGCGCTTTATGTGGGCGCTTCTGTTGAAATGCTTCATGCCTATTCATTAATTCATGATGATTTACCGGCAATGGATGATGATGATCTGCGTCGGGGGAAACCCTCCACCCATATAAAATTCGGTGAGGCGATTGCCATTCTTGCCGGTGATGCTTTACAAACCAAAGCCTTCGAAATTTTAACGTGGGAAGATGTAAGCGAAAACCCGAATATTCGTATTGAACTGCTTAAGTCCCTTGCTGAAGCAAGTGGATCCAATGGTATGGTCGGTGGACAAGTTATTGATATGGAAGGTGAAAATCGTCATCTGACCCTTCCTGAGGTAATCAACTTGCATGCCATGAAAACAGGCCGCCTAATTTGTTATTCCGCTGAAGCTGGAGCCATTTTAGGCCAGGCAAATGCCGACTTGCGCAATCATATCATCAGCTATGGTCGAGATTTGGGAACAGCTTTCCAGATCGCTGATGACATTCTTGATGCCACGGCAAGTGCAGAGGAACTTGGTAAAACAGCCGGTAAGGATAATGCCTCTGGAAAATCAACATTCGTTTCTTTGCTTGGAATTGAAGATGCAAAAAAGGAAGCAAACAGACTTATCAGTAAAGCTATCCGTCATTTAGAACCTTTCGGATCCGCCGCCGATAATTTACGCGCTTTGGCAAATTATGTTATTACCAGAAGAAATTGATTTACAATAAACAAATACCCATTCAATAATGGCTAACACTAAAAAACGCGTCGATATACTTCTCTTTGAAAGAGGCATGGTTGAAAGTCGTACAAAAGCGCAGGCCTTGATTATGGCGGGGCTGGTTTTTACGAAAGATCGTCGAATTCAAAAGGCAGGGGATATCGTATCTGAAACCATTGAACTTATCATTAAAAATCAAGAACATCCTTGGGTATCGCGTGGTGGTCTAAAACTGGATCATGGATTGAAATCTTTCAATTTATCCCCCAGGGGATTAAATTGCCTTGATATCGGGGCCTCCACAGGAGGGTTTACCGATGTTTTATTAACGAATGAAGCGAATAAGGTATACGCAGTCGATGTTGGGCACGGACAATTGGCATGGAAAATACGTCAGAATACACGAGTGATCGTGAAAGAAAAATGTAATGCCCGCTATCTTACATCGGAAATAATTCCGGATCCCGTTCAAGTCATCGTCTGTGATGCAAGCTTTATTAGTCTAAAAACAATTTTACCTGCCGCATTATCCCTGTGTCAAACTGGCGGATGGGCAATGGCGTTGATCAAACCACAATTTGAAGCTGGACGCGAACATATTGGATCAAAAGGGGTTGTCCGCGATCCTGAGATTCATACAAAAATTTGCCAGGACATTAATAATTGGTGGCAAAATCTGCCCAACTGGCAAGTATTGGGAATTGAGACTAGTCCCATTACCGGTCCTGAAGGCAATAAGGAATTTCTAATAGCCGCACGTAAAGAATCCCCGTAAATCATAAAACAACTTTTCCCTTATATTATTTAAAGTTAATTTTTTGAATCAAAGTGTTTATAAATGGTTATACATCAGCATTTATCCATTCCAACCTTACAAATTGATCAATATCTTTTACGATTGATCCAAAAAAAGGATATCAAAAGCATACATAATCATATTAATGATTGGAATATTGCAAAAATGCTGAGTGACGTGCCATTTCCTTACCCACAAGAATTATTGGAAAAATGGTTTGAAGCCACCCTTCAGCAAATCAAGGCAGGACAATCCTATCACTTTTCAATTATCGATACACAAACCAATCCGGACACAGTTGTAGGTTGTATAGGTTTAACCCTGAATATGGCAGAACAATCTGCCAAAATAGGATATTGGGTTGCTCAGAGATACTGGGGCAATAATATCGCTACCCGAGCCTTGAAACGCTTAACAAATTGGGCGTTAGCCAATCTAAATATCAATTACATTCATGCCACTGCCGCTGATGACAATATTGCCTCTATAGCGGTTTTGAAAAAATGTGATTTTCAACCCTATGGTCAGGGCAAGGAGAAATTTTTAGCTCGTGCTGTTGAACAACCCGTCTCATATTTCCTTTTACAACGGGAAGATATTTGTCCCAACAATCTCAAACCCAATCAAAGTATTTATACATCAAAAGAAAAAAAAATATTGTTAGTTGTAGCCGCCGCACTTATTGATATTGAAGGGAGGCTTTTACTCGCCCGTCGTCCGGAGGGAAAATCAATGGCAGGAATGTGGGAATTTCCAGGCGGAAAAGTTGAACCTGGGGAAACACCTGAAACAGCATTGATTCGAGAATTGAAAGAAGAAATAAATGTCGATATTTCTAAAAGCTGTCTCGCCCCATTCACATTCGCATCCCATGAATATCAGGATTTTCATTTATTGATGCCATTATATGTATGTCATCGTTGGAAAAATGACCCCATACCAAGAGAAAAACAGCAACTTGCATGGGTTACCGCCAATGAGCTTGACCGTTATCTTGTCTTGGAGGCTGACAAACCATTTATTCCACTCTTGAAGGATTTACTCTTCTAATCTTACCTCGTCAGGAATATGAAAAATATTCTGCCTTTTTCCAGCAATATTATTGTCAAAAGTGAATAAGGCACCAGCTTTTGGATATTTTTCAAGATCTTTTTTTGATATTTTGGCACGTGCCGATGTAACAAAAGCCGTTTTTAAATCATTACCACCAAAAGCTATTTTGGTTAAATTCGGACAAGGAAAATCTATTGATTTCAATTTTTGTCCATCAGAGGAATAGACATTTATTTTATATCCTTGATAAAGACAAACCCACAGATTGTTCTCGCAATCAAGCGCCATGCCATCAGGATATCCTTCCATTTCTTTTAAAAAAAGTCGTTTGTTTGCAAGTTTTTGCCCATCTTCAATATCAAACGAAAAAATTTCATGTGCATTGGAATGACTGCAATATAGGATCTGTTTGTCTTCATCAATTACAGGCCCATTAAGTACCGCATATTCCCTATCCTGCCTTATTACATAAGGTTTAGCCTGATCCCATTTTAACAAATAGAGGGATCCTGTTAATTTTTTTTCTTTTTCATCCATTGATCCAAACCAAAGTTGACCTTTGGCATCAACATATCCATCATTAATTCGATTATTTGGAAATTTTTCCTCTAAGGGATAAAATAACGTCACACTGCCATTAAATAGGCTAAACCAATATAAACCGTCTTCCATACCGCATAAATAAACAGATCGATTGGTTGGAAAAAAAAATGTAGGTTTCTTGTGAGTATTCCAGCTTTTCTTCTGATTGTCATTTAAGCGGTATTGATGAATTTTTTTGCCCTCAATATCAACAAAATAAACCGCTTTTTCAGAGGCATTCCACATAACCCCCTCCCCCAATTCTGATTGGGTTTCCCAAATGGCGGATGGACATGACGAATTAATTGTAATCATTATAAACCCCTTTTTGAAAGGCTTTTTAAATTAAACAAAAAGAAATTCAATATTTGCAATAATAATTATTTTAACATAAAACTGTTTATACTAAACATTTACTTTGGAATTTTCTTAAACAATTCTTAATTTTAAATATAATTCTCTGTAATTTTTCAGTACTTAAATATTGTAACCGTTTTAACAATTGGACTTTTGTAAAATGACTCTAAATCCAACTGCTTCAATTATGGTTATCGGAAATGAAATTCTTTCAGGCCGTACCCAAGACGTGAATATAAATTATATTGCGAAAGGATTAACCTGTTCCGGAATTAAACTCATAGAAACCCGTATCATTCCTGATGATCAAAAAATAATCATCAAAACAGTTAATGAATTACGTGCTGCATATGATTATGTGTTTTCTACAGGGGGAATCGGTCCTACCCATGATGATATAACTTCCGAGGCTATAGCAGAGGCGTTTGGTGTACCCAATCCAATTCATCCAGAAATATCCCGATTATTGGAAGAACATATTGGCAAGGAAAAATATAATGACGCCCATAGAAAAATGGCTCGTTTCCCACTAGGGGCTACGCCCATTCCCAATCCTGTATCCGTAGCGCCGGGATATGTAATCAACAATGTATATGTTATGGCTGGCGTTCCCCAAATCATGCGTGCAATGTTTGATCAAATATTGCCCACCTTACACCATGGCAAGCCAATTGTTTCAAAAAGCTGGTACGCTTTTCATGCCTCTGAAGGCAAAATTGCGCATGATCTAGCACATATACAGGATCAATTTCATAACCTTGATATTGGATCTTATCCATTTTATAAAAATGAAGATCAAAATGGAATAGCATTGGTTGTCAAAGGTCAGGACCAAGATGCCGTTCAGCGTGCCGCTCAACAAATCCATCAGTTGTTTATCCGGATGGGATACGACCCACACGAAGGTGAGCCCATTTGAACCCTGGTTTTAACTAGTTTATTTCCTCACGCCCCATGGCAAGGAACTTATTTCTACGTTTAGCCTGAAGAACCTGTTCTGGAACTAAGGCGAGTTCGCCAAATGCAGCTTCAATCGCCTTTTGAACATTACTGATCGCAGTTTCTGGATCTCGTTGCGCTCCACCAACCGGTTCCTCGATAATTTGATCAATTAATTTGAATTTCAACAAATCCTGAGCCGTCAAACGTAATGCGCCTGCCGCCTGAGCCGCTTGTGATGCATCCCGCCATAATATGGAGGAACAAGCCTCAGGAGAAATAACTGAATAAATCGCATGTTCAAGCATCAGAATTTTGTCAGCCGTTGCCAGAGCGATTGCCCCTCCCGATCCACCTTCACCAATGATAACGGAGACAATGGGAGTTGTTGCCCTAAGGCATGTCTCAATTGATTTTGCAATGGCCTCAGCCTGACCATGTTGTTCTGCATCAATCCCAGGCCATGCTCCTGGCGTGTCAATCAACATGATAATCGGTAAATTAAATTGTCCTGCCAGTTTAATTAAACGTTGAGCTTTTCTATATCCTTCAGGCCTGGCCATCCCAAAATTATGCTTTAGTCTTGTATCAAGATCGGAACCTCGCTCTATCCCTATCACAACAACAGATTGCCCTTTGAATCTTCCCAATCCACCGATAATGGCATGATCTTCTGCATAAAGACGATCCCCTGCCAATGGCATGAAGTTTTCAATCATACCTTTGATATAATCCAAAGCATGCGGACGTTGCGCGTGTCGTGACACCTGAACTTTTTGCCAAGGTGTTAGTTTGTTATATATAACTCGCAGCTGTTTTTCAGCCTTTTCCGTAAGCGTTTGCAATTCTTCGGCAATATTAATTTCTGTGGCGGTTTCAACACGTTGCAATTCATAAATTTTATTTTCGAGTTCTGCAACGGATTTTTCAAAGTCCAAAAATTGACGCATGATTATAAAAGATTACCAATTAAACGTTAATAACAGATCAGTGTAATGTATATTATCAATCAAATAAATTTTTAATTGTATAAATTACAATATTTTTTTAATAAAATTATTTTTTCATACTCAGGGGATGAAAATCCTGCACTATTTTTTTTAGGTGTTCAGTCTGTAAATGGGTATAAATTTGTGTCGTCGAAATATCAGCATGCCCCAACATCATCTGCAATGAACGCAAATCTGCCCCATGTGCCAACATATGACTGGCAAATGAATGACGTAAAACATGGGGAGACAGCCTGCAAGGATCAAGATTGGCCTTTAATGCAACTTCGAACAATATTTTATCAAATCCCTGCCGCGTTAAATGATTTTGCGGGTTTCGTCCAGGAAACAGAAAGACACTCTTTAAACTCGCATCGTTTTTTTTAAGCACCAATGCCGCTTTTACCGCTGCATCTGAAACAGGTATTAACCTTTCACGTCTGCCTTTTCCGTATATTCGCAAAATTTTTGTTGCTTGCTGAATCTGGTCCTTGCGCAGAGATAACAACTCAGATATGCGTAATCCCGAACTATACAGAATTTCCAAAGCTGCCTTGGCAACAAGTGATCGTCTGTAATCGTCAAGGAATTCACTTGCTGATAACAGGTTAAAAACTTCCTGTTCGCTCAGATATTTGGGTAATGATTGTGGCAAACAGGGGGATTGCATTAAATAAGTGGGATCATCGGAGCAAATATTCTCCTGAACCAAAAAACCATAAAACTGACGCAGACATGACAACCTTCTTATTGCTGTTCGCGCTGTTTTTCCCTCTCGACCCAAAAATTCAAAATATTGATGAATATCACGTTTAGAAACCCTGTCTATTTCTAGATCTCTGGCTTGCAAATAATCCATAAAATCTTTTAAATCAGTTTGATAGGCCTGATATGTATTTGCGGTAACCCCTCTCTCTGCCACCAGCATTTCCAAAAAGAAATCAATCAGATCCCTGTTCATGATTTATTCAAAATCTATTGATTGGGCATTGTATTCAACGCATTTCCAGGAACTTTTCCAGGCTGGGGAATTGTTGGAGTGTTTATCGGAGCACGCGCTGAAGCATTATGAGCGTTTGCATTGTTGTAGGGAACGATAATGGGGGGAGCGCCAGGGACAACAGGTACAGATGGCAAAGTTGTATGTTGCTGGGCTTTGGGAATGGAAATAACCTTGTGAACTTCTCTGATCAGCGTTTCGGGTGTTTGCAAGCCAAAAAACACTACCCCTGCCACAAGCAATATAACTATTAATCCAAAGAGAATAACAAATAATCGACGCATTATGGCTTCCTGATGTAAAATTACTCGTTGATGTTTTAATAATAACAGCTTGATTTCATACCATACTACAATTAATTTTTAATAGTCTGGATTTTATAAATTCTCTCAAAAATTAAATAAAATCTCAATTTATCAATTTTTATTCCTGTATTTGATCGGCCACATGACTGATATACCTAGCAAATTACTAAATCGACCACTTGTTTTAATCGGTCTGATGGGGGCTGGAAAAACAACGATTGGTAAAAAAATCGCAGACTTGCTTTCCATACCCTTCATCGATTCGGATAAAGAAATAGAAACTACGGCTGGATGCAGTATCGCCGATATTTTCGAACAATATGGAGAAGAGGAATTCCGTCGTGTGGAAAACCAGGTTATCCAACGTTTATTGGATCAAGCCCCCTTGATTCTCGCAACAGGTGGTGGAGCCTACATGCATCCGGAGACAAGAAAAACCTTAAAGGAAAAAGCAACCACCCTTTGGCTACATTGTGATCTGGAAACACTTTTCAAGCGCGTTTCCAAAAATACCAACCGCCCCTTATTGAATGTCGATAATAAAAAAGAGATACTCTCCTCCCTTATGGAAAAACGTTACCCTGTCTATGCCGAGGCAGATATTGTCGTTGAATGTAAGGATAAAGACATTGATACAACAATTAATCTTGTTATCTCAGCTCTAGAAAATTCAAGTAAAATGCATATTTTACCCATAACCCTGTCAAAAAATCATTACGACGTAATCATTGGTTCTGATATATTACAGCAATGTGGAACACTGATTTTACCTTTATTAAAGCAAAAGAAAGTTTTTATTCTGGCGGATCAGACAGTTGCCGACCTTCATCTGGACAAACTTATCCATAGTCTTGATTTAGTACACGTAAATTATGAGGTTATCCTGCTTCCTCCTGGTGAAAAAACAAAATCTTTTCAATATTATGAAAAAGTCACGCAAACATTGTTAGAAAAAGGGGTTGAGCGAAATTCAACGATTTTGGCATTCGGTGGTGGTGTTACAGGAGATTTGGCAGGATTTTCAGCTGCCACCGTGTTACGTGGAGTGCCATTCATTCAAATCCCCACCACCCTGCTTTCTCAAGTCGATTCTTCCGTAGGCGGAAAAACCGGTATCAATACATCGGTGGGTAAAAATCTGCTTGGGGCCTTTTACCAACCAGAAGCCGTTCTCGCAGATACAAAGATTTTGGACACACTCCCCCAAAGAGAATTACAGGCCGGTTATGCAGAAATTGTTAAAGCTGGTTTGATCAATGATCCAGAATTATTCAAATGGTGTGAAAAAAACGGTAAAAAAGTCATAAGTAAAGAACATGCCTGTCTGGCCAAGGCCATCGAAATGGCTTGTCAATTTAAAGCAAGGATTATTCAAAATGATGAATATGAACAGCAATCGACAGGCAGAAACCTCCTGAATCTCGGTCACAGCTTGGGACATACCCTGGAAGCGGAACTGGGTTATGATGGTCGTTTACTGCACGGAGAAGCCGTTGCACTGGGTTGCTGCCTGATATTCAAATTATGCACCCAAATGGGAATATGTCCGGAGAAAGACACACAACGTGTCATCCATCATTTCGAATCTGTAAACCTACCTGTTACAATAAAAAGGCTTTCTCAACCCATACGGGCCTCAAATCTTCTTAATCATTTGAAACATGATAAAAAAAGCCAAAACAATAAAATAACGTTTATACTTGTCAATGGGATAGGAAAAGCTTTCACATCACAAGATGTTAGTGAAAAACAGCTGTACAGTCTCCTAATCGAGGACGGTTGTATACAGGACTAAAATTGTTGCATATAAAACACATGAATTAATTCTAATCAATAAAGTATATATGAAAGATTGTCATTCAATAAAATCTTTTATAAATTGCCGAATATCTGAAAATCTTTATAGAAATTAGAAGGTAAAGACCTTTTCTGTGTTTTTTTAGTTACATTACATTAATAACTATAATCACTACATTAAAATCCTTCTAATTTTTCAAAGATATAGATTATAGTAAATTATAGAGTATAAATTTAAAGAGCTTCCGCCTTAATTGGCGGTCTATCGCTCGAAACTTATAAAAGAAGGATGTGTCAAGATGCGTCTTCGCACTGCATTGCTTGCAACGACTTTCGCGGTTGCTACTCCCGCCGCAGCGATGGCTAGCACAATTACTGGCCCTTATGTTAGCTTAGGTGGCGGTTATAACCTTGTTCAAACACAACATGCCCATTTCAAAAATGGTACCAATGCCGGTGGCAGGCCTGATAACGGTAAGGGAACCTCATCAAAACTGCGCCATAATACCGGTTTCACAACCATGGGTTCTTTTGGTTGGGGATTTGGTAACGGTCTCCGCGTGGAAGTTGAAGGTGTTTATAACTACTCCAACATCAGCGGACGTCATGGAACCCCTGTTTCCGCATACAAAACCAAAGGACATGACCAAGGTTATGGCGGATTGATCAATGTTCTTTATGATATTGACTTGCGTCAATTCGGCATTGACGTCCCTGTCACCCCATTCGTGGGTATTGGTGCCGGTTATCTCTGGCAAAATATGGCTCCATTGGATACAGTTTACCGTAATGGCAGTAGAAACCGTATCGGTGGAACAGGTGGAAGCTTTGCCTATCAAGGTATCGTCGGTGCCGCCTATGATATCCCAGGTGTTCCAGGATTGGCAGTTACAACTGAATACCGTATGATGGGTCAATTGGATGATCATCGTTCATACAATTCAAGTGCCTGGGTTGGCGGAAACCATTATAACAGCCACAGAGGCGTTAAAATGGATCACCGCTTCAATCATCAGTTTATCTTGGGTCTGCGTTATGCATTTGACACCGCACCACCAGCACCTCCTCCAGCCCCACCAACTGTAGTTGCTCCACCACAACCATCTGTAGCTCGCACCTACCTAGTATTCTTCGATTTCGACAAATCAGCATTGACACCTCGTGCACGTGAAATCGTAAGAGAAGCTGCTCAGGCTTCAACACGTGTTCAAACAACACGTATCGAAGTTAACGGATATACAGATAACTCTTCTGCACATCCAGGTCCTCGTGGTCAACGCTATAACATGGGTCTTTCAATCAGACGTGCCAAAAGCGTGAAAGCTGAATTAATCCGTGACGGTGTTCCAGCAACAGCAATTGATATTCACGGTTATGGTGAATCTCATCCATTGGTTCCAACAGGACCAAATACACGTGAACCACAAAACCGTCGCGTAGAAATTATTCTTAAATAATTTTAAAGAAATTATCTGAATAATGTAAAAGAGATACTTAGAATTAAGTATCTCTTTTTATTTTGAAAAACAATCAGGCCAATTTATTTTTAAAGGTTCTTTTTGATATCAATCGGTCATAAACAACAATTTTTTCAATTTATCAAATTTGGTATTGTTGGATCATCCGGTCTGGGAATTGATATTCTAGCTGTATACTTGTTACGACCCTTAACTGGATTAACCATGGCAACCCTTGCCGCTTATTTTATAGCCGCAAGTTCTAACTGGTTCATAAACAGACTCTGGACATTTGGAAATATTAATCATCGTCATTCTATTTTTACACAATGGATACGATTTATTATGACCAATATTCTTGGTTTTTGTTGCAATAGAGGAGTTATTTTCTTTTTATTTTTCCTAAATTCGTTTTTTAGGTACTATGCTTTTATACCTTTAATTATTGGTGCAATGACTGGAATGCTAGCGAATTTCCATTTATCGCGCAAATTGGTTTATAATGATTCCATATCAAAAAGGTAAATTATTTTTTTCCAACGTTCCAAAAGGCAGTTTCCAATTGAACAACATCCTTAAACTTACGTAGAATCATTGGATAACGTTGTTCCGCCCCATACTGAAAAGCAATTTGATCCAGAAACATAATACTTTTCTTTACAAGACTGTAATAGCTATCACTTCCGTACGTTTCCAACCAAGATAAATACGGATGGTCCCTTTTATCAAATTCTTGATCATTTAATAAATTCAAACCGATTTCACCGTACCCTATCAAACATGGTAATATTAGAATTACAATATCTAACAAATCACCCTGCATACTTTTTGTAAGCAAATATTGACTGTATGCAATAAGCTCGATTGATTTCCTTTCATTTTCAATAAAGTCAATTTCTATTCCCCATTGCTTGCAATATGATAAATGCAATGGAAGCTCTATTTCGATAAGCCCTTTCAATAATGATAAAAAATATTGCATTTCCCATAATGAATTACTTTTATAAATCGCTAGGGCCTCAACACGACTGTAATCAAGAAGATATAAATAATCCTGAACTAGATATTTTCTAAATTCCTCTGCCGGCAAGCTTCCTTTACCCAGCGCCTTGACAAAGGGATGATGGATAAATTGTTGCCATTCCTTCTGACAATCCTGTCGTAACCGACCAAATAATCCTTCAGAAAATAAAGAATACGTATTTTTATCATTATCAAACATTAAATCTTGACTTTCATGACAAAAGCTTAAATAGCTGTACTGTAAAAAACATTTTGAATAATAATATATACGGTTAGATTAATTTCCATATTACTCTTATCCAGTTCGTTTAAAATATTATTTTAACATATCAGGATTGTTCATTCTACCATGTCCACCACAATGCCAAGCACAAATGAAATACGGTCGCACTTTTTGAATTATTTTTCTAAAAATGATCATCAAATTGTACCATCCTCATCTTTGGTTCCCCAGAATGACCCTACTCTGCTTTTTACAAATGCAGGAATGGTACAGTTCAAAAATGTGTTTACCGGACAGGAACAGCGTCCCTATTCACGTGCCACAACTGCACAAAAGGTTGTTCGGGCTGGTGGCAAGCACAATGATCTTGATAATGTTGGATATACCGCTCGTCATCATACTTTTTTTGAAATGCTCGGAAATTTCTCTTTCGGAGATTATTTTAAGGAAAAAGCAATCTATCTGGCATGGAACCTAATCACTGGCGAATTTGGATTACCCAGGGAAAAACTTCTTGTCACTGTTTATTCGGACGATAATGAAGCAGCTGATTTATGGAAAAAAATAGCTGGCTTTTCCGATGACCGTATTATCCGTATTAACAGTTCAGATAACTTCTGGCGTATGGGAGATACAGGCCCATGTGGACCATGTTCAGAAATTTTCTATGACCATGGCGAAGATGTATTTGGAGGCCCCCCAGGATCCAAGGACGAAGATGGAGACCGTTTCGTAGAAATATGGAATTTGGTTTTCATGCAATATTTTGAAAATCCACCAGGTACACGAAATCCCTTACCCCGTCCATCAATTGATACAGGAATGGGATTGGAACGATTTGCCGCAATTATGCAAGGGAAAAGAGACAATTTTGATATTGATACTTTTCAGGTCTTGATCAGGGCATCTGCTGAAGTTACTAATACAGATCCATTTGGTCCCCATAAAGTCAGTCATCGTGTCGTTGCAGATCATCTTCGCTCTTCGGCTTTCCTTATTGCTGACGGTGTCTTACCGTCCAAAGACGGACGTGGTTATGTATTACGTCGTATTATGCGCAGAGCCATGCGTCATTTACACATGATCGGCACTCAACAACCGGTATTTTACAAGCTTTTACCTGCATTAATCGAGGAAATGGGAAGCGCCTATCCTGAACTGATACATTATGAAACTTTGATTTCTGAAACCTTATACAATGAAGAACAACGTTTCAAATCAATGCTAGATCGAGGTCTTTCCCTTTTGAATGAGGAAAGCGGCAAGTTACCGTCACATGGTAAATTGCCTGGTGATATTGCTTTCAAACTGTATGATACTTATGGTTTCCCTCTGGATTTAACAGCTGACGCGCTTCGTGAAAAAGGATTAACCGTTGATCACGAAGGCTTTGATAAAGCCATGGCCGAACAACGTAACCGAGCCAGAGCCGCATGGGTTGGTTCCGGTGATAATGCAACTGAAACAATATGGTTTGAACTCAAGGATAAATTTGGACCATCTGAATTTCTTGGATACAAGAATAATAGAGCTGATGCTGAAATTCAAGCAATTATCATTGATGGTCAATTGGTAAACCAAGCAGAAGAAGGTACAGAAATCAGTATCTTGTTAAACCAGACCCCCTTTTATGGTGAAAGTGGTGGTCAGGCCGGGGATCAGGGAATCATTTTCAATAAAAACAGTATTATCGAGATTAAAGATACGCAGAAGAAACTTGGCGAACTGATCCTCCATCATGGAATTGTAAAAAAAGGCCAGATTAAGATCAATGATACGGTAACGGCTGAAATTGATACTGCTTACAGACAGACAATTCAGGCACATCATTCTGCCACCCATCTGTTACATCGTGCATTGAGAGAACAATTCGGGACACATGTCACCCAAAAAGGAAGTCTGAATACAGCAGAACGCTTAAGATTTGATTTCAGTCTCTCCAAACCGATTACACGCAATGAACTGGATATTGTCGAAGCAAAGGTTAATGCACAAATCCGGAAAAATTTACCGGTCAGAACGCAAATCATGACGCCGGAACAAGCTAATAGACTTGGTGCAATGGCATTGTTCAATGAAAAATATGGTGAGGAAGTCCGTGTGGTTTCAATGGGAAATGGAGATGATATTGCCAATCCACAAACGGCATGGTCCATTGAACTTTGCGGTGGAACCCATGTCAATCGCACCGGAGATATAGGTTTATTTCATATAATTTCTGAAAGCGGGGTGGCTGCCGGAATAAGACGTATTGAAGCCGTTGCCGGTTTGGCCGCGGAAAATTATTTCAAACAGAATTTAAATATATTAAATGAAATAGCCTTTCTTCTTAATACTGCCCCTGTACAACTTACCGATAGAGTGCAGTTATTATTAAACGAAAGAAAAGAGCTAAAACAGCAAATATCCAAATTGCAGCACCAATTGACAATCGGCAAAGACATGCAAAATGACATTGAGACAATCAATGGCATTGAACTTATTTTCCGTGATGTTGGTGAAATCCCGCCAAAAGAATTAAAACCTTTGGCTGAAAGTCTTGTTAAACAGCTTCAAAATGGAATAGCTGTCGTATTGTCATCCTTTGATCACAAAGCATCCATCGTTGTTGCCGTAACTGCTGAATTAAGCAAAATTGTAAGTGCAATTGATTTGGTTAGAATGGCGAGTTCGATTGCGGGCGGTAAAGGTGGTGGTGGAAGACCAGATATGGCGCAAGCTGGAGGACCTGATATTAATAAGGCAAATGATATTTTTGAGAAAATAAAAAGCCATATCAATTCTTTATGATACTGAATTCAAGGCAGGCTCATCATGACCTGCTTTTTCATTATAATTATTGGTTATTTATCCTGCATGATCATACTTTCGCCGTAAAATTGTACATAATATCATACAGTTAGCTGTTCAATTCATTCCGAAATGAAAGATCACAATATGTCGGAAAACAACCCTCAACTAACCCTCCTTGATATTTTAAAAGGTGTAAAGAAATTTCGAACGGATATTTATCCGGAACGTAAAGAATTATATTGTCAACTTGCCAATGGACAATCCCCTAAAACACTTTTCATAACTTGTGCAGACAGTCGAATAAGTCCTGAATCCCTGACCCAGCAACCTCCCGGAAATTTATTTGTCTTGCGTAATATTGGCAATATTGTACCTGCTTATGGTAACAGCTTCGGGGGAGTAACATCCGCAGTTGAATATGCAGTTTCCGCCCTAAAGGTTTCTACAATTATTATTTGTGGACATTCTGATTGTGGCGCGATGAGTGCCCTTATACATCCTGAAAAATTGAATTCAATGCCAGCCGTAAGAAAATGGTTGCAATATGCCGAAACAGCCCATGCCATTACGGACGCACTTTCTGCCACTGATGTCGGCCCCGAAAGCATCCAAAGTTTAACGGAACACAATGTCCTGCTTCAACTCGCACATTTAAGAACTCATCCTTCAGTTGCTGGTGCCTTGGCAAAAAAAGAAATTATTCTTCAAGGATGGTATTATGATATTCCAAAAGGTAAGATTTATGTGTTAGATGAAGAAACAAGAAATGATATGACCGTCGATGAAGCTATTTCCATGCTGCAGAATCGTATCAACCAAAATACCAAAGCTTAAGAAAACTATTGCTGTATTGAGCTGCTGGTTTGCTTTTTTTGCATCTTTTACGCTGCATGCCAGAACAATCAAGATAACCACCTGGAACACAGAGTGGTTATTATCAAAATCAGATCTTGATAAATATGAAATACCAAATGATATTCAAGCAAGGCACTTCAAGAATTTCACAAGATTGTCTTTATATGCAAGAAAATTGAACAGCGATATAATTGCCTTACAGGAAGTGGGATCAGTCGAAACCGCAAGACGAATCCTTCCTGAAGACCAATATGATTTTTATATAACTCAGGATAATATCGCCCAACATCCTGTCCTGGCCATTCGAAAAAAACTTTCTTACAATATTATAAAAAACCCTGATCTTACCGCTTTGAGTAAGAATGACAAAACCCATATTTTACGAAGTGGTCTTGATCTTACCCTATACGATCATCGCATAAATATTCGAATTCTGGTTGTACATTTAAAGGCTCATTGCCCTGAAAGATCTCTTTATTCCCAACAAAAAGCATGTAATATCTTGAATCAACAGAAAATAATTATCCAAAAATGGATTGCAGACAGAATAAAAGATAAACAGGCTTTCATTATTTTAGGAGATTTTAACCGTATAGTGTCATTTAATGATGAATTTTTTCAATCCTTGTCAACGGAATCTAGTTTATCAATCCCAACATCTCAACTTGCTTCACCATGCTGGGGAGGCAATTATTTTCTTGATGGATTTATTTTGGATCCCATCTCAAGTGAATCCATTATTCCTAATACGTTAAAAGTATTGGTATACAAAGAAAAACAATATATGATGCATGCTGATCTGTCAGATCATTGTCCTGTCTCTTTAAATTTGTCTTTGTAACAAAAAATGATTTGTTCTTTTTTACACCAAAGATTTTTTTAATTTCCTCAATAATAAAAGCCTTTTATCACCTAATTTTTAAAAGGATCAATCTTGCTAGAAAGGTTAACCCTTTTATGATTTAGACAATGAAATCAGTTAATATTAGAAACTATCGTCTCCCCAGCCTCCATCATCACCACCCCAGTCACCACCATCATCAGAGCCCCAATCAGCAGAATCTCCAGAATTACCCCAATCTGTATCATTTCCGCTGTTACTGAAACCATCATCAGCATAATTATCAAATCCGGCACCAGAATTGTTACCAGCATCAAAATTCGGATCAACTGCGGTACCCTCACCCGTAGTAAAGGGATCACTGCCAGCTGCTGTTCCTGCAAACGGATCATTCGGATCTGCAGCAGACATTGGTGCAGCACCATTAACTGCATGATGGCCACCAAACAATCCACTCAATGCATTATAAGCCATCATACCCCCGGCAACACCAGCTGCCGTCGACAATGCACTGCCTAAAAATCCATTTCCACCCCGATTAAACATTCCTCGTTGATAACCTGGGGGATAATTCACAGCCGGAGGTTGTTGCTGTCCATAAGGTGTATTCATAGACTGATTTGTTTGTAGTTGTGGCCGATTAGGATTTCCTCCCCATCCTGGCGGCATTTGTTGGGATTGAGGCGACATTTGAGTTTGCGACCGGTTTCCACCACCAAAAAGCCCTCCCAGAAATCCTCCTGAACGAGGTTGGCTTGATTGGGCCTGAGCCTGTTTCAGCTGTTGAATCTGTTGTTGCATCTGCTGTAATTGCCATTCCAGCTGACGAATACGATTCTGAGATTCAACCAAGGCGGCTTCCTGAACAATGGCCATTTGTGTCATACGATAGCCCGCTTCAGGATATTTCTGCAAATTACTGTTAATCAGTTGATTGGCTTCAGAATCAATAGGGGGTAACGGACTGGCTGTTCCAACCGTATTTGGAGAAGCTGTTTTTTTCCCACTGACACGTTCAAAAAATTGATTGATCAATTGCTGTTCGTCATTATTCATCTTTGATTAACCTTTAAAATTATCTTTGGATTTCTCTTTATATTTTAATTATAAGACAAATTTTTGAAGATGATTCACTTTTCTTGTCATATCATCAAGATCGTATTATTTATTTAATCTTATTCGTAACCATCGATAGACTAAAAAATAATTAACACTTATTATTCGTTATTTTTGCATTCTTTTGGAATTATATAATTCATGCCATCGCATACACCCTTTCAACCAGCTTCAACAAAAAAAACGTTATCATTCCAGGGACTGATCTTAAAGTTACATGAATTCTGGAATTCTCAAGGTTGTGCATTATTACAACCTTATGATCTTGAAATCGGCGCGGGAACATTATCACCACACACGACATTACGAGCGTTGGGCGACAAACCCTGGAAAGCGGCCTATGTTCAACCCTGTCGGCGTCCAACAGATGGACGATATGGTGAAAACCCCAACCGTTTACAACATTATTATCAATATCAGGTTCTACTGAAGCCATCCCCTGAGAATAGTCAGGAACTATTGCTTGAAAGTTATAAAGCCATCGGTATCAATCCAAAAGAGCACGATATTCGTTTTGTTGAAGATGACTGGGAAAATCCCACAATTGGCGCGTGGGGACTTGGATGGGAGGTTTGGTGTGACGGTATGGAGGTCACTCAATTCACCTATTTCCAGCAGGTTGGCGGGATAACAACCTCTATTCCTTCAACTGAACTTACATACGGCCTTGAACGATTGGCCATGTATATTCAGGGCGTTGAGAATGTCTATGATTTGGCCTTCAATGATCACGGGCTGACCTATGGAGAGGTTTTTCTCAGGGCTGAAAAGGATTATTCCCGTTACAATTTTGAATGTGCAGACACGATCCTTCTATTCAATCATTTCAAGGATGCAGAAAAAGAATCCAATGCGTTGGTCCAACAGAAACTTGCTCAGCCAGCCTACGATCAGTGTTTGAAAGCAAGCCACTTATTCAACCTGCTTGATGCCCGTGGAGTCATCAGCGTGAATGAACGCGCTTCCTATATTGGTCGCATTCGTAATTTGGCAAAACAATGTTGTGAAACTTGGCTGGCAGAGGAAAAATAATATGTCGGAATTGTTTATTGAACTATTATCGGAAGAAATTCCCGCACGCATGCAAAAGCAAGCCATGGAAAATCTTAACCGTTTACTGAATAATGCGCTGATCAATCTTAATCCCACTGATGCTAAAACATTCTCCACACCAAGACGTATCGCTGTTTCTATGCAGATTGACGCTACCATTCCGGCACAAGAGCTGGAGGAAAGAGGACCACGAATTACAGCCCCAGAAAAAGCGTTAGAGGGTTTTTTACGCAAACATGCAGCTCAAAAAAATGATTTAATTGAAGAGAACGGTTTTTGGGTTTTGAAAAAAATTAAGCCTGAACAATCAGCCAGCCAATTTATTCAAGAAAAAATTCCGCAACTTTTATGGCAATTCCCCTGGCCTAAATCACAGCGTTGGGGAAATGGCAGCCAATTTACATGGGTTCGCCCATTGCATCGCATCACCTGTATTCTAAATGGTGAGGTTGTTCCTTTTACCTTGGCAAAAGAAAATGATGATGCGCATGGATTATCCAGCGATCAAATCACTGAAGGCCATCGTTTTCTTTCTCCTTCCCCCTTTACCATCCACAATACAAAACAATGGCAGGAAACATTGTTTTCCCATTATGTTATTGCCGACTCTGAACAGCGTCGCAATAAAATTCTTGCAGACATATCCAAGCTTGCAGAAAATAACAAACTTCAACTCGTTTCTGATGAAGGACTTTTAAACGAAGTTACGGGACTTGTTGAATGGCCCGTCGCGTATATGGGTAAAATTGATTCCATTTTCATGGATTTGCCACAAGAAGTAATGCAAGTTTCAATGCGAGTGAATCAACGTTATTTCGCACTGAAAAATCAAGATGGCTCACCAGCAGCACGTTTTATTTTTATAGCGAATATTATTAGACCAGACAATGATGGTTCCTTAATCATTGCCGGAAATGAGCGTGTTTTGCGGGCACGTTTTGCCGATGCCCGTTATTTTTGGGAACAGGACCGTAAAACACCACTTGTGTCATATAACAACTCATTAAATGATGTTATTTTTCATGCCAGACTTGGCAGCCAATACGAACGTGTGCAACGTATTGTCAAAATTGCAGGCTTTCTTGCAAACCTGCTTTGCGCCGATGTGGTTCATGCACAACGTGCCGCTTTACTTTGCAAGGCTGATCTTGCAACAGGAATGGTTGGTGAATTCCCGGAACTCCAAGGTATTATGGGGGGATATTATGCTCAACATGATAACGAAAATCCTGCCGTAGCGCTTGCAATCAAGGAACATTACAAACCTTGTGGTCCAAATGACCAGACACCCACTGAACCATGCTCTGTTATCGTTGCACTCGCGGATAAAATCTATTTGCTAACCGCATTTTTTGCCATAGGTGAAAAACCCAAAGGATCTGGTGATCCTTTTGCATTAAGACGGGCTGCCTTGGGGATTATCAGAATCATCCGTGAAAACAATCTTTCTCTTGATTTAGAAAAAGTATTTGAATTCTCCATTTCAACACTTCCGAAAGATTTACAACAAGCTTCAGATCTGAAATTTTTGGCAAATTTCATGAATGAACGACTTATTATTCAGTTACGAAGTGAGGGTTTACGACATGATATTTTATCAGCAGTTTCACAAAAAAATCATTTAACTGATATTTCCGAACTTCTCAAAAAAGTTAATGCCATAAATCAAATTCTTGAATCATCCGAAGGAAAAGATCTTCTGGCCGCTGTCAAAAGAGCAAGCAACATTCTCAGAATTGAAAACAAGAAAGACGGCCCTCATCAAGGTGAACCCGATCCGTCACTTTTCCATACTGATGAAGAAACAAATCTGTACAGTCATTTAAAACAAGCTACACAAATAATTGAATCAGCGCTTGATCATAAGAAGTTTGGATTTGCAATGAATACTATAGCTTCCTTACGCTCTGAACTGGACATCTTTTTTGATAAGACTATTATTAATGACCCAAATGAAATCATTCGTCATAATCGGCTTAAACTTCTCAATCAAATTGATAATGTAGCTAACCTTATTGCTGATTTTAACCAAATTGAAAAATAGTTATATTAGATTTTAGCCGGGTCTGTTAATTCATAAAACAGCTGGGGCTTGACTTTAAAATGAGGTGAATAGGCTGAATCATTTTTATAAACCGTCTTTTCACCCCATTTTTTTTCCATAAATTCTATTTCATATGTGAAACGTTCTTGGTGTTCAGGTCTATCATCACTACCTCTTGAATAGCTTTCATGATGAGTGGCAATCACATCCATGCATACAATAATTCGATAACCTGCCTCTCTTACTTTCAAACATAGATCGACATCGTTATATGCAATTTTTAAATTAATTTCATCAAATCCATCCACCTCATGAAAAACTGATGCCTTTACCAACATCATGGCCGCTGTTACTGCAGTCAATTCCTGTGATAATACAGAACGTCCGACATAACCAAAATCATTCTTGGTCATCCCCCTATTCATATGTTGGGCAACTTCCCCGGGACCGACAATAATGCCTCCATGTTGTATTCTTCCATTCGGATATAACAGTTTGGCTCCCACAATTGCAATATCATCAGCAAATTCCGCCTCATTCAACATGATTTCCAGCCAATCCTCATTTTCGATAAATACATCATTATTTAAGAATAAATAAAAATCGGATTTTATTTTTTGAGCGGCCAGGTTATTCAAACGTGAAAAATTAAATTCTTCTTGTACTGTTAAAAAATTTACAGTCTTTTTTCGCGAATAGTTTTTTATAAACTCTAGAGTTTCTATTTTTTTTGATCCGTTATCAACCAATAAAATATTATAGTGGCTATAATTGGTTCGGTCCAAAATACGGTCAACGCACTGTTTGGTAATTTCAATCTGATCTTTGAAAGGGATAATAATTGTAACAGTTGATTGCGGTATCTTATTCCATGCAACCTTATACATCGTAGCATTCTCTATCGAGCTTACCATAGTTTCTTGACCCTTACGTTTCAAATGATCACTTACACAGTCTACACCCGCTTTTACCGCATATTGTTTATTGGCAATTGTTTCCGCTGTTGAATTCGGAGTAATACGCCAGTGATACAAAATCTCCTGAACATGATGAATTTGCGATGATTTTAAATATTCTGTCAATCGCAAAATAAAATCATGATCCTGTGCACCATTATATTGCGATGACAGAAAACCGACTTTTCTAACATAATCAACATGAATCATGACAAAATGACAAATATAATTACACCCTAACAAATAACGGTAATTAAAATCAGGTTTTAAATTGGGTTCGGTAAATTCACCATTGTTATCAAGCTTATCCTCATCTGAATAAACAAAATAGGCATTATGACACTGCGCTTCCATTATCATCATTTCCAATGCTTCAGGAACCAGCAGGTCATCATGATCAAAAAAAGCAATCCATTGACCTTTTACCTGTTTCAATCCTTCATTGGTAGCTTCGGAAATACCCCTATTACATGTCAGTGTAATTGCCTTGATCCTGTTATCAAACAAAACATATTTTTTGATTTCTCTCTGAATTGATGCTGATTTTCCTCCATCATCAATCAAAATCAATTCCCAATTTTTATAAGTTTGACATAAAACAGAATCAACAGCCTCCCTAAAATGAGATAAATCAGGTTTGTAAACAGGACATATAATTGAAATTTTGGGAGATTTAAGTTTTATCTTTAAATCTTTCAAATTTTGTCTTTTTTTATCAAGTAATTTTGGTAAATTCGAGAAATATTTTTGTGCCCATAGATGATATTCATCAATTACATATTCCGGATAAGCGATTAAATTTTTAATTTCACTTTTTAGGGAATTAATTTCATTATATAGACTATCTATATGCTGATTCATTATTAATAGTTTTTGTTCCAACAAATCATCAACAAGGCTTGTTTGATAGGGGCTGTTTTTCACTTCTATATAATCAGGCATTACATACACGCGAAATTCCGCCTTAAAATGTTTTCGAAGCACTTTGGGTATAACAACCGCAAAACCGCATCTTGGCTCACTATTATAAGCACTTGCCACATCAGGACGATATCTATTGGCCTGAACCGTTTGTAATTCAATCCCATTCATGACAACAAGAATCGAACAGTTTCCTGTATATTCTCCTGTTTTCAAATCCTTTTTCAAAACCCATCCAACAATTGAACCATTCTTCCATCCATCAATAAAAGATTCATATTCTACAGAATCGTTATTTCTTAATAATTGAAAATATACATAGGATACTTGCTTATTATTCTGTTTTGAATCAGAGATTATAAAAGGTGTTTCATCAATAAATTGAAATGACAACTTATGGTTCTTATTATCCCTGTATCTTTCTGGTATGGAAAATTGAAAACCGATATCGCTGCGAAAAAAATTCAGCTTTTGCTGGATAGTTTTATTTTCAATATCGCATTTAATTTCAGCAATCTTTACATCATCGATAAAAGCAGAAACAATTGTAGGTTTTTCAGGTTTAACGACATTAATTGCCCATCCCACAAATACCCCCTCTTTAATTCTTTGACAGAAACCCGTACAGCGAGATTGAGCATTCATGAACCCCATCCTTTTAGTTAACTTAAATTTACTATTTCTTGAATAAAATTATAATTTTTCAAAAATAAATATCATTATAAAAAAAGGTATGTAAATTTTACATACCTTTATTGAACTTCATTTAATATTTTATCACATCAACGGGCTACTAAAACCATAATCATTTGACGATTTTCGATCTTGGAAGTTTGTTCTGGCTTTGCAACCTCTTCCATATCAACACGGAATCGATCCAACAGTTGAACACCCAGTTCTTGATGGGCCATTTCACGTCCACGGAAACGTAACGTGATTTTAACCTTGTCACCACCAGCAATAAAACGCTTTGCCGCGTTTAGTTTTACCTGATAGTCATTTTCATCAATATTGGGTCTTACCTTGATTTCCTTAATATCAATGACTTTTTGTTTTTTACGTGCCTCATTCTTTTTTTTCTGCTGTTCATATTTGAATTTGCCGTAATCAACAATTTTCGCTACTGGCGGATCAGCATTTGGACTGACTTCCAATAAATTCAGTCCAACAGCATAAGCCATTTTCAAAGCTTCACGTGTTGGCACAATACCTAACATTTCACCATCAGCACCAACCAGGCGAACCTGTACAGCACGGATCTCATCATCAACCAAGGGCCCTTCACGATTAGTCGCAGGGGTTATCGATGTTTTTACTATGGTTAAGCTCCTTCTATAAATAAATCATTGAAAAGGGGATTACTTACTCAAAAATTAGAAAATTGAACTTATCAAAAAAATCAATCTTGTAAATAACCCATTTCCTAGATTTAATAATAAACAACTTCTTAAAATACTATAATAGATTTTAAAAAAACTATCTAGTCTTCACAATAAAATTTAGCCTTTCGCCGCGCAAAGGGAACACGTCCTTTATCTGGCGGTGATGCCTCTCGAGACAGTTGATCCATGGCTTCATTCAAAGCCATGATCTCTTGTGATTTTCCACCCAATCGACGTACCGCCAAATGACGTTCTTCCGCCTCCTTGCGCCCAATAACCAAAATGACAGGAACATGTTGCAGACTATGTTCACGAATCTTTGCATTGATCTTTTCGTTTCTATCATCCAATTCCACACGAATTCCCTGGGCTTTCAGCAGGGCAACGACTTCTCGGGCATAATTCTCCACATCATTTACAATCGTTGCCACAACTACTTGGACAGGTGCCAGCCACAAAGGGAAATGACCTGCATATTGTTCTATCAAAATACCAATAAACCGTTCAAATGATCCTAAAATTGCCCGATGAAGCATAACTGGGCGATGTCTAGCGCTATCTTCTCCAATATAAGCCGTCTTAAGCCGTTCTGGCAGAACATAGTCAACTTGCAACGTGCCACATTGCCAATCCCTTCCTATCGCATCACGTAAAACAAATTCCAGTTTGGGACCATAAAAAGCGCCTTCCCCTTTATTAAGCTCAAATTCTACACCAACCTGTTTACAGGCTTCCTTCAAGCTATTTTCAGCACGATCCCAAATCGCATCATCTCCCGCTCTTTTTTCTGGACGATCAGAAAATTTGATGCGGAAACTCTCGAAACCAAGATCTTTGTATACTTCTGACAACATTTGGACAAACAAGGCTGTTTCAGAAGTAATTTGATCTTCTGTACAAAAAATATGCGCATCATCCTGAACAAATGACCGAACACGCATAATCCCATGTAGTGCTCCAGAAGGTTCGTAACGGTGACAGGCTCCAAATTCCGCCATCCGAAGGGGAAGCTCACGATAGGAACGCAATGTATGATTGAATATTTGGATATGACATGGACAGTTCATGGGTTTCAAAGCGTAAATGCGATCTTCATCCTCAACGGAGGCAATAAACATATTTTCCTTGAATTTGTCCCAATGCCCTGATGCCTCCCATAATGAACGGTCAACAAGTTGGGGGGTTCGCACCTCCTCATATCCATAACGACGTTGGACACGCTGCATATAAGCCTGTAATTCGGTATAAATTTGCCATCCTTTGGGATGCCAGAATACGGAACCTACGGATTCATCCTGCAGATGGAAAAGATCCATCTCTTTTCCAATCCGTCTGTGATCGCGTTTTGTCGCCTCTTCCAATTGCGTCAGGTAGGCATCAAGCTCTTTTTGATCACGCCATGCCGTTCCATATATACGTGACAGCATGGCATTTTTTGAATCCCCACGCCAATATGCACCAGCAACCTTCATCAGTTTAAAAGCTTTACCGACATCCCCGGTTGTTCTTAAATGCGGTCCACGGCAAAGGTCAAGCCATTCCCCCTGTCTATAGACTGTGATTGTTTCTGTTTCTGGCAAATCCCGAATAAGCTGGGCTTTATAATGTTCCCCATTGGTTTCAAAATATTCGATTGCTTTCTGCCGAGGCAGAACCTCTCTGACAAAAGGTTCATTACGCGCAATAATCTCATGCATTTTCTGTTCTATTTTACCAAGATCCTCTGGCTTGAAAGGTTCTTCACGGGCGAAATCATAATAAAAACCGTTCTCAATAGCTGGACCAATAGTAACCTGGGTTCCCGGATATAGTTCCTGTACTGCCTGGGCAAGTACATGGGCAGCATCATGACGGATTAACTCTAACGCCGCCACATCTTTTTTTGTAATGAATTTTACTGACGAATCTTCATATATTTCAGTTAATAGATCGACTAATTTGCCATTCAGCTCCATTGCTAAAGCTGCACGGGCCAAACCTGCCCCAATAGATTGTGCAATACTTAAACCCGTAACCGATCCTTCATATTCACGAACAGATCCATCAGGCAAGGTAATAGATGGCATACTTAAAACTCCAGAACGCTATAATAAACCTAATAATAAACTTTAATGAACCCAGTTCAATTCTTGTGCAACCTTTTTTACGGAAAGATTTCTTAAATCCGCCTCATACAATATTTTGACATGTTTTCCACGTGGTGCGGTCAGCGCAGGATTACTTGATGATGAAAACAAAACAACAGAACACCCCCCCACCAATGCGGCAATATGCATTGGTCCTGTATCATTTCCGAGCGAAAATTGTGCATTTTTCATTAAATGCCCCAACTGAAACAAACTTGTTTTACCAATCAAGTTCATTGCCTTCGGACATAATTGCAAAATCTGTCGGGAAATCTCTTTCTCTTCTTTTCCTCCAGCAATTATGGGGACCAGCCCTTTTTCAAGACATATATTCGCAATCTCACCATAATACTGAATAGGCCATCTTTTCTCCATACGTCGTGCAGAGCAACCAGGAACTAACACAACATAGGGTCGATCAATGGAAAAATCAATCATTTCGGATAAAAACCAGGATAAATCAAGCTCGGGATAATCGGTTATACCAACCTTGCTTAACTGATCTTTCTGGCGATCAAATGTATGCAAGCGATTACGCTCCTCATTGTCATGTCTATGCGATGCTGTTTTTGCAATCGCCGAGCCTTGTCTCTGCCCTGCGAACCTAAAGTAACGTGTTGATCGACGAGAAGTTTGTAAATCAAAGATATAATCATATCCCCGTAGTTTTTTCACTAGCCTAATCAATCCCGCAATATTGAACCAGGAAGGTTTGTCATCAACAATAACACGATCAAACCAAGGTGACCTTTTGGCCAGATCAACAAATGATGCAGATGTTAACAAGGTGATCTCTGCATTGGGATAATACTGACGAATGGCCGCAAACGGGTAAAAACTTTGGATAAAATCCCCCAAAGCACCCAAACGTATAATCAAGATTCTTTTAACTGACATCATTGATCTTTAATTTGTTTTCAGGAGGTAATATCTCGTTATAAACAGAAAGGGTTTTGCATTGCATCTGTTGCAAAGTATATTTTTTTTGAACCGCCTCCCGGGCAAGCCGACCGATCCAATTTAAATCTGCATCTGTTTTTTCCATCAACTGATCCAAAACAAATACCAAATTATTAACACTGCCGGGCTTAAAAAGGTAACCTGTAACATTTTCTTCAACTGTTTCTGCCGCCCCGCCATGATTGGCAACAACCACAGGTTTCTCCATAGCCTGGGCCTCAATTACGACACGTCCAAAAGGTTCAGGTTTAAGGGAAGGTACTACAACGATATTTGCCAGTGCATAGACCGCAGGCATATCCTGGCTATTTCCCACAAAATAAATCGAATCTTTTATTTTTAGATAATCGGCTAAGGCAAGCAACTCTTTTAAAAAATGATCTTTTTCTTTGGCGGGACCGACAAAAATGCAGATCCAGTTCGGATGATTGAATTTTAATTCAGCAAAAGCCTGCAATAATAATTTATGTCCCTTCCACTCCGTAATTCTTCCCGGCAATAACAGGATCTTTTGCTCTTCAGAAATTCCCCAACTCTGTGCCAATGAACTTATTCGGTTACCTAACGGCAAACTCGGATCAAAAATAGTTAGATCAACCCCGCGTGGAATGATACATAGTTTTTGCTGGTTGACATGATATTCTTGTTGTAAATGATTAGCAATATAATGACTGATCGCTATCACCTTTTCCCCTTTGGTCATTACCTGGTTGTACCAACGTTTTCCGAACCATTTGGCCTGAAAAACTCCGTGCCAGGTTGTGACAAAACGGATATGACATTTTTTTGCTGCCAACCATGCAGACCATGCCGGCGCTCTTGAACGTGCATGAACAATATCCACTTTATAATACTGGATAATCTTAATTAACGCATAATGATTTTTCCAGATTATCCACGGATTTTTTGAGCTTAGCGGTAAATGAATGTAAATTGCCCCAATTTTTTCGAGATAATGCTGCCATATTCCATCTTCACTGGCTACAATTGCAATGCCACCCGCCTGTATGATTGCCTTTGCCATATCAACAGTTCCCCGCTCTACCCCACCTGTACCCAATGCTGGTAGAACTTGCAATATGACCGGTTTATTTTCCATTCCGACTAAAATTTCATTAAAAATCTAAATCGGCATAATATTTGGGAGGGACTACACCACTTACCCGATCATTTAACAAGGCACGAAAACTGGGGCGGGATTTTATCCGAACATACCAATCCTTTACCATTGGATATTTATCCCAGTTAATATCACCAATATAATCCAAGCTGGAAAGATGGGCTGCAGCGGCAAAATCAGCAATTGACAAATTATTTCCTGCCAGCCAAACCCTGTTTTCAGCTAGATAGGCAATATAATCAAGATGAAATTTTATATTCTGGTAGCCTTCTCTCAATGCCTGAGCATTGGGATTGCTATTTCCAAAAAGACGTTTGAACATTTTCTCAAACAGTAAATTTCGAGTGATTTCTCGATTGAATTTGTCATCAAACCAGGCAACCAATCGTCGCACCTCCACTCTTTCCGCCAAAGTGCGACCCATTAATAACGTGTCAGGATAGGCTTCTTCCAAATATTCGCTGATCGCATAGGAATCACAAATAGCCAGACCCGTTTCTTCTACCAGGACAGGAACGGTACCAGCAGGATTCATCGACAGGAATTCATCCCGTTTTTTCCATACAGCTTCGGTCATCAATTCAAAAGATAATCGTTTTTCTGCCATTATCAGCCGAATTTTACGACTGAAAGGACAAAGGGGAAGATGATACAATATTCGCATAAAGCCTTGCCATTATTCCACAAAATCTCTTTAGTGTAACATAATATGTTTTTTTACTGAAAATATTTTAAAATCAGTTTATCACTACAGTTTAATCATATAGCTTAACTTTTAATCAATTATAAAGGCTTAAATTCATCTTTTAAAAAATTACAAGATATTTATTTTTTCGTATATTATTATTTTATTTTTCAACTTTATCAAAACGTAATAATTTAGACGTCATTAATTTATTTGATCTGTCAAACAGGAAATACACTCGTGGTGCATCATTCTTCGCATTCACTGCCCCCCTTACGGATCCGAGGCCGTTCGTTTTTGGCACTGGTTCTTTCACCAAAAGCCCCTCTTGTAAATTGGTTACAAAGCCTGGACGAACAAATTAAACGTTCTTCACAATTTTTCTATGGCAAACCTGTTATTCTCAATCTTGAACTCTTGACAGGCGATGAAGAAGGATTGGAAAAACTTTATCATGAACTTTTAGGCAGAAATATTCAGATTATCAGTATGGAAGGATTGCCATCCAATCCTTCTGCATTAAAGGACTGGCCTAGAAATTTCATTCTTACAGGAGGAAAGAATATCGACAATTTAAATCCCCCGATCGATTCTCCAGCTAAAAATCAATCCGTTCCTTGCTATATTACTGATGATCCCGTTCGATCAGGACAAAGCATTTTTTTTCCGGAAGGGGATATAATTGTTGTTAATTCTGTTGCATCGGGAGCGGAAATTAGCGCCGGTGGATCCATTCATGTTTACGGCGCCCTGCGGGGACGCGCTATTGCCGGTATAAGTGGACAACCCAATGCCAGAATATTCACCAGTCATATGGCAGCAGAACTATTGGCTATTGATGGATATTACATGACAGCAGAAGAAATTCCAGAGACTTTTAACAATAAATCTGCACAGGTTTTTTTAAAAGAGAATGTTATTACTGTAACTAATCTAACAAAAACAAGGTAAATAAAATTATATTCTGATATTTTTAGTGTTTTATTTGCCGTAAAATGATATTTTTAACATATTGAAAATGGATTATCATAAAGGAACAAGTATGTCGAAGGTAATCGTTATTACCTCAGGTAAAGGCGGGGTTGGTAAAACGACAACAACCGCAGCGATTGGAGCGGCCCTCGCCCAGACAGGACAAAAGGTTGTCGTCATTGATTTTGATGTCGGTTTAAGAAATCTTGACCTTGTAATGGGATCAGAAAGACGTGTGGTGTTTGATTTTATCAATGTAATACAAGGTGAAGCCACGCTTTCTCAAGCATTGATTAAAGATAAACGTATCGAAACCCTTTTCATTCTGGCCGCCTCCCAAACACGGGACAAAGATGCCTTGACTGAAGAGGGTGTCAAAAAGGTTATTGAGGAATTAAAAGAGAAGTTTGACTGGATAATTTGTGACAGTCCGGCCGGAATTGAACGCGGTGCTAAAATGGCCATGCATTTTGCTGATGAGGCCATTGTCATTACCAATCCCGAAGTATCCTCGGTTCGTGACAGTGATCGTATCATAGGCATCCTTGACAGTACAACTGATAAAGCCCAAAAAGGTGAAAAAATTAACAAACACCTGTTAATTACACGTTATGCAACAAACAGGGCGGCCCATGGCGACATGCTTAACACAGATGATATACTTGATATCCTTTCCATTCCCTTGATTGGTATCATTCCTGAAAGTGAGGAAATTCTCAAGGCTTCAAATATAGGTACTCCGATAACACTTTCTGCACCCAACTCTGCCCCTGCCCGTGCCTATGTAGATGCAGTTAAACGCTTGCAAGGAGAAAAAATAGACATTACCATTCCGACTGACAAAAAAGGGTTTTTTGACTGGTTGTTAAAGAGGAATAGATGATGAGTTTTTTATTTTCAAATTTCTTTAATAAAAAAAGTTCAGCGCCCGTTGCCAAGGATCGTTTACAGATCCTGCTGGCTCATGAACGTTCTTCTACCAGCAATCAAAATGATTCAGATTTATTGCAAAAATTACAAAAAGAAATTATGGCGGTTATCCAAAAGCATATCTCCATTGATCAAGAAAAAATTCAGGTCAAAATTGATCAAGGATCTGCCTGTTCAACATTGGCTATTGATATTGAGGTTCCCCAACAACGTCAAAAAAAATTTTGATTTAAACTTGATAATATCGATAGACTTTTTTTTAATGTATTTGAGGAGCTTGTTATTGATCTAGAATAAAACTCCTCAACATTTATTTAGAAATGAACTTTTTTATCAAGCTCTTTCAAACCTCTTTTTCCATAATTGAAGGATGCAATACGGTCTGCTGAATCCTGAACTTTTTTGGGTATGTCAAAAGGATCGATCATAATTTCAACAATACGCGGTACTAAAGTATCATTTTCCAGTTCTTCCAGGCTTGTTTCCAATTCATCCTCAGTTCTGACTTGATGGTATGAATAGGGTTTATTATCACTCAAAGCATCAAATAGTTTATGATAGTTCCATTCAGGAATATCATTAAACGAGGAATATAACCCCATAATGCTGCGTTCGATTGTATAACCTTTATTATTCACCAAAAAAATGATTGGATTGAGATCATGCGCAAAAAAAGCTGATACTTCCTGCGCTGTTAATTGGAATGACCCATCCCCGACAAATAATATTTGGCGCCGTCTAGGTGCTGCCATTAATGAACCAAACAAGGCAGGCAATGAATACCCGATTGATAACCACAAAGGCTGATTAATGATTGTAATTCCGGCAGGAAGAGCCAATCCCCTGACACCTCTCATCGAGGTGCCTGCATCCGTAACAATGACATCGTTTTCCTGAATGAAATGATCCATTTTTGTCCAAAAACGATTGAGGATTAATGCCTTGCCCTTTTCAACTGTCCATGAGTGTTTTTTATTTTTATGAATGGAAGAGAATAAATTTGACTGTCGGGACAAGTCATTTTTTATCAGGCTTTTCAAAAGGTCTACAGCACAGACATCCTCAAACACTTTTTTACCAACGATAGTGCTGAAGGGCATGATATTGATCATATTTTCTGGAATATTCTGCGTAAAATACCCAGAATTACTGTCTGTAAATTTTACGTTAATTCCTATTAAGCAATCAGAATTTTCAATGATATCTACAACGGATCTGACAGAAGCCCCGCCATTATATTCACCAACCCATTGCAATAAACCCTGATCCAAAATTGCCTGTGCCGCTGATTGGGTGGCAAATGGAATATTCAATTTTTCGATAAGTTCTTGCGTAAGTTCTCTGAGTCCAAATCGATCTATGGCATTACCCAGCAGCATAGCCGGACGTTCAGCATGTCGCAGACGTTCTTTAATGCCATGCAAAAGATTTGAAAGTTGTAAGGAATCACTCATTTGTAATGAACAGACCAGTTTTTCATCAGGGACATCAATCTCGAAAAACGTTATATCCGATGGGATTTGAATATAAACAGGTCTTTTTTCCCGTTTGCAAACTTGCAATACACGATCAATTTCCCCCACTGCATTTTGTGGCGTAAGGCGCGCCTGAGCGACGGTATAGGAGCGGTAACAATTCATGACATCTTCATAATTACCCTCCGCCGTGGTATGATGCAAAAAGGACCTTTGATTTATACTGTGTAAAGGTGGCGCTCCAGAAAGACAAACCATTGGCACGTATTCGGCATATGCTCCTGCAACACCGTTAAGGGCACTCAGGTCACCAACACCATATGTTGTTAGTATTGCAGAAATTCCATTTAAACGTGCATAACCATCCGCAGTATAGGCCGCGTTCAACTCATTACGATTTCCAACAAATTTTATATCTTTTCTTTTTTCTGCCTGCATTAAAAATTGAAGATTATAATCCCCAGGCACACCAAAAATTGTGTTGATCCCAATTTGAGATAATCTATCCAATAAGAAATCCCCAATTGTTTTTTTCATATATTATCCCCTAACTTTACAATGTGTTTCTTAAAATAATCTTTAATTTACAGACTGTTATCTCAATTGAAGAATCTCAAATTATACGAAATAAATATTTCAAAAAAAATTAACACTATCGTGAGGCAATATGCTGTATAGCTTTAACCATCGACATAACCCCATTACTTCGATTTGCTGACAACGCCCCTGCAAGTCCCAGATCCTTGACAAATCCAGGATCGATTTTCAAAATTTCCTCTGCTGTTCTTCCAGAATAAATTCTTAATAACAAAGCGATCAGTCCTTTAACTATCACGGCATCAGACGATCCAGCAAAATAATATTTATTTCCTTCCCAGATGTAATTTAACCAAACCTGACTTTGACAACCAACCACACGAAATTTATCATTTTGCCATTCAACAGGAAAAGCAGGCAAATTATTTCCAAGTTCAATCAAATAACGATATCGCTGCGTCCAATCATCAAAAAGATCAAACTCATCCCTAATGACACCAATTGCCTCTACCGCGCTTTGTTCTTCGGGTAAAATAAAAGAACCTGAAATTGACATATATAAATCTCGTATAGCCAGACAAATTACAAATTAAAGAATAAAACGACTTAAATCACTTTTACTTGCCAAGGAAGCAACTTTTTCCGTTACATCCTTTGCAGTTATCTGAATCTCCTCACCTGAACGTTCAGAAGCTGTAAAAGAAACTTCTTCAAGAAGTTTTTCCATAACGGTTGCCAGACGACGCGCACCGATATTCTCAACTCTTTCATTAATATCCGTTGCCAATTGGGCAATTGAATCAATTGCATCATCCGTAAACTGTAACTTGACTTTTTCCGTTTCCATCAAAGCGATATACTGTTTCAAAAGTGACTGTTCGGGTTCTGTTAAAATCCGACGCATATCTTCACAGGTTAAAGCCGATAATTCAACACGAATCGGTAGGCGCCCCTGTAGTTCCGGCAATAAGTCAGAAGGTTTAGCCAAATGAAAAGCACCAGAGGCAATAAAAAGTATATGATCGGTTTTAACCAGACCATATTTTGTTGAGACAGTCGTTCCCTCTATTAATGGCAGTAAGTCACGCTGTACCCCTTCACGGGAAATATCGGCACCACCACGCCCACCACTTCCCTCATAAGAACGGGCACAAACCTTGTCAATTTCATCCAGAAAGACAATTCCATGATTTTGTGCACGCTGTATAGCTTCTTGCACAAGCGCATCATTATCCAGAAGCTTATCAGATTCTTCACGAATTAATGCCTCCCGGGCTTTTGCAACCGTCATACGACGTGATTTTTCAGAACGGTTCATGAACCCTTTCATCATATCGGTAAAATTGATAATCTGGGCCGATGGCATCCCCGGTATATCCATTTGATTAACAGGAGAGGATATATCCGCCACTTTGATATCTATTTCCTTATCCTCTAAATCTCCATTAACCAGCATCTGCAGGAATTTATTACGTGTTTCTGCTGTCGCTCCATCTCCCACCAACGCCGTTACTATTCTTTGATTGGCAGCATCTTTTGCCTTTTCAACGACATTGCGACGTTTCACATCACGCAACATGACCAAAGATGCTTCAACCAAATCGCGAATAATGCTTTCCACATCACGACCGACATAACCAACTTCGGTAAACTTAGTTGCCTCAACTTTTAAAAATGGAGCTTGTGACAAACGGGCTAATCGACGAGCAATTTCCGTCTTACCACAACCCGTTGGTCCAATCATCAAAATATTCTTAGGAACAATTTCTTCCCGCATCCGGTCAGGTAACTGAGCTCTTCTCCATCGATTGCGCAAAGCGATAGATACGGCCTTTTTTGCTTCATGTTGACCAACAATATAACGATCAAGTTCTGCAACAATTTTTTTCGGAGTATAGGTCGGGATTTGCATATATTATTTACTTTCTGCGTTCAAGGTCTCTACAACAAGGGAGTGATTGGTATAAATACAAATATCCCCAGCAATTTTCATGGCTCGACGTGCGATTTCTTCCGATGTTAGTCCATCAACAGTCAAAAGCGCCCTTGCGGCCGCCAGAGCATAATTACCACCGGAACCAATGGCTACCACCCCGTCTTCTGGTTCCAGTACATCACCATTACCTGTTAATGTGTATGAATGAACATGATCAGCCACAAGCAGCATTGCCTCAAGTCTTCTTAAGTAACGATCCGTTCGCCAATCCTGAGCCAACTCGACACAAGCCCTTTCCAACTGATTGGGATAACGCTCCAATTTCTTTTCCAAACGTTCCAGCAAGGTAAAAGCATCCGCTGTCGCCCCTGCAAAACCAGCCAATATAGAACCGTTTTGTCCTATTCTCCTGACTTTCCTCGCATTACCTTTTACAACTGTATTACCCAGTGTTACCTGGCCATCACCTGCTATTGTCACCTGCTTTCCGTAACGGACACATAAAATAGTCGTACCATGCCACTGAATAGGATCATACGTAGATAAAGTGTTATTTTGCATATCTAGGGTTAACCTTACATAAAATTATATGATAATAATTATCCGAGCTGGTTAAGAAATCAATTCTTCTATACGCTTTGTCAATACCCCAAGGGAAAAAGGTTTGGTTAACAATTGTATTTTATTGTCAAAAGTCATGGTATTGATACCATGTGCATAACCAGTAATAAATAATATCGATAAATTCGGCCAGATCTTACGCGCAAATTCAGCAAGTTTGTTTCCATTTACTCCTGGCAACCCGATGTCGGTTAATAGTAAATCGACATGCATATGATTACAATCCAAATCTTGTAATAATGCCATTGCCTTTGTGCCATCTTCAGCGGCAATTACCTCAAACTGCATTTCATCCAGCAATTCCACCAATAATGGGCGTAAAATGGAGTCATCCTCAGCAACCAAAATTATTTTTTTTGTTTTTTGTTTTTGTGCTTCAATCAACATTTCCTTATGCCTTTACGTCAAAAGGAAAAATATAGTGTTCAGACTCTATAATCATTTTAAAACTATATATTCACTTCGTTATCTATATTATCATTTAAAAAAAATATTAAAAAGCAATTAAAGAATAAAAATATGCATCTACATTTTATATAAAAATCATATTAGATTGGTGACATAATATAATATTAATTTTTGATTTCTATTTAATTAATTTATATTAATATTCAAATATGTTGATGGAAATTTATTAAATATCTATCTTTCCATTTCACTATATATGGGTAAATATATACTTATATTTGTTCCTGCTCCCAATTGACTTTGCACATTAACCTGTCCCCCCGACTGTTGTGCAAATCCATAAACCATTGCCATTCCCAGTCCTGTTCCCAACCCCATTTTTTTTGTTGTAAAAAAAGGTTCAAAAATATGAGCAATGGTTTCAGCACTCATTCCCTCGCCTTCATCCTGAATGATGGTGACTGCATAAGGACCCGGATTTAAATGAAGTCGTTTGCCTTCATCCGGACCAACATCTTTCTTATCCAAAATGATAGTTATTACACCTCCATTTTTCATGGCATCTACTGAATTGATACACAAATTCATGACAGCCAATTCAAATTGTGATGGATCTGTCTTAACCGTCAAAATACCCGATACATTATTTTTAAATTCAAGATGAATTCTATTTGATTGGTTGGTTTCAATCTGTTCTTTGAACCTTCTTTCATAACGCATCTGAAGAGTTTGGGACAATAGATCGAAATTTTTTTGAATAGTCTTGGTGAGATCCACTTCCTGCAAAGATAATTTCTTTCTTCTGCTGAAACTCAAGAGTCGCTCTGTCAATGTGCTACCCTTTTTTGCCGCCTCCAAGGCATTGTTCTGTAACTGCTTAATTGTATCCATGATTTCAGAATTACCCGAAACCTCCAACAGCTCTTCGGATAATTCCAACGAGCCGATCATTGTTGTCAACAGGTTGTTGAAATCATGAGCAATTCCCCCAGCCATTGTACCAAGGGCCTTCAATTTTTCCGACTGCCGCAACTGCATTTCCAATTCTTTTTGTTTAGTGATATCCAGCTCCATCAGTACAGAAGGATGCGTAATTTCACCCTTTGCTCTATCCAGCAATAAACGGGTAATCATAAACCATTGTGACGATTGTTTGGAATTATTCGAGGGAACCTCCAATATCTCCACAAAGCGCTCCTCTTTTTTCAAACGCTGGTTAAATCTTGACAATTCTTGCGACGTAAAGGACGGTTCAGTTTCCTCTTCTGTTTTTCCAAGGCATTCGGCAATGGTCAATCCACGCCGATTGGCCGCCAACTGGTTCATACGGGTGAAACGACCCTCCTCATCTTTGAAAGCAAGGCCATAGGGCAGATTATCCAACAACCCTTTTAACAATAAACGTTCATGCATTAGTTTTCTTTGAAATTCTGATCTTTTAACGGCCCGTTTTACAATTTCCTTTACCATGAAAGGATCCAGCGGTTTTGGAATAAAAAACGATATTCCCCCTTCGTTCAACGCCTTGATCAGAATATCCGTTCGGCTTTTTGGTCCCAAAAGAATACGTGTAGCAACAATAAGATTACGAACACGGGCAAAAAAAATATTTCCGAACATGCAGGGCATGAAATTATTATAGATAATGGTGGAAAAATGAGCCCCCTTTTTAATCATATCCAAGGCATGATAGGAAGATTCTGTAAGATATAAAGAGTAATCCTGACCCAGAATTTGTTTGAATTCCTTTAAAATCCTGGAATCATTATCAATGATTAATATCGAAGGCTGCGTATTGTTACCCATACCCAATTCTCTAAAAAGTATTTATTGATATATATGGTTTGCCTAGATCAATAATTAAACAGGATCTACAAAAATACCATTCCACTTATTTTTCTCAGAATATCTGATATGGCAAGTAAATTCACTGAAAATTAATATGTTTCGGTTAATTAATTATTTTAATTCAAAAAATTAAAGATTTATATAAAGAGTTTTATTATAAGATTTATATCAATATGCTACAGTGTATCTTCTTTTTATTCAGTTTAAGGATAGTTTCGTGAATAAATTTTTCTTTAATAATACACGATCAGAAGAACGGCTAGGCCACATCAGCCAAGAATATACCGATTCAAGAAATTCATCCAAAGTGTCCAATCCATTTTTAAATATTCTCTGGTTCGCTTGTCATTTCTGCTTTTACTTGATCCAGCAAGTCGCCGAAATTTTTGCCCCGTTATTCTTGGTTATTGGTATCATATGGAAATTATTGCCTGCCATCACTTCTTCATTAATAGCCGTTATCTCCTCATCAGATCCTCAAACAGGTGAGCTTGTGAAACATGGAGGCAACCTGATTCCCCATTCAATTATGATTGCAGGACATAGTTTAACTGCAGGAAAATTAATTTTCGATGGCGTTTTACTTATTATGTTAACCGCATTATGTGCGACCGTAACTGTTTATTTGGGACGTAAATTATAATCCATTTCCTTATCTGCCATGAAACCTTTCTGCAATGATTCAACTTGACAAGGTAAGCCTTTATTACAGACAAGACTGTCCGATTTTATCAAATGTCACACTCCATATTCCCCAAGGTAGTTTTTGCTGGTTAACAGGACCATCAGGAATTGGAAAATCAACCTTGCTCCAGATGTTCCATCTTGAATTAATGCCTAATGCTGGGCAATTACAAATTTTGGAAACAAACATACATAAAAACCGTCGTTCAACTATTTGCCACTTAAAACAAAGAATAGGCATCATTTATCAAGATTTTAAACTTATTCCCAATTTAAGCATTTATAATAACATCGCTCTACCCCTTCGACTGCAGAATACGGATGAATCCATAGTAAGTCGTTGGACAAATCGAATTCTCCAATGGATGAATTTGCAAAATAAGGCTGAACTATACCCTCGAACCCTTTCTGGAGGGGAGCAACAACGCGTTGCAATTGCCCGAGCTGTCATTCACAGACCTGATATTTTGTTGGCTGATGAACCCACCAATGCGCTGGATGAGGAACAGGTATTACGTTTAATGGATCTTTTTTTTGATCTTAATGATTTGGGGTGCACAATCATTATCGCCACCCATAATGATAATCTCATCCATCAATTCCCTGCCCCTAGACTAAAATTAAATAATGGACAAATACGAATTGATGATGCTGTTAAAACATAAAACCACTGATGGATTGAAAGTCAATCTGGCTTTACCCGGACAATTTTTAATTCCCCTTGTTGCTGCAATGACCTTTTTGGCCACCCTGATGATTGCGGGAACCTATGCTGGTCAAAATCTAGCAAATCGTTGGAATACAGGGGCAGCGTCCACAGTAATTCTACAAATTCCCCAAAATAACCTCCAGATTTCGTCTCAAAATACAAAACAAGAGAATTCCGACAATAATGCATCAATCCAGCAAATTATCACCCTTCTCTCGACCTCCAGGGAACTTGTCTCTTTTCACAAACTTGATGATAATGAAATAGATGAATTATTAGCCCCTTGGCTGCATGAAGATTTTGACAATCTTGCCCTTGCCATTCCCGCAGTCATCGAATTACATTTAAAAAATAATACAAAAATTTCAGGCCAGCTTGAAACTTCCTTACGCAAAATCGAACCCAATATCGTTATTGAACAAAGTAACTTCTGGGGTCAACGCTTAAATGTTCTTGCAAATAGTTTGCAAACCTGTGCATTCCTTGCTTTTCTTACCATGATTTTTGTCGCAGCCATTGTAATAGCCATCGCCACCCGAACTGGTTTGATACAATGCAAACAAACAATCGAAATACTTCATAATCTAGGCGCGTCAGATCACTATATATCCATACGTTTTGCACGAAGGAATGCATTTCTTTCCCTTATCGGAGGTGGCATCGGCTTAATTTTCTCAATTCCCTTATTGTTTTTTTTAACCTATCTTAGTCTGCCCTTCAGCAGTAATCCAAACTGGGAAACAGTTTATCAGGGGTGGTTTAGCATTTTAACCTTGTTACCATTTAATCTATTGATTTTAATTATTATTTTACCTTTGTGCAATTATTTTATAGGCTGGATTTCAACAACATTCATTGTATATTATTGGTTAAGACATTTGACATAAAATGAAAAAAAAAATCTCTCAGAATTTTTTGATCAAGATTATTGGAATCATTATTTTTTTATGGTTAAGTGGTTTTGTTGTTTTTATATATGATTTGTTAAGTTTCTCATCTATCCCCCCTTTAACGGACGGTATCGTCGTATTGACCGGTGGAACCGGAAGAATCCATACAGCCATTAGATTTCTTGAAAAAGATTGTTCTCAATATCTGCTTATATCTGGAGTTGGAGCAACAACAACCCTGCAAGATTTAAAGAATTCAATTACGAATTTTCCTGCAATTTCATGTCAAGACCATATTTTACTGGGACATAATGCAACGTCCACCATGGGTAATGCCATTGAAACAGCGGCATGGGTTCATTATTACCGTTTGCAATCCCTGACGGTAATAACTTCAAATTATCATATGCGTCGAGCCATTCTTGAACTTAGAAACCTTCTATACGATATTCCTCTTTATCCCTTCTCGATCAAAACCATCAATAAGGATAATGTTTTAAAAATATCTTCTATTCGATTATTATTTATCGAATACAATAAGCTACTTATGGCCTATACAGGATTAATTCACACGACAAAACCAAAGCATGATTTAATCAATATTAAACATTAACGGATTTCATGACCTTTATGACTTTTATTCGATCACTACTTTTCTCAATATATTTTTTTACCCTAACCCTGTTCATGGGTCTTTTTGCTTTTTATATCCGTTATTTTGCAAAAAAACATGCCTTGGCCTATGCACAATTATGGACTGAGCTTTCAATCAAGGGTCTTACAAAAATCTGTAAAATAGAGATTGATATAAAAGGCAAGGAATTCTTGCCCAATGACTCATCTTTTATAATAGCATCTCAGCATCAATCCGCCTTTGATACCCTGATATGGATGAATCTTTTACCGCGTCCTGCCTATATAATGAAAAAAGAGTTGATACATCTTCCACTTGTCGGGCCAATGCTTCTCTTATCCGGAATGATTCCCCTTGACCGTCAAGGAGGTGCAAGGGCTTTGAAAAATCTTGTCATAAATTGTAAAAACGCTATAAAAGATCAACGACAAATTATTATCTTTCCTGAGGGTACACGTTCACAATATGGTAAAAAAGTTAAACTGCAGGCCGGTGTTGCAGCTATTGCAAGTCAACTTGACCTTAAAATTGTTCCAGTTAGCACCAATTCAGGGTTACATTGGGGGCGCCACTCTTTCTTAAAAAAACCTGGAACAATTTATATTAATTTGCATCCAGTCATTACAGACCTGTCAAATCGCAAGAAAGTGTTATTTGCCATAGAAAAAAGCTGGGATAATAATATCATGTAACATTTTTTATGAATTGTGGATAAGTTAGTGGATCTATTTATTGAAAATAAAATAACTTTAAAAAAAAGAACACAACGAAAAGATAATAAGTTGCGCCTACAAGCCATTCTTTACGATTCCTTTTCGATTTAACACACGCTTTGACAAAATGTGGATAATTTACCGATAATTAATAATTCTCCATAATTATTATCGCAAAATTAAATCTTGCTAAATCATGCATGCTTACTTAATATCCACACATTAAAAATTGAAATCATTAATTCGTAAATTATCCATCATTAATTTTAGCTAAATTGATGAAATCATTCCTTTTTAAACCTATCAAAATTGATCTTTTGCCTTACGTAAGCGTGCAAACTCCTCAACGGTCAAGGCCATCAAAAAAGGATTGGTTCTCTTTTCAATTGCCAGCATGACAGGCAAGGATGGTTTATTTTCCGAACGCAATTGCTGCACTTGCTTCAAACGATTTAACAAATCTTCATTGTTTGAATCCACTGTCAGGGCAAAACGACCATTATCTTCAGTATATTCATGAGCGGCATAGACCATAATTTCATCAGGCAGGGACTTTATCCGTTTGAAACTTTGAAACATCTGTTCTGGACTGCCTTCGAATAAACGACCACAACCAAGGCTAAATAGAGTATCTCCTGTAAAAATTATACCTAAATCATATGAATAATAACAAACAGATCCCAGAGTATGACCTGGCGTGCTTATAACTTCAAAAAAACCGAAACCCAGGTCGATCTGTTCATGATCCTTTACATAATCCGTAGCATCCACAATACTGTTTTTTTCTTTATCAGGTGCATATATCTGACAATTAAATTTGTCTTTCAATTGGCGAATGCCCCCTGTATGATCTGAATGATGATGCGTGACAAGTACCGATTGCAAATTCAGCTTTTTATCTTTTATAGTATTAAAAACGGGAGTAAAATTACCAGGATCGACAATAGCTGCATTTCTGGTTTTCTTATCATATAATAGCCACGCATAATTGGTTTCATAAAAAGGAATAGGCTTAATAAGAACAGACATTCTCTTTCTTTATTTCAATATTTTATTCTTGTATAACAAAATGATTCTTCTGGAAATCAATAATGAACCCCAAGGCTAATTCTAGTATTATACCAAATAATACTCAACCAGGATCAGTAATCTATCTTACTGATAAGTTTCTGCACCTGTGGCCAGATCTACGAGGGCTTTCTTTACTCACCCTTGGTGCCATTCCTCAAGATTTCATTCTGCAATCTTCACCCCATAATCATATTCAGGGTAATCTTGCAGAGAACTTACATGAATTATCCAATTTAGAAAATTTTCCATCAGTAAAAACATGTTGTTTTACATACAATCGTTTTCCTTTCGCAAAATGCAGTTTTGACCGAATCATGTTTTATCCATTCTTTCCGATCGGCATCTATAACATTCATAAAACTTTAAGGTCTTGTTGGGAAATTTTAAAAGATGATGGCAAAATTTTGCTTTTACTTCCTAATAAATTAAAATGGTGGGGAATATTTAATTTATCTAATTTTTTTGAGTATCAAAAAAAAAGCTTTTACATTTATCAATTAAGAAAAATATTAAAAGAACATATGTTTCAACTTGTTTATTATGAAAAAATTATTTATTTTCCATCTAAAATAATGAATTCCTTTTCCCTATATGGAAATAAGCTGTTAGAATTTTTAGGTCATTTTTTCATTCCCTTTGGAGGAGAATACCATCTGATTGAAATCCGAAAAAAACTCTATGCCCCGATTACAATCTTTTCCGCTTCGAAAAAAAGAATTTTAAAACAAAAATTACCGAAACCCAACTGGAATCGCAAAAGAAAATTGTAAAAATAACAAACGACCATCCCCTAAGGAATTCCCTGATGTCTATTTTACATTCAATCCGAACAAATATTAGTAAACCGCACAAAGCTGGATATCCTTTTCTCTGCATCTCTGCTTTGATAAGTTTTATTGGCTATCGCATTCATGCTCGGATCGGACATTTAATTGGTCTTATAGGAAGCTTATTTTTTGGGTTTTGCTGGTATTTTTTTCGTAATCCCAAGCGAATTATCCCCCATAAAAATGATATTCTTGTTTCCCCAGCAGATGGAACCGTTTCAGCCATAAACTATATTCCCCCTCCTGTTGATTTAGGTTTGGGTGACAAACCGGTCTGGCGCGTTTCTATTTTTCTTTCCATTTTCAACGTCCACTTACAACGCATCCCTGTCGCTGGAAAAATTACCGCACGATCATATATCAAGGGAAAATTTTTTAACGCTTCACTGGATAAAGCATCAGAACATAATGAACGCAACGCAATTTGCATAACTTTACCAGATGGAAAAAAGGTGGTTGTTGTTCAGATTGCCGGATTGATTGCCAGAAGAATTGTATGTAATGCCGATATAAATCAACAATTTAATATGGGTGATATTTATGGGTTGATCCGATTTGGCTCCAGAGTGGATCTTTACCTGCCCGATGGGTGTCAACCCTGCATTGAGGTTGGGCAAACCATGATCGGCGGCGAAACAATTGTTGCAAAATTATAAACGCTCTTTTAACCCAGAACATAAATTAATGTTACGACAAAAAATTCGTCCCCGAGTCAAGGGAATTTCCTTTAATCGGATTATTCCAAACTTATTGACAATTCTTGGATTGTGTGCCGGTCTGATCAGTATTCGCAGTGCAATTCATGGAAGGTTCAATGAGGCTGTTATCGCCATATTGATTGCTGCCTGTTTTGACGGGTTGGATGGGCGAATTGCCCGTTTATTACGTGGTACAAGTCGATTTGGTGCAGAATTGGACAGCCTTGTCGATTTTTTGTCCTTCGGGGTTGCTCCAAGTCTTGTCTTATACTTATGGTCCCTCAAAAATGGAGGGGATTATTCTTTTATTCCCTGTGCAATATTTACGGTATGCATGGCTTTACGCCTGGCACGATTTAATGCCGCACTTGATGATAACAAACCTCAATATGCCAGCAATTTTTTTACGGGTGTCCCTGCCCCGGCAGGTGCTGGAATAGTTTTATTTCCTGTTTTTCTTGGCTTGGAAAGCAAGCATTATCAAATTGATTTTCTTAATTCCATCGCCCATTCCGAAATCCTGACAATTACAATTTTAGTCATAACATCTTTTTTGCTGATTTCTACCTTACCAATCTGGTCATTCAAAAATTTTAAAATTCCCACTTCTTACGTCATGCCTATATTTTTAAGCACCTGCATCTTCGCAACTATTCTGGTAGCAGATCCTTGGGGAACATTGGCTTTAAGCGGGATTTTATATCTGGGTCTAATTCCGCTGAGTTATCGCAGTTACCATCGTCTAAAAGCTGATGCCCAGACAATTCTTGTGAAGACGAAAAAGGGGGAGGACTTTTTGAATAAAAATTAGAAGACGTATTCCGTTTCAATTTCATTAAACAATCCATAATTGTGGAAGGTAAAGGCGGACATCCTTCAATTTGCAAAATACATTCCTCGTCACCAACATTTTCACCCAAGATCGCATAATTACTTGCAAAAATATGTCGGTTAATTGCACATGATCCAATTGTTACAATCGCTTTTGATTTAGCAATCAATTTCCAGCTTTTTTCAATATAAGGAAGCATAGCACGAGTAATCAGCCCTGATATTAACAACAAGTCTGCATCAGCAGGATGTCCAACAAATTTTATCCCCGCATCTTTTATATCATATGCGGTCCCTTTTAAGGCCTGCAGTTCAAACGTGCATCCATTGCAGTCTCCACATCCAATATGAAATACATGTATATCCTGTTTTTTTTGACCGGCAAATTTTTGAACAGGTTTTATTTTTCCAGTTAATGAATCGATCAAGGATTTAATAAAAACCACTAGTTTTCCTTTTATAGATCTACGCCTGTTACCAAATGACCAAATGACGCCTTTATCAAGACATGATTATCAAAATGTTCATTTTTTAATACATCTTGCAAGACATAGGCCTGATTGGCACCAGGATCACGTATAAATACGTCTTTTATAACCCCCGCTTCTAATCTCACATAATACCATAAATCCCCTTGTACCCCTTCACAAACACCAATCCCTTCCCCATTTAATTTTTCGATAATAATTTCTTGAGAGGATTTGAACGCTTCCTCGCTATTTTCTTCCTTTAGAAGTATATCGATTATATTTAACGATGTTTTTATCTCAACAAACCATGACTGCATACGTGCATCAACGTCCCCTTTTGTAAAATTCGGAGGTGGCAGCCATTCCAACCGGTATTCAGACATGTACCGACGCAAATCCACATCCCGTCCGGAAGCCCGCCCAACAATTCCACCTATATTGAAATCAATCGCTTTTTTTAGAGATAAAATTCCCATATTTTGAAGATAGTCACCCAGACCAGGCAAGGTTATAGCCAAATTAAATGCCTGATCAATCAAATATTTAATTTTTTTAGGAAAATGTCTTTTTTTATCATTTTCTTGCCCTAAAAAAACGGCACCAGGAAAAACACAATCCATTAACCAGCGATGCCCAAAATAATGTATATTCCAACGCATAAGAAGTTCACGCGCCAGATCACACCGGCTGGCAACCAACTCTACTTCTAACACGCGAAATAAGCGTGTTAAATAAAGCAGATAGGCTGCAACTCTGGATAATTCAGAATATAAGATACGTTTTCTCAAAACAGGCAAGGAAGGGACAAAATTTGCAATATCTTCAATCGCATGAGAAAAGGCAATCTGATGCGCAACGGAATCAAGTGCGTTAATACGGCTTATTAAAGGTAATATTTCCAAACTATTTCTATTATACAGATTGGATAGAATTCCTCTATGCGTATATCCGTACACTGATTCAGCTCGGATAATCCGCTCACCCATATTAAGAAAACGCCACAGCACAGGCAATTTTTCTGTCGCATTGGAGGGATCAATAACCGTTATCTCCCCTCCATTATTCAGTAAATGAGAGACAGATGGATTTTCTTGTCTTTCTGGAGGCCATAAGACAGGCCCTGGTTTTTCTGACAATGGCCAGCAATTATTCCATAAACCCCGATCCAACCATGGGCGTAAATCAACAGCATTCATTGCTTCCTTACCCCATAACTCCCAGATCATTCTTTCATATATAATGGCAGCGGGTCTTACAGAAGACAAGGCCAGATAACGGTTCATTGATGCGGAAATACGAACGCCAATGGGCTTGTATCCATTCTCAAGAAATAAAACAAAAACAGTATCCTCCTTACACCACATCGTAAGAAACATAAGCCGATCAGTTTTTAATGCCGCAAGCATCTCCGTCCATTCTTGTTCATCAAGAGAAATGAAAAACCTACTATCTGTTTGATGATTTTTAAGACAATCTATTAATTTTAGGGAACGCTGAACAAATGTTTTTTTATCAACCATTTTTCAGAAACAATCACTTTTGTATAAACTGCATTGCAATTTGAAATAGCCAATATTTGGCAATGATAGGAATAACCAAAGAGGGTAAAAAAATCATGCTCAATAAACATCCACCCTCTTTTGTAAAAATATTTCGAGAAAATAATTGAATATTATTTTTTTTAAACAGAAAAAAGCCTCTTACAAAAAACAATAAAAACAAGCATGATCCCAACCAGGGAAACTGTGCAAACAAACTCGCAATCAAAATTGCACATGCAAAAAATATGCCAAATGGCGGAAATGCAGATATGGCAATGACAAACCAACCTCTAGAATCCACAGCAAAAGGACTTTTTCGAAGAATATACCCTAACGGTGCATAAATAACCAGAACGGTTATGAAAAGGCAAAAACTGTATAAACCCTGAAATCCATTGGAAAAAATACCAGCCAAAGCTGCCAAAATAGTGATCAAAAACGGGGAATACAAAAAAGGATCATCATTCTCCTTTATAATAATGATAATGAAACTGATCAACCCTAATATCATGAGAAATGATTGAGGGTTTTGATAAGATGAGATTTGAAATAATCTTATGAATAAGGAGAGAAAAGCAACTGGGATGATAAAAAAGATAATACTGCCAATTAAAGTGGGCAAATGAATGACAAAACGTAGAAAAATGATGAATACGGGAAACAACCCGATCATTTGAACAATACTAAACGCCAGGATAAAACTGCCAAAACGGGGTAACAAGGGATAGGTTTGTCCAACAGATAACTCAAGAATGAAAACACCCATCAAAGCCATTATCATAAAAAAAAGCATATAGCGGAAGTATTCCCAAGCCGCCTGTATCTGTTCTCCCCCACCATGAATAAAACAAGCCAAAAAAGACAGGAAAATCATGCTATGCAAACAAATCTGCGCTATAAAAAAATTATTAATAGCTACAGCCATCATGGCGGTACAGATAATTAATTGATAGAGGCCGAGACTATAGGATAATTTTTTTTGCTTTCCAGATGAACTTAATTGGCCAGGAACCATGAATTTCAAAACTATTGATGCAATAATGCTACCTATAGCGATCATAACCCTTAAAAAACTTGTTAACTCGTCATGTTTCCAAATAACGGAAAGATAAAAATCATCATGAATAAATGCCGATGCAACCGTAATAAAAAAAAGGATTATTGTTACAATAAAATGACATCGGATTTTTGCACGCTGATGATGACAGGCATAAATTCCTATGATTCCTGCCACGGGCCAGAGAACACAACTCCAATACAAAATTTTTGCTAAATCACCATTTCCGAACACAGTCAACCTGTCCAAAACGTTGCATGATAAAAATAGAAGCTAGCAAAAAAACAACATAAAAAGCAAAAAGAGTAAAAAATGCATAGAATTGACTATTCAATCCAACGACAAGGGTTAAAGCATTCAATACACATAGCATACCAGCAATTTGTCCTCCGATTGCTTGACTGCTCATGCTATAAAATACCCCAACCAGAATTATAGATAAAACTATTCCATATTCCAAGCGGAACAATGAAGGCGGCAATACATGGACAACAAGGGAAACAGCAAGAATGGTCAAGAATAATCCTGTAAATAAGGTTTTCAAAGTATACTGGAAATATTGTCCTTTCAAAATGACCGTAAAAAAAATTGCCACAGTGAAAAGCATAAAAAAACTCAATAACGTAATTTTACTGTTAAGTGCATTCTGCCAACCAGATAAAAGACAGCATCCCGTCAGTATAGAATGAATAACTGCCTGTAACGAAGACGAGGAAATGCCGCTTATCGTAATCAGTAATAGCAGACTCATAAAAAAGGCAAATACCATTCTATATTCCGCCCAAACCTGCAAAATAAATGACAACGGCCACAAAATTCAATACTGTTGCGATACCAATTTTGTAATAACCCTTGGACAAAAATAAGAAATTTCTCATTATAGAAATTACAAGACATTCTATGACAATTTTACCACTCCATGCCAATAATCCAAAAAAAGCGGTTAACAACCAATACATCAAGGATTTTGTCTGTAAATCAAAGATGGCAATACTCTGGGGCCATATTAAAAACGCAATCAGGGATAGCCAGATCAGAAACTGGAGACTAGAAATATAAAACAAGATTGCCTTCTCGTCTCCATCAAACCCATCTTTCTCAATAAAATTCACAAAATCCGGTATATCTAGAACAAGAAAAAATAGAGAACATGCACATATAAAAAGAGGACATAGGGCCAAATTTATCAAACTTGTGGAATTATGAAAAAAAAGTACAATATGCGAAAGTTCTGTACTTTTTGTATTTAAACGGCAAACCATAGCGATCTGTAAAATTGCAGGAATATACATGAAAGTTTGGAACATAATCCGCTGCGATTTTTTGAAACATAGCAGTGAGCAATCTTGAAAAACAAGAAAAAATATCAAAAAAGGTACAAATATTAACAATATCGTAACAAAGATAAAATCGAAATTATTGTTAACCAGGATATTTGTTGAAAATATAGGAATAGATATTGCCACAGTTACTAATAATCCAATAATTATTAAATAAATCAGGGTATTGACAGACAATATTTTTTTAAAAAGAAAATTTAAAATTCGTGAATATATAATTTTGATATTTTGTAATACATATTGGGATGATTCCAAAGGTTTTCCCTGAATTTTTCCATTCAACCTTTCCATAAACACCATAATTAAAGGTGCCATACCTAAAATCAATAATACATGAAATAGGATCATTAATAGGGACATCAACCAATACAGAAATATCATCTAGCAAAAAATCCTATTAATAACAAAGAGATAATAATTATAGATATAAAGACTTTCTGCTCATTTTCCCAAATCAATAAATTAAAATAATTTCTATAATTAGAAAAGCAACGATAAAATTTTACACTTTCTACATATCCTTTACGTTTTATAACTAAATATTTTTTAAAAAGTAAAATATCAGTCAATATATAGATAAATGTTTTTTCACCAAAACCGAAACTGGTTTTATCAACATGATCCTCATAGACATCCTGTTCTGAAACAGCATATTTTTTTGTTTGATTTATCAACGCTTTAAATTTAATTTTCTCTTTCACAAGATAAAATAAACCTACCAAGATTAATAAATATATCATTGGAAAAACAGGGGCAAACGAAAATTGCAATTCATCATTTTTGAATGCAAACCAGTGTAATTTTTCCGTGTGAATTAGATTTTTTTTTATTGGATAGATTAGAAACGATATTATGCCTGGACAAAAGGACAAAAAAAATAGACCGGATAAATAAATCCTGATCCCTTTTCCGTTTTTTTGTAAAAAATTAAATGATAATTTTGATGATAGATTAAATTGATGCCGATTTTTTTTATAAAGATTTAAAAGTAAGTTGATCCATCCCAGAACCAAAAAAAGAAAAATAACAGAATTACATCCTATAAAAAATAATGCAAATATCATATTGAATAAATAATGATTGAATATGACATTCATGCCTAGTTGCAAATTCCCCCATAACAGCGTAAATCCGGGAAATGGAGGAAAACCAGACAACAACAGTGCTAGGCAAAAAAAGGTACAAATTGAAAATGCCTGATTGATATGTCTTTTCAAAAAAAAAGTTAATAGAAAAGCCAGTGCAAATCCTAAATTCTGAATTAGTAATCCAAAGAAAAGAAAATCATACGTCAAAGACAGTATGGCTAATTTTTGAAAATGAATTGAAAATAAAAGGATGCAAACAAGCTCAAGCCATAATGCATTGTTCAAAGAATATAAATATCGTAACCGATCGTATACAGTTACACTTTTTAAACTGGACCAACCCAAACGCAATGCAGATGTTAAGCCTAGAAATCCAGTAAATAAAATCAAGATAAGGGAAAATTTGTAATCATTAACACTGATGATAAATCTTAATAATGCATAAAATCCAATCAAGCTTTTTAAACAAATCAAATAGAAAGAAATATCACCAATTCTATTAAGTTTTTCATCAGATTTTTCGTTATGAAAAAAATCAAATAATCCAAGCAGAAAACATATAGGCAAAAGCGATAAAAAAAACAGACAATCTATATTATTGGATTGCATAATCCTAGAAAAATCAATATCTCTTGGACTAAACTGGTTATCACTCATAACAGGTAAAAAGCTCATGACCCCCAACAAACATGCAAAAGCAATCCAATAAACCAAATTTTTCTTCTGATCTGCCTGATAAATAATCAATAAAACCAATGATAAAAGAAAAATCAGAAAAAAGAAATTTCCTGCAACAAAAAAGGATATGGCGATAATATTTAAAAAGAGGAAATAACAATTTTTAGACAACAACGGTTGATAATATAAGAATAAAAAGGCAGTCGTAAACAACAACAAAAGGAAAAAACAAGATAGTCCATCTAAATAGAAACTGATTTTATATACGTCACTTAGAATAAAAGGATAAAATGATAATGGATCGGAATGAAATACCAGTGCAAGAAAGGCAAGAAAAGCCCCAGTGATAGATCCATAAAGTGGAAAACTACAAGATAACTTAGGAAAGTAATATTTTTCAGATTTTATAAACCCAACGTTAACAAGATAGAGTATACTTGTTTGATAAAGCAATAAAATGATTCCTAATATGATCAAACACAAAATTAACGTTGACAGAATTTTACCCCCTCAAGACTCATAGTAATTTCAAATAATATGATTTACGAATAATATTTCATAATCGCTTGATCAACTGTATCAACCTTTTTCCCACCCTTTTTCTGTTTGTTTCCAATAAGTCAAATCATGTCCAGCCTTTTTCAGTTTACGCCACCGTTCACGAGCCGCCAATACAAACTGTTCCTCTTTTCCATCAAATAAATCGAACACCCGTTCAAATTGACTGATATCATTCACTGATTGACCATGAACAACAAACAGATAGGCTGCCTGGTTTGGATTTTCCTCAAAAGTCGTCAACCAAATTGGTTGCCATTCAGGATATTCATCCCGATAGTCTTTTGCATGACAACCATGTGGTAACCAAATAGGGTCTATAACATTCCATAAAATCTCTGTCAGTTTTTCCAACTGTTCATCATCCTTGCATAGAACAATCCCTTTTTGTTTTTGTTGTCTTGTGCGTATCAGCAAAGAGGGAAGCGCCTGCTCCATACTTGTTCGGGTCAAATGATAAAAACCAACAGAGGTCATCGAATTCCCTTATTTTTCGTAATAAGTTTCAACAAAATGGTTTAACAGATTTACACCGAAAGCTGTCGCCCCTTTTGGACCGCAATAATTGGGTTTTGCCGTGTAGGCTGTTCCGGCGATATCCAAATGAGCCCATGGAGTATCATTAACGAATCGTTTTAAAAATTGTGCGGCGGTAATGGATCCTCCATCACGCCCACCAATATTTTTCATATCCGCAAAATCAGAATTGATCGCTTTATCATAAGCATCGCCCATTGGCATACGCCATAATTTTTCTCCGGAATCATGACCGGTTGTCGACAATTTACCTGCCAGTTCATCATCATTTGAAAAAAGACCGGCATATTCATATCCAAGTGCAACAACCATGGCTCCGGTTAATGTTGCAAGATTGACCATGAAACGCGGTTTGAAACGATCCTGCGTATACCAAAGTAAATCTGCCAGTACCAATCGTCCCTCTGCATCCGTGTTCAAAACCTCGATTGTCTGTCCAGAGGCACTGCAAACTATATCTCCGGGGCGTTGCGCATGACCAGATACCATGTTTTCAACCAGACCTACAACACCAATGACATTCACCTTGGCTTTACGTTTGGCCAGAACAGACATCAATCCTGTTACAGTCGCGGCGCCAGCCATATCCATTTTCATGTCTTCCATGCCATTCGCTGGTTTTAAGGAAATCCCTCCGGAATCGAAAGTGACACCCTTTCCAAGAAAGGCGAGAGGCGGATCTTTATCATCAGGATTTCCATTCCATTGCATTACAACCGTATAAGGTTCGTTATTACTACCTTGAGCCACACCCAGAAGGGCACCAAAACCTAATTCTTGCATTTTCTCTTTATTGATAACTTCAACCATAAGGCCCAATGATTCAAGCTTTTTGATACGATTTACAAATTCGGCAGGGTTTAACTGATTAGCGGGTTCATTAACAAGATCCCTGGTCAAATAGACCCCGTCAGCCACCGCAGACAAGCCGGTCCATTGTTTTTGCGCCCCTTCATAGTCAGAAGCCATAATTTTTATCGCTTTTAATTGCCTGAATTCATCTTTTTTACTTTTATCAAGGCAATATTTTTTAAATTCATAATTTTTCAAAACGGCGCCTAAAACAAGATACCCCGCATATTCCGTGAAATCCCAATCCGCCATAATATGAAAAGATTCCACTTTCCTTTGCAAGGCCTGAAGCGCAATTCCACCCACTTCTTTGGCTTTACTGACGGAAAACTTATCCTTCATTCCCAGACCAACGACCAGGATATAATCATGATTTTCATCAGGAGAAACAAGTTTGCAAACCTGTCCAAACTTACCCGTATAATTATCTGCCTTCATCGCCCGATCCAGGGCATTATGAATAATCTTATTAATAACCTTTACAGAATCACCACCCTCATCATTCTCAAACGAGAATAACACAATATTACCTTTTTCTGGTTTATGCAGGTTCGTAAACTGAATATCGAGTGTCACGAAATTATCTCCACTAAAATAAAGTTACTATATTCTATTCAAATTTATCATTGATCGTAGTATTTATGACTATAAATTACGTCCATTTTTTGAAAAAAAGATACCGAAAATCAATCTGTCACTGATTTTAAAGTATTTTTCTCAGCTTTCTGCCTATCTTATCAGATCAATTGACCCTAGTGTTGGATTTTATTTAATGACCCATTTTTCTGATACAGAACTTGTATCGAGAGTTATCTCCATTGCTCAACAGGCTGCTGACGAGATCAATTCTATTCGTAAAACGAATTTTGACATAAAAATCAAAGACGATTCAAGCCCTGTTACCGAGGCTGATAAAGCTTCAGAAGTAATAATTATTCAGGGGCTGAAAAAATATACTCCCTCTATTCCCGTTATTGCTGAAGAGGAAATAGCTTCAGGGATACAAATTCCGGTAAAATCCGAATTCTGGTTGGTTGATCCCCTGGATGGAACAAAAGGCTTCATTCAACATAGTGACAATTTCACGATTAATATCGGTCTGATAAGGGATCATAAACCTGTTCTTGGTGTTGTGGCCTGTCCTGCTTATCACGAATATTTTTTTGGTGTTGTGAATAAAGGGGCTTGGAAAATTGATAAAACTGGCCGAATTATACCCATTCATGTTCTTTCCCCACCCAATCAACAGTTTCGTGTTCTTTTTTCACCTCGATGCATAAAAAATCCATCCTTTGAAAAATTTTTGAAATTATTTAACACTTCATCTGTTGAACGTTTTGGTTCAACCTTAAAAATCCTGCGCATTGCAGAGGGAAAGGCAGATTTACACCCTCGTTTCAGTCCAACCATGGAATGGGACACCGCTGCACCTCAGGCAATTCTCGAGGCTGCAGGTGGAATTATTCACGATTTCAATAATCAGCCATTGCAATATGGTAAAAAAAATTGGAGAAATCACAATTTCTACTGTTCAAGCATACCGATTGATTCTTATTTAAAAAATACAGACTTTTAATTTCAATGACACTTTTACTTACCAACACGCCATTCAATATCCACAAAGCCGCTTCGATTTTACATGATGGCGGATTGGTTTCCTTTGGAACTGAAACAGTTTACGGATTGGGCGCCGATGCCACCAATAACCAGGCTATCGCAAAAATTTATCAGGCAAAAGGACGTCCAAATTTTAATCCGCTTATTATCCATTTTGCACAACTTGAGCATGTTTTCCAATTTGTTGAAAAGAATGATCTGGCATATGAATTGGGTATTAAATTTTGGCCTGGTCCATTAACTCTTATTTTAAACAAACAAAAAAACACACAAATCAGCCAAGCCGCAACAGCTCATCTGTCAACAATGGCCGTCCGTATTCCAAATTCGTTAACAGCCCGTCAGCTTATTGAATACAGTCAAAAGCCGATTGCCGCACCTTCCGCCAATGTTTCGGGCCACGTCAGTCCTACAACAGCTCAACATGTCTATCAGGAACTTAATGGAAAAATCGATGCTGTTTTTGATTCTGGTCCGTGTCAAATTGGTGTCGAAAGTACAATTTTGGATGTAAGCGGTGATTATCCCAAATTACTTCGACCTGGCGGAATATCTGCTGAATCTCTGAGTTCCATTTGCGGACCGCTATCTTTTAAAGATTCTGTAGAAACAAAAATCACCGCACCCGGGCAATTAAGTTCGCATTATGCACCTTCTTTAACGGTTCGTCTGAATTGCACACATGTTTTGGCAAATGAAGCATTGCTTGCCTTCGGTAAAACCACCTTACAGGCCCCTCTTTCGGTTAACCTAAGTCCGACTTCAAATCTTGAAGAAGCTGCGAGGAATTTATTTGCAAATTTGAGGTTTCTTGATACAGAAGGGAAAAAACTCGGATTGCAAAAAATTGCCGTTATGCCTATTCCCGATTATGGCATCGGTCGGGCTATTTGTGATAGACTTCAACGTGCTGCCGCACCTAGACCATAGTTGGATTCATGACCGAAAACATTGATAAAAAAGAGCTGAAAATACTGGCCGATATCCTGGCTTTGGTTCTTGAAAATGAACCAGGTCAATCAGCAAATGCCCTTGAAACCCTGAAAAAAAGGGCAAAAAAGAATATGGTTACTGGTGGAGCAATAAAAAACATTTTTTATTCCATTGCAGAAAATCCACCAAAACCTGAAACAAAACCATCATCCCGCAGTCGTAAAAGCACTACTAACAATGCTGATCTTATCAAAGCACGATCACAGATTAGCAGCCTTACTCAAGATATTAATCGATTGGATACTGTCATTCGCAGCTTACGGGTTCAAAACGAATCGTTACGTTCCGAATTATTGTTGACGCAACAATCACGGGCAGAAATCCAATCAGTACTTTATAGTAATCAGGCCAAGGAACCCTTTAAAAAAATTCTTGGCATCATTTTTTTCATTTGTGGTTTATTAATTGGCATTGCCACTTCCGCTATTTATCACTCTGTTTCTTCAACACCCCCTCCAAATAATTCAATTTATTTAAATTAATGTGAGTTTTTATGGATAATTCTGATTTTATCAATAACCTGACCTCTATTCTTGACACACAAGGAATAATTACAGATCCTAAGGAAAAAATTTCCTATGATACGGATTGGCGCGAAATTTTTCACGCTAACAGTCTTGCCGTTGTCCGTCCAAAAACAACAGAGCAGGTTGCTGAAATTGTAAAATTATGCAATGACTACCAAATTGCAATTGTACCTCAGGGCGGAAATACAAGTCTGGTGGGAGGAGCCTCCCCCACTCCAGATAAAAAGCAAATCGTGCTTAGCCTCAATCGTATGAATAAAATCAGGGATATCAATACAATTGACTACACTATGACCGTCGAAGCGGGTCTTGTTCTTGAAGAGGCGCAAAATATTGCTCTCAAATCTGATTTATATCTCCCAATCATGATATCATCACAAGGATCAGCCCAAATAGGCGGAATTATCGCCACCAATGCAGGTGGTAACAACACCTTACGTTACGGTAATACACGTGAATTCATTCTAGGATTGGAAGTAGTTACAGCAAAAGGCGAAATTTTAAATATTTTGCGGCATTTGAGAAAAGACAATACGGGTTATGATCTTAAACAATTATTTGTAGGATCAGAGGGAACGCTTGGCATTATAACGGCGGCAGTTATCCAGCTGCATGCGAAACCAAAATCAACTGAAGTTGCGTTATGCGCCCTTGCAGACATCCATCAAGCCTTGAAACTTTTAAGACTTTTTCACAATTATAATCCTGCTGCACTACAAGCTTTTGAATATATTTCATCAACAGGAATGCAATTAGTTCGTTCTAATATCGAGGACATCTATTTTCCCCTTGAAACAGAAACATCAACTTATATTTTGGTTGAACTGGCTCTGCCTGAAAAAGGAGATAAATTAAAAGCATTACTGGAAACCGTTCTTGAAGAGGCTTTTGAAAAGGGAATTGTATTGGATGCAGTTCTGGCCGAAAGTGAAACTCAACGGCAAAACCTATGGAAATTGAGAGAGGAACAAGCCGAATCCCAAAAAAGGGCTGGTGCAAATATCAAAAATGACGTTTCCGTTCCAATTTCAGCCATTCCTGAATTTATTGTTCGTGCCACCCAAGCTTGCCAGGAAACGTATCCAGGTATCCGCGTCGCACCATTTGGTCATTTGGGAGATGGAAATATCCATTTTAACCTTGTTCAGCCTGAACATGAAGATCCTGATGAATTTATGCAAAAAAGTCACAATTTAATGAATATTGTATCCAAAATCGTGTTTGATCTACACGGTTCTTTTTCAGCAGAACACGGTGTGGGACAACTTAAAAATTATATGATGTCCGAATGGAAAAGCGAAACTGAACTTGATTTGATGAAAAAAATCAAAAAGGCACTTGATCCCGATAATCTTTTAAATCCTGGAAAAATATTCCCCAAATCTTAAAGATCACGAATAAAATCATCTGCAACTTATTCAGAAAAAAATAAATTAGCAATATTTTATTCTTGCAATATCTGCCTAGAATAAAATATTGCTATTATCATTCGTTATTATAATTAATTTTACTTTTGTATTTAATTAGAGAAAGCCTTTTAGGTATAAAGCAGGATATTAACTAATGCAATTTTTTACATTCTTGCGTCTACCTATGATTGACCGTTATATTTTACGGCAATTACTAATTGCCCTGATTGCCACCACGGGTGGATTAGCGGCTCTAATCTGGCTAACCCAGTCTTTACGTTTTGTCTCTTTGGTTGTTGAAAGAGGACTGTCTCTTAAAGTTTTCCTGCAATTAACCGGCTTGTTAATCCCATCTTTTGTCGCCGTTATTTTACCGATAACAACATTTGTCGTTGTCCAATTCATTTATCAGCGACTGGATGGTGATCGTGAAATCATTGTTATGCGCGCGGCTGGCATATCCTCCTTTTCCCTGGCAAGACCAGGTTTGATATGCTCAATTATTTCAATGATTTTCTGTTATTTATTAAATGTTTGGATTGTTCCAACCTCCTATCACACTTTCCGGAAATTTGAATACAAAATTCGCAATAAAATGGCGGCATTCATGCTGGAGGAAGGAGTATTCACTAACGCTTCTGATAATTTAACCGTTTATATTAAATCCAAAGACAGTAACGGCAATCTACAAGGAATACTAATTGAAGATGATCGCCAACCCAATAATAAGGCAACCATTCTGGCAGAGAGAGGAAATCTGGTCATTCTAAATGATCAACCTCAAGTTGTGTTATTTAACGGATCCAGAGAGGTCATTGATCACAAAACCGGCCGTTTGAATATTCTAAATTTCGAACGTAATACCATTGATTTGTCCTCTAATCGTAACGATGCCGCACGATCCCGTGATGCAACAGAAATGTCAATTTACGAGTTATTACATCCCGATCCAGAAGAGGTTGCCAATAAAGATTACGGGAAACTTGCCGTAGAGGCTCACCGACGATTAACCTCACCTCTGACAATTATATCTTTTACACTCATTGCTCTTGTCAGTGTTTTAAAAGGAAGTTTTGCTCGGTTTGGCAACATTCTAAGACCTCTGGCAGCAATTTTTACGATTGTGGGTTTGCTCGCCGCCTCGCTGATTATGCAAAATTTGGCCAGTCGCAATACCAACCTGATTTTTTTAATGTGGATTATTGCCATACTTCCAGGAATAATCGCTGGTGTAACTTTATTCGGATCTGAAATGATGGCTAAATTATATCATAATGCATCATTCCATCCTTCCTCATACAGCCGAAAGTTATAGATTATGCTCACCGCTTATACAATCTCGATCTATATCGCTCGACAATTTTTTTCGGCTTCCATTTCCATGATTCTGGCCTTGACAGGATTGGTATCATTATTCGACTTTATTGACCTTTTACGTCGCATTGCCACAAGACCAGGAGTTTCAACAAGTATTGTTGCGTATATTGCCCTGGATCATATTCCCAACTTCTGCATGCAAATCCTCCCCTTTGGAATTCTTTTGGGGGGAATAATCTGTTTTTGGAAGCTTACACGATCTTCTGAACTTATTGTTACCAGAGCAGCAGGAATTTCCGTATGGCAGTTCCTAATGGCACCTACTGCCTGTGCCTTTATAATAGGGTTATTTTCCACACTAATCATATCCCCCATTTCTTCCACCCTTTACAGACAGGCAGAAATTCTGGATCAAACCTATTTAACAACCGGTGGTGGAAAACTCACGAATATGTCAGGTGGCTCTTTATGGATAAGACAATCTGATAAAGAATTAACCTCTCGAGGTGTGGCAATTTTGCATGCCCAACAAGTACATGTTATCAACCGCAATTTACATTTAAGCGATGTTAGTGTTCTAAGATTAGATGAAGCGAATCATTTACTGGATCGTATTGAATCACCATCAGGGTATTTGCAACATAATCTTTACTGGGTATTATACAATGCTTATTCTATAAAACCGAATAAGTTCCCGATTAAATTAGGAACTATTAAAATACCAACTGATTTAACTTTACATAATATCGAAGATAGTTTTTCATCTCCAGAGACCTTATCATTTTGGGCGTTACCAGGATTTATTAAATTGCTAGACAAATCAGGTTTTTCATCCATTAGCCACAGGCTTCATTTTCAAGCGCTTTTAGCCCAACCTTTACTTGCAAGTACAATGGCATTGGTTGCGGCGGGGTTTGCCACTCGATCAACTCGACGCGGAGGTGTTGCAAGAATGATAGGCTCTGGTATTGCAGCGGGATTTGCCTTATTCACTATTTCCAAAATAGCTGAACGTTTTGGAGAATCGGGTGCCTTGCCAACTTTTATCGCGGCATGGGCTCCGACCGTAGCCGGCTTGTGTCTCGCAATATCCCTACTTATTCATCTGGAAGACGGCTAATGTCTAGATCCATATCCTCCTTACTTATTCAAAAAATTATGAAAGCAAGAATCCTTCAAAATCAATATTACTCTTTTCTTGCATTCAGTATTTTAAGCAGTTCTTTTATCGCTAATTTATGGATTTTTTGTTCTGTCACCAATGCCCAACAACAAATGCAAATGGCTCATAGTAATATTGGAAAAACCAATGCGGCACCTTTCAGTGGAAAAGACCCCATCACATTTCAGGCTGACAAAGTTTCCTATGATTCCAAGGCTGGTGAGGTTGTTTGGGAAGGTGACGTGCATATTTGGCAAAATGATCACACCTTGAGGGCTGATAAGGTTACTTTTAACAAAACAACAAACATCGCTACTGCATCAGGTAATGTCGCCATGGTCGAACCCGATGGTGAAATCTTGTTTACCCAGCATACGCAACTGGGAAATAACATGCAGGAGGGAATTATGGATCAGGTCTATGCCCTGCTTGCTGATGGAGGTAAACTTGCCGCCAACGGGGCTCGTCGGACAGGAGGTAAAGTCCATGATTTTAGTCGATCAGTTTATACCGCCTGCCCCATTTGCGCGAAAAACCCCAAAAAATCACCTTTTTGGCAGTTTCGATCCTATCAGGCTATCCGTGATATGGAAAATCAACGCATTGATTTCTCAGATACTTTCATTGATTTCTGGGGAATTCCGGTATTTTACATGCCTTTCTTTTCAATTACGGATCCATCTGTAAAACGGCGTAGTGGTTTCCTAATTCCCAGTATCAATTGGAGCAGTAAATATATCGGGGCCTACACAACCATTCCCTATTATTGGGCTATAAATAAATGGTCTGACCTAACCTTTATTCCTCTTTTTGCGACCAAAACAGGGCCACAGCTTTCCACAGTCTATCGCGCCCGTTTCAACAAGGGAATGTTAAGAGTGGAAGGTGGCATTGCCGATGATACCGTTGGTCAACATGCCTGGTACAATTCCTATGCCGACCGATCTGTAGATAAATTTAAAAAAGGTGCACAAGGCTATTTATTCCTAAAAACAGAATGGGCATTGAATGATCACTGGCGTTATGGTGGAAATATCAATGTCGCAAGTTCTGCAAATTACATGCGTGATTACCGTATTAACGGTTATGGACAAGATACTTTAGAATCTGATTTGTATCTTGAAGGGTTTGGTGAAGGATCCTATTCAAAAGTTAGCGTACAAGCCTTTCAAGGATTAAATCGCGGAGTTATAAACAATTCCGATCTTCCTTTTTCTTTACCTCGATATACTTATAGCTATTTTGGACAACCTGATGCACTAGGCGGAAGATTTTCGTTAAACACCACTGATTTTGTTCTTTATCGTCCACGTGGTGTTAATGACCAACGTGGTGAAGTTGCCTTGAATTGGGATAGACCTTTTGATGATAGTGCAGGTAGAAAATGGCTTATTACACTACATGTTGATTCAAATATATATCGAGGAACACATCTCAATGAACAGCCCGGGTTTTACAGAACCAGAAAAAGCCAATTTACAGGACAAGCACTTCCTACATTTGCCGTTAAAATGAATTGGCCCTTCCTGAGAGAGTTTCACATAGGTGACTCAACAGGAACTCAAATCATAGAACCTATTGTTCAATTAATTGCCGCTCCTCATTCAAAAGGTGGCCGCAATTTCTATATGCCCAATGAAGACAGCTGGAATTATGAATTCACAGATACAACCCTTTTTGCCTTAAACCGTTTTCAAGGCACTGATCGTTTGGATGGCGGCGCCCGTGCCAATGTTGGTGTACATGGAAATTGGACCTGGAATGGCCATCAAGTCGATTTTCTTGTCGGGCAAAGCTATCAGGAACATATTCAAGGACACATGCCAGCACGTTCAGGTCTCGACCATCATATGTCTGATGTAGTCTCTCGCCTGCGTATATCCCCTGTCCAATGGTTAACCGCAACAGGAAGAACTCGTGTTGACCCTTATGACGGTAAAGTCAATTTTGCAGACGCTTTATTCAATTTTGGATTCTCTCATTTTGGCATTAATGGTGGATATATATATGAACCTGTAACCCCTTATTATTACTTCTATAGAAATCCATATGATCATGAGGGCGCCTCCAAATTATATTGGCAGAAAACAAACGAATTGACATTGGGTGTTTCAACCGATTGGGATCATTGGCATGCCTCCGCCTTTGGAAGAAGAAGCATTTCACGAAAGGAAACAGTTGCCTATGGAGGTACTGTTGGTTATCGAAACGACTGTTTTAGTGCCGATGTAATTTATTTCAAACAAAAAACAATGATTAACGGTGAAGAAAATAGTGACATGGTCCTATTTATGCTAAACTTCAAGACAATTGGCGTATTTGGAATTAACGGATGATGACAATTATTATGTTTATGCTTTCAGAAACTGTATTAAAATATAAAAAATATATCATATCATTCCTATTGGCTGGTTACGTTTTTACAGGTCACGGTATTGCACATACCATGGCAAATATAAAACATCACGCCATTTCCAATTCCCCAATACCTCCAACAACTTTGCATGATGGTGAAGATCTCTCATCTACAGCAACCTCATCTGATGATGAAAACAAAATTATCGCCATTATTAATGGTCAATTATTGACACAGCGCGATATAGCAAATCGTGAGAAACTCTTTGAATTAACAGCCGGAATTCATTTAAGTCCTGAAGTGATGCAACATATGCGTCCACAACTGATTAAACAGATGATTACCGAGCGCCTGCATATTCAAGAAATGCTAAGACGCAGCGTCAACATTTCCCCTGAACAGATTGCCAAGGCAATTTCAGGAATTGAAAAACAAAATAATATGCCTGAACACGCCTTAAGGGATAAATTGGCTGAGGATGGAGTTTCTTTAACCACTTTAATTGATCAAATCAGATTGCAAATTGGTTGGGGAAAAGTGGTGCAACAAGAATTGGGCACCCAATCGCGAATTACTGCGAAAGAAGTTGAACAGCGTGAAAAAGCCCTTAAACAAGAAGTGGGACAACCTGAATATCTTATCAACGAAATCTTCGTACCGGTTGAAAATGCTCGTCACCCTGAACAAGAATTGCAATTTACTGAAACCATTATTCAGCAATTACGTAATGGTGCTGCTTTTCCAATTGTAGCGGCCCAATTTTCACAATCCCAGAGTGCTTTACAGGGTGGTGCATTGGGATGGGTTCAAGAAGACAATCTGGATCCAGAAGTGGTAGCTATTGCAAGAAAAATGCCTATTGGTGCAATCTCAAATCCTATTAAGGTAGCAGGCGGCTATATTATCGCAATGCTTAGCGGACGCAGAACCATTGGTAATGAGATGGGAACCCTGATGAAAATACGACAGGTTTTCCTACCTTTTAGTTCCAAACTGAACCCTCAACAACCAACCCCGCAACAGGTTGCCACATTAAACCAAACAACAAAATATAAAAGCACCTTACATTCATGCCAACAAATGGAAGACGCCAATAAAAAGGCTGGAAACATAAGACCTTCCGATCCTGGAGAACTTCAACTTGAACGCTTAAATCCTGAAATGGCTAACATACTTAAAGATTTGCAACCGGGTCAAATCAGCAAACCTTTAGTTTCCCTTGACGGTATCTCATTGCTTATGGTCTGTTCAAAGGAACGCAAAAATCTTTCCGACATTTCTGCAAGTGAAATTGCCAATCAGTTATTGAATCAACGTGTTGAACAAGCCTCTCAACAATTAGATCGCGATTTACATAGACAAGCTATTATCGAATATCACACCCCTGTACAAAATAATGACTCCGACAAAAAACAAACAAAACAACATTCTTCCCCCTCTAAAGGAAACAATTCATAAACATAATCTCTTGGCTAAAAAATCACTGGGACAACATTTTCTGCTTGATCCAAAAATCAACGAACAGATTATTGATCTTGCTGGAAATCTTGAAAATAAGAACATTATCGAGGTTGGCCCAGGCCCAGGGGGACTCACACGTGCTATTTTATCAAGTAATGCCGAAACGGTCATAGGTGTAGAAATTGATAATCGTGCCGTTATCCTATTACAAGAATTAAAAAAATATTACCCGCAACGATTTAAAATTGTTGAACGAAATGCTTTGGAGTTTGATTTAAGCACTTTATGTCAAGCACCAAGACAAATTATCTCAAATTTACCTTATAATGTTGGAACCGCTCTTTTACTAAATTGGTTAAAACAGGCAAATCACTGGGAACGCTTTACCTTGATGTTTCAGCAAGAAGTTGCCTATCGAATTTGTGCGGCACCGAATACTGAATTTTATGGTCGGTTATCCGTTATTTCTCAATGGATTGCATCCTGTACCATTCTTAAACAAATTCCACCGGGTGCTTTTTTTCCTCCTCCAAAAGTTTATTCATCCGTGATACAAATTATTCCATATAAAAAACAACCTTCCCCTGCCTTATTTAAAGCAATGGAGACCATTACTGCCGCCGCCTTTGGCCAACGTCGAAAAATGTTGCGAAGTTCTCTTAAATCAATTAACGGAAAAACCCTACTTGCAAAAGCCAGTATTGATGAAACAAGAAGAGCGGAAACTTTGAGTATTAATGAATTCGACCTGCTAGCCCGTCTTTATCTTGATAAGCAACATTCATAAAATTCAACTTGGACACTTATTTTTCAAACATATAATTTCGTGTCAAAGGTACGGCGGTTAAGGAAGGGGAAATTTGCAACTGAAAATTCATATGATTATGGTAATAAAAAGACAATTCTGCCGCTGATAAATAAAATTCAAACATTCTATAGAATTTTTCATCATACATAGCAATTATATCCTGTTGATGGTTTTTAAAATTCCCTAACCAAAAATGAATGGTTTTTGCATAATGTAAACGCAGAATTTCACAATCAGTTACCCATAAGCCGTTTTTTTCAATAGCAGCAAATGTCTCACTTAACGAAGGAGAATAACCGCCAGGAAATATATATTTATTAATCCATGCATTTGTCGAGCCTGGACCATCTGATCGACCTATGGAATGAAGAAGCATAACTCCGTCAGGCATCAATATATTTTTAATTTCCTTAAAAAAATCCGTATAGTAATGTATACCCACATGTTCAAACATACCAATTGATACAATTCGATCGAAAGATCCCTTGACCAGCCGATAATCCGTTAAATAAAATTGAACTTTATCTTGTAACTTTTCCTCTTTGGCTCGATTCCTGGCAACTTGCAATTGTTCCTGAGAAAGTGTTATCCCTGTTACTTCCACATCATATTCTCTGGCAAGGAATAAAGCCATGCCGCCCCAACCACAACCGATATCCAAAATTTTTAAATTGGGTTTATTTAACAAAAGCTTATTAGCAATATGTATTTTCTTTGCTTTCTGAGCCTCCGCCAGATTTTCATTTCCATTTTTAAAATAAGCACATGAATACTGCAAATCTTGATCCAGAAAAAGCTCATATAAATTTTTTCTTAAATCATAATGATGTGCAACGTTTTTCTGGGATTGCTGAATACGATTTAGTTGTGACCAGAACCGTTTGCAATATCGCCATATGGAAGCAATTTTTTCACCGATATGATCATGAGATAAATCATTACTCATTAAAATATTCAGAACATCGTAAATTGAACAATTGACAGGACGGATTTCGCCACTCATATAACCCTCACCAAAAGCCAACCCAGGATTTATGAGTAATCGTTTGCATATTTCAAGTGTTAGCAATTCAACACAGGCATAATGCTTACTTTGTGCATGTCCATAAAATTTACTATGCTTATCAGGATAAATAACCTCCAAATATCCTTTTTTTATCAAATGCTTAAAAATTGAATCCATTAATTTCATCATATCTTGCTTATTTCTTATCATTTTGAAAAAATAGAATAATCATATGAGAAAAATTATTTCCATTTGTAAATCAATGATATCGCAAAAAATTATTCATTAACAGATAAAAAAAACGAGAGGATAAACCTCTCGTTTTATCAAAATTCCATGAAAAAAGAATATATTCAAAATGTTTTATTCAGAAACAGCTTTTTCCTCTGAAACCGCTTCAGTTGGGTCATCCTGTGGTGTATTTTCAAAAACTTCCACAGCGGTTGCTTCACCTTGTGCCTGACGTTCAGCCTCTTCGACGGAACGGGCAACATTAACTTTAACATCCAAATGGATTTCAGGATGAAGTTGAACTCTCACCTGATATAATCCCAACATCTTAATTGGATGGTGAATTTCAACCTGTTGACGGGAAATCGTTAACCCTTCCTTGGAAACACCTTCGCTAATATCCCGTGCGGAAACAGATCCATAAAGGTTTCCGCTTTCACCTGCCTGACGAATAATCGTTACAGAAAGTCCCTCCAAACGTTCCAAGAGGCGTTCAGCTTCTTCACGATGTTTAATGTTTTGTGCTTCAAGCTGGCTACGTTCTCTTTCAAAACGTTCACGATTTATCGCTGTTGCACGAATGGCCTTACCTTGAGGAAGCAAATAGTTACGGGCATAACCAGGCTTAACTCTAACAACATCCCCCATTTGCCCCAATTTTGCTATTCTTTGAAGTAGGATAACTTCAGTTGCAGACATATTAATGTTCCTCCTCAATCCTGAACAAATGGCAATAAAGCGAGGAAACGGGCACGTTTAATTGCCTGTGCCAATTCACGCTGTTTTTTTGCGGATACGGCTGTAATACGGCTTGGAACGATTTTACCGCTTTCTGATAGAAAACGAGATAATAAACGAATATCCTTATAGTCGATCTTTGGTGCATTTGCTGATGAAAAAGGACATGTTTTGCGTCTGCGATGAAAAGGACGACGAGCACCAACAGCAATACGACGTGCAGCTATATTTACCTGAATTTCTTCTGACATGAATTAAGCCTCCCTATCCTCTTCAACTTCGATTGAAGAAACAACCACTTCTTCGTCAACCAGATCGGAAGCATCTTCATCTTCTGAAGCATGTTTACGACCACTGTCAAAGCGACCGGATGCTTTTGATACAGAACGATTTGAAGTACGTTCCTTTTCATCCCCTTTACGTGAAAGTGTTGGAGAAGGTGTATCATCAATTTCTTCCACCCTTAGGGTCAGGAAACGTAAAACATCTTCATTCAGATTAAATTGACGTTCAATTTCCTTGATGGTTTCTGGTTTAGCATCAATGCCCAAGAGCATATAGTGACCTTTACGGTTTTTCTTGACTCTATAAGCAAGGTTGCGTAATCCCCAATATTCGCGTTTTTTAACGGAACCTTCTTCATTTTCAATCAAAGAAGCAATTCCATTAGCAATGTCTTCAACTTGTTGTTGAGTCACATCATTACGTGCAATAAACACGCATTCATATAATGGCATAATATCTCCCTTCGGCTGACTTCAACCCAATTACCAAAAAATTATTGGCATATATTCCTTCATCTAGCGGGTATAGCCAAGGCATAGCCGTTAAACCTTGGCAGGAAAGAAGATTTCTAAAAACCATAAAAAATAAAAAAATGCAAGTCCTATAAACTATAATCTTCCATAAATAATTAGTTTCCTTATTGTTTATTAGAAAATATCTATATAGAAGACTACAATTTTAAGAGTTGTATCAAATTGAAAAAATCTTATTGGATCTTAGTTGTCATCCAAAAATGACCGTAATTTGCGACTGCGACTTGGATGTTTTAATTTACGCAAGGCTTTTGCCTCAATCTGGCGAATACGTTCACGTGTGACATTAAACTGCTGTCCAACTTCCTCCAGCGTATGATCTGTATTCATTCCAATACCAAAACGCATTCTCAAAACACGTTCTTCCCTTGGGGTCAAGGAAGCCAGAACACGTGTCGTCGCTTCTCGTAAATTTGTCTGGATTGCTGCATCCAATGGAATAACAGCACTTTTATCCTCGATGAAGTCCCCTAAATGGCTATCCTCTTCATCACCCACTGGAATTTCCAGTGAAATAGGTTCCTTAGCAATTTTTAATACTTTTCTTACCTTTTCCAGAGGCATCCCGAGTTTTTCCGCCAACTCTTCCGGCATTGGTTCCCTGCCAATTTCATGCAGCATCTGTCGTGAAGTCCGCACTAATTTATTTATAGTTTCAATCATATGAACAGGAATACGGATTGTTCGAGCCTGATCGGCAATTGAACGGGTAATTGCCTGACGAATCCACCAAGTTGCATAGGTTGAAAATTTATATCCTCGACGATATTCGAATTTATCAACCGCTTTCATTAAACCAATATTGCCTTCTTGAATCAAATCCAAAAATTGCAATCCACAATTCGTATATTTCTTTGCAATTGAAATGACCAACCGCAAATTCGCTTCGATCATTTCTTTCTTGGCACGAGACGCATCGCGCTCACCATACGAAACTGTAGAAAAAACCCGTCTAAATTCTGTTACCGGCAATCCCACCTTTTGAGAAAGCTCGGCAATTTGATCACGATATTGACCAATTTCTTTACCGTATTTTTCAACGTAAAGTTTCCAGTATTTGCCAGGTAAATTTCCAACCGCTTCAAGCCAGTCAGGATTCAATTCATGACCATGATATTTTGATAAAAAGTCATCACGGGAAATTTTGCATTTTTCAGCTGCACGCAACATACTTCCCTCTAGGCTGGCAAGCTTTTTGGAAACCGTTTTCAACTGTTCCACAAGAAATTCGATTTTATTACTTTGCAGATGAATTTGCTGAACCTCTTCAATAAGCTTATCCCTTAAAGCCTCATATTTTGTCTCAAATTTACTGGTAAGTTTTTCACCGGCCTGAATCGTTTCCAAGCGCTGAGCCTGTAACTCATACAATTTGGGATAGTTCTTTTCAATTTCACTGAAATGTTTGAGGATCTCGTCCTTGTGCTTTTCCTCTAGAGCAGCAAGAGAAAGATTATTTTCTTCATCCGCGCCACTCTCCGTTTCCTCACCATCCTCATTTTCCTCCTCACTGTCGTCAGAAGTATCATGATCAAGCGAAGCGGACAAAGAACCATCCATATTTGACAATTCAACCTGGTCATATTCATTCTCAGTTGCTTCCAGATCAACAATATCCCTTAACAGCACCTCTTCGGTTTTTAACTGTTCATACCACCCAATGATTGCCCTAAAAGTCAGGGGGCTTTCACATAACCCCCCAATCATCTGGTTCCGTCCAGCCTCAATCCGCTTGGCAATGGCAATTTCCCCCTCACGCGAAAGAAGCTCTACCGCCCCCATTTCACGCAAATACATCCTAACGGGATCATCGGTTCGACCTGTATTCGTTTCAGTTGCAACCGTTTCTTCCGAATCATCTTTATCTGACTCATTTTCGGATTCTTCACCATCCGCATCCTCTTCTTCATTCTCTATAATCTGGATGTTCATTTCTGAAAAAATAGCCATAACATCTTCAATCTGTTCAGAAGACATTTTATCTTGGGGCAAGATAGCATTCAATTCATCTAAAGTTACGTAACCGCGCTCTTTCCCTTTACTTATCAAACGTTTTACAACAGCGGATTGTGTATCCAAAACATTTGTATCGTTATCACTTGAATTTTCTTCAATTTTAGATGGTGTTGTGACTGCCATTTTTGCCTCAAAAAAGCTTCCTAATTCTACCTAAACCTTAACTTCAAACTTACCTTTAAGGTATGCTTTAAATTATTTATAAAATTTATATGCTTGCTAATATTAACATTGGCTCACAAAACTAACTTTCGCACGATGAATACTATAAAGAATTACTAAACAACATTTACAGCCAAATCTAAAGCAACATATATTAGACATGATATCTACGGAAAGATAAATCAAGTCTTTATCATATCCCTAGCTAACAATTATTATAAGAAATCATCCTCCCGTTCATTGTTTGAACCTGTCCTGGCAATTTCAAGGGCTTTTACACGTGCGACAAAAATATTCTGATGCTGTTCATCTGGAGATTCAACCCATGCTTTGCGAGCCAGCTCAACCTGGTTTTCAAGTTCCTGAATATTCAATAACCCATAGAAATGCCACCATTGTTTTTCAATTAAATGTAAATCAAATTTTTGCGATAATTGATCTGAAGAAGAAATAGAAAATTCATCATTAATTGCATTAATTAAATCAGAAAAACCCTCTTTTTCAAGGAAATTTATTCTATCATCTAAGGTCGTTCCTTCAAAAGGAATTCCAACAAAAAATTCTCTCAACTTAATAAATTTTGCAGGCAAGTCTAGCTGACAAAAAGCGGACTCCACAGAAAAAAGAAGTTCTGGATAATGCAGCAAGATAGCGAATAAAATGCAAATCCTTTTATAATCAATCTGTTCCTTATCAATTTTTTGAATCCGATTTGACAAATTTACATCAGTTTTTTTTGCAAATGTTCCATATCGGTCGGCTTTTGGATAGAATTGCTGATAAAAGCGATCCAATAAAATACGGCGATATTCCTTTGACAGAATCTTGTCATCAATATGCTGAGCAATTGAAATTAGCCGCGTTTTCAACGCAGCCCGTTGTTCAGGGGATTTTATATCCACATGAGCCGATACAATCCCGTATATGGCATCACATAAGGATTGTTTTTTAGGAATAAGCTTTAAAAATGCCTCTCCACCCTGATTCTTAACAAAACTGTCAGGATCCTCACCTTCGGGAAGTGTCAAAAAATTCAATGTATGTTCAGAAGTTAAAATCGGTAAAGATTCCTCAGCTGCATGCAACATGGCCTTGTGCCCAGCCCTGTCCCCATCAAAACAGAGAACAGGTTCGGGGGTTACACGCCATAACAAACCCATCTGATCTTTTGTCAAAGCCGTACCCAATGGTGCAACCGCTCCATAAAATCCTGCCTGATATAACGCAATGACATCCATGTACCCTTCAACAACGAGAACTGTATTATATAATGGATCCACCTCCTTTCTCACAAAAAGTGATGATAAATGATTTAGCCCAAATAAGGTACGACGCTTTGAAAATAAAGGGGTTTCCGGACTATTCAAATATTTCGGCTGTCCATCGCCAATAATTCTTCCGCCAAAAGCGATAGGTCGACCCTTACGATCATGAATGGGATAAATTACTCGATTAAAAAATAGCTCCCCACCCCATTCAGTATCAGATTTTTTTCGTAGAAGTCCAGCCTCACCAATAAGTTCAAGATCATATCCTTTTTCCTTTAAGAAATGGATAAGACCTCCACGACCATCTCCAGACCATCCCAGTTTAAACGTTTCAAAAGTTTCTTTCAGAATTCCACGTTCAAGTAGATATTGCTTACCTGTCTTAGCCAAAGGTGTATCTAGGGCCAAACGATAATAATCCTGTGCGGCAAGCATAACATCGTATAAACTATGCTGTTTTTCAATCCTTTGCCTGTCCTGATATGTCTGTTCAGGAATATCCAATCCCGCCAGCGCGGCAAGCTCTTTAATTGCCTCACCAAAGGTTCTTCCCTCACTTTGCATAACAAAGGAAATGACATCACCATGGACACCACATCCATAACAATGAAAATGATCCTCATAAATATAAAACGAAGGTGTTTTCTCCCCATGAAAAGGACAACACGCTTTCCAGAAACGCCCTGAACGAGTAAGTTTTACTTTCCGTCCGATAACGGTATGAATCGGGATACGTTGCCGCAATTCTTCCAGAAATCTTTGATCAAACGCCACAAATCACCCTAAATAAATTAAGAGAGTTTAGCCTTCACCAATCCGTTTACCTTAGAAAAATCAAGAACAGAACCATAATTTTCCTTTAGGTAACCCATAACCTTGCCCATTTCCTTAATAGACGAGACTCCTGTCTTTTCCACTGCCTCATCTACAACGTCCCGCATTTGATCTTCATTTAGTTGCGCAGGCAAAAACGTTTCAATAATCGTGATTTCCCCCTGCTCCTTTTCAACCAAATCCTGACGATTTGCCTTTTGGTACATTTCCACAGATTCACGACGGGACTTTACCATACTTTTAAGCATTGCGATAATTTCATCTTCGCCAACCTGATCAATGCCCTTTGGACGAGCATTAATATCCAGATCCTTCAATTTGGCCCCAATCATCCGTAACGTGGCGACTTTCCCTGCCTCTTTAGCCTTCATGGCAGTTTTCAATTCTTCTTTAAAACGTTCACGCAAACTCATTTCTTTCTCCATTCTTAAAGTATAGCATTTTTTGATAAGGAAAAAAATTCCCATCATATTTATTTACATTCAGTGCTGGGATTTTTTTTCCCAATCCTATATACATATAATATTAATAATTATATTCGTCCAACATAAGGTCTAGGGACATGACAGATATTGACACAGTTATTTCCAAGCTCGGCGGTATTGAAAAGGCGGCCAAGATTGCCAGAGTCTCTACCGAAGCAATTCGCAAATGGAAGCAGGCTCATGCCATTCCTTCTAAACACTGGGCTACAATAATACAAGCAACAGGATTAACTTTAAAAGATTTGCAACCTGAAAAAAATAATTATGACGATAATTCTATCAGCTTAAAGACCCAACGCCCATCAAAAGCAAATGCCATTCTTTTACTGGAGGATGGAACCGTCTTGTGGGGAATGGGATTTGGTGCCCATTCTTCAAAAAACAACCTTGCCCTTGGAGAAATCTGCTTTTCTACCGGAATGACGGGATATCAAGAAACCCTCACAGATCCATCTTTTGCTGGCCAGCTTATTACCTTTACCTTTCCACACATTGGAAATGTAGGTACTAACGACGATGATAACGAGGCAGATACAATTGTTGCAAAAGGACTGATCATCAAAGAAAAAATTACTGAACCTTCCAACTGGAGATCGACCAGTCATTTAAACAGCTGGCTTAAAAAGCAAAATGTGACAGGAATTTATGGAATTGACACTCGTGCCCTTACCCTCCTTATCCGTGAAAAAGGTCCACAAAATGCTTTGATCTTCTGGCCTGAAGACGGAAATTTTGATCTGGAATTTTTACGGAAAGAAATTAAAAGATGGCCTGGATTAAAGGGAATGGATCTCGCAAAAGAGGTTACTTGTCCAAAATCCCATTCCTGGAAAAAAAATGTCTGGTGCTGGAAAAGCGATAAAAAAAATCAAAACAAGCCTGCCTATAAAGTCGTGGCCATTGATTACGGTGCAAAATATAATATTTTTCGTAATCTTGTCAATGTCGGATGTGATCTTGTCGTTGTTCCCGCTACAGTATCAACTGAGGAAATATTGAGCTATAGTCCTGATGGTGTTTTCCTTTCGAATGGGCCTGCAGACCCAGCGGCAACAGCTCATTATACAGTTCCAGTTTTAAGGGAGTTGCTAAAAAGAAATATTCCAATTTTCGGAATTTGTCTTGGCCATCAGCTTTTGGCTCATGCCTTGGGCGGTAAAACTTACAAACTGGATCAGGGACATCGCGGGGCAAATCAACCTGTTAAAGATTTAAAGACGGGCAAGGTTGAAATTACCAGCCAAAATCACGGTTTTGCTGTTGATCCCAAAAGCTTACCCGATACCGTACACGAAACGCATATCAATTTGTTCGACCATTCCAACGAAGGGATTGCCTCAAAGATTTATCCGGCCTTTTCCGTACAATATCATCCAGAAGCAAGCCCCGGCCCAACCGATAGCCATTATCTTTTCAAACGCTTTGTTGAATTGATGGATCAGCATTCCTCTTCCCATAAAAGATCATAGAGTAACCAATATGCCTAAAAGAACTGATATATCTTCAATCATGATTATTGGTGCTGGTCCAATTGTTATTGGCCAGGCCTGCGAATTCGACTATTCGGGTGCCCAAGCCTGTAAGGCCCTGAAGGAAGAAGGGTATCGCGTAATTTTATTGAATTCGAATCCCGCGACAATCATGACAGATCCTGATATGGCTGATGCAACCTATATCGAGCCAATTACTCCTGAAACGGTAGAACGCATTATTCTGAAAGAAAAACCCGATGCCATTTTACCAACTATGGGGGGACAGACAGCTTTAAATACCGCCATTTCCCTTGCAAAATCAGGTTTTCTAGAAAAAAATAATGTTGAGCTGATTGGCGCAAAAGCCGATGTTATCGACCGGGCGGAAGATCGTTTGAAATTTCGTGAGACCATGGATGCCATTGGTATTGAAAGCCCTCGCAGCGCCATTGCTCATTCTATGGAAGAAGCAAGAGAATCCTTAAAAGAGATTGGATTACCTGTGGTCATCCGTCCATCTTTTACTCTGGGTGGTTCTGGGGGCGGTATTGCATACAACACGGATGAATTTGAAAATATCATCAGTGCGGGTTTGGATGCCTCTCCAACAACAGAAGTCCTGATTGAGGAAAGTATTGTTGGATGGAAAGAATATGAAATGGAGGTGGTCCGTGATAAGGCGGATAACTGTATCATCATCTGTTCCATCGAAAATATTGACCCCATGGGAATTCATACCGGGGATTCAATCACCGTCGCACCGGCACTGACTCTCACCGATAAAGAATATCAACGCATGCGGGATGCCTCGATTGCATGCCTGAGAGCGATTGGGGTTGATACAGGTGGATCAAATGTTCAGTTCGGTCTGAATCCAAAAAATGGACGTATGGTCATTATTGAAATGAATCCCCGGGTTTCGCGTTCATCCGCTCTGGCTTCAAAGGCCACCGGTTTTCCCATCGCCAAAATTGCGGCCAAATTGGCGGTAGGTTACACCCTTGACGAACTCAAAAACGATATTACCAAAACAACACCTGCTTCTTTTGAGCCAACCATTGATTATATTGTAGTTAAGATTCCCCGCTTTACCTTTGAAAAATTTCCTGGTACCCCTGCCCTGCTCAATACAAGCATGAAATCTGTTGGTGAGGCGATGGCTATCGGACGTAGCTTCCCGGAAGCACTTCAAAAAGGTCTGCGTTCTATGGAAATCGGTTTGACGGGACTTAATCCGGTAACCATTCCCGGAGATGGTGACGAAGATTCTTTCCGTGCAGCTCTTTCCCAACCAAGACCCAATCGAATTCTAGTGGCCGCTCAAGCCATCCGTGCGGGAATCTCACTGGAAAGTATCCATGAAGCCTGCCATTTTGATCCATGGTTTTTACAACAACTTCAACAGATTATTCTTGTTGAAAATCAGATCGAGAAAAACGGATTGCCCTCTGACCCATTTGAACTAAGAAATATTAAGGCTATGGGATTTTCTGACAAACAGCTTGCAGAATTGACACAAAAGTCAGAAAAGGAAATAGCGCAATATCGTCAAAAACTCAACGTTAATCCAATTTACAGACGAATTGACACCTGCGCGGGTGAATTTGCCTCTTCCACTTCTTATATGTACTCAACCTATGAGGGTGGTTTTAATACACCAATTTGCGAGAGCCATCCAACTGATCGTGAAAAAATCGTCATTTTGGGGGGTGGCCCCAACCGTATTGGACAGGGCATTGAGTTTGATTATTGCTGTGTTCATGCTTCATATGCTTTAAGGGAAGCGGGATATGAAACCATTATGGTCAATTGCAACCCTGAAACTGTCTCAACCGATTATGACACGTCTGACCGTCTTTATTTTGAACCTCTAACGGCAGAAGATGTCATTGCGCTTATTCGTCGCGAACAAGAAAAAGGGGTCTTAAAGGGATGTATCGTGCAATATGGTGGACAAACGCCACTTAAACTTTCCAAAGCACTGGAAGAAGCTAACATCCCCCTATTGGGTACTCCAGCGGATGCTATTGATCTTGCAGAAGATCGGGAACGTTTTCAGGCCCTGTTACAAAAACTTGGTTTACGGCAACCGTCAAATGGAATTGCTCATAATGCCGAAGATGCCGAAATAATTGCGGAAAAAATCGGTTATCCAGTGGTTATTCGCCCCTCATATGTGCTGGGCGGACGAGCCATGGAAATTGTCCATGATAGAAATAGTCTGCATCGTTATCTGAATGAGGTTCTTTCCTCTGCTGGTGTCGATGTATCTTCCGGCCCATTATTGATTGACCAATATCTTAATGATGCCATTGAAACCGATGTAGACTGTCTGGCCGATGGAGAGGATGTCTATGTCGCCGGTGTAATGGAACATATCGAGCAAGCCGGCATTCATTCTGGTGACAGTGCCTGCTCTATTCCACCTTACACCCTTTCACCCGCCCTGGTAACAGAATTGCAGGCACAAACCACGACCCTGGCAAAAGCTTTGGGAATTGTTGGATTGATGAATGTACAATATGCAATCAAGAATAATGAAATATTCATATTGGAAGTCAATCCACGCGCCTCAAGAACTGTTCCATTTGTTGCAAAGGCAACCGGGGTACCCATTGCCAAGATTGGGGCAAGAATCATGGCCGGGGAAAAATTGAGATCCTTTTCGTTAAAACAGCGTTCTGTTAGAGGTCATGTCGCCGTTAAAGAAGCGGTGTTCCCCTTTGCGCGGTTTCCCAATGTAGATATCATTCTCGGCCCTGAAATGCGATCTACAGGTGAAGTCATGGGTATTGACACGTCATTTGAACGTGCCTTTGCAAAATCTCAATTGGGTGCCGGTGTAACCTTACCCTTAACAGGCAATGTTTTCCTTTCGGTACGTCATAGTGATCGCCCCTCTCTATTGCCTCTGGGCAGAAAACTGACAGAAATGGGATTTAAAATTCTGGCCACACGTGGAACAGCCGAAACCTTAAAGAATGCTGGTATTGAAGCCAAGGTGGTTAACAAGGTATTGGAGGGTCGTCCACACTGTGTCGACGCGATCCTTTCCGGAGAAGTCCAGCTAATTATCAATACTGTTCAGGGTGCACAGGCAACCGCCGATAGTTTCGACATACGCCATTCCGCGCTGACCCATAATATACCCCACTATACAACTATGGCAGGTGCCGCCGCCGCCGTCCATGCCATTGCGGCTTTGCGTGAAGGCAAACTGGACGTGGCCCCGCTGCAATCTTATTTTAATCATTAAAATTCTAAGGTCATTTTCTTAACTAAAGCAGGTGATTATTATAAACCTGCTTTTTTTTATTGACTATATGTTTCCATAAATCCGGTAAAAATACTTCTTGCACAAGTACTGATTGACTGGAACAAATGAATACCGATCTTCTTGCCCATAAACCAAAATGGCGATAATCAATTGGCAGGAGTTCTCTAGGATATTTTGTTATTTCAATTTTTGACCTTTCAAAAACATCTTTTTGAAATAATACAGACCCGAGCGGTTTATTGCCAATTGCCTGAAAAAGGTTTCCCCTGCAATCCTCCCCTTTGGACAGGATAATGCTACGGGCATATATCCAGGCTTGACCTTGTCCCTCCAAAACAACCTGCCTGACCTGTTTCAGACTTGGATAACCAACCTCTAATATCCCGCATTCATCTTCCCTGATTTTTTGTTTTTGTTCAGACAGACGCTTTAATGAAAATTGATTTCGACTTAAACGAATTAACCGTTTTGTCAAAGATTCCGAATTGAACAGCCATTCATCTTCATGGGTTGAAAGACGGGATTTCCATCGGGAGTGATCTGCCCAGCATAACTTTTTATGATACATGAAATCAAATATAGAGATTGAGAATTGATTTAGAAATAAAATAATGTAATATGCTACAAAAATTTTCTTTATAGAAAAATATGTTTATAATAACAATTGTATTTATATAATATTCTTAATTTGTTTCTTAAAGGACATTCAACTTTGCAAAAATTTCCAATGACGGCTCAAGGGCTACGACGTCTGGAAGAAGAGCTACGCAGACTTAAAGATAAAGAAAGGCCAGAAATTATACGTGCGATCGCTGAGGCACGCAGTCATGGCGACCTTTCTGAAAATGCAGAATATGAAGCGGCGCGTGAACGCCAGTCTTTTACTGAAGGACGCATACTGGAACTTGAACAGATAATTTCATCGGCTCAGGTTATCGATCCATCAAGCCTATCAGGAAACACTGTTAAATTTGGTGCAAAAGTTGTTTTGATTGATGAAGAAACAGAAAAAGAGTCCACCTTTCAAATTGTTGGACTTCATGAAGCCGATATCAAATTAGGTCTATTGTCAATTTCATCCCCTTTGGCCAAGGCTCTGATCGGTAAGGAAAAAGGAGCAACGATCTCTGTCCCTGCACCTGGGGGAGATCGATCTTATGAAATCCTTGATGTTATCTACGCTTAACCCCTGATTTATACTATTATGATTTCAATTAACGACGTCCATGATGCGGCGCAACGGATAAATAAAAATATTATCCGCACTCCTACCCTGTTTTGTCAGTCCCTGTCAAAAAGAGTAAATGCAGATATCACCTTGAAACTTGAAAATCTTCAAGCCGTTGGCTCTTTCAAGGAACGTGGCGCTGCCAACCGACTTGCCCTGCTGACTGAAGAGGAAAAAAAACGGGGGGTTATCACCGTTTCAGCCGGCAACCATGCCCAAGGCGTTGCACGCCATGCACAATTACTAGGCATTGATGCGATTATTGTCATGCCGAAATTCACACCTGTGACAAAAATCAACCGAACTGCGGCCTGGGGTGCCAAGATTGTTTTGGAAGGTGAAGATTTTACCGAGGCCACCCAATATGCCAATCAACTCGCCAAGGAAGATGGACGTGTTTTCATTCATCCTTATGATGATCCCGCAGTCATGGCTGGACAGGGAACATTGGCACTGGAAATTTTCGAGGATACAAAATCAGATCTTGATTACCTGATTGTTCCCGTTGGCGGGGGTGGACTGATTTCAGGATGTGCTGTTGTAGCTGCCGCTTTAAGACCCTACACAAAAATAATTGGTGTTCAAAGCGATCGTTATTTTTCATATTCCTTTGCCACCCATAAAGCGTTAAAACCGCCTGGCGGTGCAACCATTGCGGAAGGTATAGCCGTTCGCAAACTAGGTTTTTATCCTTTTGAAGTCATAGAAAAATATGTGGAAGATATCGTTTCCGTCCCAGAGGAGGCCATTGAGGATTCTATAACCCTTGTAGCGGAACATGCCAAGCAAATTACCGAAGGAGCGGGGGCAAGTGGTCTGGCTGCCATTCTAACCTATCCAGAACGGTTTAAGGGTAAAAATATTGCCTTTCCCATCAGCGGGGGAAATATTGATACACGTATATTGGCCAACACCCTACTTCGAACCCTCCTACGGGAAGGAAGACTATTACGTCTAAGATTCTCAATTCCTGATCGTCCAGGTGTATTGGCTGACATTTCCCACATTATAGGAACTGAAAAGGGTGGAAATATCATAGAGGTATCACATCAACGGTTATTCTCGACCTCAAGCGTTCAATCGGCCATTCTCGAAATTATGGCGGAAGCACGCAGTGCAGAACATGCAGAGGAAATTATACAAAGCCTTCGAGAAAAATATACTGTCGAAAGAATTTAGTCTGAATTGATTGAATACGAATATATTTCAACCAATTCGTATTCAATCACCTTAATTAATTCAATGATTTTAAATCCTGTATAAATATTTATTTTAAAATTTATTTAAAGCTGTTGAATTAAACATTCAAAAATATTTTTTGATAAATTCATAGTCATACTTAAACTTTTATATAAAAAATTAATACAGTAAATTATAACACTTTTAAATTACTTTTATTATTCATCAAATTATTTATAAAATATTGAGTATTCACCAAATAAAGTAATTTTAAACTTAATTATTTCTTTTAAGCTGCTTTTTAAAGAAAATAAATCATATATAATCAATTCTTCATAACAATGACAATTTCAAGATTTTATGCCACTTTATTTTCTTAATCTGTTTAATTTTCTTGTAGCCGATGTTCGAGACGGTTTAGGACCTTTCCTAGGTGTGTTTCTGCAGCAAAATCATTGGCAAGTTAATAAAATCGGTTTTGTCATGACATTGGCTGGGTTAACCAGCATAATCATCACCACACCCGTAAGTATGCTGATTGATCATATTCGTTACAAAAAAAATATAGGTATTATTGCCACAATCAGTATCATTATGGGCTGCTATTTTATCTATCATTATCCCAATTTGCCAATGACAATCATTTCTCAAATGTTAATTGCCATTGCCGGAGCAACCCTTATTTCAGCAACAGTCAGCATAACAATGGGATTGGTGGGACCCGATCTCTTTGATAAACAAATTGGGTATAATGAATCATTTAATCATGCAGGAAATGCTTGTGCAGCCCTTATAGCCGGAATAGCAAGTTATTATTTTGGATTAAAGGCTATTTTTATTTTAATGAGCTGTTCAGCATTCCTGGCTATTACAGCCCTTGCATTAATCCCATCCAGACAAATTGACAATAAAATTGCACGGGGGTTAAATGTCAACCAAACCAGTCCCCAACCCTTTTTCAAACTCTTAAAAAATAAAAAACTTTTTATTCTTGCTGTTACGATCGGTTTGTTCCATCTTGCCAATGCAGCGATGCTTCCACTTTTAAGTCAATCAATGGTCGCAAAAAATATTATCAATAAACCGGGATCCTATACCGCCATGACGATCATAATTGCTCAGGCAACAATGATCCCAATGGCCATTTTTGCCGCGTTTTTTGCAAAACGGCATGAATATAGAATTCTGCTTGTTTTAGCCCTTGTTGCACTACCTGCAAGAGGATTACTGATTGGAACAATTCAACATCCCCTTGTTTTGCTTCCTGCCGAAATTCTTGACGGTGTTGGTGCTGGTCTGATCGGTGTTGCCATCCCTGGAATCGTTGCCAAGATAATGCAAGGATCAGGACGATTTAATACGGGACTAGGCATTATCTTCACATGTCAGGGATTGTGCGCATCATGCAGTCATTATCTTGCAGGAACAATAGCAAAATACCATGGTTATGATCAGGCTTTTCTCACGCTTTCACTGATTGCCCTTTGTGCCCTGGTTTTCTGGTTGGTTTTTACTAAAGACGTATCTTTTGGCTAAATGAACTATTTTATTTGTCTTTCAAAATTGAGTGCAATCCCGTTGATACAATACCTTTCCCCATTTGGCGCAGGTCCATCCTGAAACAAATGACCCAAATGTGCCTTACATCTGGCACAATGAACCTCAATCCTTTTCATATGATGACTTGTATCTACTTCCGTTTCGATCGCACCATTTATTACAGAAAAAAAAGATGGCCAGCCACAACCACTTTCAAATTTCATATTTGCCTTGAACAGGGGTGCATGACAGGCAATACATTGATACACCCCTTCTCTCCATTCATAATTCAAAGGACTGCTGCCGGATGCTTCAGTACCATGATCTCTGATAACGTGTAATTGCTCTGGAGTTAGATTCATCATCCATGAATTCTCTTTTTTCATTTTTAAAACCTTTATATTTTTAATTTTTTATAAAAAAATCTATTATTTGCAAATTATTTCAATAATAATAAATAATTTTAATTTATTTAAACAATTATACTTATATTTATTAATTATTTTTATATAATTTCGTTAAAATTACTGATATTATTTCAAGCATTAAATAAATATCCCCATGAAATCAGATTATGAATCATAATACTATGATTTTCCAAAATATGGTTAGTTTATAAGATCATAGTCAATCATTGATAAAATTTAAATTCTGGTTGCATTCATTTATCTACTTAACTAACTTTTAACTATATAACGTTCATCAAAAACAAAAATCAAAACGATCCATGAACAAATAAACAGGACATAAAAATGACTCAAAAAAAATATCGCCCCGTTATGCTGACAATCCTTGACGGATTTGGGTATAACCCAAATAAAAAAGATAATGCTATTGCCAATGCCAGTATTCCCAATATTGATGCACTTTTTAAAAATTCTCCACATGCTCTTCTTGATGCAAGTAATGAAGATGTTGGATTGCCTCATGGACAAATGGGAAATTCTGAAGTCGGACATATGAATATCGGCGCTGGCCGTGTCATTATGCAAGAACTTCCAAAAATTACCCATGCCATTAAAACTGGAGACATTCTGAAAAAACCATTGTTTAAGGATTTTGTTGAAACCCTGAAGAAAAATGGCAAGACTTGCCATTTACTCGGACTTTTCTCACCAGGAGGCGTGCACGCCCATCAGGAACATGCCATTGGTCTGGCCAAGGCCTTACACGATTATGGCATTAAAGTTGCACTACATGTCTTTACTGATGGACGTGACACTCCTCCTGAATCTGCGAGGGGCTATATTGAGATGGCTTTAAATGAACTACCAAAGGATGTAAAGATTGCCACTGTTTCAGGACGTTATTATGCAATGGATCGTGATAAACGTTGGGATCGCGTTGAAAAAGCCTATGATGTTATTGTAGAGGGCAAGGGTCCTCACAAAACGGATGCGTTAGCTGCAATCTCTGAATCATATAATCAAAAAGTTACCGATGAATTCATCGTGCCAACAGTTATTGGTGATTATAAGGGAATGGAGGATCAAGATGCCGTTTTATCCTTTAATTTCAGAGCTGATCGTATCCGTCAGTTAATGGATGCGTTATTGGAACCTGATTTTACAGGTTTTAAACGTACCAAAACCGTCCAATTTTCTAAAGTGTTGGGGATGACACAATATAGCGATACATTAATCAAGAAAATGGGCGTGCTATTCCCACCAGAAACATTAACCAATGTTCTGGGTGAAATCGTTTCCAACGCTGGATTGAAACAGCTCAGGGCTGCGGAAACGGAAAAATATCCTCATGTCACTTATTTCTTGAATGGTGGTCATGAAGACCCCTTCCCTGGCGAAGATCGTATTCTGGTCAACTCTCCAAAAGTTGCAACTTATGACCTTCAACCTGAAATGTCGGCACCCGAATTAACTGAAAAAGTTGTAAATGCCATCAACAGTGAAAAATATGACCTAATCGTTGTCAATTTCGCAAACCCTGACATGGTGGGTCATACAGGTAAGATTGATGCTGCCATTAAAGCGGTTGAAGCGGTTGACAAAGCTATAGGAAAAATTGTTCCAGCCATCAGGAAACAACATGGAGCCCTAATTATTACGGCTGACCATGGAAACTGTGAAATGATGGTTGATGAAAAAACTGGTGAACCTCATACTCAACATACGCTTGACAGAGTTCCCGTTATCCTTGACGGTGTTGAGAATGTTCAACTGCATGACGGTCGTTTGGCAGATCTGGCACCAACGATTTTAAAATTGATGAATTTACCACAGCCCAAGGAAATGACAGGTAAAGTGCTGATCAAAGAATAAAATATTTATCAACCGAGTTTTGCATGTCATTAACGAACCTTTAGAATAATTCATTCTAAAGGTTTTTTATGATCTTCATTTTATCACTGTAAAATTTTAATATATCAATGATTGAATATTTTTACATAAATTGAATTTATCGAGGCCGTTCTGAAACTCTGTCATTTATCTTCATTTTTTAAATTTCATGTTTTTATATTTATAATCCAGATAAGTATTTTCCTTACCGGACTACCCCATCATGCCTGTGCTCAACAGCAAAAGCAAACGAGATTGCAGCAAATTCTGAATAAAAGCGAACAAACACAAAAACAGCTTTTGAAAGAAAAAGAAAAAATAAATTCAAATTTGGAAACTATTCAAAAAGAAAAACAACGTGCAATTTTAAAAGCCCGGCAAGATAAAAAGCGAACGCATCAAATCAATAACAATATGGTTCAGGCAACTGAAAAACTACAGACAACCGAAACCCGAATTCAGGAAATTAACAAGGAAATAACAAATCTGAAATCTAAGATTGTAACCTTGAATATACAGTTGCAAAACGAATCAAAAAATTTTTCAAAATTCCTCCCCTTAATTGAACGGTTATCCCTGTATCCCTCAGATACATTACTCGCGGCGCCTTCGCCATCCTCCCATGCAACAATAGGTTTGTCCATCATACAGAACCTATCCAAGCAGCTGGAAAATCAGGCAAAAGTTCTTAAGCAACATAAAGAGGAAATCAATCAGCTACAAAATCAATTTACAATTCAGATCACGAATCTTGCCCAACTTCACAAAAAACAGGAAAATGAACAAAATCAATTAACCAAGGCTTTAAAGCAGGCCCGCATCACTCAACAGGAATCTGCCAAAACGGTTTTTGAGATTTCCCAGAATGCAGCTAATGCAGCTCAGAAGGCGCAAAGTCTTAATGATGCAATTCGACAGATCAATCTAACAAAAATCAGGGCACAACACGCTTTAAAAGCTGAAATTATCCGCGCGCAAAGAGCACATAATATGGCACGATTGCAGAAAGCACGGAAAGAGTCAGCCATGATCTCATCAGCCAACAACGGTCCTGGTCTCAATTCAAGAACCACATCCAAGGCCAATGCACCCGTCATCGGACCCATTGTCTCATTATGGGGAAGTAAAACAGAAACTGGTCCAGCGCAGGGAATTACCTATGCCCCCCAATCTCAAGCAACAGTCCGTTCCCCTTGCAGCGGATTAATCGAGTTCGCTGGACCTTTTAGAGGGTATGGGCACATGATCATTCTGAATTGTGGAAAAAGCTACCGGTTCGTGTTGGCTGGTATGGATAGTTTATCCGTAGCCATTGGACAATCGATCCAAAAAGGGATTATGATCGGTCAAATGCCGGCCTGGTCAGGCGGAAAAACCGGACGTCCCACCCTTTTTGTGCAATTACGACGGGGCGAGAGAGCAATCAATCCATCTCCTTTTTTATAAGATAATTTCGTTTAATGTTATAATGGTAAAGATATTTCTTAACATATAACATGATTTTAATTATAAAAGACAGGTTAACATTTCCACTTTAGGATCAAGTATTAGGAGAAAATCAGCATGAAGTTCCGTACAGGATTATTGCTAGGTACGACACTTTTTATCGCTGGCATTGGATTGGGATCACAGATTCAAAATTGGATACGGTCGGATAACCAACTGACCATTCAAGCATTGGCCGAAGATGTAAAAAAAGATCAGGTACAAAATAACAGTGCTGAAACCTATCGCTTACTCACCTTATTTGGAGATGTGTTTGAACGCGTTCGAGCCGGTTATGTTGAGCCTGTTGCGGACAAGGACTTGATCACCAATGCGTTGAATGGAATGTTGACAGGACTTGATCCCCACAGTTCATATATGACGGAAAAACAATTTGCCAACATGCAGATTCAAACCAAAGGTGAATTTGGTGGCCTTGGCTTGGAGGTACAAGAAGATGAGGGGCATATTAAGGTAGTTTCACCAATTGATGGAACACCTGCCGCACGGGCCGGTATAAAACCCGGGGATTATATCATTGCGATTGATGGCAAAAATATTGATGGAATGACCCTAAATGCAGCCGTCGATAAAATGCGTGGCAAACCTAAAACACAAATCACCCTGACTTTGATCCGTCTGAAAGAACCGAAACCTATTAAAGTAACCCTGATCCGTGAAATCATTCACATTCAAGTAATAAAGTCAGCTCTTTATGATCGTATAGGCTATATTCGAATTTCTCAGTTTAACGAAGAAACAGAGAAAAATATGCGTCAGGCCTTTGATAAACTACAAAAAGAAAGCAACCACAAACTTGCAGGTCTGGTCATTGACCTTCGTAATGATCCAGGCGGGCTACTTGATCAGGCTATTTCTGTCAGCCGGGATTTCATAAAGGAAGGTGCCATTGTTTCAACCAAAGCACGCAATCCTAAGGATAATCAAAGATGGAATGCCAAGGGGAAAGATATTACCAATGGATTGCCTATTGTCGTTCTTATTAATGGAGGTTCAGCATCGGCAAGTGAAATCGTGTCTGGAGCTCTGCAAGATCATCATCGTGCTGTGCTCGTAGGGGAAAAAACCTTTGGTAAGGGATCTGTTCAATCTGTCATGCCTATTCCTGGAAATGGTGCAATCCGCCTAACGATAGCGCGATATTACACACCATCTGGCCGTTCAATCCAGGGGTTGGGTATCAGCCCCGATATCAAGGTGCAAGATAGTTACGATGCACCAGAATTTAACATTCGTGAAGCTGACCTAAATCATATTATCAAAAATGAAGGCGGAAACCAAACCAAAGCTCCCATCAGAAATGATCTACCTGCAATTGCGAAATCAATACCGGCCCAGCCTCCTAAAGATTGGGCAAAATTTGATTATACGAACCCCTCAACTGATTTCCAGTTACAACAGGGTCTAAAAGTTATAAGATCCATGGCCGGATTATCCAACGATAAACCTTTTCCTATCCCATTAAAAAAATCGGCCTCTTTGGACAGTAAAGGTAAAAACACCGTTCAGCAAAAACCTTCCAACGATAACAAAGCCAATTCTTCAAAACAAGAACAAAAGCAGCCCAATCATCAGGACAAGTCTGTTCCTGATCATCCTGCTATCCATTCCAAATAAGGATTTTATCATGAAAGCCCTACCTTATCGTCGTAATGTTGCAGCTTTTATCCTTAACAAAAAAGGGGAAATTTTCATTGCATTACGCCATGATCTGGCAAAAGATAAGATATGGGCCTTTCCCCAAGGTGGGATCGACAAAAATGAGACCCCGCAAGAAGCGCTTAAACGTGAATTGTTGGAAGAGATTGGTACAAGTAACATAAAAATTCTGGAGGAATATCCCGAATGGTTATCCTATGATTTCCCATCCAATATGATTGGCAATCCTCTTAAACGTAAGTATAAAGGACAAACCCAAAAATGGTTTGCTGTTAGATTTCTGGGGAAAGATAGCGATATTGATCTAAATACCCATAATGAAAAAGAGTTCAATGAATGGAAATGGATTTCATCTTCCGAATTGGCGAAAATCAACACCGGGTTCAAACATGATCTTTATCAAAAAATAGCCGAATATTTTCATAAATACATATAATTAGCTATCTACCTTTTTTTTCTTTGCTGTATAGCCATCCAGAAAAAAACAAAATGGTACGAGAAGAAAAGCCAAACAACCTAAAATCATAAATACATCGTTAAAGGCCAAAATTGCCACCTGTTTAATGAAATCCTGATAAAGATACTTCATGGCTGTTTCTGCCTGATCCTGTGTTGCATATCCCAATTGCTGAGCCACTGCACGCATATGTGCCAAATAATCATTAAAAGGCTGATGGAAAGGAGACATCCAATGTACCATGTGTGCCTGATTTACCTGCCTTCTTTCAGTGATTAAAGCTGTTGCTCCAGAAATACATAAGGCTCCCAACACGTTTCTTGTCATACTAAACAATGCCGAAGCATCTGCATTATATTTTTCTTCAATTGTCATAAAGGCAATGGTTGAGAGAGGAACAAATAGGAAAGCGAGACAAACCGATTGTGATATCCTGTACATGACCAAATGCAAAAAATCCGAATTTGGCACCAAGTTGGCTGAATAAAACAACGCGCAGCCGAATAGGAAAAAACCCATCGCTATTACATAACGTATTTGAACAACATTGATCACTTTACCAATAACAGGAATTAAAATAATGATGGCAATCCCACCTGGTGTTAGAACCAATCCAGAAAGAAAAGCCGTGTATCCAATAATCTGCTGCGTAAATTGTGGAACAATTACAGCTGATGCATATAGACATCCACCCAATCCAGCCATTAAAATTGAGCTTATTGCAAAATTACGATCTTTGAATACTTTTAGATCAACAACAGGTTTTTCTGTATAAAGAAGCCATATTATTGCGCCTATGATACCAATTACCGAAAAAAAACCCAACCAACAGATGAAACCCGAACCAAACCAGTCAGCATTTTCCCCACGATCCACCATGACTTCCAGACAACCAAGTCCCAGTGTTATTAAGCTGACTCCAATATAATCAATTCGTTCACTACGCTTTCTGGCCCATGGCGGATCATCAACAAGCATGGCCACCGCAAACACTGTTATGATTCCGACAGGAACGTTAAGAAAGAAAATCCATCGCCAGGAATAACTATCCGTGATCCATCCGCCCAAGGATGGACCCAATACAGGTGCAACCACAGTGGCAATTGCCGTTAGTCCGAAAGCTGCCCCCCGTTTATCTGGAGGGAAGGTATCGAGAATTATCGATTGCTGGTTTGGTTGAAGCCCCCCCCCAAAAAATCCTTGCATTAGGCGGAATAAAACGAGCTGAGCCAAGCTATTTGCGATACCACATAAAAAAGAAGATACGGCAAACATGAATATACAAATAAGAAAATAACGTTTTCGTCCAAGGATCCTTCCTAACCATCCCGAAATTGTTAAAACAATTCCGTTAGCCGCCAGATAGGAGGTCAATGACCAAGTCGCATTATCATAGGTTGTTGATAAACTGCCGGCAATATGGGGCAAAGATACATTGACAATTGTCGTGTCCAGAATTTCCATAAAAGCGGCAAGAGTTACGACAATGGCAATTAACCATGGATTATGTTTTGGCTTCCATTCCTCTTTTACGGTATTTAAGGTAGCGGATTGACTCATTTCGTGTAAACCGTTGGCACGACTGAAAGACCTATGGCCAAGGGAACCTTGGGATCCAGTCCTTCATCAATCAATATTTTAACAGGAACACGCTGTACAATCTTGACATAGTTACCCGTAGCATTTTCTGGTGGAAAAGCACTAAAGACAGATCCTGTTCCTGCCTGGATTGAATCAACATGCCCCTTTAATTTCATAAATGGATATGCATCCACCTCAATTTTAACCTTTTGACCCGGACGAACATTGGTAATCTGTGTTTCCTTGTAGTTTCCAATTACCCAAACCTCTGGCTCAACTATGGATAAAAGGGATTGACCAACGGTTACATAACTGCCCTGCTCAACGTTACGTTTGGAAATCCATCCATCATGCGGTGCCCTGATTTCAGTCCATCCAACATTTAAAGCGGCCGTTTCCAATTGTGCTTCCGCTGCCTTAACAGCCCCACCCTGATCAGAAACCTTACTTTTGACATTGCCAATATTGGCTTCGACTGGAGTGGCAATTAAATAATTACCTTCAGCTCTGTCCACTTCCGCTTTTGCCTGGTTAAAAGCGGAAGTGGCATAATCAATCGCCTGCTGGGTTGTAGCAGGACGCGCAATATTATGTTGACGAACATAATCCGTTTTGGCCTTGAATAATTGCGCTTTCGCGGCTTCCAGTTGTCCCTCGGCAACTTTTAGCTGACCTGGATAATTCTTTTTTGCAACTTCCAATAAATATTGTGAGGCAAGATACTGGGCTTTTGCCCTTTCCAAATTACCTTGCGCCTGTAAAAAAGATGCTTTGTAATCCCTTGAATCAATCCTCAACAAAACCTGACCCTTATGGACAAACTGATTATCATTGACCAATAATTCAGTCACGTAACCATTGACATGCGGTGCGATCGTAATGGCACGCCCGGCGGTAAATGCATCATCCGTACTAACATCATTACGTGTAAACCACCAATATAAACCAATTAAAATGACAACAATGATCATAATGAAAAACATTAGATACCGGATTGCCTTTTTTTTATTTTTAGGATTGGTGGATTTTTTTTCTTCAGATGAATCAAGATCCTGTTTCGAGTCAGTTGTATCCGCTGTCATAAATGTCCATCCACAATGATAAAATTATTAATAATCCAGATTCTGCGTCTGTATCAATCTGGCATACATGCCCTGCTGTTTCATTAAATAATCATGATTTCCCTGTTCTACAACTTTCCCATCCGAAACAACGATAATGACATGTGCTGTTCGTATAGTAGACAAACGGTGGGCCACAATTAAAGTCGTGCAATCCCTTCGCAGTTTAGCCAAGGCTTTTTGTATGACATGTTCACTTTCCGTATCCAATGCACTTGTCGCTTCATCCAATAACAATAAACGAGGGTTTCTTATTAACGCACGTGCAAGGGCAATTCTCTGACGCTGACCTCCTGAAAGACATTGTCCACCATGACCAACATTTGTATCCAGGCCTTTTGGTAAATCTCCAAGAAAACGATTGATAGCTGCCCCTTCCAAGACTTTTTCGATCTCCTCTTTGCTTGCATACGGATTACCGATCCGAATGTTATCGATAATAGACATATCAAATAACAACGGATCTTGTGGAACATAGGCGATTGCTGAACGCAATTCATGAATTTTGATGTTCCGCAAGTCAACTCCGTCAAAAATGATCTGTCCCTGCTGTATATCATGTAGACGGGGGATCAAAGTCAACGCCGTTGATTTTCCCGCACCCGAGGGCCCAACCAGGGCAACAGTCTGGCCTGATTCAATTTCAAAATTCAAACCATGCAATCCAACTTCACGACCTGGATAAATAAAATGCACATTTTGAAATTGAATTTTCCCTTTTCCATTAGGTAAAGGCAGTGCATTCATTTTATCTTTTATTTTGATAGGTTGATCAATAATATTAAAAATACGGTTTAGACCAGATATGCCTTCCTGCATTGCCGCATTTAAAGATCCCAGGGCCCGCAACGGTCTTGCCGCCAAAAGCAAAGCCGCTACAAAGCCTGAAAAATCCCCCAAGGTTGCACCGCCCATCGCGGCACGCCAGCCAGCAAATCCTAAAACCGCCGCAACGGCACTTCCTCCCAAAACCTCCATAATTGGATCAACTTTTGCACGACCTCGAATAATTTTTAGAGTAGCATCATATAATTGATCAAATGATTGACCCAACCGTCTGATTTCACGCTTTTCCATTCCATAGACACGAACGGTTCTGGCCTGTGAAAAAGTCTCATTCAATAACGCTGCGGTTTTTCCAACCTGTTCCTGCATATTTCCGGAAGCTTTGCGCACTCGCTTTCCCAATTTTTGAATAGGTACAGCAGCGATTGGATATAATAGAGCCGCAATTAAACTCAACTCCCAATCCATATAGAACATCGAAACAATCAAACTAATAACCGTAATTGCATCTCCAAACGCATTAACCATTCTTATCATGGCTTCACGTATGGATAATGCATCAGTGGTAAAACGGGCGGAAAGCTGTGCGGGGGCTTCCTTTTCAACTAACGAGATATCTGCATGAACCAGATGCAAAAACATTTTTTTCTGCAGCCCCCGTATAATCTGTAAAACCAAATCTTGTACGGAAAGCGTCTGAATATATTGTGACGCGGCCTTTGCGGCCGTCACCATAACAACCAGGGCGGGGATCTGATACAAAATTCGAGGATCATTATCCTTAAACATATCCAATGCGCGCTTTATCACCAAAGGGTATAAAGCTGTCAATCCGGCCATAAAAATTGTCGAGATAACAATCAATAAAATACGTTTCGGATAAAAACGTATTTGCTCTCTCCATAAACGTTGAAGAAAAGGCCAACTTTTGTCTTCCCCCAGTATCAGGGATAAAATCATCTTTCTTTTAGTTTGTTTCTTATTGTTTTTCTGTTCTTGATTCACACTTTGATACTTTTACATGGAGCAAATGATATGAAAGCTTTTTAACCCAAATTAAAATATTAAATCGAATATTTAATCTGTATTTTTCAAACTGTGCCTTTTTAACCACTCTATACAATCCAAGGCGGAAGCATAACATCCACCATCAATCCACCATATTTTAACCGATTCAAGAATTTTCCCCATTATTGGACCTTTTTCAACTCCCAGTTCAATTAAATCCCTACCTTTTACGGGGAAAACTGGTGTCGGTATATCAATAACCCGTTTACGCCATTTATCCCATAGAATGAAATCATCATCCCGGTGTTTAATCTGTTCTAGCCAGCTTTGGCCAATAAGAACGTCAAGAGAATATAATGCCTTTAATTGAACAAGCCGCTTATCCGATGCATCGGCTTTTAAGGATAACGGTTTTTCCAATCTTGATAAGAATTTAGCATCTTTACTGGACAATTTAAACTTTTTTGCAACTAATATGGCAGACCCCTTAATTAAGGCAGACAGGCGGATAATTGCATTATCAGGCACGCCTGCCGCGATAAGTTTAACAAACGGATCAAGACGATACCCAAAAGGCATTAGAACGGTTAAAACCCCATATCTATCCATCAAATTTAATACATCCCCAGCTCTTGGACCCGTGATAATCTTTTTTAATTCTGACCAAACTCGCTCTGCCGACAAAGTATCAAGCTGTGTCGCATAAAACTGAATGGCATTCACAGCATCTAAATCCGGTTGAGTTTTTCCATAGCGCGCATAAAAACGAAAATATCTTAAAATCCTTAAAAAGTCTTCTGCAATACGTTCATGTGCCGTTCCTACAAAACGAACATGACCTAATGAAAGATCTTCCTGTCCATGGAAATAATCCCATAATTTTCCGTTTTTATCACAATATAAAGCATTAATTGTAAAATCACGTCTGGCAGCATCCTCTTGCCAGTCCTGTGTCCAAACAACCTTGGCATGTCGCCCATCAGTCTTAATATCCTTACGTAATGTCGTTATCTCATATGAATGATGATTTATTATTGCCGTAACTGTTCCATGTTCAATACCTGTAGGTATCCCCTTTATCCCTGCCCGACTTAATTTTTCAATTATACGGTCAGGGAGATCCATGGCTGCGATATCAATATCAGAAATTGGTTTCTGAACAAGCAAATCCCGAACCACACCGCCAACTAAACGTGCATCAGGAAAAATATCCCATAATTTTTTTAAATCCTTTTTGGATTGATCAGGTAATTTATCCAAAATATTCATGAAACAGTCACTTTTATAATCATTCTATTGAAACGACCCATCCTATTTCTTAGAAATTAATTCAACAATAGACCCATCAATAATTCTTTGCGACTTTGCAAACCTGTCAGTAAACAATACAAAATTAAAATTATTTTCTTGAAAATTTATATCATTCCCATTTCAATTCTTTCTTGATGAATAATGGTTATGTTATAAATCTATCATGTCCACATCATCCCTATTCTGAATTTTATCATTATGTCATAACAAATAAACTGTAAATGCATATCCATGAACTTAATATGCAAAATATCTTTTGAAATATGATATAAAGAAAGTGTTTCTTATTCATGATTGATTTGATAAAAGAAATATTAGCTTTAGGATTTTGGTTTCTATCAAGAGAATAATCACATGAATTATCAATCTCGTTTATTATCTTTGCTATTCTGCCTTGCGTTCAGCGGATATTTTACATTACCTGTCCTGTCTGGCGTTGCCCAGACAGCAAAAAACAACCCTAAACAAAAAACATCAAAAGTAACTTCTTCATCCAAAAACAACAAGCAAAATAGTCAAACAAACAAAACATCAACAAATGATGACGATGATGATCCAACTGATGATGATTCAAATGATGATGATAGCAAAAATCCAACACAATCCCTCTTTGAAGCGATCAATGTCGGAAACCTTTACGCCGCACAAGATGCTTTAAACCGTGGTGCCGATTTACATGCAACCAACGTCTTGGGTCAAACACCTCTGGAAATGTCCATTGATCTTAATCGCGATCGCATCACCTTTTTGCTTTTGTCAATGCGTGGCTATAATAACTCACCTCAAAAACTAAATGGTGATAGAGAAATATCAACGGTTTCGGTTAAAAGTGAAAAAGGATATTTATCCATTAAAGGTCAAAATCAACGTAAAACTGTTTCAAATCTCAACCAATCAAACACATATTCACATTATAACAATATTTCCAAACCTGAAATCGGCTTTCTCGGTTTTAACAAAAGCTAGGTTTTACATTTGAATTTAAGATTTGGCCAATTTAGTCATTGCATTATATTCATTACGCAATATATCAAGAGCATATAATCCTCCATTTCTTTCGAAATGCCAAAAGGTCCATCCATTACAAGAAGGTGAATTTGTTACAAGGGCCCCAATTTTATGAATGGAACCTCTTTTGTTTCCACTGATAACAGTGCTATCGGATGTTACTGTAGCAAAAACGCGTTTATTTCGATCCATCAAGATTGTTCCTGGCTGAATAAATCCCTGTTCAATCAGGTTTCCAAAAGGAACACGAGGAATCTCTCGTTTGGAAGGGGTGACTTTAATATCTTCAATCGATAACGGCTTTTCATTGTTCACACGTCGAAGGGCGGCTTTCATATAGTCTGGATGACGCTCAATCCCGATATAACGTCGCTGAAGTTTTTTTGCCACGGCAAGGGTTGTTCCAGTTCCAGCAAAAGGATCCAATACAACATCTTCAATATTTGTAGAGGACAAGATAACGCGATATAGCAAGCTTTCTGGTTTTTGGGTCGGATGTAATTTTAGTCCATGTTCATTTCGAAGTCTTTCATGTCCAGTACATAAAGGCAGAAACCAATCAGAACGCATCTGAATATCATCATTTAGGGTTTTCATGGCCTGATAATTGAAACAATATTTACTATCAGCATCTTTGGCTGCCCATATTAATGTCTCATGCGCATTGGTAAATCGTCTTCCCTTAAAATTTGGCATGGGATTGGATTTCCGCCAAACAATATCATTCAAGATCCAGAAACCAAGATCCTGTAAAATTGCTCCAATTCTGAAAATATTATGATAGGAACCAATAACCCAAATTGTTCCATTTTTTCTCAATAAACGATGACATTCCTTCAACCAGCTTCGACAAAATTGATCATATAGTTGGAAACTCTTAAATTTATCCCAATCTTCATTAACCCCATCCACAATTGTATCATCTGGACGACGCAATTCTCCCTGTAATTGCAAATTATATGGGGGATCGGCAAAAATACAGTCAATTGACGCAGAAGGTATGGTTTTCATGACCTGAATACATTCACCATTCAAAATCTGATCCAAAGGTATATTTAATTTTACTGCTTCACTCATAAAATCCTTGACCTTTTACTTGCTCTTTTTGCTCTACATCCATTGAAAACGAAAATTGTCTTACGGTGATATATCCTTGGCGATGATGTGGAGAACAACCATATTTCCTCAAGGCCTCACGATGCATAACCGTTGGGTACCCCACATTATGCTCCCATCCATACCGATCCCATTTCCGTGCCAGACCAACCATCAGCTTATCGCGCAAAACCTTTGCGATAATTGATGCCGCAGCAATTGAATATGAAAATCCATCCCCCTTGATAATGGTTTGCGTGGCACATCCAAAATCAGGATCGATCGTTCCATCAACCAATACAAGATCAGGAAGAATATTTAGTTTTGATACAGCCCTTTGCATTGCCAAGCTGGCAGATTTCCTGATATTTAAATGGAAAATTTCATCAACTGATGCCGCGGCCACACCAATCTTGACATGCGGCATTTGATTTAAAACCGCATAAATTTCTTGTCTCAATGCAGGTCTGATTTTCTTTGAATCATCAAGCAATTCTGAAATATCCTCAGGAATATTTTCCTGAAACATTACAGCGGCAGCAACAACAGGACCAGCAAGACAACCCATTCCCACTTCATCCACGCCTGCAATTGATACTTTATGATGCATTCTACTCAAATAATTCGTTTCTAAACCAATAACCTACTATACTCAACGAGTCGCAAATGAATAGCCCTAAAATGAAAAAAATAAAAAAAGCTGTTAATAACTTCTGATTAACAGCTTTTTTAAGCCTAAATTTTAAATTTAATTATTAGCTTATTTACATTTACGATGTTTACAACAACATTTAAACATCCTTGATAAAAATGTTCCGGCAATCAAAGCTATAACCAATGCTGCAACAGGACGGTTTCGAATGAAATTCATCAAGCATTCCATTTTCCCCTCAGAACCATATAGACGCGAAAATTCATTATCGGCAACACCCGCAAAATCCTCAAAACGTTTTCCTTTTTGATCAGATGCTTTATTTCTTAAATCCTGACCTTTTTCTCTGGCCTGGTCCGCGACGTTTTGAACCTTGTCTTTTAATTGATCAATAGTATCCTGTTTTTTATCCTGGGCACGAGAAAAGGCATCCTGTGCTTTATCTTTGGCATCATCAATCGAGCTGCCAATTTTTGCACCAACTTCCCTTAAAGTATCTTCCATATTCTTTGACATTGTTCCCTCCTTTAAAAAAGGATTGCAATCTTATCATTTTTTTATGTTTTTAAGTGTATCTTTTGCTTCGTTTTTCACCGATTCATAATTTTGCTTGGCATGGTCAACCGCGTCCTTTAATTTTGCCTTTCCATCCGTTAATGTATTTTCAATTTTTTCAGCAGTATTTTTAATAAAATCTTTTACATTACTCATATTATGCACCTTTTATAACAACAATTCATAGACTATTGGTAATTATGACAACTCCAAACCAAAAAGTCTATAAAATTATCAATCACTTAGATTACAATACCGCTTTTTAGAGATATAAAATCTCCAGGGTTAAGGAATATTAAAAAATGAAGTGATCAACTTTAATATTGATTAAATTCTGCAATGATTTATTTTGTCACAATTAGTTTTGTTATTTTGATTTTTAATTATATAAATTTAGATATTGCCATTAAAAATAAGTTTCTTGCATATGACTTTACCCCAAAATACAACAAATTCTGATAAATCTCACTCACGTTTGCATCCATGGTTAAAAATATTTTTATATATCGGTCTAATAGCTGTCATTATTGGGGTGGCATATCGTTTTTATGGTGTATTTTCATCAACTTCCGAGCATTCCCATTATGTTGTTGAACAACCCGTTGCAGCAACAATTGTAAAGAAAAGCCATCTACCTGTTATTCTAACTGAACTTGGAACAGTCGTTCCCATTTCCAATGTTACCGTACAAACACGAATTTCCGGCTATTTACAACAAGTATTTTTCACGGAAGGGCAATTGGTTAAGAAAAATGATTTACTTGCCCTTATTGACCCACGTCCCTCAGAAGCTTTGAAGGCACAATATGAAGGCAATTTAAAAGCCGACACGGCCTTACTGCAACAGGCAAAATTGGACAATAAGCGCTATCAAACCCTTCTAAAACAAAATAGTATCGCCCCCATGACGGCTCAAGATCAGCAATATAAGGTTGCCCAGCTTGAAGGACAGGTCAAAACAGATCAGGCCCTAATCAAACAGCAAGAATTAAATCTTATCTACTGTCACATCCGTGCACCTGTTGACGGTCGCATCGGGATCAGACAGGTTGATGCGGGAAATTATATTACCGAAGGCCAAAGCGGAGGATTGGCCACTTTAACCCAGATGACCCCCATGTCGGTTATTTTTACCTTACCTGAAAATCAATTGGGCATTGTCTTGGAAGCTTTGAAAAATAAAAAAGAACTAACCGTTGAGGCTTGGAACACCGATAATACGACCAAACTTGCCACAGGAAAAACAAGCGTGATAGACAGTCAGATTGACACATCAACAGGAACCGTTCGGTTGAGAGCCATTTTTGAAAATAAAAACTGGGAGCTTTTTCCAAACCAATTTGTAAATGCCCATTTACTAGTCAAGGTTATTAAAGATGCTTTGATTTTACCAAATAATGCCATTCAAACAGGACCAAATGGTTCCTTTGTGTATGTTATTCAAAAAGATTCAACGGTTAAAATACAGACAATCAAAACAGGATATAATGATGGTGAACATACGGTTATAACCGCTGGTTTAGTTGAGAATGAAAAAATAGTTACTGACGGAATTGATACTTTACATGAAGGTTCAAAAGTCATCATTCCCGAAAATACGCAATCTTCTGAATAATAATTAACTTGAAAATCATAACAGTTTCCTAATTTTGTCAAGTTTATAAATAAATCGAGATCTTTATGAATCCATCACGCCTTTTTATTTTGCGCCCCGTGGCAACAACCATGCTTATGATTGCCATCATGATCTGCGGAATATTAGGCTATCGTTTCTTACCCCTGTCCGCGTTACCTGATGTTGACTATCCAACAATAACCGTTTCAACATTTTATCCGGGCGCAAGTCCGGATGTCATGATGACCTCGGTCACAGCACCATTGGAAAGTGAATTGGGATCCATCCCTGGATTAAATCAAATGATTTCCCAATCCTCTGGAGGGGCTTCAGTCATCACGTTACAATTCAATCTTTCAGTCTCCATGGATGTCGCGGCCCAGGAAGTGCAAGAAGCTATCAATCAGGCCAACTCCCTTTTGCCCACTGATTTGCCTGCACCTCCTGTTTATGCAAAAGTAAATCCTGCTGATACACCTATCCTTACGCTTGGCATTACTTCAAAATCTCTACCCCTGACCGAGGTTGAGGATTACGTTAATAACAGGTTGGCCACAAAAATAAGCCAGATTAATGGGGTAGGACTGGTTACCCTATCAGGAGGACAACGTAAGGCAATCCGTGTACAAATCAATATTCCTAAAATAACTTCATATGGAATTGATCTGGACAGTATCAGAACAACAATCGGTAACGTTAATGTCAATTCCCCCACCGGAAATTTGGATGGCCCAAAACGCGCCGTCACCATCCAGACCAATGGACAAATAAAAAATCCGGAACAGTTACTTAGCCAAATTATCGCCTATAACAATAATGGACCTGTTCGATTACGTGATGTGGCCACTGTCATAAACGGTCCAGAAAATAGTCAATTGATGGCATGGGCAAATAAAACACCAGCCTTGATTTTAAATGTACAACGGCAACCCAAGGCCAATATTATCTCGGTTGTTAACAATATCAATGAAATATTACCACAATTAAAAAAATCATTGCCTTCTGGTATAACATTAACGCCATTGACCGATCGCACGACATCCATTCGCGCTTCAATTCATGATGTAAAATTTGAGCTCATTCTGTCAATTATCTTGGTTATTTTGGTCATCTTTATCTTTTTAAGAAATATTTCTGCAACAATCATTCCCAGTCTTTCCGTTCCCCTATCCTTGATCGGAACCTTGGCGGTAATGTATCTTTTTAATTTCTCACTAGATAATTTATCCTTGATGGCATTGACAATAGCGACCGGTTTCGTTGTGGATGATGCAATTGTTATGATAGAGAACATTACACGATATATCGAAATGGGCGAAAACCGGATTCAAGCCGCTTTAAAAGGGTCAGAAGAAATAGGGTTTACAATCATATCGCTTACGATTTCTTTAATCGCTGTCCTTATCCCTCTATTATTCATGGGGGATATTATCGGTCGTTTATTTTACGAATTTGCAGTTACCCTGTCTATTACAATCATCATATCCGCCATTGTTTCCCTAACCCTGGTTCCAATGTTGTGTGCGCATATTCTGACCGAAACCGAAAAAAAACAGAACAACTATTTTTTTGATCGTGTGATAGACAGAATAATAGAATTTTACAATACCGGACTACAATTTGTCTTCAAACACCAGCCTCTAACCTTATTTATCACCTGTTGCACCTTTGTCATAACCCTCATAATGGCTTACTACATCCCCAAGGGTTTCTTTCCCGTTCAAGATAACGGTATGGCACAAGGCATATCCATCATGCCTCAAAATGCCTCGCTGAAAGCGGTCGCAAACAAGCAAAAAGCTCTGGCAAACACAATTTTAAACGATCCAGACGTGGATAACCTTTCATCATTTATCGGCATTGACGGACAGAATATGACCCTTAATCAGGGACGTTTCTTGATCAATTTGAAAAACCGAAAGGAACGTAAAACATCTATTGAAAAAACAATCAAAAGAATAACCCGGGCATCAAGACAGGTTGTTGGAACACAACTTTATCTTCGACCCATACAAGATCTCTCGCTAGAAACAACTTTTTCAGCCACCCAATACCAACTTTTGATCGAAAATCCGGATTACAGGCAACTTGAACTCTGGGTACCTAAAATTGTTAATCGTCTGCAAAAAGAACCTACCCTTTCCGATGTCTCCTCAAACCTGCAATCACAGGGATTGGTTGCCAATATCACCCTTGACCGTGCCACAGGTGCTCGTTATTCCATCACACCTCAAACAATTGATAATGTTTTATATGACTCTTTTGGCCAACGCCAAATTTCCACTATTTTTACAGAATCAAACCAATACAGGATCATTCTGGAAGCCGATCCAAAATTTCAAAAACATTTGACCTCTTTGAACCAGCTTTATCTTCCCGGAATAAATGGCAACAATTCCGCTTCAACTTCTGGTCCAACAAGAAATCCAACCTCTGGTCTGGTTCCTTTATCCCAGGTGACAAGAATCACTCATGACACCGCACCCCTTCTAGTCACCCACTTCGGTCAGTTTCCAGCCATATCGATTTCCTTTAACATCAACAAGGGTCATTCCCTGGGGGAGGCAACACAAATCATCAATTCCATCCACAAGGAACTGAATCTTCCCTCAAGCTTCCAGGTCAGTTTTCAAGGAATAGCGGCTGCATTTGAAAAGAGCCTTAAAAATGAATTGTTTCTTGTTATAGCGGCCATTATTGCTGTTTATATTATCCTTGGCATTCTTTATGAAAGCTTCATTCATCCCATAACTATTTTGTCAACCCTTCCCTCGGCCACGATTGGTGCACTATTTGCACTATGGATTGATGGATGCAATTTAGATATTATGGGAATTATTGGCATCATTCTATTAATTGGAATTGTCAAAAAAAATGCCATTATGATGATTGATTTTGCGCTGGAGGCTGAAAGGAAAGACAAGAAATCCTCACTGGAGGCAATTCATCAGGCAGCACTTCTACGGTTCAGGCCCATTCTGATGACAACCCTGGCGGCCATGTTGGCGGCTATTCCCATGATGCTGGGAACAGGAACCGGATCTGAACTAAGGCATCCTTTGGGTATCAGCATTTTTTGGGGGCTTCTTGCCAGCCAATTGCTCACTCTTTTTACAACTCCCATTATTTATCTATATATGGAAAGACTTAAAAACTGGGGACATCATTTTTTTTCATCATTATCCAATCACCAACCAATTGATGAAAAACCTGAATCATGAATATAGCAAAACCCTTTATACAACGGCCTGTTGCAACAATTTTACTCACAGTTACATTATTTCTAACAGGTATACTGGGTTACGAACTATTACCAGTTTCTGATCTCCCCAACGTGGATTTTCCTGTAATCATGATACGTGCCCAACAAGCGGGCGGCACACCAGAGGAAATTGCCAGCTCAATTGCTGCACCATTGGAGAGAAGGCTGGGACAGATACCTGGCACCAATGAAATGACCTCACAATCAACCCAAAACCAGGTCAGGATCATTTTACAATTCGATCTTTCCAAAGATATCAATAATGCGGCAAGGGATGTAGAAGCCGCCTTACAAGCGGCACGTGCCGACCTTCCCTCTTCGATGCGTTCCAATCCATCCTATTTCAAGATGAATCCCTCCACCTCTCCCATCATGATCTTGGCCATGACATCCAAGACCAAAACCTTGCCACAGCTTTATGATTATGCGACAACTGTTTTGCAACACCAGCTCTCAAGTATCAAAGGGGTCGGGCAAGTTGAACTGGGGGGAAGTTCACTACCGGCAGTCAGAATTGAACTAAACCCGCATGCCCTTTACAAATACGGTATTGGATTTGAAGATGTCAGGGCGGCACTGGCATCAACCAACGCTCATACACCCAAAGGTTTTATTGAGGAAGGTGACAAACGCTATCAATTAGCAACCAATGACCAGGCAACAAAGGCTGAAGCCTATCGAAACCTCGTAATTGCATACAGAAATCATGCACCTGTCATGTTAGAGAATATTTCAACAGTAAAAGACGACGTTGAAGACTTACATCATGCGGGATATTATAACGATAAACGCTCCATCATTCTGGTTATTTTCCCTCAAGCCGGTAGTAATGTCATCAAGACAACCAGTTTGATTCATAAAAAGTTATCATTGATAAAGGCAGCCTTACCTACCGATGTGAATCTGCACATTGCCATTGATCGTTCAACCACAATCAGGGCCACCCTGTTTGATACCCAAATGACATTGGTCATATCTATTGTTCTAGTCATAACGGTTATTCTGGTTTTTCTAAGAAACATTCGAGCCATTTTTATTCCTGCCGTTGTTTTGCCAGCCTCCATTATCTCCACATTTGCCATTCTTAAATTATTGGGTTATTCACTTGATACGTTTTCCTTAATGGCGCTAACCATCGCAACCGGCTTTGTCGTGGATGATGCCATTGTTGTGCTGGAAAATATAAACCGGCATTTGGAGAATGGTATATCTCCCAAAGCTGCCGCTTTATATGGCGCAAAGGAAGTCTCGTTTACGGTAATCTCGATCACTATATCTTTGATTGCCGTGTTCCTGCCGATATTGCTGATGGGTGGTTTGATAGGAAAATTGTTTCATGAATTTGCCATGACCCTTTCCATAACCCTGATTATTTCGATGATCCTTTCCCTGACCCTAACTCCCATGATGTGTGCCTTTATTCTTATGCGACACCAAGGAAACAATAATAAACGGGGATATAAAATTAATCATTATTTTATAAAATTATTTGATTATTGTGATCAACTCTATCAAAGCACTCTTTCGCACATCCTTAAATATCCCCTTCTTGTTGTCCTATCAATTCCTGCAACGATTATCCTGATGATTTTTCTTTTTATAACCATGCCTAAAGGTTTCATGCCTAATGAGGATATCGGGGTTTTGTTATGCCATCTTCAGGGCGATCAATCCATTTCCTTTCAAAACATGAAAGAAAAAATCCAGTTTGTTCAGAAAATACTTATAAATGATCCGGATATTGCATCCATTTCCTCCTTTACCGGAGGCAAAGCGGTCAATCAGGGAAATATCTTTATTTCCTTAAAAGATAAAAAGTTACGAAAAAATAATATTTTTGAAACTCAAGCGCGACTTTCTAAAAAATTACAAAATATGGTTGGCGCGAAATTCTATATTTTCCCTCCCAATATATTACATGTAGGCGGGCGTTCAAGTAACGCAAACTATCAATATACTTTACAATCAGATTCCTCTAGCGAATTATATAAATGGATGCCCAAACTTGTTGAAGCACTAAAAAAGCATCCCGGTATCATCACAGATGTCTCTTCCGATGTCCAACAGGGAGGTGAGGCAATCAATATTGATATTCTTCGGGATACAGCCGCACGAGTTAACTTAACACCACAACTTATTTCAAATACGTTGTTTGATTCTTTTGGACAGCGTGCCGCTTCAATTATTTATAATCCATTAAACCAATATCGGGTCATTATGGAAACGGATCCGCGTTACGCCCCTCATACCGGTGCCTTGAATCAGGTATGGGTCAGTGTTGCAGGAGGATCACCCGGTGGCGGAACCGTATCAAATACAATCCGTGTCAAATCGAATGCATTTTTAAGTCAAGAGGATAAAATCGAGCAGGAAAACTTTAGAAACCAGATCGCGAATAGACTTGCCGGGGGTAATGGTGCATCCAATGGTTCAGCTGTCTCCACCAATCATGAAACCATGATCCCATTATCTTTTGTCACTAACCAGAACAAAGCATTGACCTCATTATCAGTCAATCATCAGGGTATGTTCGTTGCCGCGACTTTATCATTTAACTTGGCAAAAGGAAAATCACTGAGCGATGCCATTCAGCTCATCAAAACGGAAACCGTCAAAATTCATTTACCAAAAAATATAGCAGGAAGTTTTTCTGGCAATGCAGCCCAGTTCCAGAGCAGCATCAAAAATAATATCATTATCATATTTGCCGCAATTGCCGCCGTTTACATTACACTGGGTATATTATATGAAAGCTACATCCATCCTTTAACAATTCTATCCACCCTTCCCTCGGCAGGTGTTGGCGCATTACTGGCGCTTGATCTGTTCGGGGAAGAATTTACTATTATAACCATGATTGGCATTATCCTACTTATTGGGATTGTCAAAAAAAATGCCATTCTTTTGGTTGATTTCGCTATCAAGGCAGAAGAGTCAGAAAACATGGATACAAAATCAGCAATTTTACTAGCATGTAAATTACGCTTTCGTCCCATTCTCATGACTACCGTTGCAGCTGCATTTGGTGCAGTTCCCCTTATTCTTTCCAATGGATATGGTTGCGAGATCAGACGTCCACTTGGAATCGCGATTGTAGGGGGTTTAGTGGTCAGTCAGGCTCTGACCTTGTATACAACCCCGGTAATTTATATCTATATGGATCGATTACGACATAACCGTCTGTTAAAGAGACTATTTTTTCATGGGGGACAGCAACGTGCATAATAGGGGCATCAACCTGCTCTCCTTACGATATGTGGGGACCACTTTCTTTTTTTTGCTAAGCGGCTGTATGGTTGGACCAAATTATCATCGCCCCGCTCCAGTCATTTCACAACGGTTCAAGGAATTGAAACCAGTTAACGGATGGCAGACAGCCAATCCCAGTGCCGCCGCCTTTCCTAAAGGTGAATGGTGGACTATCTATAATGATCCTGTTCTTAATCAGCTGGAAGAACAGGTTGATATTTCCAACCAGAATTTAAAACAGGCAGAAGCAAATTATCGTTATGCGCGTGCCTTGATTGACCAAACTAAGGCAGCTCTATACCCAACATTAAATCTTGGCACGAATTTTGATCGTCAAGGTAACGGCGGTGGTGCAAGAAGTATTGGTAATGGGGGCGGAAATATTAATTATTCGACCGGGATGACCAGAAATACTTATGCATTACAAACCTCTGCGAGCTGGGATCTCGATCTGTGGGGAAAAATACGACGTAACACGGAAAGTCAGGTTGCTGCTGCACAAGCCAGTGCCGCAGATCTTGCCAATGCAAGACTATCTTATCAAAGCCAGTTGGCCCAGACCTATTTTAACTTGCGATATCAAGATTCATTAATCGATTTATTGCAAAAAACCGTTAAAGCCTATAAGCAATCCTTAAAAGTAACCCAGGATCAACATAATGCCGGTGTTATTGAACCCACGGCGTTATTACAGGCACAGACACAGCTTGAGCAAACCAGGGCACAATTGACTGCTGCAGGTATTTCTCGAGCCCAATACGAACATGCTATTGCCACTCTAATTGGAAAGCCCCCGGCAAATTTATCAATTCCTCACGGTATTTTAAATGACAACATACCTCAAATTCCAGTAGGTGTTCCATCCATTTTATTACAAAGAAGGCCTGATATAGCTTCAGCCGAACGCCATATGCAAGAAAAAAATGCCCAGATAGGAGCTGCTATTGCAGCGTTTTTCCCCGATGTAACCTTATCAGCCAATTTATCCTATAGTGGCAATCCGGTGGGCAGCCTTGTTCAAGTTGCCAACCGCATCTGGTCTTTGGGGGCATCCGCTTCAGAAAACTTGTTTGATGGCGGGGTAAGAAGTTCAATGGTCAAACAGGCAGAGGCACAATATGATGCTTCTGTGGCTCAATATAGGCAAACCATTCTTGCAGCCTTGCAATCCGTTGAGGATCAACTATCTAACCTTAATATCCTAGCCAATCAAAAAATCCAGCAACAAGCAGCGATTGAATACGCTGACAAAGCCCTTAAAGTATCCCTGGCGCAATATATGAGCGGCACTCACGATTATACCACTGTTGTAACTCAACAAGTCGCTTTATTAAATAATAAGCAAACAGCTCTTGGAATACGGCAACAACAAATGGTGGACAGCGTTTTGTTGATCGAAAACCTTGGAGGTGGCTGGAAAGATGATCGATTGCCAAGCAAATCTTCTTTAACCTCCAATATACCTTTTATACCTCCTGTATTACAGCAAAATAAAAACTAGTTCTATTATACAAAAATGAAATCATTTTAATAAATAATAATTTGTTAGTGATTTCTTTTTTTCAGAAACAAGATTTTTTTTAATTTTAAACAATATCCAAAATCCTAAAATATTTAATTTAAAATCAAACATGTAAATTATATTAAACTATCATAAAAAAATTTACATAATAAAATTGGTTTCTAAAAAAAAGCCAATATTTAAGAGATTTTTAAATCGATGATATTTTAAGCTTAATACTGCGAACTCATTCCCCGTCTTTGTTTCATGTACCTAAAAAATGACAAACAAATAAATTATTTTAACATGTTACTAAAAATAATTTATAACCCAACATTTCAAGAAATTAATTATTAAGTAATTTTCTTCCAACCAAAAACGCAAGGATAAAAAATAAAAAAGCGAATAACAGTGCAATAAAAAATATAATCTTAGCAATTCCTGCTGCTATAATTGCCATACTTGTAAAACCAAGAAGCCAAGCCAATAAAGCAATTAAAAGACAAATAAATGCAATTTTAAGCATATCCCGGCTCTCCTTTTCAATCTATCCCAAGATTCTTCCAAAAGCCTAACACGTTAACATATATTTTTTTTACAACTTAATTATAATCCCAATTTTATTCATTACAAACAAAAAAAGAGATAGGTTTCTATCTCTTTTTAAAAATCAAAAGGGTATTTTAATATTATGCAGCTAACTCGTCTGAATCTTCATCAGTGGGCTTTGGTCCACTGTCAAGCCCTTTTGCATTTACATCACGTTCAATAAATTCGATAACTGCCATATCAGCAGCATCACCATAACGGACACCCGCTTTCAACACACGCAAATATCCACCTTGACGCGCTTTGTAACGATCAGCGATAACAGAAAATAACTTGGCAACAATAGTCTCGTCACGCAACATGGCATAAGCCTGTCTACGTGCATGCAAATCACCACGTTTTCCCAATGTCACAAGTTTCTCGACAACAGGACGTAATTCCTTAGCTTTTGGCAAAGTCGTTGTAATCTGTTCATGCTTAATTAATGCAACGGCCATATTTCTGAACATTGCAAGGCGATGCGATGAAGTCACACCCAATTTACGGCCGGATATACCGTGACGCATAATTTCAATCCTCTTCTATCATACTATGCTTAAAACAGCTCATCCAGCCGTTTAGCTAACTCTTCAATATTTTCTGGTGGCCAAGCAGGCACATTCATTCCCAATGACAATCCCATTGAAGAAAGAACTTCCTTGATTTCATTCAATGACTTGCGACCAAAATTAGGAGTGCGTAACATTTCTTGCTCTGTCCGCTGCACCAGGTCGCCAATATACACAATGTTATCATTCTTGAGACAGTTGGCGCTACGAACTGACAATTCAAGCTCATCAACTTTGCGCAATAAATTACGATTGAATGGAAGCTCTTCCTTAGGCTCTTCCGTCACGACTGGTTTAGGCTCATCGAAATTGATAAAAAGCTGGAACTGATCTTGCAGAATACGCGCAGCCAAAGCTACGGCATTTTCAGGCGTTACAGAACCATCTGTTTCCAAAGTCAATAACAGCTTGTCATAATCTGTTACCTGACCAACACGGGTTGGCTCAACTTTATAGGAAACACGACGAACAGGTGAATATATCGCGTCAATTGGAATCATCCCAATCGGAGCATCCTCCTGACGGTTAGTAGAGGCAGGTACATAACCTTTACCCATTTCAACGGTAAATTCCATACCCAACTTTATTCCATCATCAAGTGTGCAAATCACAAGATCAGGATTCATGATTTCAATATCATGATCTGTCTGAATCTGTCCAGCTGTAACTTGCCCCGGACCTACCGCGGACAAAATCATCCGTTTTGGACCATCACTGTGCATACGTATGGCCAGTTGCTTAACATTCAGGACAATATCCGTGACATCTTCCCGCACACCATTGACTGATGAGAATTCATGAAGAACGCCATCAATACGAACAGCTGTAACAGCAGCCCCTTGAAGAGAAGATAAAAGTACTCGCCGAAGCGCATTACCGAGCGTCATGCCGAAGCCACGTTCAAGCGGCTCCGCCACCACGGTCGCCACATTTTGTGACGCCGAGCCCGGTTCGACTTCCAGCTTCTCCGGCTTAATAAGAGATTGCCAGTTTTTCTGGAGGACCAAGGTGGTGGCCTTTCAATTCAAATTATTACCAAAAAAAGTAACAAAATCTTAACCTCGAAGTCAGCTTTTGTTACTTGAATATTATTTCCATTCATTATTGATTGAAAATAATATACGAAAGATTAAACGCGACGACGTTTACGTGGACGACATCCGTTATGTGGCACTGGCGTGGTATCCCGGATTGAAGTAACCGTAAAACCTACCGCCTGCAAAGCACGCAATGCGCTTTCACGTCCAGATCCCGGTCCAGACACTTCAATTTCAAGAGTTTCCATACCATGTTCACGAGCTTTACGTCCCGCATCCTCAGCTGCAACCTGTGCTGCATAAGGTGTAGATTTGCGTGAACCTTTAAATCCCTGAGCACCCGCTGAAGACCATGAAATTGCATTTCCTTGAACATCAGAGATAGTGATCATCGTATTATTAAACGTAGACAAAACATGCGCTACGCCAGAAGTAATGTTTTTGCGTTCTTTTTTTCTGAGACGCGGTGTGGCGGGTTTCGCCATGGCTTTTATTATCCTGTCCGTTTAGTTATAAAAAATTAAAACAAACCAAGGGTTAACGTGTTACTTTTTTCTTACCAGCAATAGCAACCGCCTTACCCTTACGTGTACGAGCATTTGTATGAGTTCTCTGGCCTCTTACAGGCAAACCACGACGATGACGCAATCCACGGTAACATCCCAAGTCCATCAAACGCTTGATATTCATCGAAATTTCACGACGAAGATCACCCTCAACCTGATACTCGCTATCAATTAACTCACGGATTTTCAGAACCTCATCATCTGAAAGTTCGTTCACCCTACGTTCGTCAGGAATTGACAATTTATTACAAATTTCCTGCGCTTTTGTCGGCCCAATGCCGTATATATAACGCAGACCAATGGTTACCCGCTTATTCGTCGGGATGTTTACGCCGGCAATACGCGCCACGCCCAATACTCCTTAATTAGCCTTAATAATTTAGGTCTATTCTTAACAGCTAGCCACTAAAAAAGCAACAGTTACGAGATCAATAACTGTTTCATTAATAACTAACGTGTTTGAAATACTTTTAAAAGCATCAATATAACTTTCATACTAACAGAGTCAATATAGTATGATAATTTTTTCACAAAAATATAAATTTACATTTTATTTTTTTTTAAAATTAAATCAATATCTTTTGTCACCTCATCCACATTTTTCATACCATCAATGGGATACAAGCATTTTTTTTCTTTATAATATGGCAATAAGGGAGCGGTCTGTTCGCGATAGACTTTTAAACGTTCCAGAACGGTATCTTTATTATCATCAGCTCTTGAAACAAATTCCGTTGAACCGCATGCATCACAGACTCCGTCTTTTTTTGGTTTTTTAGAAAGTTTATTATAACTGGCACCACATTTTGCACAACTAAACCGGTTGGAAATTCGCTCCGCAAGTATTTCTTCATCCACTTTTAATAATAATACAGCATCAAGTTTCAGATGTTCAGAGACAAACATTTTATCCAACGCTTTTGCTTGATCCACATTGCGAGGGAAACCATCAAGAATGAAACCGTTTTTACAATCATCCTTTTTAATTCTTTTTGCAATCATTTCAACCATCAGATCATCAGGAAACAATAACCCCTTATCCATAATATCCTTGGCTTTTTTCCCGATTTCTGACCCAGATCTCACCTCAGCCCTCAGCATATCTCCTGTGGAGATTTGCGCGATATGATATTTTTCTGACAAACGTTGAGCCTGCGTCCCTTTACCTGCCCCTGGTGGGCCCAAAAATATTAGCTTCACCGTTTTTTTCCTTTTCCAAACCTGGATTTGCGTAATAGACCCTGATATTGGTGCGCAACCAAATGGGATTGAACCTGCGTTACCGTATCTATTGTCACGGAAACTATGATTATCAAACTGGTTCCACCAAAATAGAAGGGAACATTGTAATGATTGATTAAAAATTGTGGCAATAAACAGACAACAACAAGATATAGCGCTCCAATTGTTGTTAACCGTGTCAGGATATTATCAAAATAGGTTGCTGTATTTGCACCTGGACGAATACCGGGAATAAATCCACCCTGTTTTCGTAAATTATCTGCCGTTTCTTTGGGATTAAAGGATACAGCTGCATAAAAATATGAGAAGAAAATAATCATGGCAGCATAAAAGACCATATATAAAATATGACCCTGACCGAATTCCTGTCCTAGATATGCCAACCATCCTGGTGTCGATTCATTTGATAGAAATCCAGCTATTGTTACAGGTATCAATAAAACTGAAGACGCAAAAATAGGCGGTATAACCCCAGCGGTATTAACTTTTAATGGCATATGTGTTGAATCACCACCATACATTCGTTGCCCAACCTGCCGTTTGGGATATTGTATGACAACTCTTCTTTGCGCCTGTTCCATAAACACGATAAAGGCGATTGTAACCGCTGCCAATACAAGAAATGCAACGACAAAAAATGGAGACAAAGCGCCAGTGTAACCCAGTTGAAATAAACTTGCCAAAGCCGTTGGTAAATTGGCGACAATACCGGCAAAAATAATCAATGATATTCCATTACCGACCCCGCGTGCCGTGATTTGTTCCCCCAACCACATCAAAAACATCGTTCCCCCAACCAGCGTGATGACGCAGGTTAACAAGAAAAGCAATCCCGGATTGGTAACGGCAGAACCTGCGGGACTTTTCATACTTTCCAACCCAATGGCAATTCCATAAGCCTGGAATAAAGCAATGAAAACCGTCAGGTAACGTGTATATTGATTAAGCTTTTTACGTCCTTGCTCCCCTTCCTTTTTCAAGGCTTCAAGAGATGGCATCGCAGAGGACATCAACTGAATGATAATAGATGCACTAATATAGGGCATGATGTTCAGGGCAAAAATGGTCATACGACCCAAGGCGCCACCACTGAACATGTCAAACATACCAAGAATACCACCCTGGTGTTTAGCCAGCAATTGTGCCATTACCGTAGCATCCACTCCCGGAACCGGGATATAGGTACCTAGACGGTAAATAATTAACGCACCCAATGTAAACCAAATACGCTTTTTTAATTCAGTTGCTTTAGAAAACGCACTGACATTAATATTCGCCGCTAGTTGTTCGGCCATAGAGGCCATAATTTTTATCCTTTCAAAAAAAACAGCGTCACCGTAACGAAACGGGACGCTGTAATTTTACCTTAAAATTAGAATGTAACATAATGTTTTGATCTAAAAATTGATCAAACTTAAATTATATTACCTCTTCATTTCCTAGGCATCTGCAGAAACATCCCCAGATGACGATAAAAGCTTTAGAGAACCACCAGCTTTTTTTACCGCTTCAACAGCTGCCGCTGATGCTCTTGACACTTCCAAGTTGATGGCCTGATTTAGATTTCCATTAGCAAGCAAACAGACGCCAGAGTATTTTTTTCCCTTAAATAAACCGGCTTCACGCAATGCTTTTTCATCGATTAAAGATGATGCATTCAATTTACCCTGCTCAATAGCGGATGAAAGGGTCCGAAGATTAATTTCCACATAATTTTTGCGAAAAATATTCTTGAACCCTCTTTTTGGCATACGACGGTAAAGTGGAAGCTGTCCACCTTCAAAGCCATTGATTGCCACACCTGAACGTGCCAACTGACCTTTCACGCCTTTACCTGATGTTTTGCCTTTACCAGAACCAATACCTCGTCCAAGACGTTTTTTACGGTATCTCGCTCCGGCATTATCACGAAGTTCATTTAGATTCATTTATCCCTCCACCTTAACGAGGTGACGAATCTTATTGATCATTCCCTGGACAGCTGGTGTATTTTCCAACTCACGGGTTGCACCAACACGATTCAAGCCAAGACCAGTCAATGTTTGCTTTTGATCTTTCTTACGACCAATTGCAGATGCTATCTGAGTTACTTTTACCGTATTACTAGCCATTTACAGCCTCCGCATTTTGAGACGCATGGCCAGAATCACGGCGACCAAGAATTTCAGACACCTTCTTTCCACGTCTTGCTGCAACAACTCTTGGACTTGCACATCTACGCAATGCATCAAAAGTTGCCTTTACCATATTATGTGGATTACGTGAACCTGTTGATTTCGCAACAACATCATTAATTCCAAGGCTTTCAAAAACCGCACGCATTGGACCGCCAGCAATAATACCAGTTCCCGAATCGGCAGATCTTAACACGACCTTACCGGCGCCATAAAAACCTTGCACATCATGATGCAATGTTCTGCCTTCTTTCATGGGAACACGTATCATTGATTTTTTAGCCTGCTCAGTTGCCTTGCGAATTGCTTCAGGCACCTCTCTGGCTTTACCGGCACCATATCCTACACGTCCACGCTGATCACCAACGACGACCAATGCAGCAAAGGCAAAGCGTCGACCACCTTTTACAACTTTAGCAACACGATTAATCGATACCAATTTGTCGATCAAATCTTCATTTTCACGTTCACGTCCACCGCGACCGCCTTCTTTCACTTCACGTGCCATTCGCGACTCCTTTTAGAACGAGAGCCCGCCCTCACGGGCAGCCTCAGCAAGCGCTTTTACACGCCCATGATAAATATAGGAGCCACGATCAAATACGACCTGTTCCAATCCTGCTGCCTTTGCACGCTCAGCAATCAACTTGCCTACGACACGAGCAGCATCAATATCAGCTCCAGTTTTAATTTGTTCTTTAGCCGCTGCATCCAAAGTTGAAGCAGCAACTAAAGTCTTACCAGCCATATCGTCAATAACTTGAGCATAAATATTTTTGCTTGAACGGAAAACCGAAAGACGTGGACGCCCGTTTCCTTTCTGACGAAGCTGATAACGCAACCGTCTGCGACGGCGCGTTTGTAATTCACGTTGCATACCCATTATTTTTTCTTGCCTTCTTTGCGACGTATAATCTCATCTTCATAACGAACACCTTTACCTTTATAAGGTTCAGGTTTTCTAAAATTACGTATATCCAGTGCGATTTGACCAACACGTTGTTTATCATTACCTTCAACAACGATTGCCGTTGGACGTGGCGTTGTAATTTTAATATCAGATGGAATTGGATAAACAACATCGTGTGAATAACCAAGATTCATAACAAGATTTGAACCTTGAACAGCGGCACGAAACCCAGTTCCCGTGATTTCCAGGGCCTTGGTATAACCTTCGGAAACACCTTTGACCATATTCGCAATTAATGCTCTGGTAGTGCCCCACATTGTTCTTGCGGCAACACCATCATCTTTTGGCTTAACAGTAACCTGATTATCTTCAATAACAGTTTCAATATGTTCAGATATAGGCAGAGACAATTCGCCTCTTTTACCTTTGACAACAATTTTACCGTCTTTCAGAGAAACTTGTACCCCTTGCGGAATCTGCACGGGATTTTTGCCTACACGTGACATTGATCCCTCCTCTTAGAATACACGACAGAGCACTTCACCACCAACATTGGCGGCACGTGCTTCAATATCAGATAAAACACCCTGAGGTGTTGACAAAATGGATACCCCAAGGCCACCATAAACACGTGGTAATTCTTTAATTTTAGAATAAACGCGACGACCTGGTTTAGATACTCTCTGAATTTCTTTAATAACAGGAGCACCTTCAGAATACTTCAATTCAATGCGAAGCTGGCTTATTCCCTTGCGAAGCTCTTCTTTCTTATATCCGCGAATATAACCTTCACGCTTTAATGCTTCCAAAACATTAACTCTCAAATTAGAAGCGGGAACCACACAAAATGAATGACGAGCTGATTGTGCATTACGTATACGGGTGAGCATATCACCCAATGGATCAGATAATGACATCTATATATCCCTTACCAGCTTGATTTAACCATACCAGGGATTTGCCCGGTAGATGCCAATTCACGCAATGCGATACGGCAAAGTTCAAATTTACGGTAATTCCCACGAGAGCGACCAGTTAGTTTACAACGCAAACGCACTCTTACTCGTGAACCATTACGAGGAAGTTTAGCCAATTTCAAAGATGCATCAAAACGATCTTCAACTGGTAAACTTCTATCCATTACAATATTTTTTAACGCAATGCGTTTTGCTTTATCACGTGCGGACATACGTGCACGCTTCGCATTACGATAAATGGCTGAAGTTTTTGCCATGTTTAATTTTACCCTCCGGAACCTGTCGACTATATCGACCGTTTTCCAAAAAAAACAAATTTGCAAGGTAATGTATCACCTTGCAGCGAAAGAACAATTTCCTATCCAATAAATGGAAGGGAAAATGCTTTTAACAAAGCCTTGGCTTCGTTATTGGTCTTGGCTGTTGTTACAAACACAATATCCATACCACGTACTTCGTCTACTTTATCGTAAACGATTTCAGGAAATACAATCTGTTCTTTCAAACCCATTGCAAAATTTCCACGACCATCAAATCCTTTGTTTGCCGGCAACCCTCTAAAATCACGAACACGCGGTAAAGCGATTGTAACCAAACGATCCAGAAATTCATACATACGGTTTTTACGTAATGTAACTTTACATCCAATGGGTAAACCAGCACGAATTTTAAATCCAGCAATCGCTTTCTTAGTAAGTGTTTTAACGGCTTTTTGACCGGCAATCAAGGTCATTTCTTCCGTGGCAGCATCCAGTTTCTTTTGATCGCCTGCCGCTTCTCCAACACCCATGTTTAAAACAATTTTTTCAAGACGCGGGATCTGCATCTCGTTTTTGTAATTGAATTGTTCACGTAACTTTTTACGCAATTCATTTTTGTAAAGCGTGTAAAGGCGTGCTTCAGAGCGAACTTGACTATTTTCTGACATATCCACCTCTCTTAACCTTCGATCACTTCACCGGTGGCTTTGGCAACACGAACCTTACGACCGTCTTCCAAAACCCTAAATCCAACACGAGTAGGTTTCCCTGATTTTGGATCTACCAATTTAAGATTTGACAAGTGAATAGCCTTTTCACGCTCAACAATGCCACCAGCATCACCCATGCGGGTTGGTTTCTTATGATGTTTGGCAACCGCCACACCACGAACCACTGCCTTATTTTCAACAGGGGAAATTGACAGGACTTCACCCTGCACACCTTTCTGAGGCCCTGTAATAACGATTACTTGATCGCCTTTTTTAATACGTGCTGCCATTATAAAACCTCCGGAGCTAAGGAGATAATTTTCATGAATTGACGTGCACGCAATTCCCTTACTACCGGGCCGAAAATACGTGTGCCAATTGGTTCGTTTTGTTTATTTATCAATACAGCAGCATTTTTATCAAAACGTATTGAGGTTCCATCAGGACGACGAACAGGATAGCTTGTTCTGACAATCACAGCCTGATGGACATCACCTTTTTTTACTTTGCCACGAGGAATAGCCTCTTTGACAGAAACGACGATCACGTCGCCGACCGAAGCGGTTTTCCGCTTTGAACCGCCCAGTACCTTAATGCACTGCACCTCTCTTGCACCTGAATTATCAGCCACAGTTAGGTTGGTCTCGGGATGGATCATAGTTAAGCCTCCCTTAAGCTTCTATGCTGGATACTTGCTCAGCCGCACCAAGAGGTGCACCGTTGCGAGAAATCACAGTCCATGTTTTCCTTTTTGAAATCGGAGGAGATTCAATGATACGAACCATATCTCCAATTTGACACTCATTTAATTCGTCATGCGCCGCATATTTTTTCGAACGACGAATGAATTTTTTATAAAGCGGGTGCATAACGCGACGAACAACCAAAACAGAAACTGTTTTGTCCATTTTATCGCTTGTCACCCGACCGGTTAGAACGCGCCTTGGCATCGCCCATTAACTCCTCAGGACTTGCCGGCAGATGCGGCAGCACCTGCGGCGTTTTTGTTAACTTCAGTCATAATGGTCTTAATCCGTGCAATATCTCGACGGATTACCCCAATTCGACCCACACCCTCATTTTGACCAGTCGCACGTTGGAAACGTAAATTAAATTGTTCACGTCGCAAATCAATTAACAACGTCTTTAATTCGTCTACCGTTTTAGCGCGCAGATCAGCTGGCTTATTTGCCTTTGCCATTCTAGGCCTCTCCTATACGGGTTACAAATTTCGTTTTAATTGGCAGCTTCGCAGCACCGAGCGTTAACGCCTCTTTTGCAATTTCGGGACTTACACCTTCAATCTCAAATAGGATACGACCTGGTTTGATACGAGCAACCCAATATTCAGGAGACCCTTTTCCAGATCCCATACGAACTTCTGCTGGTTTACTAGAGACAGGAAGGTCTGGAAAAACTCTAATCCACACACGTCCCATACGTTTCATCGCACGTGTAATCGCACGACGAGACGCTTCAATTTGACGGGCTGTAATACGTTCTGGCTGCAGTGCTTTCAAACCATAGGTTCCAAAATTAAGCTCTGTCCCACCTTTAGCCATTCCGTGAATACGGCCTTTATGAGCTTTGCGGAATTTAGTCCGCCGCGGAGATAGCATTATTTAAAATCCTCATGCGTTGTAATAGCCTTATTAATAACTATTATGCTCCAATTAATCAATTACCTTTGTGGTGCCTGATCAGCAGCACGGCGATCCTGGGCCAATGGATCATGGGCCATGATTTCGCCCTTAAAAATCCAAACCTTTACACCACATTTCCCATAGGTTGTATGAGCTGCGGCAACACCATAATCAATATCTGCTCTTAAAGTATGCAAGGGAACGCGTCCTTCACGATACCATTCGATGCGTGCAATTTCAGCACCGCCAAGACGACCACTGCAATTGATACGAATTCCTTGCGCACCTAAACGCATTGCTGACTGCACTGCTCTTTTCATAGCACGACGAAACGCCACACGTCTTTCCAGCTGCTGGGCAATATTTTCAGCAACAAGTGTCGCATCAATTTCTGGTTTACGTATTTCAACAATATTCAATGCAACCTCTGCACCGGCCATTGATGTTAATTCTTTACGTAAGCTATCAATATCCTGACCTTTTTTACCAATAACGATTCCGGGGCGCGCCGCATAAATCGTTACACGAGGCTTTTTAGCTGGTCGTTCAATAACAACCCTGGAAACACCCGCACCTGCAAGTTTCTTGCGTAAATGGTCACGAAGTTTGAAATCTTCAAATAATAATTTGGTATAATCATTATCTGCATACCAACGACTATCCCAAGTACGATTGATACCCAAACGCAACCCAATTGGATTAACTTTTTGACCCATATTATGCTGCCTTTCCTTCAGAAGAATCGTTTTCGTCACGCTCAGCAACGACAATCTTCAAATGACTAAAGAATTTCTGAATTTGCGCTGAACGTCCACGACCCCTGGCATGAAAACGACGCATAACCATCGCTTTACCTACCTCTGCCTTGGATACAACCAAACGGTCTACATCAAGTTGATGATTGTTTTCCGCATTTGCAATCGCGCTTTCCAGAACTGTTTTAACTTCTTTAGCAATTCTTCTTTTAGAAAAGGTTAATTTTGCCAAAGCAGTGGATGCAGGTTGATTACGAATCAATCCAGCAACAAGATTTAGTTTTCGTGGACTTACACGAATATTACGTCCAATTGCCTGAGCTTCGGTTTCAGCGAGTGCACGATCATGTTTTGGTTTGCTCATATCCTAGCCCCGCTTTACTTTTTTGTCTGCTGCATGACCATTGAATGTACGGGTTGGAGAAAATTCACCGAATTTATGACCTACCATATTTTCACTGACCTGCACTGGTAAAAATTTATGGCCGTTGTAAACACCAAAAACCAAACCAACAAACTGCGGCAAAATGGTGGAACGGCGTGACCAAATTTTGATTACATCGTTACGACCTGAAGCGCGTGCGGTTTCAGCTTTCTTAAGTAAATACCCGTCTACAAACGGGCCTTTCCAGACGGATCTTGCCATCTCTATTTGCCCCTTTTATTTGCCTGTCTTACGGCGACGGATAATCAAGCTGTCCGTACGCTTATTGACTCTTGTTTTATAACCTTTAGTTGGTTTACCCCATGGTGTCACAGGATGACGACCACCAGAAGTACGACCTTCACCACCACCATGAGGATGGTCAACCGGGTTCATGACAACACCACGGTTGTGTGGACGACGGCCTAACCAACGGCTACGTCCCGCCTTACCAAAATGCTGGTTCATGTTATCTGGATTGGATACGGCACCAACTGTTGCCATACATTCACCACGTACCAAACGCAATTCATTCGACTGCAGTTTGATTTGTGCATATCCAGCATCCTTACCAACCAACTGAGCGTAAGTTCCAGCTGAACGAACCAGTTTTCCGCCAGCTCCTTCTTTTAATTCAATATTGTGAATAATGGTTCCTACAGGGATAGCTGCTAAAGGCATTGCATTTCCAGGTTTAACATCTACACGCTGACCTGCGATTACAACATCTCCAGCTTTTAATCTTTGAGGTGCCAGAATATAAGATAACTCACCGTCTTCATATTTGATCAACGCGATAAAAGCAGTTCGATTGGGATCATATTCTAACCGTTCAACAGTTGCAGGCATATCATATTTACGTCTTTTAAAATCGACATAACGATATGACTGTTTATGCCCACCCCCAATAAAACGAGAGGTAATTCGACCATTATTATTACGTCCACCCGTCTTGTTCTTACCTTCGGTAAGCGTCTTGACAGGTTTACCTTTCCAAAGCTCCTTACGGTCAATTAGAACCGTGCCACGAAGACTTGGAGTAACTGGTTTAAAGTGCTTAAGTGCCATTAATTCCTACCTCACACTTATGACAACTTGGTTGTCAAATCAATTGACTGACCTTCAGCAAGTTGAACAAAAGCTTTTTTAACATCAGAACGACGCCCTAACCGACCTCGAAATCTTTTTGTCTTACCTTTTAAAATCAGCGTATTAACACCCAACACTTTCACACCGAACAAAGTTTCAATCGCAACTTTGATCTGAGGCTTAGTAGCGTTTGATGCAACTTTAAACGCAATTTGATTTTTTTCAGACAAAAAGGTTGCCTTTTCAGTAATCAAGGGTGCGCGAATAATGTTAAACATCGCTTCACGAGACATTTTTTCCGCCTTTTGGCGAATTGAAAGAATATTCGTCATACCAGGCGCTCCTTTAACCCATCAACTGCTGCGCGCGTAATAGCCAAAATGTCATGATTTAAAATGTCATAAACATTTGCACCAATTGTTGGAAGAATATCTACTGAAGCGATATTTCTTACTGCACGTCCAAAATTCTCATCAATATTTGCATCAATAATTAAAGTTGAATTCCAGCCCAACACTTTTAATTTTGCAGCTAATTCAGATGTTTTTGCAGTATTATTGGCTTCGTCAATAACGACCAACTTACCTTCTGCCAATTTCTGTGATAAAGCAGAAATAAGACCAAGACGCCTTACTTTCTTTGGCAAATCATACCCATGATCACGCACTACTGGACCATGAACAATGCCACCGGTACGAAACTGCGGTCCACGTAACGAACCTTGACGCGCATTACCTGTACCTTTTTGCCGATAAGGTTTTTTTGTTGTTCCAGAAACTTCACCACGCCCCTTAATCTTATGATTGCCAGAACGACGTTTAGCAAGCTGCCAATGCACAACTCTTGCCATAATATCTTGACGGGGTTCAATACCGAAAATTTCATCTGGAAGCGTAATATTGCCAGCACTTCCATTATCGAAGGTTTTGATTTCTACATCCATAGTGTTCAACCTTCCTCAGCAACCATTGCCAATGCTGCCGGAAATGGTGCATCAGCATGACGAGGCTTTTTGATCGCATCACGCAAGAGAACAAACCCGTTTTTCGCACCAGGCACTGCACCTTTAATCATGATCAAATTTTTCTCTACATCTACAGCAGCAACCTCAAGATTCTGCGTCGTTACACGCTCACTACCTAAATGGCCTGCCATCTTCTTATTTTTAAATGTTTTACCGGGGTCTTGTCTATTCCCTGTGGAACCATGCGAACGATGACTAATTGAAACACCATGAGTTGCTTCCAACCCCTTGAAATTCCAACGTTTCATTCCACCTGCAAATCCCTTACCTTTACTGGTCCCAGTTACGTCCACCTTTTGTCCTACAACAAAATGAGCGGCAGTCAATCTTGCCCCCGCCTCAACAACAGCGTCTTCCGTAACACGAAATTCTACAAGTTTCTGTTTTGGTTCAACTTTTACCCGTGCAAAATGACCACGATTAGGCTTGCTAACATTTTTTACCTTAGCTTTACCATACCCCAATTGAAGGGCTGTGTATCCATCACGTTCATTTGTACGAGCATCAACTACTTGTACTTCATCCAAGTACAATACAGTGACTGGCACATGAGTGCCGTCCTCTTTAAATAGTCGGGTCATTCCCAACTTTTTTGCGATCAATCCTGTACGCATCGTCTGGACCTTATAGCTTAATCTCGACATCAACGCCAGCGGCGAGGTCAAGTTTCATGAGAGCGTCCACGGTCTGCGGGTTGGGCTCAACAATATCTAACAAACGCCGGTGCGTTCTGATTTCGAACTGCTCACGACTCTTCTTATCAATATGGGGTGAGCGGTTAACTGTAAACCGCTCAATGTGCGTTGGCAACGGGATTGGCCCCCTTACCTGTGCCCCCGTACGCTTCGCTGTATTTACGATTTCACGAGTGCTATTATCCAACACACGATAATCGTAAGCTTTAAGGCGAATACGGATGTTTTGGCTTTCCATTTATTTCTGCCTACAAAAACGAATCCTTTTCGGATCCAAGAACAACAAGATTCCCAGCCGCAAAAACAGCTGGGAATCCAAACTAATTAGCCGAGACTATTCGGTAATTTTGGAAACTACACCAGCCCCAACAGTACGTCCACCTTCGCGAATAGCGAATCGCAGACCTTCATCCATGGCAATAGGAGCAATCAATTCAACATCCATTGCCGCATTATCACCAGGCATCACCATTTCCACACCTTCTGGAAGATGTACAACACCAGTTACGTCAGTTGTACGGAAATAGAATTGTGGACGGTAATTGGTAAAGAATGGAGTATGACGCCCACCTTCTTCTTTTGTAAGAATATAAGCTTCCGCCTTGAATTTGTTATGTGGCTTAATGGTTCCTGGTTTAGCCAGAACTTGACCACGTTCAACATCTTCACGTTTTGTTCCACGAAGAAGCGCACCGATATTGTCACCCGCTTCACCACGGTCAAGCAATTTGCGGAACATTTCAACACCGGTAACCGTTGTTTTTGTTGTTGGATGAATACCAACAATTTCAACTTCTTCACCAACAGTGATTTCACCACGTTCCACACGTCCGGTGACAACCGTACCACGTCCAGAAATAGAGAAAACATCCTCAATTGGCATCAAGAATGGACGATCAATTGGACGTTCTGGCTGCGGGATATATTCATCAACAGCATTCATCAGGTCAAGAATACGGTTTTTACCCAATTCTGGATCACCGTCTTCAAGAGCAACCAAAGCTGATCCTTTGATAATGGGAATATCATCTCCAGGAAATTCATACGAAGAAAGTAATTCACGAATTTCCATTTCAACAAGCTCAAGAAGTTCAGGATCATCAACTTGGTCACATTTATTCATGAATACAACCAGTGCTGGAACGCCAACCTGACGAGCCAAAAGAATATGTTCACGAGTCTGTGGCATAGGACCGTCAGCAGCTGAAACAACCAGGATAGCACCATCCATCTGTGCCGCACCTGTGATCATGTTTTTAACATAGTCAGCGTGACCAGGACAGTCAACATGAGCATAGTGACGTTTGTCTGTTTCATACTCAACGTGTGCTGTTGAAATAGTAATACCACGGGCACGTTCTTCAGGTGCCTTATCGATCATGTCATAGGCAGTAAAATCCGCACCGCCTTTTTCCGCCAAAACTTTCGTTATAGCAGCTGTTAATGTTGTTTTACCATGATCAACGTGACCAATAGTTCCAATGTTACAGTGCGGTTTATTCCGCTCAAATTTAGCCTTTGCCATTGTCTCTCTCCGTTAACTCGGTTTTTACCAAGAAATTCGGTTAAAATAAATTAAGTTCAAACTTATACTTACCAGCGATAATGACTGAATGCTTTATTTGCTTCAGCCATACGGTGAGTATCCTCGCGCTTTTTAACAGCCGCTCCACGATTATTGATAGCGTCATGCAATTCGTTTGACAATCTTTCTTGCATAGTATTTTCGCCACGTTTGCGGGAAGCGTCAATTAACCAGCGAATTGCTAATGCCTGACGACGGTCAGCACGAACTTCTACAGGCACCTGGTACGTTGCACCACCTACACGTCGTGAACGAACTTCAACGGCTGGCTTAACATTATCCAAAGCTTCGTGAAACAGGTTTACAGGGTCCGCTGATTCACCGCCACGGGCGCGTAGAGATTCCAATGCACCATAAACGATTTTTTCAGCAATAGATTTTTTACCATCATACATCAACGCATTCATGAAACGCGTGATGACCACATCACCAAACTTAGGATCGGGAAGTATCTCACGCTTTACTGCGCGGTGTCGGCGACTCATGCCTTTTAATTCCTCTTATTTTGGACGTTTAGCACCATACAAAGAACGACGTTGACGTCGCTTTGCGATTCCTTGTGTATCCAGAACACCACGTAAAATATGATAACGCACGCCTGGCAAATCCTTAACACGTCCACCACGTATTAAGACCACACTATGTTCTTGCAAGTTATGACCTTCACCAGGAATATAACTCACCACCTCATAACCGTTCGTCAGACGTACCTTTGCAACTTTACGCAATGCTGAGTTTGGCTTTTTAGGTGTTGTTGTATAAACACGAGTACATACCCCTCGTTTTTGCGGGCATCCCTGCAAAGCAGGAACCTTATTGCGCTTGGCAGCAGGTTCGCGGCCTTTAGCGATTAATTGGTTAATGGTCGGCATTCGCCTTTCCCGATCCTTACTATTTCTAGGTCAAGCAACGCAATATTGTTACTCGACGGTCATTACAACAATTAACATTTAATTAAATAAATGCCACTAAAGTTGGCATAAAAATAAAACCATATACCTTATAAACGATGTTTTATCTAATGTGCCATAAATTTATTCAACAGATAACGATGCTTTTTAACAAGACCCTTGTTAAATTGCAAGCTATTTTTAAAACAGCTTAAAATTGAACTAAGTATCCTTGTAAAAAAACATTTTATTTTTGCCAAAAGACAAAAATGACCCGTATTTTAACTTATTAAATGGGTAGTAATACCCATTTAATAAAACTGAAAACGAATAAAGTTATATACCTATACCTTATTCAGTGACCTGAGTCACGTCCTTTATTTCATTATTTTCTGATGTAACAGAAGAAAGTTCAATTTCCGCTTCATCATTCATCTTATTTGCATCCAGAATTCGCTGTCTATCTCTTGAATAGGCCATGGCACGGAATCTGTTCATGACACTACCCGTTCCTGCAGGAACAAGACGTCCGACGATTACATTCTCCTTTAATCCCATCAAGGTATCAACCTTTCCCGCAGATGCTGCCTCTGTCAATACACGGGTTGTTTCCTGGAAGGACGCCGCTGAAATAAAGGATTTGGTTTGTAACGCAGCTTTGGTGATACCCTGTAAAACTGGTGAACCAGTTGCCGGACGCTCGTTGGCGTTCATCCGTTTGATATTTTCTTGTTCAAATTCCAAGCGATCTACAGTTTCACCAATTAAATAAGTCGTATCACCTGGATCCGTCACCTCAATCTTTTGCAGCATTTGACGAACGATCACTTCAATATGTTTATCATTGATCTTCACGCCCTGAAGACGATAAACACTCTGAATTTCATCAATCAGATAATCCGACAAGGCTTCAATTCCAAGAACCTTTAAAATATCATGAGGAACACGGGGCCCATCAACAAGAGGGTCGCCCTTACGAACAAAGTCACCTTCCTGTACAGAAATATGCTTTCCCTTAGGAATCAAATATTCTGTTTCTTCACCAGTATCCTCATTACATACAACGATCCGACGTTTTGCCTTATAGTCTTTTCCGAATTCAACCACACCATCATTTTCAGCAATAATCGCATGATCTTTCGGACGACGTGCCTCGAAAAGTTCAGCCACCCGTGGAAGACCCCCGGTAATATCACGCGTCTTGGAACCTTCTCTTGGAATACGGGCCAAGACATCACCGGCATTAACCTGCGCCCCATTTTCCACAGAAAGCAGGGAATCTGGAGACAAGAAGTAACGTGCGTCGTTACCGTTCCCCAACTTCATGACTTCCCCATTTGAATCCTTTAACTGCAAGCGTGGTCTCAAATCACGAGATTTACTTGTTTGCTTATAGTCAACAACAACTTTTGAAGAAAGCCCCGTGACTTCATCCATCCGTTCAACCAGTGTAATACCTTCAATCAGATCCTGATACTCAATTGTACCTGATTTTTCAGTAATAATAGGTAGGGTATATGGATCCCATTCTGCCATTTTCTGATGACGCTTGACATTCGATCCATTTTTAACAAGCAAACGTGCACCATAAGGAATACGATAATGAGCGCGTTCAATTCCATTATCATCCAACAGGATAATTTCACAGTTTCTGGACATGACAATGTCAAATCCCTGACTGTTTTGAACAACATTCAGATTTACAATCTTGATCTTGCCATCGCGGGAGGATTCAACCATAGATTGTTCTGCACCTTTTTGTGCTGCACCGCCAATATGGAATGTACGCATTGTCAGCTGAGTCCCGGGCTCACCAATTGACTGAGCAGCAATAACACCGACAGCCTCTCCTATATTAACAGGAGTTCCGCGAGCAAGATCACGACCATAACAATGAGCGCATACGCCAACCTGACTGTCACAGGTTAAAACAGAACGAATCATCACACTTTCAACATTGGCCTTTTCGATCGCCTCAACCTCGGCCTCCTCCAAAAGCGTGTTACGAGGATAAAGAATTTTACCAGTTGCTGGATCCGTTACATCTGCCGCCAATGTACGTCCAAGAATACGTTCTGCTAGTGAAGAAATAACCTCACCACCATCCATTACCGCACGAACAACCAATCCGCGTTCTGTTCCACAATCTGGCTCAACAATAATGCAATCCTGAGCAACGTCAACCAGACGACGAGTAAGATATCCAGAGTTTGCGGTTTTCAGGGCCGTATCAGCCAATCCTTTACGTGCACCATGAGTCGACGTAAAATAATCAAGAACAGAAAGACCTTCCTTGAAATTGGCAATAATAGGTTGTTCAATAATTTCACCTGACGGTTTCGCCATCAGACCACGCATACCGGCCAACTGCTTCATCTGGGCTGGGGACCCACGAGCTCCAGAATGACTCATCATCCAGACAGAATTGATGGGTTGGCCAGGCTCTACATGCGAAATCTTTTTCATCATCGCTGCCTGAACCTCATCCGTACAACGTGACCAAGCATCAACAACCTTGTTATAACGCTCTCCTGCTGTAATCAAACCGTCCTGATATTGCTGTTCAAACTCCTTAACCTCTTCGGTTGTCTTAGCGACCAGTTCCTTTTTCGCATCAGGAATGATCATATCATCCTTACCAAAGGAAATACCAGCTTTAGCAGCGTAAGAGAATCCTAGTCCCATCATACGATCCGCAAAAATCACACATTCCTTCTGACCACAATGACGATAGACAATATCGATAATATCTGAAATTGTCTTTTTCGTTAATTGTTGATTGATCAATGAAAAATTGATTGCTGGGTGTTTTGGAAGAATCTGTGAAATCAACATTCTACCTGCGGTTGTCACTACCTTTTGATAAACTAGCTCACCATCCGCATTCTTTGTTTGAAAACGACAACGAATTTTATCGTGAAGCTTCAAGGTTCTGGATGACAATGCATGTTCAATCTCACCGATATTCGCAAAAAGAGGTGCACCCTTTTTAATAAGATGACCTTCAGAATCATATTCGGATTGATCTGGAGTTAATTTAAATTCAGGAATTTCCAGACTTAGATAATACAGCCCCAATACAATATCCTGAGATGGAACAATAATAGGCTTACCACTAGCAGGACTAAGAATATTATTTGTGGACATCATCAAAACACGTGCTTCGAGCTGCGCTTCCAAACTCAATGGCACATGAACCGCCATCTGATCACCGTCAAAATCTGCATTGAAGGCAGTACATACCAATGGATGCAACTGAATCGCTTTACCCTCAATCAAAACAGGCTCGAAAGCTTGAATACCCAAGCGGTGTAAAGTTGGTGCGCGGTTAAGCATGACAGGATGTTCACGAATAACCTCTTCAATAATATCCCAAACTTCTGGACGTTCTTTCTCAACCATGCGCTTAGCTGCCTTAATAGTCGTCGCATGCCCATATTTTTCAAGCTTGGAATATATAAATGGCTTGAACAATTCCAATGCCATTTTTTTAGGCAAACCGCATTGATGCAATTTCAATTCAGGACCAACCACAATCACTGAACGTCCAGAATAATCCACACGTTTACCAAGCAAGTTCTGACGGAAACGTCCCTGTTTTCCTTTAAGCATATCCGCCAAGGATTTTAATGGTCGTTTATTCGCCCCTGTAATTGCCCGTCCTCTACGTCCATTATCAAACAACGCATCAACAGATTCCTGCAACATACGTTTTTCATTACGAATGATAATATCCGGTGCACGCAATTCCATTAACCGTTTCAACCGATTATTACGGTTGATAACACGACGGTACAAATCATTGAGATCTGATGTGGCAAAACGGCCACCGTCCAATGGAACAAGCGGTCTTAATTCAGGTGGAATGACTGGTACAACACTCATGATCATCCATTCAGGACGACAACCACTTTCTGCAAAAGCTTCCACAAGTTTTAAACGTTTTACAAGCTTCTTACGTTTGACTTCAGAAGTCGTTTCTTTTAATTCGGCGCGTAATTCGACTTTTTCAACATCACAATCGATATTGACCAGAATTTTCTTAATCGCTTCCGCACCAATCCCTATTTCAATACCCTCATGCCCATATTCTTCCATGGCATCAAGATATTGATCCTCAGTCAGCAGGCTATATTGTTTTAATGGCGATGTCCCGGGTTCTAAAACAACATAATTTTCAAAATACAAAACCCTCTCGAGATCTTTCAAAGTCATATCGATCATTAATCCGATACGACTTGGAAGAGATTTCAAAAACCAAATATGTGCAACCGGGCTTGCAAGCTCAATATGCCCCATACGTTCACGACGCACTTTGGCAAGCGTAACTTCAACACCGCATTTTTCACATACTATGCCACGGAATTTCATCCGTTTATATTTACCACAAAGACATTCATAATCCTTGATCGGACCGAAAATGCGCGCACAAAACAATCCATCCCGTTCTGGTTTAAAAGTACGATAATTGATTGTCTCTGGCTTTTTCACTTCACCATAAGACCAAGACCGTATCTGTTCAGACGAGGCCAATTGAATTTTAATCTGATCAAACGTCATTGCTTGGCCAGTCTGACCAAGAATTTTCATAAGTTCATTCATTCGCCAAAAACCTTTTGGGGGGTTGAGGTATCCATAAACTGAATACCTCATTGATAATATTTAAAAAACCTAACAATCTACTTTATTCAGCACTTTGTTCAAGTTCAACATTTAAGCCAAGGGATTTTAATTCCTTCACCAGCACATTAAAGCTTTCAGGTATACCAGCCTCAAAATCGTCCTGATCTTTAACGATCGCTTCATAAACCTTAGTACGGCCTGAAACGTCATCTGATTTAACCGTAAGCATTTCCTGCAAGGTATAGGCAGCCCCATAAGCCTCCAAGGCCCATACCTCCATTTCTCCGAAACGCTGGCCACCAAATTGGGCTTTACCACCCAATGGTTGTTGCGTCACCAATGAGTAAGGACCAATAGAACGCGCATGGATTTTGTCATCAACCAGGTGATGCAACTTAAGCATGTAAATATAACCAACCGTCACTTGGCGCTCAAAAGGATCTCCCGTACGTCCATCAATCAATGTACTTTGCGCCGAAGGATTAAGCCCCGCCTCTTTCAACATGTTTTCGATATCAGGAATGCTTGCTCCATCAAACACCGGAGTCATAATCGAGACACCCTTACGAAGATCATTACAGAAATTAAGCAGTTCAGCCTCTGAAAGATTGGCTATTTTTTCATTAAACGTTTTTTCGCCATAAATCAATCTAAGGCGATCCAAAAGTTCCTGTTTCTTTTCACCAGTCTTCATATACTGATCAACAACTTGGCTGACTTGTCTACCCAGATTTGCACAGGCCCATCCCAAATGGGTTTCAAGGATCTGACCGACATTCATACGGGAAGGCACACCCAACGGATTCAACACGATATCAACAGAGGTTCCATCCTCAAGAAATGGCATGTCCTCAACTGGCACAACACGGGAAACAACACCCTTATTTCCATGACGACCGGCCATTTTATCCCCAGGCTGTAATTTTCTTTTAACGGCAATGAAAACCTTAACCATTTTCATAACACCAGGAGGAAGCTCATCACCACGCTGGATCTTATCAACCTTGTTGTTGAAACGCGCCTGAATATTGGAAACCTCACGATCAAAGTCACGTTTAATCTGTTCAATATTAGCCATTACATCATCATCGGCAACAATGATATGACGCCATGTTCCACGGGGATGTTCGGCCAACACTTCTTCTGTTAAATCCGTTCCTGATCTAATTCCCTTGAATCCTGCCCCAGCTTTCTGATTGAGAAGATTCTCTTTCAACCTGTTATAAAACGCACGTTCTTGAATGGCCAACTCATCATCACGATCCTTGCTTAACCGTTCAATTTCAGCACGTTCAATAGCCATTGCACGTTCATCTTTATCAATACCACGACGAGAGAAAACACGAACGTCAACAACGGTCCCACTTGTTCCAGGCGGTAATTTCAATGATGTATCACGAACATCAGAAGCCTTTTCACCAAAAATAGAACGTAAAAGCTTTTCTTCAGGTGTCATCGGGCTTTCGCCCTTGGGGGTGATTTTACCCACCAAGATATCACCGGGATTTACTTCAGCACCAATATACACGATACCAGCCTCATCCAGATTGCGCAGCGCTTCCTCCCCGACATTGGGGATATCCCGAGTTATTTCCTCTTGACCCAATTTTGTGTCACGTGCCATCACCTCAAATTCTTCAATATGAATAGAAGTAAACACATCATCCCGCGCAATACGTTCTGAAATCAGTATTGAATCTTCGAAATTGTAACCGTTCCATGGCATGAAGGCAACAAGAACGTTCCGGCCAAGCGCCAATTCACCAAGCTCTGTTGAAGGACCATCAGCGATAATATCGCCAGCCTTAATATGATCACCAACATAAACCAATGGACGCTGATTGATACAAGTTGACTGGTTAGAACGCGTGTATTTCCGTAAACGGTAAATATCAACACCTTGCGTTGCACCATTTTCATCCGTTGCACGGACAACAATACGAGCTCCATCAATCTGATCAACAATACCACCACGACGAGCCACAATCGTTGCTCCAGAATCTCTTGCAACTGCAGCTTCCATTCCTGTTCCAACTAATGGCGCATCTGACCGAATTAATGGAACGGCTTGACGCTGCATGTTTGATCCCATCAAGGCACGGTTTGCATCATCGTTTTCAAGGAACGGAATCAGGGCGGCGGCAACAGAAACCAATTGCTTTGGCGAAACATCACAAGCAGTAACCTCTTCTGGTTTTACCAGTTGAAAATCGCCATTTTGTCTTACAGAAACAAGATCTCCTGTCAAATGTCCATGACTATCCTGTTTGGCATCTGCCTGTGCGACGATAAGCTTTTCCTCTTCCATGGCGGAAAGATATTTCCACCCATCTTGCAACTGACCATCCTTGACCAAACGATAAGGTGTCTCAATAAACCCGTATTTGTTTACTTTTGCATACGTTGCCAAAGAATTGATCAAACCAATATTTGGACCTTCGGGCGTTTCAATCGGACAAATACGTCCATAATGTGTCGGATGAACGTCACGAACTTCAAATCCGGCACGTTCACGGGTCAGCCCGCCCGGTCCCAAAGCGGATAAACGACGTTTATGTGTAACTTCTGACAATGGGTTCGTTTGATCCATAAATTGCGATAACTGTGACGAACCAAAAAATTCACGAACAGCGGCAACAGCCGGTTTTGCATTAATAAGGTCATGCGGCATGACTGTATCAATATCAACAGAGCTCATTCTTTCACGAATGGCACGTTCCATTCTTAACAAACCAAGACGATATTGGTTTTCCATCAATTCACCCACAGAACGTACACGACGATTTCCAAGATTATCGATATCATCGACACTTCCTTGTCCATCTTTTAATTCGCACATGATTTTGATCGTCCGCAAAATATCAATTTTACGAAGTGTACGAATAGTGTCATCCCCTTCCACACCAAGACGCATATTCATTTTTACACGTCCAACAGCAGAAAGATCATAACGATCAGCATCAAAGAATAATCCGTGGAACAACGCCTCTGCCGTTTCAGCCGTTGGAGGTTCACCAGGGCGCATGACACGATAAATATCAACCAGCGCATCATCTCTGGACGTATTTTTATCAACAATCAATGTATTTCTGATCCAGGGACCGACATTATTGTCAATCGCCAGCGTTGGTATTTCTTTTAAACCAAGCTCTTCCAGCGTATCCAGTATAGCTTCGGTAATCTCTACACCAGCCTCGGCATAAATTTCACCGGTTTCTTCATTGACCAGATCATGAGCAAAATAACGTCCAAGCAAATCTTCCCGTTTAACAAGCACGTTTTTCGTTTTTTCAGCAATCTTGCGAATAAGCCTTGCAGTCAACTTGACATTTTCTTCAGCTACAATCTCACCAGTATCCGCATCAACCAAAGGAGACAGTAATTTTAAATTGCGAAAAGCATCCTGCTCAAAGGTGCGAGACCAACCATCAGCAACTTTTTTGAAAACTACTGTATTATAAAAATATGAAAGGATTTCATCATCATCCATTCCATGAACAAGAACGGAATCCACATCCCCACCCTCTTTAATTTTCGCCTCTCGCAAAGCGATCGAATTTTCACCCTCAAGAGCATACAGAAAGGTTGTAACAGGAATTTTTCTCTTTCGATCTATTCGGACGTAAATTAAATCTTTACTATCAAATTCAAAATCCAGCCAGGAACCGCGATAGGGAATTATTCTTGCCGTAAACAAAAATTTGCCTGATGAATGGGTTTTCCCACCATCATGGTCAAAAAACACCCCTGGACTGCGATGCATTTGAGATACGATTACACGTTCAGTACCGTTAATAATAAAGGTACCATTTTCTGTCATCAAAGGCATATCGCCCATATAGACAGGTTGTTCCTTAATATCACGAATAGAACGAGACCCCGTATCTTCGTCAATATCCCAAACGATCAAACGAAGAACGACCTTTAATGGTGCCGCGTAAGTCAATCCCCGCTGAAGACATTCCTCAACATCATATTTAGGTTCTTCAAATTCATAATTTACAAATTCAAGACGACCATTACCTGCAAAATCGCTGATTGGAAAAATAGATCGAAAAACCTCTTCCAAACCAGTTAATGAACGATTTTCCGGCTTTACATCTCGCTGTAGAAAAGCCTCATAACTTGCCCGTTGCACATCAATTAAATTTGGCATCGGAGCAATTTCAGGAATCCGTCCAAAATTTTTACGAATGCGCTTGCGCCCAGTGAACGATTTGCTTACCGCGTTCATCGTGTATTGTGCCCTATCGCCTGCTTCCGGATAAATTTGTCACACAAACCATCTGGATAATTATAAACTCATGATCCCAATAAGGGATCACACTCTCAACTAATCCCTAATATATAAAGGGAATACTATTTTACAATCGTTAAATATTTTTCCTTTTAACGACCAAGCAGGCGGAAACCCCTACTCACGAGTCCCGCCTTACCTTATTTTAAAGTCTAACAGCAGAAAGAAAATTTTCTACCGTTTGCTTCATAGCCTTATTTAATTTCGACTGAAGCGCCTTGTTCTTCAAGGGTCTTTTTAATTTTTTCAGCCTCATCCTTACTTACGCCTTCTTTAAGCGTTTTAGGAGCCCCCTCAACCAAATCCTTAGCTTCTTTCAAACCAAGACCTGTGATGGTGCGCACTTCTTTAATAACATTAATCTTCTTATCACCAGATTTAGCAAGAATTACATCGAATTCACTTTTTTCTTCAGCTGGAGCAGCACCACCAGCAGCTGGAGCAGCAGCAACAGCAACAGGAGCGGCAGCAGAAACACCCCATTTTTCTTCCAACATTTTAGAAAGCTCAGCAGCCTCTAATACGGTTAAAGCAGATAATTCATCAACAAGTTTAGCTAGATCAGCCATTTACATTCTTCCTATTTATATACTAATAAGTGATTTGAGATAAGTCCACTGATTATTCAGTAACTTTTTAAAGACTTAAATTTTATTAAGCCGCTTGCACATCACCTTTGTCCGCATAAGCACCAAAAACCCGTGCCAATTGACCAGCAGGAGCTTGCAATACACCAGCAATACGTGTGGCAGGTGTAGAAATAAGCCCAACCAGTTGTGCACGAAGCGCATCCAAGGATGGAAGCTCTGCAAGGGCCTTGACCTGATTCAAATCAAGTAATTGGCCACTTAACGCTCCACCAAGCACAACAAGTTTTTCATTGGTTTTGGCGAACTCGACGGCTACTTTCGCAACAGCAACTGGATCCTCTGCCCAAGCAAGAGCTGTAGGCCCAGTTAGCATTGGCGTAATGCCTTCGAATGAGGTACCTTTTGCGGCGAGGGTGACCAAGCGGTTTTTCCCAACTTTATAAGTTGCCCCAGCAGCACGCATACGACGACGCAAATCCGTAACATCAGCAACCGTTAATCCCGCATTGCGCGTAACAACGACCATTGAAGTGTTTGCGAAAACAGATGCCATGGAAGCAACAAAAGCTTGTTTTTCCGTGCGGTCCAAATCCCGTCTCCATTTTGATCAGTTAAATTTATAACTGTTCAGGTTACCATTTAGATCAATAAAATGAATTTTATTGATCCGGTTCGCCTGTCCTCAACGGAATCACTAGCATATAAATAATTTTTCAATCTATAATACCAGCCCCGTCTTCCATGCGCGGCTCTAAACCTTTAAAATCTTAAATTACGTACGGTCTTGGACAGGTTTGAGACATTTTAAAATGTCTCGACAATACTATCCCCTTATCAAAAAGGGATAATAAAACTTTTTTATTAACCAGCGTTAACGCTAGCAATATCCACTTCAATGCCAGGACCCATTGTTGAAGAAAGATAAATCTTTTTCATATAGGTACCTTTTACCCCTGTTGGGCGTGCTTTTTGCACAGTATCAACAAAAGCTCGGATATTTTCAAGAAGATTTTCAGCACTAAATGATGCCTTACCCACACCAGCATGAATGACACCGCCCTTTTCGGCACGGTATTCAACCTGACCTGATTTTGCAGCTGTTACAGCAGACTTAACATCCATTGTAACCGTTCCCAATTTGGGATTAGGCATCAAACCACGTGGACCAAGAATCTTGCCAAGACGCCCAACCAGCGCCATCATGTCAGGGGTTGCGATACAACGGTCAAAATCAACCTGACCCGCCTGCACTTTTTCCGCAAGATCTTCATCACCAACAATATCTGCGCCAGCCGCTTTAGCCTCTTCGGCTCTTTCACCCCGTGCAAAAACAGCAACACGCAAAGTTTTTCCTGTTCCATGTGGCAGTGACATTAAGCCTCGAACCATCTGATCCGCATAACGAGGATCAACACCTAGATTAATGGCAATTTCAACTGTTTCGTCAAATTTAGCCTTCGCATTACCACGAATCAATGCAACAGCATCTTTCAATGCGTAAAGCTTATTTCTTTCAATTGAAGCATAAGCTGCAGCAATACGTTTATTCTTTGCCATCTCTTAAGCCTCCTCAACCTTCAAGCCCATGGAACGTGCAGATCCCATCAACATACGAACAGCACCATCAACGTCATTCGCATTCATATCTTTCATCTTTTGCTCAGCGATTTCACGCAATTGGCTGATTTTTACTGTACCAACAGTTGCACCCTTACCAATAACAGAGGCACCTTTGGAAATTTTTGCAGCTTTCAACAAAAAATAAGTATTAGGGGGTGTTTTAGTGATGAAACTAAATGTACGATCTGCATAAGCTGTGATCACGACAGGAATAGGCATTCCTGGTTCCAGGCTTTGTGTTGCAGCATTAAACTCTTTACAAAATTGCATAATATTTAAGCCACGCTGACCTAGGGCAGGCCCAACAGGTGGGGATGGATTCGCCTTTCCAGCAGGAATTTGCAATTTAATGTAGCCAACAATCTTTTTGGCCATATCCGGGTCTCCTTAACATTAATCTACCCAGACCGCGGTTCACACGAAAACCCAAAGAAAAATTCTTTTTTCCTTGTTGCTAAAGTAATCTCCCGCGTTCCGATAAGAGTTGATATTTTTCTTATAGTTTACAAAGTTTGTCAAGATTTTATTTAAAATCCAATAAAATATTATTCTTAAAGATTGAAAAAAAAAATTATTCTTTTAAAAATTACAATTAATCAATAATTAATATAATCTAAAGGTAATCAATCAATGAAACATCTCATGATTTTACGTTGCGGTACAAAATCCATTCACAAATCATGGATACACCTTATACAAAAAATAATGGACATCGCTTTTGTATATTATGATAATGCTGATTTTTCACAAGACAACCCTACTTACACATATAAAGTTGAAGGAACAAAATTAAGTGGGGTTCATGACTTCATCATTAATAACCCAGATATTATTAATCAATATGATTTCTTTTGGCTATTTGAAGACGATTTATATATTTCCTATCAATCAGCAAGAAAAATCGTTAATTTTATTAATAAATATCAACCTGTCTTATCTGCCCCATCTTTAACGTTAGAAAGTTTTTTTACTCACCCTATTACACTGCAACAACAAACATTACTCTTACGAGGAACAGATTTTATTGAATGCATGGCTCCCATAATGAGCAGAAAATTTTTGAAAAACACCTTAGCTCAACTAAAAGAATTCCCACTATGGGGTATTGAAAGATATTGGCAGCATCTATTATGGGAAATGCAAGAGATTGCTTTTATCTACGATCAATGGCCTATAATACATACCAGAGCCCTTGGAACAGGAAGTTTATATCAAACAGCAGAAAAATTGCACATTGATTTTTTGGCGGATGATTCTAAAGCACGCGACCTATATGGGGGAAAATTCAACCACTCCTTACCTACTATACTTTTTGGATTAACCAATCAAAGTGATCCTGAGTTTTTAATTGCTTCTCAATTAAAAAAACATATTAACTTCAATTACTATATATTCGAAGAAATCTTCGAAAACGTAGCGAATCCCATTCATAATGAGCTTCTCCATCAATCAAATCATCGTAATACTTTATTCTCACAATTTCTATCTTTTTCCACGGTTCAAAAGCTTTTATCTATTAGAAATTTTTCACCTGATGAAAGTAATATTATTGTTCGTGAGTGGGCTTATGGCAGTCAAACAGACAATGTTTGTTGGTGTAATAATATGCAATTTGACATGAAAGGCCGTGTTCATAATTATTATCATGAAAACGAATATTATTGGAAAATCATTAATGGAAATTTAAATTTAATTTCCAAAGATCAGAAAATATCCACTATATTTGATCATAAAGAAATAACTCCTGATAATAAGATAAAATTAATAGGAAAATTCAATGGCAATGAACATCAATTACATTATTTAGAAGAAAGACATTAATTTCTTATCTGATGAAATTAATATTGAATCTTTTTATTTTTTGTAGGTAGGTTTTTATCAAATCCTAGATGATTATACTGCAAAACTTTAAAAGATTCTAAATTTTTAATAGGCAAATTCTGTCTACCCCATCCCCCACCTAATGCCACCACCAAATTAACTGAAGCCTGCATTAAGCTAATTTGACTTTGAACTTCAGCCAATTGGGCGGCTAATGCGGCATTCTGGGCTGTAACAACGTCTAGATAAGTGGTTAATCCTCCTGTATATAATGACATTGCCATTCCCTGTGTCCGTAAGGCCGCTTCAGAGGCCTCCTTATTTTGTTCTAATTCCAGCCGCATCTTTTGCGTTAAGGTAAGATTATCCTCAACCTCGCGAAACGCATCCAAAACAGTGGAGCGATATTGATCCCGTGTTTGTCGGTAGACTGACCAGCCCTTTTGTAAACTTGCCCGACGTAATCCCCCCTGAAACAAGGGTAAAGCCCCCTGAATTGCCGCAGACCACATGCTGTTGGCCATATTTGCCAAGCCAAATCCCTTGTCCTGAAAACCACTTGCCGCGTTAATCGTGATATCAGGATAAAATGCAGCCTTTGATATGCCTATATGGCGATTGGCAGCGGCCATCTGTCGCTCAGCACTGGCTATATCAGGTCGACGTTGTAATAGAGATGATGGAAATTCCACCGGTATATTCGGTATATAATCATTTAGATTTGTTTTTACCGATTTTATATGAAAATCTGCGGGGAATTGATTAACCAAAACAGCGATCGCATGTTCGGTCAAATCCCGTCTGGCCTGTATCTCTGTTTGTTGTGCCTTTGTAATTGCCAATTGATTTTCGGCACGTGAAACGTCTATCCCAGCCGAAATAGCACCTGCCTGACGCATACGCGTGATATCAACCGCAGCTTCATAATATTGTATGGATTGGCTTAAAACCTCATTCTGAGCATCATACCCACGTAAAAGCATATAACTGCCTGCCAGATCCCCTTCCAGAGATAGTTTTGCAGATTCATAATCAGCAGCTTTCGCTTGAACCAGGTTTCTTTGCATCCTTATTTCATTTCTAATTTTACCCCATAAGTCTGCTTCCCATAAAACAGAAGCCTGATATTGAATATTTGTTTCTTCAATTGGAGCATGACTGGTTTTACTTCGGAATAACCGGTGATGGGATTGTTTATATCTTCCACCACCAGCTTCAAGATTTAATTGTGGGTACAAATTCGATCTAACCTCTCCAAGAACAGCGCGACTTTGCATATAGGTTTCTGCTGCCGCTTGCAAATCAGGATTATTTTTTTCCAGATCGCTTTCCAGTTGATTTAACACAGGATCATGGAATATCTCCCACCATGCACCTTTAGGAATCTGATCCTCAGGTTGTGCAATATGAAAAGGGGCTGTTCCATGCCAATTTTCAGGCAGAACATAATGAACAGGTTTGTAATGCGGGGCTAAATCACATCCATTCAGAAAAACAAGACATGCCATTAACAAATAACCATATGGTATATTGGCTTTATCTGCCTTCTTATTCCACATTGGATTCAGCCGCATTTTTCTTGAACGAATCATTATCATATTTTTTTGTTACAGATTCGCTATTTTGAAAATTATCGTTATATCCTGGTGTGCTATCTACAATTTTAACCTGTTGCCCATTTAATAACCCAGCTGATGGATTATTCACAATCCAATCCGTTTTTTTTATCCCTGCCAATACCTGAATTGATTTACCAAGATTATTTCCTAATTTTACCTTCTGCATCCGAACCCGATGATCATTCCCGACAACGGCAACTTGCATACCCTCACTACGAAAAATTAAAGCCTGTTCTGGAATGATCAAAATATCTGGATCTGCTGGGGTTATAAAATGAACCTGTACAAAAGTTCCGGGCCATAATATATGAGAGGCGTTTTCAACGGTCAATTCAGTTGTCACTGTACGGCTGGCCATATTAAACGCCCTTGCAGATGTCAAAAAATCCGCCTGAAAGGTTTTTCCTGGATATTGAATTGTTGTCAATTCAGCCTTTAACCCTTTTTTCAGGATTGATGCATAATCCTGCGGCACATCTACAAAAATACGGAGTTTATGAATATCAGAAACCGTAAACAACTCGGTTGCCTTACCTTGACGGCTTAAATCTCCATTATTATTCACAAAATCCCCTACATCCGTTAATCGCGATGTAACAACGCCACTAAAGGGAGACTTGATTTTTTTGAATGCCTGTAAAGCTTCATACCGGGCCACTTCATGGCCCGCTGCATCCACTTCAGCCTTTTGAACTTTAGCATTGGCGACTTGAACATCAACTTCCTGCTGAGATACCGCTTTGGTTCCTGACAAGGCCTGCCAACGTTTTGCCGTAACTGCCGCCAATTGGTAGCGTGTCTGGGCAACTTTCAAATTTGCTTTTGCTGCCTCATACTGCGCGTCCAGACCAGGAGTGTCAATTGTTGCCAGTAATTCACCCGCTTTTACAGTCGCACCATAATCCTTATACCAATGTTGGACATATCCTGATACCTGTGCATAGATTGGCGCCTGATACCATGCCGATACATCTCCAGGCAAAGTGAGACTTCTTATCGCTGGACCTTTTTGTGGCTGGATACATTGAACAATGGGAAATGAATCTTTCCTGGCCTGTTCTGTCAGTTTGACAACATCGTGCTGTCGCTCAACAATTCCAAAAATTGCGTAAATACAAGCGCAAATTCCAATCATTAAAAAAATAGCCTTGGTTTTTTTTGAAAAGTTGGACATCCACTATTCCTTTATCCGGCCATGACGGTTATAAACCAATGCAAACACACATGGAACAAACAACAAGGTTGCAAATGTAGCCAGAGTTAGCCCCCCCATAACGGCTTTACCTAAAGGGGCATTTTGTGTGTTACTGAATGACATCGGTATCATGCCAATTATCATTGCGGAAGCCGTCATTAAAACAGGCCTGATACGACCATATCCGGCCTCAACTGCGGCTTTTACCGCATCTCCATGCTCAGTAAGCCGTTCCCGAGCGAAAGAAACAACAAGAATGGAATTAGCAGTGGCCGTTCCCATGCACATAATTGCCCCTGTCAACGCGGGAACAGACAATGCATTATGACTGATAAACAAACTCCAAGAAATCCCTGCCAGGGCACCCGGCAATGCAGTGATGATAATAAATGGATCTAGCCAGGATTGAAAATTGACAACGATAATCAGATAGACAAACAATATAGATAATGCCAATCCCACCAGTAATTGCATATAAGTATTATACATTGTTGTAGCCTGCCCCCGAATGGCTATTGTAGAGCCACGGGGTATTGTCGCCTTTTCCCTTTTGATAACTTTTTTGATATCCCTGCTGACAGCCCCCAGATCTCGCCCTTCATTACTGGCATAAATCTCAAATACGGGCATGATATTGTAATGGGATATTTCACCACCTGATCCTGTATGATCAATACGGCTCAAGGATCCCAAAATCTGCGACTTGATTTTCTTTTCCCCTCTTTCGGAACCATTGACAGGAATGGTTTCCAGATCATTCATATTCTGTAAATCAGATTGGGGGGTTTGAATATTCACCAAATGAGACACCCCTGTCTTGATATCCAGCCAATAAGTGGGTGCGACCTGTCCGCTTCCCGATAAGGTTGCAAGAGCATTATTTGCAATATCCGCCTCAGTTAATCCTGTACTAAGAGCAAAATCACGACGGGTATTAATCATCAGGGTTGGTGTAGAAACCGTTTGTTGAACCCTTACATCCGCAATACCAGGAATACGCTTTAATTTTGCGGCAATATGTTTTGCATATTCATAGTTACCTGCCAAGTTTCGACCCACGATCTGCACATTGATCGGGGCAGGTAAACCAAAATTTAAAATTTTGGCGGTGATATCACCCGGCGTGAAGGCAAAGTCTGTTCCTGGAAATTTTTTTCTTAATCCATGTCTGAGAATCTGGCGATATGCCGCAACAGGAGATTCAGAATTCCTTAATGAGATTGTCATGTCACAATCTTGTGACCCTATTGTCGGAGTTGCAACATAAGCCTGGTTGATACTGCTAAAGGGCAAACCACAATTATTGACAATTTCATAAACTTGCCCAGGTAACAAATCACTGATTTCTGAATTGACTAGATAAGAAATTTTACCTGTTTCCTCAATTCTTGAACCCAGAGGAGCACGCATGTGTAAATCTAGTTCACCAGATTTAATTTCTGGAAAGAAATCCTGTCCGACAAAAAATAATAAACCTACAGACAAAAAAGAAAAACTTAAAAAAATTAGGATAAATTTTTTCTTAACAAAAAGAATTTTATGCAAAAAAATCCGATAGTATCTTCTGAATTTCTCAAATCCCTGATCAAAATCATGCTGGAATCGTGCGAAAAAAGTTTCTTTTTTTTTATTGACGCCATGATTTTCCACTTGTCCACGCAACAGATAATAAGCCATGGTGGGAACAAAAGTTCTGGATAAAATAAAGGATGCTATCATTGCAAAAATGATCGCTTCAGCCATGGGCATGAATAACCATCCTCCCACCCCGGTCAGTTGGAACAACGGAAACCAGACGACACAAATACAGAGCGTTGAAACAAAAGTTGGAATCACAATTTGATTGGCCGCATCCACAATTGCATCATACAAGGGTTTACCCATTTCAAGATGCGTGTCAATATTCTCAATCATGACGGTGGCATCATCCACCAAAATCCCGACAGCGAGGGCCAGACCTCCCAATGTCATGACATTGATTGTCTGATGCATTGCCTCTAGACCAATCAGGGCGGATAAAATCGCCAAGGGGATGGAGGTTGCTATAATCAGGGTTGATCGCCATGAACCCAGAAATAGAATTACCACAATACTGGTCAGAAATGCAGCCGTGACCATTTCCCTTACAACATCATGAACGGAATCCTTAACAAAAACTGAGGCATCTGATAGAATGCTAACATCAACTCCTGGTGGCAGTGTCTTTTGCACTTGTGGCAATAACCTTTTGATACCAGCCACTACCTGAAGGGTGGAAATATCCCCTGTTTTCATAACGACCATCAAAATTGCCTTGTGCCCCTTCACCAAGACAAGATTGGTTTGCGGCGGTCCACCTCGATGTACCCAGGCAACGTCCCTTAAAAAAACCGTTGCATTGCCGACTTTTTTAATTGGAATATTGTTAAATTCGTCAACAGCTCTGGGACTGGCATTGGTTTGAACCATAAAATCAATGGAACCGACTTTCTGGTCTCCAGCTGGCAAGACAATATTTTGCTTGCCAAGGGCATTACCTACATCCGTTGCCGTTAACCCGTAAGCCAGTAAGCGAGCCTGATTCAAATCAACTTGAACATAATTGGAAACACCTCCATAAGGTGAGGGTAATGCCGCCCCCGCAACAGAAATCAAGGCCGGCCGTATCAGATTAGATGCCATATCATAAAGCTGGGACCCGGTAATAGTTTTGGATGAGACCTTTAACATCATGACAGGGATGGATGAAGCACTGTATTTAATGACCAGGGGGGGCGTCGTACCTTTGGGCATCTGTTTTAAAACAGTTTGGGAAACCGAGGTAATTTGTGTCTGGGCCTCTGCAATATCAGTACCGGGTTGAAAAAAAATCTTCACAATTCCACGCCCATAGTAAGAATTGCTTTCAATATGCTCAATATTATCAACCGTGGATGTCAAGGCCCGTTCATAATAGTAAACAATCCGCCCCGACATATCCTCTGGCATCAAACCTGTATAATTCCAGACAACAGCTACCACTGGAATTTTAATATCAGGAAATATATCAGTTGGTGTCCGGAATATAGCCAACACCCCAAAAACAAGAATTAAAATAGCCAGAACAACAAATGTATATGGACGCTTTAATGCCGTAATTACAATTGCATTCACCTTATTAAGATCCCATCCGTTTTTCTTTAATTAACCATATGATTTGCTCGTTCCTTGATAAAATGCTGTTAAACTATTTTAAAACATACCCATCTCTCGTTAAAATAATCTTATCCATTCTGGTTATTCAGTTTCCTTTTCCCCAATTTTTTCCAGCGATTGAATAAGTTTTTGGGTTTTACGACGGGCATCAGTGACGGAAGTGGCCGTATTTTCTATATAACGGGTCAATTTTTCAAAAATCATGTCAATTTTTATCATTTCTTGTCTGGTCTTGCCCAATAAACTTGAAACAAATTCCGTTTTCTCACTCAATGCCAATGAAACATAACCGAGATGAATAGTCCGTAATAAAGGCGGCATTAAGGCGGGGGACATAATTAAAATATGATAAACTCTGCCGATTTCGTCGATAAGACCGGGAATTCGAGCGATTTCCGTATAAAGTCCATCAGTTGGAACATATAAAACAGCGAATTCAACCGTTTTTGGCGGTACAATATATTTTGAAGCGATCTTTTTCGCCTCCTGCTTGACACAACTTTCCAGAGCTTTACGGGCAGCCTGTTCCGCGCCACTATTTCCTTCTTCAATAGCTTGTATTAATCGTTCATAAGCTTCCGTTGGGAATTTAGAATCAATGGCCATTAAAGGTTTATGGGAACCTTGTGCAGGCATATGAACGGCGAATTCGACAATTTCCATGCTGTTATCCTTTAAACGCACATTCCGTTCATAAGTTCCAGTTGGTAAAATATCATCTAATATTGATTGTAGCTGCGCCTCACCCCAGCCGCCACGCGTCTTAACATTTGTAAACAATCGCTTTAAATCGCTCATCTGCGCTGTTACAGAGTTAACCTCACCCATCAATTTTTGAATCTCGGAAAACTGTTCAACCACACGCTGAAAAGATGACTGCATTTGAGTTTCAACAGCCTTGTTCAGTCTTTCCGTTACAGATTGGCGCAACTCTGTTAAATTCTGTGAACTTTGCTCTGTTAAAAGCTGCATCGCCCTTGCCTGATCCAACCGTAACGTGGATTGTTCCTTCATCAAACTTTCGTTCATGACATGCAATCGCTCAGCCAGTTGGTTTTGACCATTCTGTAAACGGTCGAACAATTCCTTCTCAATTTTATCAAGATGCTGCTGCTGACGGTCTTGATCCTGTATTCGTGCGGAAGATTCCTTCTCGATTAAAAATGTTATTCTTTTTAAAATATCCTCCTGCCGATCATTTTTTTTCATTGATTGTTTCAATATAAAAACAGCAGCCAAACCAAAGCCAATCAATACAATAATGAAAATAAAAAAATATTCCGTATAATTACTTATCATTGATCTATCGTCTCAACTTCAATTGTCTATACAATTATTAAAATAGATTTCGTAAAAAGCCCGGAGTTAGCAACATTGAAGGATATGCCTCCATATGAGGGTCTTTGAATTTTCCGTTAATGACAAAGGGAACGGCAATAAACCCCCCCCCTTTTTCTGGAACAAATAATTTTCCCACCCCCGGGACATGACTGAATAGTTTATTCACCGCATAAATCGGCACTATTGTTCCCTGCAAATCCAAAACCGCTTTATCAAGATTGATATCGCCCTTCAAAGTCGCTCCAAGTTCATCATTGAAAACACGACCATTTTTTATTTTCAGAATCCCCTTATTCAAAAAGATATTTCCTTTGAGAGCATCAATATTCAACGCATCCGCCTTTTGCCTTTTGAACCAACCATAAACAGAAAGATTACTGATCCGTTTTAAGGCGGTGGGAACATGATCAACAACAAAAGGCTCGATTTGTATCTTGCCGGTAAACGGGGCCTCAGGATCATTGTCATCAAAATTACCACTCAGAACACAATGCCCTCCTGAAATTCTATTTGATATTCCAACAATATCCAATAAATTGCCAAGATTCTGAGCATCCAGATAAAATTGTCGATTTGAATCCTTGGGAAATAATGACGCAGTTACCAAAGTTGGTTGGCGCATTCCATAAGAAAGACGCATCAACCGTAATCCATTATATTCAATATAGGCTGTCACTTCGCCCAGCTTCTTATTCTTATCATAAAAGATTTTCTTGGCCTGAAGGTTAAAGATCCAACGTCTTCCCTTAAGTCCTTTGTACTTTCCTGTAGCTGCAACAGGAATATTATAATTCTGTGATTTCTTGGAAACGGCATGTTTTTTCCTGGATGATCCCAGATAATCCTGAATAAATGGGGAAAGATCCAATGTATCTGCCTTGACAGAAATACGTACATCACCTTTTAAAGGGTTATGAAACGCTTCCTCCGTCATTGGAAAATTAATGGTCGCTTTTCCTTCTGACCGTCCAGTTTTAAAATATTGAATATTTAATTGGGTTGGAATTCTATTTTCGATATTCATATTGGCATGCACCAACAAGTCACTTCCCTGAGCATGCAAGTCTTGAATACCGACCAGTTTGTTGTCATTCAATATTATCGTTCCCGAAGCCTTCGCGGGTTTTGCAATTAGCTTGTGCCAAATTGGGAGTTTCAATTCAGTTCTTGATAGATCCAAATTTAAATTGATTATCGCTTTTTTGTCGTAAAATTTTGAATAGTTTAAATCTAGATAGGCTTGGCCCCCTATATCCTTAGCCATATCAAAACCTGTTTGTTTCAAGGTCTCTGACGTAATGGTCAAGCCAACTTTTGCTTTTTCAACAAGCGACCCAAGATGTTGATGCGTAAAATTTTGTCTATACTCAATACGTGCAGGAAAATAAGATAAAAGACCATACCCATGTAAATCAAGTTGACGGGCATTCACGTCCACCACTAAATTCCCCTGTCTCAAATCCTGTCCTAACGCTATATCTTTTAGATAGACATTTTTAATCTCATTATGTCCCTGAATATCAATCTGTTCGATTTTCACCTTTTTCTTGAGGGGGATTTCCAAATGTAAATGCGTAGACAAATCCCCGGAAGGATTTTTAAAAGGGACAGGATGACGAGATAGCAAATGCAATCGTTGTTCAGATAATAAAGTTAATAAATCTTGCAACTTACCTTTTATCAAAAGCGTTATAATACCCAAATCCCGATGATTGCTTAATCCTGTAATCCACATATTGCCAGAAGGTATATTCAACTTGCGTAATTTCGAGGTGGTTCCATTTCCTGACCTGACAATTTGATAACCTCCTCGATATTTAATCAATATCCGATCAGGATTTACAAATATCATTTGTGCATTCATTTTCTGTAAAGGTGGGATGGGCCTTAACCAGTGAACCTCCAAACCCGTTGCCTGACCAATTCCACCCTCCAAGTTAACCAGTCTCAAATGATGCCAGCCCTCATGCCCCGTAAGCCTTGCATGAATTGAAAAATCTCGCGCTTGCCCTCTTGTAATATTGCCCGTAACCCATTCATTGGCCCCTTTGGCTATGTGACGAGGCCAATATTCTTTTAATGTTGAAAAGTCTAGCAACGGACTACCTGCGGAAAAATCTGCATCAACCACTTTTGGATTTAACAGTGAGGATAATTTCAACCAACCCTTGAAATGAAAAAAAGGCCCGCTTTTCGCATTTTCCAAATCCGACGGCGATCTCAATTGCAGACAAATGTCGGAAAAATCAATCTTTGCAGGATATTTGGCATCTTCACCAAAAAAAGCGCTTATACGAGCATTGAAAAAAGATGGGAAATATTCCATATTTCCAACCCTTACATTCCCCTGAGCAGAATTTATTTTAATATCTGCCATATAAGGTTGCATGAAAGCTTTATTCTGGATAGAAAAACCTATATTCGCCTCAGCTGAAATAGGCATATTAACAGATTGCAAATAACGCAATTCCGGTATCATTTCTGCAATATTGGCGGGATTGACCTGATCGATCTCCATATGCCATTGGAGCTTTCCCGTTTTTTGCAAATTAACAATATCTGATGAAGTTATGGACTGAACAGAGCTTTGACCTTTAATTTGAACCTTATGACCATTAATATCAAAATTGAAATAGACTTTTCCAATAATGGTCAATGTTTTGTCAGCATAAAAAGGATGCACATCAACATCAATCTGTCTTGATTGAATCAAATTATGATCAATGTCATCTTTAAAAGATAAAACGGTTTTCTCAATTTTGACATGATACAAACGATGAAAGTCGATATCCAGCCTGGATTGTCTCGACAAACCCAATCCTGACAAATCCAGATTAACATGATTGTCTTTATATCTTCTTAAATGTAATTGTGCACCTGACAACTTGATATACAAAGGAACAATTTTTTTATGTCGTAATGATGATGTATCCAGCGTTAATTTTGCAAAGTCCAAATGATCCCTTACCTGATTATAGACATCCAGTAACTTTAATCCTTCCAGTTCGAAAGTGACTGGTGTATTAAAGCCTTTCTTTAGAACAGGCCATTTCATAACCAACTTGTCAAACGTCAGTCTTCCAGCAGGTTTATCCTTCTCCATACCTTCTATAACCGTTAAAGGAAGCCAATATCGGGCGATAAAGGTAAGGTTGGCAGGTGCGCTTAATATGAATAATATAAAAGCTGACACCATCACGACCAGCAATACAATTACCGAACAGCCTGCCAGTAAAAATTTACGCAACCAGTTTCGTCTGTGTTTTATTTTTGAATCTTTATGAAATTCTTGCTCTTTCTTTATGGGCATTTTCATCTTAATATTTGTAAACTGAAAAAAACCAAATAACAGAAATCATGTATCATGTCTCACAAAAACCTGTCTTCTATCCCTTGGTTTGATCAGAATTGGCCAAAAGCGGCGGATCAACGTTCAGCAGACCTTTTTTCAAATGCAGTTAAAGAAGCATGGGTTAAAAATAACAAGGATCCAGTATTAATTCAGCAACCCGGTATTGTCCGCCTTATCCATACCATTGGTGGGAACAGCCCCTTTCTTGCTGATTTGATTATAAAAAACATTCATTTCTTTGAATACCTTATATTAAATGGACCTGATAAGGCCTGCAATAAAGCCTTTACTTGCCTACAAAATTCATCAATACAAGAATCCAGATCCAGTATCGCCAAAATATTACGGATTACCAAACAAAAAATTGCCATTGCCTGTGCAATTGCAGATATTGGAAATGTATGGACTTTAAAAAAAATAACCCACACGCTCAGTTATCTTGCAGAAATCACCCTTCATTTTGCAATCAATTATCTTTTATTACAAGCACATCAAAATAAAAAAATTACACTTTCCCACCCAGAAAATCCTCAGGAAAACTCAGGATTTATTGTTTTGGGAATGGGCAAACTTGGTGGTAGGGAACTTAATTATTCTTCTGACATTGATCTTATTATTCTTTATGATCCAGACAAATATCCGAATCATCCCGATCTTGCCACACTTTTTATCCGGATCACACGACAACTCGTAACCCTCATGGAGGATCGAGATGAAAATGGATATGTTTTTCGTGTTGATCTGAGATTACGGCCTGATCCCTCTTCTTCCCCACTCGCCGTTTCGTTACCCGCCGCCATTTCATATTATGAAAGCTTGGGACAAACCTGGGAACGAAGTGCCATGAGTAAGGCACGACCTGTCGCGGGAGATCTTGCAGGAGGATATTCTTTCCTGGAGGCTGTTCAACCCTTTATATGGCGCAGGCATCTGGATTTTGCTGTTGTCGAGGACATTTATGCCATGAAAAACAGGATTGATTGTCATAAAAATTCAGGCAAACCCAACCCGCCAATACTCTCTGAAAAAAAATTTGGACAAGATGCCCTGCACTGGTTAATCGGTCAAAATGTGAAGTTAGGTTATGGTGGTATTCGTGAAATCGAATTTTTACCCCAAACCTTGCAATTGATCTGGGGAGGACGTTTTCCAAAACTGCGTACACCACAAACAATCAAAGCCATACAGCAATTGACCAGAAAAGAGTTAATTTCCGATGAATCCGCAACGATCCTAATTAAAACCTACTATTTCCTTCGTAAAATAGAACACCGCCTGCAAATGCAATCCGATTATCAGACCCATTCCCTTCCCAACACACAACAGGCATTTGATGCATTTTGCATTTTCATGGGATATGAATCAACAGACAAATTTGTTGAAGATTTATTCCCGCTTATGCAAAAGGTCCGACATATATTCGAGGGATTTTTTACGTCTCCGGATAATGAAGAAAATTTTATTCTTGATTTACCTAAAAATGAATTAATCAATTATCTGAATGAAAAAGGTTTCCCCGATGAAGCCGCATCTATTTTACAATCATGGAGCAATAGCGGCCCCCGTACTTTAAGAACCGCACGGGCCAGAATGATTCTAAAAAATATTTTACCTAATATTTTACAGGCTTTTGCAGAACAGAAAAACCCTCTTTTGATCCTACAGCGTTTTGACAGTTTGCTGGCACGACATCATGCGGGGATACAGCTTTTGTCCCTTTTCGAACGTAATCCCATTTTAATCGAAAAATTGGCGTCAATATTGGGTTCCTCACAATTCATGGCTGATTATATTACCAATAATCCTGCAGCACTTGATGCGTTAATTCATGTCGATATATTAAAAACAAAAACAAATCTACTGCAAAAAACGATCCATGAGCATCTAAACAGCACCCAGTCTCTGGAAGAAATTCTGCCCATTCTTCATAACATTATTCAAAGCGAGGAATTCAGGCTTTCCGTTTCCTATATGGAAAACCGCCTTTCTCTAAATAAAAGTCAAATCCAGCGTACACGAATGGCAGATATCATTTTAAACGAACTTCTGGCAAGAGTAATCAAAGATCATGAACAAAAATATGGGATTATTCCGGATGGAGGCATATGCATCATTATCTTGGGGAAAGCCGGATCATGGGAAATGACGGTGGGTTCCGATCTTGATATGATGCTGGTCTATGACCATCCACCTGAAATTGCTGCCAGTGTCGCAGAAACAGGATTGGCCAATAAAGCATTCCGTTCGTTAGCCATCAATCCTTATTATATACGATTAACACAAAGTTTTATCACTGCACTGACCAATACAAGCTATACAGGTCCATTATATGAAATTGACATGCGTTTACGTCCATCTGGCAGCAAAGGGCCCGTTGCCGTATCCCTGAACTCATTTCAGCGATATCATGAAAAAGAAGCCTGGACATGGGAACGGATGGCTTTAACGCGGGCCAGGGTTATAGGTGGACCTAAAATCTTGCAGGACCGGATCAATAATGCCATTGGCAAGGCTTTGGATTCTTCCCCTTCTGGCGTGACCAATAAAATTATTTTACAAGACGCCGTTCATATGCGCAAAAGGCTGGAAAATGATATGCCCCCCACCACACAATGGGATGTCAAATATCTTAAAGGTGGACTTATAGAAGTGGAATTTATTGCTCAAACTCTGCAATTAATCTCGCATAATAATAAAGTAAGACATCCTTGCACAAGAATAGCATTCAGAAAATTGGCGCAAAATGGCTATCTTTCTATTGAAGAGGCAAGATATTTGATTCAAGCTGATTATTTCTGGCGAAATTTGCAAAGTCTTTTAAGATTATTTTTCGGTAAATATCCTCCCGAACATTTGGAAATGGATGCAACTCCAATCATTATTGAAATCATGACCGAAAAACTTCTGGGAAAGATTTTTCACACAAAAGATTCCTTTTCTCTGATTATGGAGAAAATACATCAAACCAGTGAACAGGTTCGTGATCTCTTTATAAAACTTCTTGGTCCTGTCACCTAATAACTATATTATTAACTTGGAAAAAATATTCAATTTTCATTATATCCATCTAGAAAAGTAAGTTACATGACCCAACTAAACGAAGGTTCCCAGGCACCCAATTTTGATCTCCCCACCCAACTTGAAAGTTCAATTTCACTGACGGCATTAAAAGGAAAAAAATTTGTTCTTTATTTTTATCCAAAAGCCAATACATCTGGATGCACGAAAGAGGCCTGTGCCTTTGAAGAAAACCTGACCGCATTCAAAAAGCTCGATATCCCTGTTATTGGTGTATCCCGTGATCCAGTTAAAAAACTGAAGGATTTTGCCCAAAAACACAACCTCACCTTTCCATTGGCATCCGACGAAAAAGGTGAAATGACAGAAGCCTATGGCGTTTGGGTAGAAAAATCAATGTATGGCCGAAAATACATGGGTATTGAACGATCGACCTTTTTAATAGATGAAAAGGGTAGAATCCTTAAAATCTGGCATAAAGTCAAAGTTACCAACCATGTAAACGAAATTTTGAAAACTCTCGATGCACCTGATCGATAATCTTCTGTGAACCTTACGGATGTGCCGGTGCCAACATCTTCAGATCAGAAGGTATTCGATACAAACTGGCATCTTGATGTGCGTAAACAACTTTTAAGGCCACAACTAATGGAATGTTATTACGTACAACGCGTAACATAACTCCATCATTTGTATAACATACATCATTAATATTGCCCTCTGTATCTGCTACCTCCCATTCATTACAAAATTGTCCAGCAACCGTGGCCTCACCAACCTTGACATAATCTCCCTCTGCCCTTTTTCCCATGCCCTGAATAGATGCACCCGGCGCGACAAGTTCGGTTTTTTTCTTTAACTGGGGGTTTAAAACGGTTAATCGCTGCGTGCGATAATCAGTTATCATGTATGTATCAATCCCCTGGGAATCAATTCTTTGTTTCCATTGTTCCACGGACCAGCGCATTCTCTGATGAAATGGAGGTAAACCAGGCATGGGACCAGCGATTGCATAAACCACATCAACATCCCTTTGAGGAGTAATAAAAGGATTTTGGCTGGCATCCACCTTATTCCCATTTTCCGATTTTTTAGCCTGGATAGGTGAAAGAGGCTGAGCGTTGGCATTGGGTGAAACCAAGGTTGGACTTTCCCCCTTTTGCTGGGGAAGTCTAACCTGCTGATATCCTACCGGAACTTGAAATATGGAGGGAGACAAAGCATCAAATTGCACTGAAAGGGCTTCTGTTTTACCATCAATACCATCAATATCCATTCCTTCCTGCCGTAATAATATGCCTTCATCAGTTACACAAACATCCGAATGTCCTTTTGTTCCTTGAACTAACCAATGATGACACAAAATACCCAATATACGATCTGTTCCCTTTTTTCTGAAATGCAGACTTTCATCCAAAAAAAGACCACCCGTGCCCGATTTACTTGGTATCACCGTATAAACTCGCGACTTATTGGAAACAACCGTTGCCGTTTGCTTAGCTGAATCAATAAGGGTGAACCCAATATTGTTGGGACCATCAATTCGAAATAGAGTTCCATTTCCAGAAAAATATATCTTGCGTTTTTGGGCCAATGATGAATTTTCCGGCTGCACGGCATAAACAACCGTTACATCTCGTTTCGGCATAAATAAAGGATGCTTTTCTTGGGCATAGGCCGGTAGGGCGGCAAAAAAAGTGGTACCAATAAGAATTGATCCCGTATAACCCTTTTTTTTATAAAAAGAAGAGCATAGCGCCCTAAAATTATACAACATCACTTTATCCTTAATATATTGACTTTACAAATACCGAATTATAGACGGAATCAATTCCGTTTCAATCCCCCTTAAACTAAACTTAATTGATATCTCGTTAACTAAAAATCTATAATGCCTTAATCTTGAATAAACTTTGCACGTCCAATTCTATTGTAATGATTAAATCATGATAACATGAACATGATCTGATCATGTCATTAAAAAAAATTATCGGAATTTATATGATTTTTACAAATATACTCAATTGTTTCCCGAGCTAACATTCCATGTTCACGTTCCAATCGACGTATAACAAAATGTAGTCTTGCCAAAGAACGATAATGATTTAAAAAGGCCATATTTAATGAGGCGCCACATAATGCGCTAACAACAGGCATCATCTGCATACTCAGTTTTTGGGAAAGGCTCAATCCATATTGGTGAGAAACGTCAGCCATGAGCAAAATCATCGGACGACCACGCAACATTAATCTGGCTGAAAAAAAACCCAGCTGATTATCTTTATCTATACCCAAATTAGCAAAAGACCGTAATGCAAATACCTCTAGACAGGCGCGTTTAGTATCTTCATTTTGCAGATTCTCCCCTTCCTCTTGCGCAACATGAGCAATTTCACGCATAAGGGCAAGGGTAGTCAGACTGATATCAGGCAACATACCACCCAATCCAGTGAACCCTCCAACTGCACCTGACGTAACAACCATGGCTTTCATCATTCGATCACGCCAGACAGCTTTTGATAAATTTGAATCCTTTTTCTCTGTTTTTCTGTTCAATCCTAAAATGGCAATTTCAAAAGCGCGCTGAATGGAAACATTGGTGAATTTCTCTATTTTTTTCTGTATCCTTGGTGAAAGACTCAGTCCTCTTTCACCTAATTTTATGGCTTGTCCTACAGCTCCTCCCATAATATCGGCCAATCGCAATAACACGCCGCGTCCTGCTTCCAGCTGTTCCAGCGCAACTGTAAGATCCTGAACCTCTTGGTCATTTAAAGAATAAGGAACAATCGTCTGATTATTTTCTGTATTCATTTGTCAATACCTATTCCAATGATGATAAATTGGTTATAATTTGATATCATTAACCATAATCCCTTTTAAGGGAAATAATATGACAAAAAAGTCATCTTTTTTAGAAAAGAAAAAGTTGCCAATTGATTACTTTTAAAAATAGATTATTTTTATATATTAAGTAAGAATTTAAAAATAATGGCATATAACAAAATGAAATCTGTTTCTCATTTTCGAACCGGTCTGATTTTAACTATTGGTTTATTGACAGGCATCATTCCTATGGTTGTTCAGGCTCAAATTTCTGGTGCAGTTTCAAATAATACGAAAAACCAGGCTCCAAATCCATTACCTCCACCTCCTTCAAGACCTGGTATGTCAGAATATAAACCTGTCAGCTATGATAATTCAATGACAACCACACAGTCGGATTCCATAACTTCTCAAAAAGGTGAGGGATTGCCAGGATCCACACCAAGCCAATCGCCTGTCAGACCCTATAACGGTCCTTCAGTCAATATTCCCGGGACAGGAATTCGGGCGTATTTTAACGCACCTGTACAACCTCCCTATAATGCAAGTGCATCCTATGATACATTTGCCGGGCAACCAGGAGGCAATCGCAGTGCAATTTTACAACAAAACAAAGTGCGCTAGCTAGTTAACCTGTTTCTGTTATTTTTTTTCTGGCTGACGTGGCCAACTGATCAACCCGTTCATTTTCAGGACATCCATTATGTCCTTTTACCCAATGCCATTGAATTTGATGCCTGGCAGCGGCACTTTCCAATCGCTGCCATAAATCAGTATTCGCAACCGGTTTTTTCCCCGCTGTTTTCCAGCCGTTTTTTTTCCAGCCTTCAAACCATTCAGTAATTCCCCGGCGAACATATTGACTATCCGTATACAAATCCACATGGCAAGAACGGGTCAATGTCTCCAAAGCCACAGCCGCGGCAGTCAGTTCCATACGATTATTTGTCGTTTCCATTTCCCCACCACTTAACTCACGTTCAATTCCCTTGAAGCGTAATAACACTCCCCATCCGCCAGGACCTGGATTGGGACTGCACCCTCCATCTGTCCAGATTTCAACAAGACCTTTTTGAAAATTGCTTCGATCAAAATTCATATGTTTCAACTTTGTTAAGTTGATGATATCTTAGCCTGTATAAATAAGGTTGCGGATCTTTAGGAGTAACCAAAGCTGTTGAAGGGGTATAAACCAGATCATGTAGGCGCGTCAGTAAAAAGCGCAATGCCGCCCCCATTTTAAAAATGGGTAACAACAATCTTTCTTTTTCAGTCAGAATACGAACAGACTGATAACCTGCGACCAAAGCCCTTGCCCGTTTGACAAGATACTCACCCGTTTCTTTAAAACACCATGCATTTAAAGCAATTGCCAGATCATAAGCCAGAAAATCAGTACAGGCAAAATAAAAATCTATAAATCCACTTAGACGATTATCTTGAAAAAAAACATTATCAGGAAATAAATCTGCATGTATCTGACCCACTGGCAAACCCTCTTGTTGGGTAGGCCAGGATTGAATGATTTTTCTTAGGACAGGATCGATTTCCCTTATTAAATCATCATGCCCGTGATTAACCGATTTTTCAAGTAACGCATTCCAGCTGTCCGGTCCCACATGATTTTTTTTATTCTGCTTGAATTCCAGACCAACCTGATGCATCCGAGCCATCGAGACGCCCAAGGCAAAACAGTGTTCCGGCAAAATTTCCGAAACTTCTTTTCCATCCAAAAAAGTAAAAATTGCTGCCGGACGTTCATTCAGCTCAATCAGGCATTCCTTCTCTTTTGTTCTGACAGGTAAGGGGCAACGGATATGATGTTGCGCAAAAAACTGCATCAAATCCATATACCATGGAAGTTCTTCTCTTTTTATACGTTTTTCATAAAGGGTAAGAATATATTTCCCCTGGGTGGTATCAAGAAGAAAATTGCTATTCTCGACCCCCTGGGCAATACCCTTTAACCGAACAAGTTGACCGATAGGATAATTTTGAAGACAAGATGATACTTGTTGTTCAGAAACATTTGTATAAACAGCCATGTATTAACTCTATGTTTCTCTATTTTATCCTAGGGGAGCTGGCAGACTGAATGTAACATGTTCCTCTTTGACAATCCGTTCTTCGATATCGAGCGTAAAATGTTTGGACAAGGCTTCAAGTATTTCTTGCACAAGGGATTCAGGTGCAGAGGCTCCTGCCGTGATCCCCAATACATTCACGCCTTCCAGATCTTTCCAATCCATGTTTTCCAGTTTCGGTATCAAAATTGCCCGTGGCGCTCCCGAACGTTCAGCAACCTCACGCAACCGTTGTGAATTGGAAGAGTTTGGGGAACCGATCACGAACATCAAATCACACTCTGCCGCAATTCTTTTTACGGCTTCCTGTCTATTTGTAGTTGCATAACATATATCCTCACGCTTTGGCCCCTCGATCTTGGGAAATCGTTGCCTTAAAATGGCAACTATTTCTGCGGTATCATCCACAGAAAGCGTAGTTTGTGTTATAAATGCCAAACGATCTGGATTTTCAGGTTGTACAGTACGGGCTTCCTCTGCATCCTTAATAAGGGTTACCGCACCTGGTGGCAATTGCCCCATCGTTCCAACAACTTCGGGATGACCTGCATGACCAATCATCAAGATATGACGGCTTTCTTCACCGCCATTGGCAAAATGCCGTTCCGCCTCTCTGTGAACCTTGGAAACCAAGGGACATGTAGCATCAAGATATAACAGGTTACGTCTTTGGGCTTCTAGGGGCACAGTTTTGGGAACACCATGCGCTGAAAAAACCACATGTGCATCTGCTGGAACCTCATCCAGTTCCTCCACAAAAATAGCCCCCTTTTTTTCTAAATTTTCAACAACTGTCCGATTATGAACGATTTCGTGACGAACGTATACCGGTGCCCCGTACCGTCGCAAAGCTTCTTCTACAACACGAATAGCTCGATCAACCCCGGCACAAAACCCACGAGGGCCAGCCAATAATACTTTTAACGCACGAGTTTGATTTTCTGAATTCTTTAAATGTTGGTCAGACATAATTTTTCCAAGTTATTAAAAATCTATAAACTTTATATTTGGATTTTATCAGGTAAACAAGCTGTTATTAAACATCAGAACTTAAAATTAATTATAAAGAATATATTTCACATTAAAACAATTTGTTTTATGGTATATATTTTATTATTTATTAACAACCTCTTCTCTATAAATGGCAGGAAAGCGATGATCCTTTCAAGTGTTTTGACAAAAAAGACGATAAAAACACCCCTCGTCTTTTTACCCTTCACATTTTTTCTGTGGGGATGTGCAGAAAAAGTAACATATGATTTTCCTCCTGCCTGTCCCAAAGTTAGTATTCTTCCTGCAGCATCAGATTATTTTGTTTTTGAAAATAATCAGGATAGTCTCCCTCATCTTATAACTAAAGCCAGCATCATAGAAATATCAGGCAATTGTACTGATGATCCAAAGAACGAAAAAAATAAAGAACGAAGAAAGAGAAATTTAAGCTATCAAGACTACATTGATACACAACTGAGTGTGACCCTTCAGATTCAGCGAGGACCAGCAGCCCAGACTCATTCTTTCAAAATCCCATATTTCATTGCAACCATTCATAATGGAAAAGTCGTTGATAAACAGGAAATGATTGCGGAAGTTAGTTTCCCCAATAATATTGATCAAGTGAAGCTTGAATCCAAAAAATTGATGTTCAAAGTTCCCGCCACAACTGCCCGTACCCCTGATGGGTATGAACTTACTGTTGGCTTTCAACTATCTCCAAACCAGCTTGAATATAATCGTCACCATTTTGGATCTGTTCAATATAATTCCTATTAAACTATCCATTATAATTTGCTTAAAAAATCTAATTTAAGCAAATTAACAATTGCATGAAAAATCAGGGGATCATTGTACCTGTATCGATGTACCGTTCATGCCATGACAGGGCTTCCTTAAGCAAAATAGGAGTATGAGCCATATTATTTTTTAGGGCCATTTGATAATATTCCCTCAATAGAGGTCTAAAAGTGGGATGCGTACAATTTTCAATAACAAGTTTTGCCCTTTGACGCGGTGACAGTCCCCGTAAATCTGCCAATCCCCGCTCGGTTACAATAACCTGGACATCCTGATAAATATGATCCACATGAGACACCATCGGAACAATTGAGGAAATCTTTCCTCCTTTAGCCAAGGATGGAGTCATGAAAATCGATACATAGGCGTTTCTTGCATAATCCCCAGAACCACCAATTCCATTCATCATTCTTGAACCCATAATATGGGTGGAATTGACATTGCCGAAAATATCCGCTTCGATGGCGCCGTTCATGGAAATGCATCCCAACCGGCGAATAACACCGACATGATTACTGATTTCAGAAGGCCTTAAAATGATTTTGTCACGGAAAAAATCAGTGTTATCGTTAAAATACTCCGCTTTTTCAGGACTTAGAGAAAAAGATGTCGCCGAAGCAACCTTCATTTTCCCAGTTTCAAGCATATTCAACATACCGTCCTGAATCACCTCCGTAAATGCGGTCAGATTGTCAAAATCCCCTTCGCCCAAAGCCTCCATAACCGCATTGGCAACATTGCCAACCCCGGATTGTAACGGAAAAAGTTGAGGCGGCACTTTACCTCTTTTCACTTCATACCTGAAAAATTCCATTAAATGTCCAGCAATCAATTTTGCATTTTCATCACTGGGACTAAAAGGGGCATTTCGATCTGGAGCGTTCGTTTCCACAACAGCAACCACTTTATTCAGATCAACAGTCATATATGGTTGACCTATACGATCACAAGGAGAGGACAATGGAATAATTTGATGAGGAAAGGAGGTTGAAACCTCCCATGCATCATGCATACCCTCCAGACCTGCACTTTGCCATTGATTGACTTCAAGGATAATTTTTTTTGCACTATTCAACCAAAGCTGATTGTTGGCCAGAGCCGAGGAAGCAACCAACCGACCATCTTCGCAAATACGTACGACCTCGATAATGGCGACATCCATTTCACCCAAAACACCTGTACGATATAAGGGGGCAACCTGTCCCAAATGCATATCAAGATAATCAGTATCCCCACTATTGATCCGTTTACGCATAATTGGATCAGTATTAAACGCGGAACGGTAAGAAACTCCGTTAACCTCCGCCAATGCACCATCAAGTTCTGGCCCTGTTGACGCTCCAGTTATCAGTTTGACTTTAAATTCCTTACCTAACGCATGAGCTTCCTTAATTCTATTAGCCAAAGCCTGAGGAACTGCCTTCGGATATCCTGACCCCGTAAATCCACTTGTACCTATCAAATCACCCGCATGAATAAATTGCGCGGCCTCTTCAGCCGAGCAGACTTTTCGTTTTAATCCCTGATGTTGAATACGATTATTTTGAGACATGACTAATCCTTTAAAAATCTTAACTTAAATAAAACTATATATTTTTTTTTCTTTTAATTAAGATCATAAAGTTCAATTCTCCCAACAAAAAAAAGTGAGATATTCAATAAAAAAAACATTTTTGCAATATATAGATGCAAAATAAAAAACTTTATGGTTTATACTATAGTAATGTTTGCCACATTATCCACTCGTTTCAAAAATTTCAGAATTATCGGGGATGTCCATGGTGATATTAACGGTTTTCGACATGCTGTTGAAACAGATCACTTCATCATTCAACTGGGGGACTTGGTCGATTACGGACCGGATAGTGGTGCTGTAATGGCGTTAATGTTACAGGTTCAGGATGAAAAAAGAGGAATTTTCTTGATTGGCAATCATGACCGAAAACTGGGATTGTTTCTCAAGGGATTCAGGGTAAGAAAAGATAATATCCTGACCAGAACCCTTGATCAAATCAACCAACATCCTGATAAAAAACTAACCGATAAAATCTTGCAAGCTTTGGAAAAAGCTCCTGCCTGGTTAATTTTTAAGAATTTTATTTTTGTTCATGGCGGATTTCATACCAGAATGCTGGTTGAACCCCCGCCAGCCAATCCATTGACACCGATAAATGCCTTATTATCCCGCACATTGTATGGAGAGACAACCAATAAAACCCTTGCAAATGGTTATCCGGTCCGCAGACTAAACTGGGTTAATCATATTCCATCAGGTTATACCCTATATTGCGGACATGATTGCAGATCCACGGACGGACGTCCCTGGATCCGCAAGGGGTATGCCGGAGGGACAGCCGTTTTTATGGATACTGGAGCGGGTAAAGGCGGTCATTTATCGTGGATCGATATTCCAATTTAATTCAAATTAAAAATTATTATCCAAAATTTATGTAAAAAGGTAGATTGTATGATTAAACAACCACCACTTTCCACAGAAAAAGCTAAACAAGAATTATTAAAGTTACGCCAAAGCATTGATAATATTGATAATGCGTTAATTCATATTCTGGCTGAACGATTTTGTTTGACCCAAAAAGTGGGTGAATTGAAAGCAACTTATCAGTTACCCCCTTCTGATCCTCAAAGAGAATCTGAACAAATTACACGATTGAGAGAAATGGCCAAATCCGCCCATCTGGATCCCAATTTCGCTGAAAAATTTCTTCATTTCATCATTACGGAAGTTATTCAACATCATAAAGCAATTGCCAAACAAAAAATTGATAAGAAAAATTAAATCATCTCTTATTTTTTATTTTTGGTTGTGCATGCAATTCTTTATATTAAGACTCAGCAAAACAATTTTAAATATAATTTATTTAAATGCCAAGCTCTCAGAGACGTGAAAAAACTTCTCTGTGTATTCTGGTATGGTGAAGATTGAGCATTTTTATGCATTAAATTTAAAGACATTGTTAAATCACAATAAGGTTGAATATAGTATGAAACAGTCAGACACGGAAGCTATGTCTTTCTCACCTCCTCAAGATGACGGAACCGTTACCATTACTTTTCAGGGGAAAACAGCTACATTACCAGTTCTATCAGGGGCAAGCGGAAATAGTGTCGTTGATATTCGCAGTTTAACCAAAGAATTGGGCTTATTTACCTTTGATCCTGGATTGGGCAGCACTGCCGCTTGTGAAAGCAAGATCACATTCATTGATGGTGAAAAAGGTATCCTTTTATATCGCGGGTATCCAATCGAACAGCTTGCTGCAAAATCAAGTTTCGCAGAGGTGGCATATCTTCTTTTGTACGGAGAACTTCCATCCAAAGAAGAGCACGAGGATTTTAAAGAACGGTTACTTAATCATTCTCTTCTTCATGAGCAAATTCGAAATTTCTTTAACGGCTATCGTCGCGATGCCCATCCAATGGCCATGTTATGTGGAACAGTTGGTGGGTTATCAGCCTTCTATCCCGAAGGCATTGACATATCTAATGAAGAAAGTCGTGATCTTTCCGCTGTTCGTCTGATTGCAAAAATGCCCACTCTTGCGGCATGGGCCTACAAATATTCCCGAGGGGAACCTTTTGTCTATCCAAGAGCAGATTATTCATATTCAGAAAATTTTATTAACATGCTGTTTGCCCGTGCGGATAGACCCTATAAGGTCAATCCAATCCTCAGCAATGCATTGGACCGTATTTTGATTTTACATGCTGATCATGAACAAAATGCCTCAACATCCACAGTACGATTGACAGGATCAACAGGATCACATCCGTTTGCCTGTGTTGCCGCAGGTATTGCCGCTCTTTGGGGACCCGCGCATGGTGGTGCAAATGAAGCGGTTTTACAAATGCTCGGAAAAATAGGCTCAAAAGAAAATATCCCTGATTTTATTGCAAAAGTGAAGGATAAAAACAGTAATGTCAGGTTAATGGGATTTGGGCATCGCGTTTACAAAAATTTCGATCCACGGGCAAAAATCATGCAACAGACCTGTTATGAAGTCCTTGAGGAATTGGGTATTAAACACGATCCATTACTGGAACTCGCTATTGAACTAGAAAAATATGCACTGAATGATGATTATTTCGTTCAACGTAAACTTTATCCGAATGTAGATTTCTACTCTGGAATCATTTTCAAGGCAATGGGAATACCCAAATCAATGTTTACCGCATTTTTTGCTGTTGCACGCACCGTAGGATGGGTAAGTCAATGGAAAGAGGCCTTTAATGACCCATTACGGAGAATTTATCGTCCTCGTCAGCTATATACAGGTTATCAGCGTAGAGACTTAAAAAAATAAACTAACTTAGATAAGAAAACTTTTCAGGTAAGGAAATTCAAATAACAATTTCCTTACCTGGTTTTTCCTCTAGTTGCAATCGCATCCATTGGTTTTGCCATTCTGTTTTTTATCATAAATATGATAGTCAATCCATTCAGACACGAGAAGACGAGCCTCATTTACTGAAGATTCCGGATGATAAATTTGATATAAAAGAACGCAGCTCTGAAAAATTTGCATTTCGCCTACACCAACAGCTTTTAACTCTTGATAGGCAGTAATAACCGATTTTTCACACCGACGATGAATGTGGTCTAATTGAATAGCCATACTTTTTCTACTTAATACCAACGATTTACTTTGACTTTGGTAGTATATCCCAAAATCAGTATCTATTGATAGAAATATATTATTAATTTGGTTTTTATCAATTTTTTTATAAAAAAATTTAATTACTGCACTTTTTTTCTAAAAAGTATATAAGAAAACCTTATTTACCTGCTTTCTCTACTTTACGAATAAGGCAATCACTCTATGTCACAAACTCATACTTCACTTTTTAATAAAAAACAGCCACGTTCACCTCGTGTAACTGAATGGGATCGTGACGCCGCTCTTATTACCGCTCGGCTTCTTTTGGAAATCCAGGCTGTAAATTTTCGTCCTGATGATCCGTATCTACTTACCGCCGGTTGGAAATCCCCTGTTTATATTGATTGTCGTAAAATTATTTTTTATCCTCGTGCCCGGGCAAAGATTATTGAATTAGGGGTTGAAAAAATTTATCGTCACGTTGGATATGAATCTTTTGATGCCGTCGTGGGTGGTGAAACAGCTGGAATTCCATTTGCTGCATGGTTCGCAGACCGAATGATGACTCCAATGGCCTATGTCCGCAAAAAACCTAAAGGATTTGGTAAAAATGCACAGATCGAAGGGGATATACCTGAAAATATGCGTACTCTTTTGGTGGAAGACTTAACTACAGATGGTATTTCCAAGGTTGGGTTTGCCAAAGCTTTACGCAAGGCTGGTGCAATTGTTGATCATGCTTTTGTTGTTTTCTTTTATGGAGTTTTTTCAAGCGCTTATCAGACACTAAACGATATTGGTATCAGTCTGCATTCCCTTTGCACTTGGTGGGATATTTTAGAAGTCAGTTCAGAATACCCAGCCTTTTCAAATGGAGATACCTCAGAAATCAGACGTTTCCTTGAAGATCCTTGCGCATGGTCTGCCAAGCATGGCGGAGTCAGCAATGAACAGGAGGCTCTAGCTCATAAACAATCCCGTTTATAATCTTTTATACCCTATGCCTTATCGTGTTTTAGCATTCGATTCTGGTATTGGAGGTTTAGGCATCGTTCAAAACCTCCAAACACAATTGAAAACAACTGATTTACAGGTTTCAATTGACTATCTTGCCGACAATCTTGTTTTCCCTTATGGTGAGCAAGAAGATAATTTTCTGGTTGAACGAATTATCAATCTTATCGGACAGGCGATTCAGTCAATTAAACCAAACCTTGTTGTCATTGCCTGTAATACCGCCAGTACTATTGCACTCGACAGGCTGAGGAAAATATATCCTTTCATTCCATTTGTTGGCTGTGTTCCACCTGTTCGATGGGCCGCCCGTGTGAGTCAAAGCAAAATAATTGGATTATTGGCAACACGTGCGACCATTGCACGACCCTATTTATGTCATTTAAAAGAACAATTTGCCTCGGATTGCAAACTTATCGCTTATGGTTCTCCTGTACTTGCAAAACTGGCAGAGAATTATTTCCGGACAAAGTCTTGCGATATACATCTAATCCAGCAAGAACTTGATAATATGTTTAATCATCCATATTCTGATCAAATGGATGCAATATGTATAGGATGTACCCATTACAGCTTTATTCTTGATCTTTTACGTCAGAACACATCCCCATCCATTCAATGGCTGGATCCTGCAGCTGCTGTAGCCAAGCACACTATTGACATTTTACGGCAAGAGAAATTTTCACATACTGATAATAACGTAAATAACTGTTTTTATTCTACTGCACCATTAACTAAGGACAAACCTCTTTTAAGTCGGCTTGCCCTGATGAAATTTACACAAATCAAAACATTTATGTTGCAATAAACCAATTTTAAAAATGTCTATGCACGGTGTAATTAGCAATATTTTTTAAGATAGTATGTAATTCACTCTCTGGAAAAACATCGAGCGCTGAACTGGCTTTATTTGCAAAAACCATAGCTTCTTTAAGGGTTTCTTCAATTACATTGTACTTTCGAATAAGGACTAGCGCCTGTTTTAAATCGCCTTTTTCCTGCTTGCCATCCTGTATTACCCGTTGCCAAAATTCCTTTTCCACTGGAGTGGACTTTTCATAGGCAATCAAAATTGGATAGGTTATTTTACCCTCACGGAAATCATCGCCAATCGTTTTACCCAATTCTTCCTGTTTCGCTGAATAATCCAATGCATCATCAACCAGCTGAAAAGCCATTCCCAAATTTGTACCAAAAGATTCCAACGCCAATTCATGCTGTCTTGATTGATTGGCTACAATAGCCCCAACTCGACAAGAAGCCGCAAATAATGCCGCAGTCTTTCCATGAATAACTTCAAAATAGCGTGATATTGAAGTTGACAAATCATTCTGTACGGTCATTTGCAAAATTTCACCTTCAGCAATGGTTGCCGAAGCCTTTGAAATGATTCGCATAACTTCTAAGGAACCATCTTCTGTCATGATCTGAAATGCACGGGAAAAAAGAAAATCTCCCACCAGTACAGACGCTGAATTGCCAAAAACAGCATTTGCACTTTCCGTCCCCCGTCGCAACATACTTTCATCAACCACATCATCATGCAACAGGGTCGCGGTATGAAGGAATTCAATACAGGCAGCCAACCGGACATGACGTGTAATGTGATCTGCAGAATCTTTTTCGTATCCACATAATCGTGCTGAGGCCAAGGTTAGTAAAGGTCTTAAACGCTTTCCTCCTGCCACAATTAGATGTGCTGCCAATTGTGAAACTAACGGTACGGAGCTTTGCATCCGATCCATAATGACATGATTACAAGCTTGCATGTCAACAGCTAAATAATCCACTAATGCTTGTAAAGGTTCTTCTTTCCCCATCAGAACAGGCATTTTACTTTCTACCTTCTGTCTCATTGGCATATGTTGATCCAACCGACCCTATATAAAACTTATAAAAATTTATTCAAGTTGTAAAAATAAAAACAGAATTGATCATTATCATTAACATTTCATTATCGGTTACGCTAGAATACATTTTATTTGTCTAACATATTTATTTGGTTAATGATTTATGCAGTCGCTTTCTTTTACGTCACCTTATATACACCATAAATCAAAAAATACATCCAATGGAACGTTATTAGAAGGAAAGATATTTTATAAACAATTCCAAAAAGGATACAGGACAGCCCTCGAGCCCATATTGATGGCAGCCAGTATTCCAGCCAAAAAAAAACAGATAATTATTGAGGGTGGATGTGGAGCCGGTGCAGGATTGATGTGTCTTGCCTATCGTATTCCCTTGATTACTGGAATAGGTTTTGAGCAACATCCAGAGATGGTTGAACTGGCAAATGAAAATTTTCAACTTAATGCGATGTCCAATCTAAAGGCAATGCAGGTCACATTACCGAAACTTCCAAAACGTCCTTTTACATTTTTACCTAATGGTCAGGAACTTGTTGATCATGTCTTCGCCAACCCTCCCTGGCATCAACATAATAGCTGTCCTTCACCAGACCCAGAAAAAAATCTGGCAAAAAAACTTCCCCGAGGCTTGCTTGCTGAATGGATTTATGCTTTAAGCCGTCCATTACGACAAGGAGGAACATTAACTCTGGCCCTTTCAGCCAGCCTGTATAGTGAAGCAAGTGCCCTTATGTATCAATATAAACTGGGATCGGTTATTCTATTTCCTTTATGGCCAAAACTAAACCGGCCACCCCGAATTATACTTTTACAAGGACGAATGGGATCGACCGGAGGTAGTCAGATTGCACCAGGCCTTATACTACATAATGACAATGGAGAATTTACCAATGAAACAAATCGAATCTTGCGCCAGGGAAAAAAACTAACCTTGTTATCTTGATATAAGCGTTTATATGGGATGAATCTAAGTCAAGAAGTTTATTTTCTATAAAACACTATATATCGATATTAAATTTATTTATATGACTATATATTGATAAAAGAGCATAATTAAATCATAAATCACCCAAGGAGTTAAAACTGTGGAAAAGCAAGATTCAAAACCAGCACAAACACATAATCTGATGACGTATAACCCAGTTTACAAACCCTTTCATTATCCTTGGGCCTATGATGTATGGCTGACCCAACAGAGACTACATTGGTTACCTGAAGAGGTTCCATTGGCGGAAGATGTCAAGGACTGGCATAAAAAATTGACCGAACCCGAACGGAATTTGATCACCCAAATCTTTCGATTCTTTACGCAATCAGATGTCGAGGTAAATAATGCCTATATGAAATATTACAGCCAGGTATTCAAACCTATTGAGGTTCTTATGATGCTGTCAGCATTCTCCAATATCGAGACGATTCATATCGCGGCATATAGTTATCTTCTTGATACTATTGGTATGCCGGAAGTCGAATATTCTGCTTTCCTCAAATATAAGGAAATGAAAGATAAATACGACTACATGCAGAATTTTTCAATTGATAATCCACTCGAAATTGCCAAAACAATGGCGGTTTTCGGAGCATTCACTGAAGGATTACAATTATTCTCATCCTTTGCCATCCTTATGAATTTTCCACGTTTTAATAAACTAAAAGGAATGGGGCAGATTATTTCGTGGTCGGTAAGAGATGAAACATTACATTGCCTATCCATTATCAAGCTTTTCCGTACGTTCATCCAAGAAAATCCCCATTTGTGGACGGAAAAATTTCAACAAGAGCTGATCCATATATGTAAAACTATCGTTGAACATGAATTTGCCTTTATTGACCTAGCTTTCGAAATGGGTTCTGTCGAAGGATTAACCGCACAGGATGTCAAAAATTATATTTGTTTCATTGCCAATCGTCGCTTAACACAGTTAGGCCTGGATACAATTTACGATATTGATAAAAATCCGTTACCCTGGATGGATGAAATGCTCAATGCTGTTGAACATACCAATTTCTTTGAAAATCGTGCAACCGAATATAGCCGAGCCGCCACAGAAGGAACCTGGGAAGAAGCTTTTGAAAGCATGACAGTTTAGGAATTCCCTGTTATTCCTCAGGGTCAAATAGATATTAATCCTGAGGGAATAATATTAAGAATTAAAATTCTTCATATTTTGAGGGATCCTGTCCTTTTAAACGACCATCTGGTTTTGATAATGCATCAATTTTTTGCATATCTTCTGTCGTAATATCAAAATCAAATATGTCAAGATTTTCCTTTTGCCTTTGATCTGATGTTGCTTTTGGAATGGGAACAACACCAAGCTGGACATGCCAGCGCAAAATTAGTTGTCCTACCGACTTATGATAATTTTTGGCAATTTCTTTCAGGATCGGGTGTGTCAACAGATCATTGGCACGGCCCAGTGGACTCCAGGCCTCTGTAACAATTCCCAATTTTTTATCATAGGCACGCTGTTTTGCCTGGGAGAAATATGGATGCAATTCCACTTGGTTAATACTTGGTGTCACCCCTGTTTCCTTAATAATACGATCAAGATGCTCAGGCAGGAAATTTGAAACGCCTATGGATTTAATCATCCCTCTTTTTTTCGCCTCGACCAGAGCTTCCCAGGCTTCAAGATATTTTCCTGTTATCGGGTTGGGCCAATGAATCAAATATATATCATAATAATCAAGCTGTGCACGATATAAAGATTCCTCAATCGTTAACAATGCCTGATCATATTGATGACGACGTCCTGGTAATTTGGAAGTGATTCGCAACTGATCACGGGAAATTCCACATTGTCGGACCGCTTCACCAACAGCACCTTCATTTTCATAATTAAAAGCTGAATCCAACAAACGGTAACCATTATAAATGGCACTGATGATAGATTTTACCCCTTCCCTACCGTTAAGTTTGTAAGTGCCAAATCCAACAGCAGGAATATTCGTCCCATCATTTAATTTAATTTGAGGAATAGATGACATTCAATATGTGTCCTTTTTACAAAAATATTAAAGACAAAATCAATATTTCTATTGATATCATAAATAAATGTCTGTTTAAAAAGCAATATCATCTTGTTTATGAATGAATATCACCTATATCGGCCAAAAATCTTCCTAAATCTTAAAATATTAGGGATATAGAAAGAATAAAATCCGTTTAGATCAGACTTTTGCCCAGTTAACAAAAAAGACCTTTTCCTCTAAAAAAGGCCTTCAAACCAATATTATTGACAAGATAGACATTCTTCATAACTTGTCGAGGTATCAGCCTGTATCTGATCACCTTTATTTAGAATATCCTCTTTAACTGCCAAATTGCTAACAGTATCTGCACGCTGGATAGAAAGAGAACGGCAATAATACAGGGATTTCATTCCTTTTTTCCATGCCTGATAATGCATCATATGTAAATCACGCTTGTGAACATTGGCTGGAACAAATAAATTAACTGATTGAGACTGACAGATAAAAGGTGAACGGTCAGCAGCATGTTCAATGATCCAACGTTGATCCAATTCAAATGCTGTTTTGTAAATATCCTTTTCATCCTGAGTCAGAAAATCAAGATGTTGAACACTCCCTTTGTTTAAAGTGATAGAAGACCAGACTGCATCAGTATCCTGGCCTTTTTCCTGCAATACCTTACGTAAATGCCTATTTCTTACGGTAAAGGAGCCTGATAAGGTTTTCTGCAAAAATACATTGGCCGTAATTGGTTCAATACCGGGACTTGCATTTCCCGCAATAATCGAAATGGAAGCCGTTGGCGCAATCGCAATCTTGTTTGAAAAGCGCTCATTAATGCCATAATCGGCAGCATCCGGACAAGGTCCACGCAAATTCGCCAGGGTAACGGATGCCTTGTCTGCTTCCTGACGTATATGCTGAAACATTTTCTTGTTCCATACTTTTGCCATAACGCTTTCAAACGGAATTTTATGAGCTTGAAGAAAAGAATGAAAACCCATTACACCCATACCAACGGAACGTTCACGTGCAGCAGCATATCTTGCACGTTCCATTTCGTCAGGAGCATGATCAATGAAATCCTGCAAAACATTATCAAGAAACAACATGACATCCTGGATAAATTGTGGGTTTCTTGACCATTGATCCCAATATTCAAGATTTAAAGAGGAAAGGCAACAAACAGCCGTCCGTTCCTTTCCTTTATGATCTATTCCTGTAGGTAACGTAATTTCAGCACAAAGATTAGAGGTTTTTACTTCCAGTCCAGCCAGTTTATGATGTTCAGGACGGGCATTATTCACCGTATCGGAAAAGACAATATAAGGCTCACCCTGTTCAATTCGTGTCGTCAGCAGCCTGATCCACAAAGAACGGGCAGAAACTTTCCTAATGACTGACTGATCTTTTGGGGAGACAAGCGCCCATTCCTCATTATTTTCAACTGCACGCATAAAAGCGTCAGAAATTAGAACACCATGATGTAGATTCAAGGCTTTACGATTGGGATCTCCACCCGTTGGTCTGCGTAATTCAATAAATTCCTCAATTTCAGGATGCCAGATAGGCAAATAAACAGCTGCTGAACCCCGTCTCAAAGATCCCTGACTAATTGCCAGGGTCAGGCTGTCCATCACCCTTATGAATGGAATGACACCTGAAGTTTTGCCATTCCGACTAACATTTTCACCAATAGAACGCAAATTTCCCCAATAAGATCCAATTCCCCCGCCACGAGAGGCAAGCCAGACATTTTCATTCCACAGTTCAACAATTCCCTTCAGGCTGTCTTCCGCTTCATTCAAAAAACAGGAAATAGGCAACCCTCTGGCCGTCCCACCATTTGACAGTACTGGAGTGGCCGGCATAAACCAATGCTGAGACATATAGTCATATAAACGCTGGGCATGTTCCGCATCATCCCCGTAGTAGGAAGCCACCCTTGCAAACAGCTCTTGGTAGCTTTCACCCTCAATAAGATAACGGTCATCAAGCGTCGCTTTACCAAAATCTGTCAATAAAGCATCACGAGAATGATCTAATTTAACCTGATAACGCCCATACAACTGTATTTTTCCTGCCAAGGCATCTGTAAAAAGAGAACCATTATCTGTTTTACCTTTTCCAGCATTGGCAACAGGCTTTTTTTCAAGCAGATCAACTGGGGTCACAACCATATCCTCGCAAAACAACAAACCTTTAAGGATTTTACATCCTTACTATACCATTATAAAATTTTAAATGTAATGATAAATTTCTATATATAGTATATTAAAAAACATACATACCTATATGATGATATAAAATCAACATAACATTAGGCTTGACATGCAAGATTTTGATAAAAACAAAAACTTTAATTTAACAATCGAAAAAGATCAGAAATGATAACAAGATAGTATAATATAGGTCAGACTTTATTGGTTTAACAATATATTTAATTTTAAATTTTTTTAAAAAAATATATTAGCCAGAAACCTCTGTATATTTATCGGGTTTAAAAAATAGAATGGCTATACAATTATATTGTCATAAATTCCTTAAATAAAAAACAAGTCTTTAACTTGTCAATGCGTAATCTAAACAATAGATATCACCCCAATCAAACCTATGAAATAATTGGGGTGACACTTTCTCAAGATATTGATTATCTTGCAATCTTATTCCCATTCAATGGTTCCGGGTGGTTTTGATGTAATATCATAAGTTACACGATTAATGCCTTTGACTTCATTAACAATCCGCCCCGCCACTCTGGTAAGGAATTCCATATCAAAAGAATAAATATCGGCAGTCATGCCATCCACACTTGTAACTGCCCGCAATGCACAAGCCTGATCATATGTTCGGCCATCCCCCATAACGCCAACCGTACGAATAGGCAACAAAACAGCAAACGCTTGCCAAATTTTGTCATATAACCCAGCCTTGCGAATTTCATCCAAATACACGGCATCAACACGACGCAACAAATCAAGCCGTTCACGCGTAATGTCCCCTAAAATTCGTATGGCAAGGCCTGGTCCTGGGAATGGATGACGACCAACAATATTTTCTGGAATACCCAATTCCCGACCCAAATCCCTGACTTCATCCTTGAAAAGTTCACGTAAAGGTTCGACAAGCTTCATATTCATCCGTTCAGGCAATCCACCCACATTATGATGAGACTTAATAGTTGCTGATTTTCCCGTGACACTGACGCTTTCAATAACATCCGGATAAAGGGTACCCTGAGCCAGAAAATCAGCCCCACCCAGTTTTTGCGCCTCCTGTTCAAATACCTCGATAAACAAACGGCCAATGGTTTTACGTTTAACCTCTGGATCGGTTACTCCAGCCAATTCTTTCAGAAACAAGTCAGACGCGTTTTTAGCAATCAAATGAATATTAAATTTCTCTTTGAATGTTTTAACAACCTCATCCGCTTCATTTTGACGCAGCATGCCGTGATCGACAAAAATACAGGTTAGCTGATCTCCAATAGCTTCATGAATCAATACAGCTGCCACTGCGGAATCAACCCCACCTGATAAACCGCAGATGACTTTTTTGTCACCAACCTTTTGACGAATACGTTCAATTTCCAAATTACGAAAACCGGCCATGGTCCAATTACCCTGACACCCGGCAATATTATGCGTGAAATTCTTTAATAATGCGGCACCACGAGGTGTATGAACAACTTCAGGATGAAACTGAACACCATAATAGTGACGATCCTCATCAGCAATCATGGCATAGGGTGCACCCTCACTAACCCCTACCACCTTGAATCCGGGTGGGATTTTTATAACTCGATCACCATGACTCATCCATACTTGTTCACGGTTCCCCTTTGACCATACACCCTGACATAAGGCACTATCCTCAAGAATTTTAATATACGCACGGCCAAATTCACGGTGGTCACCGGATTCCACCTGTCCACCCAATTGATGACACATTGCCTGTTCACCATAACAAATTCCTAATACGGGAACCTTTAATGTAAAAACTTCATTCGGAATCCTTGGGGCATCCATTTGAATGACACTGGAAGGGCCACCAGATAAAATAATCCCTTTTGGTGCAAATGAACGAATCTTTTCATCATCACTCGTATAAGGCCATATTTCGCAATAAACGCCACTTTCTCTTATTCTGCGTGCAATCAACTGGGTTACCTGACTGCCAAAATCAAGAATAAGAATCTTTTCTTGATGTAAAGATTGTTCCAATTCGCTTACCTGGGTCATTTTTATCAATCACTTCCTCTTTCAGTAAAATACGTTTTCATATCACAAATAGATAAAAAAAATGTAAATTAAACAATTTATCTGAAAAAAAAACTATTTCTCCTTTATATAGAAATAAATTCCTTTTCATATTTTTTCACTCTGGAGCATTCCGTGAACAAGTATCGCCTGAAATTAGTCCATCGCAAAATACGGATTATCCCTATTTTTATATTAGTGTTGACTGCTGCCTGCAGTCATTTAGCCGAAGACCACCCCACAGGAATATGGTTAGGCAAAATGGAAACACAACAGGGAATTTGTCCACATGATCGTATGGCCGCCCTGAGAATCGATAAAAAGAAAATATTGTTTTCACCTGATAATGGGGCATTGGTCTTGACAGGTATCTATCATAAAAAGGAACATCCAAGGCATCTTGTCGCTGTCCTCCACCGTACGGATATGGATCATAAACCCTACGATCTCATTTTTGAAGGGAAAGCCAAGGATAAAAATATAATTGGAACCTATGGAACTCCTGACTGTCGGGCGACAATTACCTTTTATCGTCCACATCATTACGGATTATCAAACGCTATTGCGCATTAAAATCACAAAAAGTTAAAAAAACACTTGCAGAGGGGAAAAAGATCGGTTAAAAGCCTAGGGCAAGACGCACCCGTAGCTCAACTGGATAGAGCACCAGACTACGAATCTGGGGGTTATGGGTTCGATTCCTGTCGGGTGCGCCACTTAAATTAGAGGTCAATTTCATACCTAGATTGAAAACCTGATTAAAAAGTTAAAATAAGCTTTATTAATATTATTTAACTACTCCTTTATACATATTAAATTATACTTTATTTATACGTTTTTTTTTGGTATAAAAATAAAAAAGTAATTTTTTTGATAGATTTCTAAATGCTTTCTAATACGTCTCTTCTTATTATAGAAGATCAGCCTGAGATATGCGATCTTGTTAAGTTAAGCTTTGCCAATCGAATTCCAACAATTCAACTGGCACATTCTCTTGCTGAAGCTGCTGAACTAATCAAAGAAATTTCATTTACCCTCATGATTGTCGATGTTTATTTACCTGACGGAGATCCATATCCGCTGATTCTTAAAATGTTGCAAAAAAAATGCAGGGTACTTTTGATGAGTGGAAATTTTCAAATCAACCAGCGTATTAATGATTTACCATTTCCACGTATTGAAAAACCATTCAGGATAAAGAATTTAATTAAAAAAGTGGAAGAAACCGTTTCCAATCCTTTATCAGATGAATTGATAGAACTCGCTTCCTAATTGAAATTTTCATTAGGGCAGATAAACGATTTCATGCTGGTTAGCATTTGAATAATTTAACTCTACTTTATAGATATTATAGGTTTCCGCAATTCTCTGTTTGATTTTTCTTATGACAATCCCCTTTTTTTCTGAATTTAAAAAATAAACAGAAGGTGGCATATCTTTGCGACGCTGTGTACGAATTAAATAGCCATTTTTCCCATGGTAATCAGCTAAAGCAAAATATTTCCAGCGTCTATCAACCAGAATAATTGGATGATGCACCTCATAAAATGCCAATTCTGCAGCTATGCCATATTCATCAACAATGATTGGAACTGAATCAGGAATTTGACATGAAACCACTTTAGCTAATTCAGCCCACCCCCCCAATCGTTTTAACATGAGATCATATTTGGCCGGAATTGGAAAATATGCAAAAACCGATTGAATGTAAATCAAACCAACCATTATATTCCCGAGGATACAGGCTGACTTGATAAAACGATGAAAATAAATTGCCGTTATGACAGACAGGACTGGATATAATATTCCCACCCAGTTGGCCTGTACACGATCCCCAAAGGCATGCTGAACAAATACACAAACTGGAATAATAACCCATAACCACAATAAAAAATCATTCTCCGCTTTACTCTGCCAAACAATTTTTGTCAGTTTAATCATGGCCCAACAAAAACAAACAAAAAAGATGGGAGTGGCCAATCCGATCTGGCCGATCATTAATTCAGACAAAAACTGAACCGCACGACTGGGATGCCAATCCGCTGTTCTTCCACCCTGTTTTAAAAAACTGATCCATTGATGTCTTGAATTCCAAATAATCACGGGTAGGAAAATAAGTATCGTTAAAAACAGCCCTCCCCATAATTTCCAGGATTTTAAAGAAGATCGACCCAAAACTGTCAGAATGCACCAAACTCCTAATCCCGCAATCATTAACAACGCAGTATACTTGCTGAGCAATGCGCATCCTGCAGCTATACCAATAACCAGCCACCATCCCAATTTTTGAGTGGCAAGTAAACGTCCACATCCCCATATAAAAATACAAATAAAGAAAATTAATGGAGTATCGGGAGTTATTGTTACACTACCGACGCTAATAGCGAGGGTTGTATTTAATATCAAAACCGCAGTAATCGCATTTTTTTCTTTATCATGACTGGTATGACAAAAATCCATAACACTAAAATATATAAAAACACTTCCTATCAAACCGGCAAAAGGGGCAAGAAAACGGACACCCAGAGCGGTTTTATTACCAATCCAGCATCCCAATTTTATCCACAACGCCACCATTGGTGGATGATCATAAAAACTGTAATCTAAATGATTTGACCATAACCAATAATATGCTTCATCTGGCGAAAGCGGGCTGGCGGCAGCAACCCATAAACGAATGAGTGTCACGATAGATAAACCAAACCAAAACCATAATAAACAAGGTTTTACCGTTAACTTTTTTACCCATTCAAAATCAGCTTTTACAGAACACATATCAATAACCAAAATTCATGAAATCATCTGTTTTACATATTTTAAATTATAATTCGTTATCAAGAATGATTGGATGGCCCAGTATATAAATATTTTAATTTTCGTCAGTTTTTTTGATAAATTCCTCAAAGCAGCAAAATGGATTTATCAGATTGTCATCATTAAATTTGAATTATCTAGGATATCTTTTTAATTTTTTTTGAAGCAGCATTACAATAAATTGCATCATTATTTTTAAACCAAGTTTACTTTGTCCTGAAAAACGTTTTCGAAACTGAAAGGGAATTTCGATAACACGTATTGTAGAAGGACAGGATAATATCAAATCAAGTAATATTTTAAAACCGGTTCCTGTTAATGTCGGCATAAGATTTAAAAACAGCTTTCTTTTCAATACAAAAAAACCGCTCATTGGATCCTTTAATGGAACAGGTAAAATTTTTTGTGATAATGCAATGCCACGATCCGATAAAAATCTCCTCCAGTAATTTGCCAATCCCTGATTACTGCCACCCGATACATGACGGCTGCCAACTGCAAAATCAAAATTTCTATGAATTACAGCCTCAAGCATATCTGGCAGTCGTGTCTCATCATGCTGCATATCTCCATCAATTACCGCTATATAATCAGCAGAAGAGGATAAGACACCATCAATCACTGCAGACGACAAGCCTCTTTTGTTAACTCTAAGTATTCCACGTGCCCTTATATCTTGTCTGGCAAGTTTTCTAATCTCTTCAATTGTACCATCCGGAGAATTATCATCGACATAAATAGCCTCCCATCGCCACCCTACCAAAGCCGTTTCTAAAGCTCTAAAAAGAGGAAGGACATTATTTTTTTCATTATAACACGGAACAATAATACTAACTTCCGCGCCTATCGCTTTTTCTGAAGCGGATAAATATTTCATTTTTCAATAAAAGTTTACATTTGATCATCAAGCATTTATTTGGATATATCTGGATGATCGTATTCCAATGGAACGCCATGTCGATTAAAGCTGGTATGAATAACTTGTAATGTCTGAACCCTAGCAATGTGAGGATGCGTTATCAATTCATGCGTTATTCTATTTTCATCTTCGGTATTTCGCGCAATAAAACGAATTAAGAAATCAACGCCACCACGGACCATATGACATTCCCTTACCTCGGGAATATCCGCCATTTCCTTTTCAAATTCTTTTAATATGGCCTCTTTCTGGCTATCAAGACCAACCAGCACAAATACTGATAGGCACCATCCTACAGATTTCATATCTATATCCGCATGATAACTTTGAATAACCCCCATCGTTTCCAGACGTCTTACCCGCCTTAAGCAGGGGGGAGCAGAAATGCCAACTCTTTGTGCCAATTCAATATTTGTTATTCGCCCATCTTTTTGAAGCTCATCTAAAATGAGCCAGTCAATTTTATCAAGATCCGCTGCCTGATTCATAAATCGATTATCCTACCAAAACTTTCACTTTGTATAATTTAACAATTTATTCTTTAAACAATAGTTTCTTATTATACTATAGATGACTTATATATAAAAAATCTTTGTAATAATAGGACGAATAATATGGGTGAGACATTTCTTACGGATTTATTAATTATTGGGGCAGGCCCGGCAGGATACACAGCGGCAATCTATGGAGCCAGAGCAAATCTAAGCCCAACTCTCCTAACTGGATTACAGCCCGGTGGTCAGTTGACCATTACTAATGAAATCGAGAATTTCCCTGGTTTTGCTGATCCCATACAAGGCCCCAGGTTGATGGAACAGATGGCTCAACAAGCCATAAATGTTGGCGCCAAGATTATCAATGACAGCGTAACAAGGTGCTCCCTTCAACAGAAACAAAAAGAAAATAATTATTTCATATTGCAAACCGATATGGGAAATACCTACAAAGCAAAAACCGTCATCATTGCTACAGGTGCCCAAGCCCGTTGGCTAGGTCTCGAGGCTGAAGAAAAACTGCAGGGATTTGGTGTTTCCGCCTGTGCAACCTGTGATGGATTTTTTTATCGTGGTAAACAGGTTGCGGTAATTGGTGGAGGAAATACCGCTGTTGAAGAAGCTCTTTATTTAACCCATCATGCAGCTCATGTTTTCCTCATTCATCGTCGCAACAGTTTACGGGCGGAAAAAATCCAACAAACACGCCTCATGAAAAATCCAAAAGTTACGATTATCTGGAATAGCGTTGTAGAGGATATTTTGGCGGAAAGTAATCCTCCTTCTGTTACAGGACTTACATTAAAAAATACACTTACAAAAGAAATAAGCCAATTACCTGTTGATGGTGTTTTTATAGCAATCGGTCACACACCAAATACAGAACTTTTCAAAAATCAAATTGATCTTGATGAGGAAGGCTATATACAAACAACACCGGGAACGACAAAAACATCTGTTCCTGGCATATTTGCCGCTGGAGATGTTCAAGACAAAATCTACCGTCAAGCGATCACCGCAGCGGGTTCAGGATGCATGGCTGCACTTGAAGCCGAACGTTTCCTTTCCGCCTCAGAAGGATAAATATCGAAAAATAGAGGTCAAATATCTGGATTTTCTGAATAGTCGTATCGTATTCATACAATACGATGATACTGATCATCCAGTCTTACAATATCACTTTCATCAAGATAAGAACCAGATTGTACTTCAATGACAATTAGAGGTATGTCACCCGCATTTTTCAATCGGTGCACCATTCCCAGAGGAATGTAAACACTTTCGTTTTCATGCAGAAATATAACTTCATCTCCACGGGTTACCTCAGCAATACCGGAAACAATAACCCAATGTTCTGAACGATGATGATGTTTTTGCAGAGAAAGCTGCGCTCCAGTTTTTACAATAAGCTGTTTGACAAGAAACCGTTCTCCATGTGCCAACGTTTCATAATGCCCCCAGGGTCGATAACATTGGTTATGCCGAACAGCTTCCTGTTGTTTTACAGCATTCAATTTTTGAACAATTTTCTTAACATTTTGCGATTTATTTCGATCAGAAACCAAAACGGCATCTTTTGTCACAATCACAACAACATTATCTATATCATTAACAGCCGCTACCATTTCTTCAGAACGAATATAGCTATTATGCGTATTTTCTAAGAATACATTTCCTATAACCACATTCCCTGACCGATCCTTCTGGCTTACATTCCATAATCCATTCCAGCTTCCGATGTCTGACCAGACAAGATCGGCAGATACTACGACCATGGCTTTTGTTTTTTCGGCAATGGCATAATCAATTGAAAGATCAGGAACCTTTATGAAATCATCATATAATATACGCTCGAAATATAAATCTGACTGTCTATTGTCAACAGCCTTTTTAACCAAGGATAATAATGTTGGGGTATAACGTTTCATTTCCTGCAACATCGTTTGTGCAGAAAACATGAACATGCCCGAATTCCATAAATATCCTCCCGACTCAACCATTAGCTGAGCCTGTCGAATATCAGGTTTTTCAGTAAAAGCCTTTACGGCATAAATATTCTTGATCTTATCAATAACTGAACCTTTCTCAATATATCCATATCCTGTTTCTAAACGTGTAGGTTGAATGCCGAAAGTTACAATTTTCCCGTTTTGTGCAAAAGCAACTGCCTCTTCTACCAATTTCACCAGTTTTGGAACATCTTGAATATATGCATCTGCCGCCATTACCCATAAAATTGTCTGAGCATCCAGTTCATTCGCCAACAAACTTGCAGTTGCTATAGCTGGTGCTGAATTTCGTCCAACTGGTTCCAAAACAATACGGGCATTTTCAACGCCAATTTCTCTCAATTGCTCTGCAATCAAGAAACGATGATCCTGATTGCAAATAACGATTGGCTCTAAAAAAATATCCCCTTTACCGCGTAAAACCGTGTCTTGAAACATGGATTTTTCAGTAATAAGGGGCCATAACTGTTTAGGGAAACTGGCACGAGACAGGGGCCATAACCGACTACCCGTGCCACCTGACAAAATAACAGGAACAATTTTCATTATGGATGTATCCTGCATTGCTGTTTCCCTTTATAATGTTTTAAAATTTATTGCTGATTTATCCTTTCCCTTAATTCCTTCCCCGTTTTAAAAAAGGGAACATATTTTTCCTCCACAGTTACAGTTTCCCCTGTCCGAGGATTTCTTCCCGTACGGGCTTTACGATTTTTTACAAAAAAGGCACCAAAACCACGAAGCTCAACCCGATCACCCCTCGCCAGCGTTGTCTCTATTTCATCAAAAACTATTGAAACAATTTCCTCAATATATTTCAACATTAAATTAGGATGTTCGGATGCAATTTCTAATATTAGTTCAGATTTAGTCATTAACTCACTCAAATGTTATTATAGCTTATAATGATTCTTTTATGGGTGCCAAATCGCTAAAATACCACCAAAATTTTCATTTTCCTTATAAAAAATTTGATTGGCAATTGTTTTTAACGAAAAATTCATGATTGATTTGCCGCCAAGCCCAAACCAGTTTTCACTTTTATCTTTTTTTAATGTAACAACTTCAATGTCTGTTGGAAGATGATATGTTTTGATCATCCATTGTTTCGCATCCTCTTCATTACCGATCTGATCGACCAATCCCAATCTAACGGCTTGCTGACCACTATAAGGTCTCCCATCCCCCAATTCCTTGACACGGGCGATATCCATATGTCGCCCTTCAGCAACCATATTCGTAAACTGATCATAAAAATTGCCAATCAATCCCTGCAGCATTTTTTGACCAGCTGGAGACAAGGGTTTGACCATTGACGGCTGACCCTTTAAAGGACCTGAAACAAGCTGATCAAATGAAATACCGACCTTGTCTAACAACCCAGAAAAATCAGGAGATTCCATAATGACGCCAATTGATCCGGTTAAGGTAGAATTAAATGCAAAAATACGTTTTGCAGGTACTGAAATCATATAGCCTGCTGAAGCTGCCACACCTCCCATTGAAACAACAACAGGTTTGGTTTTTGAGAATTTTACCAGCGCATCATGTAACTGTTCCCCACCGGTAACCGCCCCACCAGGACTGTTTACATAAAGGATCATTCCCTTGACAGATTTATCCTTTAAAGCAGTATTGATCAGGGTTACCTGTTTGGAAACATCATTTCCAATAACACCCTCAATTTTCAATTTCACCAAATGCGCGTCATGATTACCAAGCCTCTTCGTTATTAATTTGGCAGAACCTGCCATTATCGATAAAACAAACAGACAGACAGCAAATAAACGCCATAAAACCAATTTGCGTTTCATCTTTTGCCGTTCCATTAATAAATCACTATCCACGTAAATTCATTCTCCACTTTTTAATAAAAGCATCAAATCTATCAATCTAAAATTTATAACGATCACGAAGCAAACAGTCAAAACATTATATAAAGATTACTTAATAGGGTTCTATTTTGTCTTAAGAGGCCTCTCTTCTCCCTCTCCTTACACTGCGAATATCACTGATGGTATTTTTACGACCAAGACCGATTTCTCGAGCCAGACTGGAACGACGTTCAGCATAGTTGGGGGCAACCATTGGATAATCAGGAGGCAAATTCCAACGTTCACGGTATTGTTCAGGAGTTAAACCATAGGCACTCTGAATATGCCGTTTCAACATTTTCAATTTTTTACCATCTTCGAGACAAATGATGTAATCCGGAAATACAGACCGTTTTACAGGAACAACAGGCTGTAATTTTTCTGCCTCATGACCATTTTTTTCAATTGAGGAAAGCGTTTGATATACCTGACGAATAAGTTCAGGCAATTGTTCGGCCTCCACTGAATTATTGGATATATGTGATGACACAATCTTGGACGTCAATTGTAATAATGATATTTTCTTGTCTTCTAATTCCATTTTTATTCACCAAATAATTTTTTAAATTCTAAAATAAATAAAGTATATCAAATACTTCATGTTAAAATAATTTAATATCGAATAATACTTAGCATTATTTTTTGAAAATTAAAGAAGATAATTAATAAAATATGCACAAATGTTAATAGTAACTTACTTATGATCAATAATTATGATATTGCTGTACAATATATTGAATAACACTATTTGCAAAAACAATGAGTAACTTCGGAATTAAAAGAATTTTAATTTTATCTTTGATAACAATATTGTTATGCACAACAAATTGTAAAAATAATACACCTCACAATTCTACCGGTCCCTATATAGGGATCAATAATGGGGTTCAACCATAATAATAAAATCTATAATATTACGAATTATAAATATTTAACCACGATAGCAGGAAAATATCATTTTTGATATTCATTTATTTATTCAAACATGGCGGAGAAAGTGGGATTCGAACCCACGGTACAACAGAATTGCACAACGGTTTTCGAGACCGCCCCATTCGACCGCTCTGGCATCTCTCCACAAACAGAAACAACCATGATTTTTTATAAAACCAACGAATATATAATCTATTCCTTCAAAGAAAACCAGATAAAATATTCAAACTTAACGGAATTATGAAAAGAAATTTATTAAACAATTTGTATTTATTTAAATAGCTTATTGACTTTTTACTTTAAAAATCAATATAAACAAGACTTCACAATAAATATATTCCTGTTTTGTGGGATATTGATAAAAAGAAACTAAGTTAGGTTTTCTAACAAGAGTTTGAAAAATTAAAGGGTTTATTATGTTCGCAATCATCCGCACAGGTGGAAAACAATATCGCGTTACACCTAATATGGTTCTAAAAGTTGAAAAACTGGATACCGAGGCAGGTAATACAGTCACATTCACCGAAGTTTTAAGTGTCGGTAATGAAGGAAACTGCACAATCGGAACACCTGTTGTTGAAGGTGCCAGCGTTAAGGCAACAGTTATTGCGCAAGATCGTCTTAAAAAAGTCATTATTTTCAAAAAACGTCGCCGTCAAAACAGCCGTCGTAAAAACGGACACCGTCAACCTGTAACAGTTTTACGAATCACTGAAATCAACGCTGCTTAGTTCTAGCCTAAACAGACCATATTGATATTTTTAGAATAGGAGAAAAAAATGGCCCATAAAAAAGCCGGAGGTTCATCCAGAAACGGACGCGATACCATTGGACGTCGTCTTGGCGTTAAGAAATTTGGTGGACAGCATGTTGTTGCTGGAAACATTATCGTTAGACAACGCGGTACAAAAATCAAACCAGGTCAAAATGTCGGTTTAGGTCGTGATCATACCATTTTTGCCCTTATTGATGGAAATGTACGATTTGAAAGCCGTTCAAAAGGTAACGTGCATGTTTCTGTGGATGCAATCAGCAACGCTGCAGAATAGATCAAAATATACTTAAACAATTTTAAGTATTGACTATTATACGAAGGGTCGATTCAATAAGAATCGGCCCTTTTATTTTAAAGGTTTTAGAACATGAAATTTCTGGATCAAGCTAAGATCTATGTTAAATCAGGAAATGGAGGCGATGGTGCGGTCGCCTTTAGAAGAGAGAAATATATTGAATTTGGTGGTCCGGACGGGGGCGATGGCGGACGTGGTGGCGATATCATTTTTGAGGCAGTTGACAATTTAAATACTTTGATAGATTTTCGCTATACCCAACATTTCCGTGCCAAAAAGGGTCAAAATGGATCCGGAGCCAATAAAACTGGTGCAAATGCAGAAAATATCTGTATTAAAGTTCCCATAGGCACACAAATATTTGCCGAAGATAAGGAAACCTTGCTTGCAGACCTAAATCAAAAAGGGAAAAAGATAGTTCTTTGTCGGGGGGGAGATGGAGGATTTGGCAATACACGTTTCAAATCCAGCACAAACCGGGCACCCCGTCATGCTGATAAAGGTTGGCCTGGAGAAGAACGTTGGGTCTGGTTGCGATTAAAGCTTATTGCCGATGTAGGATTAGTAGGCTTACCCAACGCAGGAAAATCAACCTTTCTTTCTGTTGCCTCTGCTGCCCGGCCAAAAATTGCCGATTATCCGTTTACAACCCTGCATCCACAACTGGGAATGGTAAGATTGTCACCAACTGAGGAATTTGTCCTAACAGATATACCCGGTCTCATTGAGGGGGCCCATGAAGGCAATGGATTAGGTGATCGTTTCCTAGGACATGTTGAACGATGCAGTATGCTATTGCACCTTATCGATGCAACAGCTGATGATGTTGTCAACAACTGGAAAATTATTCGCAATGAATTGGAATCCTATCAAACGGAACTTGCCAATAAACGGGAAGTGATTGGACTTAATAAAACTGATCTGCTTACCCCTGAAGAAATTCTGCAAAAACAAAAAGAACTGGAACAAGCAAGTGGACATAAGGTTTTCCTTCTTTCAGGGGCTACCCATAATGGGGTGAAAGAAATTTTATTTTATTTACAGAACTACATAACAAAATATAAACAGGATATAATTTTAAAATCAAAACATTTCAGTCCTATATAATGAAAAATCTACATCTTAACCAAGCCCGCAGAATTGTTATAAAAATTGGCAGCGCCTTATTAATTGACGGGAAAAATGCTTGCGTTCGTCAATCATGGCTAGAAAGCCTGATAGAGGATATAATCCATTTACGTCAGCAAAATTGCCAGATTTTAATTGTATCTTCAGGTGCGATCGCTTTGGCACGTTACAAGTTAAAATTAAATCGATATAAGCTTCGCCTCGATGAAAAACAGGCTGCCGCCGCAATAGGTCAAATCAAACTGGCTCAGACCTGGCATGAGGCTTTCGCTGCCCATAAAATCACAACTGCACAAATTTTATTGACTCTGGATGATACGGAAACGCGGTTACAATATAGCAATGCCCGTTCAGCCATTGAAACACTTTTGAAATTAAACTGCATTCCCATCATTAACGAAAATGATACCGTTGCCACTTCCGAAATTCGTTTTGGAGATAATGACCGGTTGGCAGCAAGAGTTGCAGAAATGGTCAAAGCTGACCGGCTTATCCTTTTCTCGGATATTGACGGGTTATATACCGCAGATCCCAAAACCAATCCATCAGCCAAGCATCTTGCCTCAATTCCTGAACTTACTCCACAAATTTACGCCATGGGAGGCAAGGCGCCAACTGGATATTCATCAGGTGGCATGGCAACAAAACTGGCAGCTGCAAAAATAGCCACAACTGCAGGATGTGCCATGGCAATCGCTTATGGAAAACTGCTTCATCCTCTCAAGGCCCTTCAAGAAGGAGCAAGATGTTCATGGTTTCTTCCCAATCGCAAACCCTATCCTGCCCGTAAACGCTGGATTGCTGGAAGCATCTCGACCAAAGGCACTATTTTTATTGATAATGGCGCGGAAAAAGCATTGAAAAACGGAAAATCTTTATTGCCTGCCGGTATTATCAAAGTTGAAGGCCATTTCCAACGGGGAGATATCATTAAAATTGCCAACAAGAATGGAAAAATTGTCGGAAATGGTATTTCTGCTTATGATTCTTCAGAAATCACTCAAATTATAGGTCTTCAAACTGATAAAATTAATTCCCAACTGGGCTGGGACGGCCCCAATGAGGTTATCCATCATGATGATATGGTGATTATTCCCCCACTTACAGCGGCGGCCAACGTAAAATAGGTTCTTTACGTTTTTTTAAATTAATAACCTCCTTTTTTTCATCATGAGAAGAGGGAGGGTCATATAATCCCCCCTCCCCATTTTCTACATAAATTTTCTGAGCCTGCTTATCAAAGTTATTTTCCGGTTTCTTAACCTCTACCTTACCAATATTCTCACCAAATTTATTCAGGGATGACCGCGATACATCACATGAATTCTGATTTGAAATATCAGAAGCTGCAAAACGCTTTTTCAAGGCAGGTAAGGGATAAACATAATTTTCAGGCTCATACAATTTTTTTTCTGAATTTTCTATTTTACCTGCTTTTTCTGTATCATCTCGATGATTGGCAACCACTTGTATTTTAGTTTCCGAACGAGGCCGCAAATCAGCCGTGCGCTTTAACAAGATACGTAATTGGGCCTGAATATCCTCCATTTGTTGACTTAAATAATTTAAACGTCCTTTTAGCCCAAAAACAGCAAAAGGCATAAACAAAAAACAAATTCCAAAAGTAACAGTCAATATTAGGATAACAAACTGCGCCCAAGAAGGGATCCACTCTGGAAAAGTTAAATTCATGATATTATTTCAACAATTTTATTAAATCTATATTCTACTACATACCCAATGCACGACGATAAACATCAAAAAGGGTTTCCTGTTCTTCCACTTCAGCAGGCTCCTGTTTACGTGCCCGAATTATCCTTCTGATTACAGGAACGTCAAATCCCGCCGATTTTGCCTCAGCATAAATATCTTTGATATCATTTGCCAACCCTTTTCGCTCCTCTTCCAAACGCTCGATACGTTCAACAATTGTCCGAAGACGATCAACGGCGATCCCTCCGACTTCGGGTTTATTATCAAATTCATTCATCCACTTTTCCTATTTTGATTTTTTTTAAAATATATTTAAAGCTGTTTCTATTCATTACGTAACCCTGCATGCCAGGTCAATCGCCAATAGCCTCAGAATATGAAAATTTTAATCCTTTGAAAATTTAAAGAATATTTTTTCCTGTTTTGAAAACCATGTTACTATCAAAAAAAATATTACAGAGTAGATTCACAAAATATATACGATTCAAAATAATATTCAAAAATTAAACTTTATAGAATGTAGAGAGACCAAATTTATGGAACAGACACAAGCCTATGCGCCTTTTGATATTATCATTTTTGGGGCAACAGGCGACCTAACTGCAAGGAAATTATTACCCGCATTGTATTATCGTTATCTGGACAAACAAATTCCACCCCAAACTCGTATTATCGGTACAGCAAGATCACCTTTGACAGACGACGATTTTAAAAAACGCATTCATGACGGATTGGTTGAATTTGTTCAAGAATCCTATCAAGATCCAGAAAATATTAGAAATTTTTTAAATCTTATTTCCTACGTCAGCTTAAATGGTGCAGAAGCTGATAGCAACTGGCCAGAACTGCAAGCGAAATTCGAACATAACAAGGCTAATGATATTCGCATTTTTTATTTCGCGACTGCACCAAGGTTGTATGGTGATATTTGTGACAATCTTGCATTGAAAAAACTGATCACTCCGACAACCCGTATAATCCTTGAAAAACCCATTGGAACCTCGTTAAAAACTGCCGAAGAGATCAACCAGCGTGTTGGCAAGCATTTCCCTGAAAATAATATCTACCGTATTGATCATTATCTTGGCAAGGAAACTGTTCAGAATGTTATTGCCCTTCGTTTCGCCAATCCAGTTTTTGAACGGCTTTGGAATTCGGATGCCATTGACTACGTCCAGATTACAGCTGCTGAAACCGTAGGGGTGGGTAAACGGGGTGGATATTATGATGGAGCTGGCGCATTAAGGGATATGGTTCAGAACCATCTTTTACAGGTTTTATGTATGGTGGCCATGGATCCTCCCATTTCATTAAATGCCGATGACCTGAGAAATGAAAAGTTAAAAGTCCTTCGTTCTTTAAAACCCATGACGGAACAGGATATCAAGAATAATACTGTTCGCGGCCAATATACATCATGCGTTTACAAAAATGAAAAAATACCCGGATATCTTGAGGATCTTGGTAAGGATCAAAGCAATACAGAAACTTTCATTACTTTAAAAGCCGAAATCAATACCGCCCGTTGGGGAGGTGTACCATTTTACCTGAGAACAGGAAAGAGGCTTGCAAAAAAAGTCAGTGAAATCATTATTCAGTTCAAACCCTCCGCCTGGAATCTTTTTGCCACGCCACCAAAAGCGAACCGTCTTGTGATTCGTATTCAACCAGACGAGGGTGTTTCATTATCCCTGCAAATCAAGGATCCACAAAAAACCTATACGAATTTACGCAGCACCTCAATCAATATCGAATTTCCTACAGCCTTTCATATCCGCTACCCCGATTCCTATGAAGGGCTTTTGATGGATGTCGTCAAAGGGGATCCCATTCTTTTCATCCGTCGTGATGAAGTCGAAGCTTCATGGCGCTGGATAGAACCCATTCTTGATGGTTGGGCAAAAAATCTAACCCCACTGACATATTATAAGGCTGGTAGCTGGGGACCACAAGAAGCTCTTGACCTATTAGATCGGGCAAATCATGTTTGGCACGAAAATATGACAGAATAGTGATTGTTGATCACCATGATTTTATCAATTCAAGTCATGGTGGTTAAAAAACTGCATTTAAAGATAAAAAATTTAATCCATAAGATGGATAGATGTTAATGAATTTTTACTTATTAATAACTACCTAAAAATTATTTATAGAATGAATTCATGGTTTTTGTTTTTATCTTTTCCATTCTAATTTGATGTTCTTTGCAACGACTTCATTTTGAATTAAATAAAGTCTTAATATTGATTATCCAATTCCATTTTTTAACTTAATTATATAATTCCATTATTTGATCAATCTGAAAAACTGATGACAAAATCCGATAGACCTGCATTTTCTCCATCAAGAAACTCTTTAAAGAAAAGGATAATACAACGCGTGATTGTTGCGCTACTCTTATCTGGCGGTATTATTTTTTGCCAAGAAATGGGTTGGTTAAATCAATTGACCGATCAGTTTGTAAGACAGAAAATCGACTGGTCTAATAATCAATCTGTAATAAAATATCTAAAACAGACCATCACAGATAAAAATCTAACAGAAATCCCTCTTAGATGCTTAATTCCCGTGATCAACAATGATGATGGATCAACAATTTTAAATGTTGAAATTCATGAAAAACACAATCAGGAATGTCTGAATACAAGAAAGAATTTTCCGACAATTTTTACCTTTCGTGTTAATAGGCGAAATGGTAGTATACAAATTGATAAAAATACACCCAATCATTTTTATCCGCTTCATTAAATAATCATTATATCAACTTTCATAATGAATCAATCTTCCTCTCCCCCTACTGTACCACGTCGTAGTTTCCTAACCCTGCTTACCGCAAGTTCAGTAACGGTAGGAGGTGTGGTTTGCACATGGCCTTTTATAAACAGTTTAAACACTCAAAATACCACCATCACTCATAATTACACGGATGTTGATATTTCCTCGCTTAAAGAGGGTCAGCAAATTACCGTTATGTGGCAGGGACATGCTGTATTTATTCTTCATCGTCCAGCCAAAACACTTGCACTTTTACAGGACAAAGAACTTTTGATCCGTTTACGTGATCCAAGCAGTAAAGAGTTGCAACAACCTCCCTATACAAGAAACTGGCACCGATCAATTCAGCCAGAAATTGCGGTTTTGATTGGTGTATGCACGCATCTCGGATGTATTCCAAGCCTTAATTTGGGAAATTCACTTGGCGGATATTATAATTGTGCGTGTCATGGATCTAAATTTGATTTGGCGGGAAGAGTATATAACAATGTTCCAGCGCCTTATAACCTTCCCGTTCCCCCCTATAAAATTTTAAAACCCGGAATTCTTCGTATTGGTGAAAACCCAGAAGGGGAAAATTTTAGTTTCACATCCATAATGCAGCTTTAAAATCATTCACCTGTTGGATATTTTATAAAATCATCTTGCTTTTTGCACGAAATAGCGACATCTTAACACCATCAGATAGCCAGATGATCGCTATTTACATGATCTGCATCGTAAATAGAGGAAAGTCCGGGCTCCACGGAAAAACGGTGCCAGTTAACGACTGGCGAGGGCGACCTTAGGGAAAGTGCCGCAGAAAACAAACCGCTTGCCAATTTATTTATAAATGCAAGTAAGGGTGAAAAGGCGTGGTAAAAGCACACCGCATGACTGGCAACAGGAATGGCATGGTAAACCCCACCGGGAGCAAAACCTAATAGAGGTAACAGATTTACAGCTAAATCAGGGTTTTTCCGCCCTGTTACCTGGGTTGGTTGCATGAAATACGGTGCGAATCGTATTCAAGATGAATGATCGTCATTTATGTTTCATAAAAACAGAACCCGGCTTACACGCTATCTGATTTTAATTTTATCCATAAATTTCCATCAAGATGCAAAACTATAATTTTTACGGCATTTTAACGATACTTCATATACATCTCAATCATGATTTTATGAAATAAAAGTGATTTCCAGCGTAATTATTTGACCTCCCATATTTACCCATGATATCCCAAAGGCTATAATGTAAAACAAAAGCAAAGATCAATATCAATTCAAATTAAATCTGGGATAGCCTGTAATGAATTTATTCCTTGGATCACATCAAAATCGACTGGATGCCAAAGGAAGAGTATCTATTCCAGCAAATTTCCGTTTAAATTTACGCAAAGAAAAAACCACCAAGGAAGAACTTTCCTTTATTCTTCGCCCCTCTCATACTTTACCCTGTATCGAAGGATGGCCATTTGCCATTTTCAACAAACTGACCGCCGTATTGGATGATGTCAACATTCTTTCAACAGAACATAATGACCTCGCAACCCTTATTTACGCCCAGGCCTGGCCTATTGAAGTTGATCGTGAGGGAAGGATTATCCTTCCTGACATTCTAAAACAACATGCCAACTTGACCAATAAGGTCACTTTTATGGGACTTGGGACAATTTTCCAAATTTGGGAACCTGTAGCCGCACAAAAACATTATGAATCCGTGCTTAAACGAACAAAAATGGTCATTCTGCCACACGCCGCCAAGGCTAAAACTGAGCAAGCGGACCAATAATCATGGCCGACAATTATTCAGCAATTGATATCAATGGTCATTTCCCCGTCATGCTTAACGAAGTAATTGACCTTTTACAACCAAAATCCGAAGCGGTTTATATTGATGCAACCTTTGGTGGAGGTGGGTACAGCAAGGCCATTCTTTCCGCTGCCAATTGCAATGTATGGGGAATTGATCGTGATCCCGATGCCATCAAGCGAGGACAAAAAATTGTTGACGACTATCCCACGCTTCGTCTTTTACAGGGAGATTTTGCTCAACTTGAAACGCTTGCTCATGAAAATAACATCCTATCTCTGGATGGTATTGTTCTTGATCTGGGAGTTTCCTCTTTTCAGTTGGACGAGGCAGAAAGAGGTTTTTCATTCCGGTTTGATGGACCGCTGGATATGAGAATGAGTAAATCTGGAAAAACTGCGGCTGATCTTGTTAACCAGTTGTCCGAAACCGAATTGGCAGATATTCTATGGTATTATGGTGAGGAACGTTTCTCACGTCGTATCGCTCGAGCCATCATTCAGAATAGACTTGAAAAACCTTTTGAAACAACACAACAACTGGCAAACCTGATTAAAAGGATTGTTCCATCCAAAAAAAATGAGATTAATCCCGCAACTCGATCTTTTCAGGCCCTAAGAATTGCCGTCAATGATGAATTGACACAAATCAGGCAAGTCTTAACAAGTGCACTTTCCCTTCTTAAACCAGATGGAAAACTGATTGTTGTCTCATTTCATTCCCTGGAAGACCGTATTGTCAAAGAAATCATGAATCAGGCAACTGGCAATATTGCAGGTCCTTCAAGACATCATCCTCAATCCCTACATCAAAAATCCGAACTGATTAAGTTTGAAGCCCTAACCCATAAGCCTCTTCGCCCTTCAAAACATGAAGCCCTTTTAAATCCCCGTTCACGAAGTGCGAAATTACGAGCCATTAAACGTCTTGCAGGGCAGAAAACAAGGAGTATATCCTGATGATAATCCGTCCATTAACGTTATTTTGCTCAGTACTTGCCGGTCTATCTGGAATGATCCTGTACACTCAAAAACATAAAACCACCGTACTGGACCATCAAATCGCCAAGATTGTGCATGATACGGAACGGCTAAAAGCCCGGACGGCAATGTTACGGACAGAATGGACTTTACTTAATCAGCCTGACCGTTTAAAAACTCTGGCCAACAATTTTCTGCCAAAATTGCACCCTTTGGCTCCCACTCAATTTGTACAAATGTCATCCTTGCTCAATGTGCTTCCTCCCATTCAAAAGGAACAGATCGAGGATAAAACACGCAAACAGCTACTCCTTGCGGTCGCTAATAATCATGGACAAACCTTGAACAACCCTGATGACAAGCCCAAACCTGCTATTGTTTCAAGTAATAGTAATATGACCAGGCAACATCATGACTCCCCAACAAAACCGAGCACTTCGGATGAAGAAAACCAATCTGCATCCTTCAATTCCCCTTCCAGAAAACCCGAAATCTACACTGCTAAAAAAACAAACAATACAATTGATTCCTCTGATGATATTTCAAACAAAAACATTAAAAAATCTCCTATCAGAAGCAAACCTGTTCAAAATGTTAGGGATGATGACGAAAATCTAGCAACCAATGATTTCCCTGATATCCCACGAATTGATAAAAAAAATATCAAAACAACAGCCTTAATCAAAAAATCCGCTCATAAACCTGCAGTTCGACCTGCATTTTCAATTGCTGACAGTTCCGAGCCGATGTCAATTGTAAAAGAAAAGAATAACAATGGCACCATTGGTAAAAAAGAAATACACACCGTCGTATCGACCAAAGCAAAACCAAAACATGCGGCGCCGGTAAAAATCGCCCAAAACAGCAAACAAAAACAGCATTATCATTCTGAATCAGCCTTTGGGGACGACGCTAATGATTCCCTACCCGCACCTGTTCCTTTTTCTCAATGAATTCTATAAAGTTAAAATAAATGATAAATTATGGAAAAGGTTCACAAAAGGGTCAACCTTATAGACAATCTTTTGAAAAAAGAAAAAAAAATCAAAAAAAAAAAATTAATACCTATCAAATAGATAAAACCAGACTTCGCTTATTTATCACAGCATGCGGCTTCTGCGTCATTTATGGCGCGGTTATGCTAAAATTAATTTTCGCAACCATCATAGCACCTTTGCCCCCTCAAAAACAGCAAATCGCTCCCCAGGTTCCTCCAATTCCAATTAGCGATCCAAAAGGAACCATTGCTGGAGATTTTTCGTTACCTCAAATCCACAGAGCCTCTATTATTGACAGAAATGGACAGATTTTGGCCATTTCTCTCCCCGTGGCACAGTTATATGCAAATCCTGTTGAAATTATTGACCCTGACGATGTTGCTCAAAAACTGAAATCCATTCTCCCCAATCTAAATCTTGAAAAAACCACTCAAAGACTCTCGTCTAAAAAACAGTTTGTTTATATAGCTCGCGATATTTCTCCAAAACAGGAAATTGATATCAATAACCTTGGCATTCCAGGAATTTATTTTGAAAGTGGCGAACGCAGACATTATCCACTAGGACGATTGGCAGCCCATATTCTCGGCAGCGTGGATATTGATGATCACGGTATTGCAGGTATTGAGAAATATCTTGACCAGCGCTTGATGAATGATCATTCCTCTTTAAGATTATCCATTGATACTCATGTTCAAACCGCGGTACAGGAAGAAGTGGAGGCAGCGATGCAAACTTTTCAGGCAGAAGCTGCATGCGGTATTATTATGGATGTTCATACCGGGGAAATTCTGGCAATGGTGAGTTTACCCGATTATGATGCAAATTTTTTCAATAAAGCCCCCCCAAATCAAAGATTCAATCGCGCCACAAACGGGATGTACGAACCTGGATCAACCTTTAAGCTTCAAAACGCAGCTATGGCTTTGGAGGTTGGCGGTATACACATTTGGGACCGTTTTGCAACAGCACCAGTCAGGGTGGGTCGCTTTACCATTCACGACTTGAAAACAGATCATTTTGCTCCCTATCTTTCCTTACCTGAAGTATTGGCATATTCCTCAAACCCTGCATCTGCACACATCGCCCTTGATGTTGGGGGAGAAAAACAGCGTGCCTGGTTACAAAGAATGGGTTTTTTAGCACGCGTTCCAATTGAACTACCCGAAGCAGGTCGTCCTTTGGTGCCCTCTGCCAGAAATTGGGGAATATCCACCATCATGACTGTCGCCTTTGGTCACGGTATCGCACAATCCCCATTAGCCATTGTTCGTGGAACCGCGGCAACAGTGAATGACGGTTACCTGATCAGGCCCACTCTATTATCAAGACAGGATGAGACAATGCCTCCGGTAATTATTGATCCAACCTCATCTAGAACTGACATACCTGATGGAGAAAAAGTTATTTCCGATAAAAATTCCCTTATTCTAAGGAAAATACTTCGTTTAGATGTTACACAGGGAACGGGCAAAAACGCAGAGGTTCCGGGTTATTTTGTAGGAGGGAAAACTGGTACCAGTGAAAAAGTGGGAAAAGGTGGGGGTTATTTAAAACATGTCAATGTATCAGCCTTCACTGCTGTTTTTCCGATGAACAATCCCCGATATGCTGTCTATGTCATGCTGGATAGTCCAAAGCCAACCAAATTTACCCATGGCTGGACAACAGCCGGATGGAATGCGGCACCAACTGTATCCAAAATCATTGCACGTATTGGACCCATGCTTGGATTATTTCCAGATATAAAGAATGCCGGAAGGATAGATAATGAGTTATCCATTCCTCTACGTCCTGCAGTTCCTAGAGGAGTAAAAGCTCTCGGTCCAGGAAATGATCCGGGCGATCCTCGTCTTAATCGACAAACAAAATCCGCATTAAAAACAAAATCTAGACACAAAAATATATCACCCTCTTCCCCCTCAGAATAGTCAGTTCCGTTTTACCATGATTTCACTTGATACATTACGATCCTATATCAATATTCCCGATTATTTCCCCAATCATGAAATAAGGGGAATTGCACTGGACAGCCGGAAAGTGCAAAAAGATTTTCTTTTTGCCGCTTTGCCTGGAAATCAGCTTGATGGACAAGCATTCATTCAACAGGCCATTGAAAATGGAGCCAATACGATTCTCTTGACCAATGGGTCAAACATGGATTTGCCGAGTCAGTGCGTTCCCATTTACTGTAATAATCCCCGTCAAGTGATAGCAAAAATAACTTCCTTATTTTACCCGAAGTTACCCCATCATAAAATAGCGGTTACAGGTACAAATGGTAAAACAAGCACCGTCGATTTTGCCAGACAGTTATGGGAACTGGAAAATCTGAAATCCGCTTCAATTGGCACTTTGGGCGTTCTCAATAATGCTGGCTATCATTATACAGGACCGGTATTAACCACACCTGACACTATTATTTTACATGAAATTATGCAAAATCTTTCCAAAAAACATGTAACACACGTTGCTATGGAAGCATCTTCACATGGATTGGCTCAATACCGGCTTGACAATATTGAATTAGAAGCGGCAGCTTTTACAAATCTAACCCGGGATCATCTGGATTACCATCACAGTTTTGAAGCATATTTTCAGGCAAAACAAAGATTATTTACAGATATATTACCATCAAATGCCATTGCCGCATTGAACAGTGATATGAATGCATCCGTTCTTGAAACATTATTAAATATAATAAAAAAAAGAAAACAACAATTGAGACTGGTTGGCATCAAAGGAAATTTTTTGCGTCTAAATCATGTTAAACCTTTACCCCATGGTCAGGAAATAACATATAAAACAGCTTCAGGAAACCGTGTTACAACAACCCTTTCTTTACTTGGCCGTTACCAGATAGATAATATTCTACTTTCTATGGCACTTATCGCAAAAGATTCTGAACATCTTGAATCCCTTGTTCCTCTACTTCCCAAACTAAAAGGCGTGAAAGGACGCATGGAACAGGCTGCCATCTTACCAAATGGGGCAACTGTTTATGTTGATTATGCCCATACACCTGATGCATTGACCCATCTTTTACAATCTTTGCGTCCACATGTTCATCATGAGTTATATATTATATTTGGGGCAGGTGGGAACCGTGACAAAGGCAAACGCCCTCTGATGGCTCTTGAGGCGGGAAAATATGCAGACCATGTCATTATTACGGATGATAATCCCCGGCATGAAAATCCCGCATTGATCCGTAATGAAATTAAAAAAGGTTTTCCACGGGCCGTTGAAATCGCTGGCAGAGAAGAGGCCATTGCACAAACAGTTAAAAAACTTCAACCTGGCGATATTTTAGTTATTGCTGGTAAGGGGCATGAACAAGGCCAGATTATCGGGAATACTATCCATCCTTTTGATGATGTAAAAATAGTACAGAAATATATGAGATATTTATGACATTCCTTTGGAACGAAACTGATCTTATCCAGGCCACTGGAGGTGCCTTATCCATTCATCAGGCCATACATGGAACGGGTGTCTCCATTGATACCAGAACCTTGCGACCCGGGGATATCTTTATTGCCATTCAAGGTGAAAATAGCGATGGTCACGACTATATTCAACAGGCTCTTGCCAATGGAGCATCTTGTGTCATTGTCACGCATATTCCTTCCCAATTCAACAGTCAATTACCCTTTTTAATTGTCTCGGATACTTTACATGCCCTTACAAAAATGGGGATTTATGCCAGACAGCGTTTTCATGGAAAAGCCATAGCGATCACTGGAAGTGTCGGTAAAACCACAACAAAGGAAATGCTTAAAAACGCTTTGCAGCCTTTTGGAAAAATTCATGCTGCCGAAGGTTCATATAACAACCATCTGGGCGTTCCTCTCACTTTGGCAAGACTTCCCTCTGATGCCGACTATTGTATCAGTGAAATTGGCATGAACCACAGTGGCGAAATAGCCCCCCTTGCTGCCATGGTTAAACCTGACATAGCAATTATTACTACGGTATCATCCTCCCATCTTGGATTGATGAAAACCCTGGATGCAATTGCCGAGGAAAAAAGCCAGATTATCACCGCTCTGTCAAAAAACGGCATCCTTATTCTGCCTGAAACAGTTTATGATTTCACTTTATTTGAAAAACGAGCAATGCAATATCATGTTCATCTTTACAGAACAGGTTTATCAGAAAAGGCTGATTTTCAAATCCAGTCCATAAATCTTGGTGCAGATTATTCAATCTTCAAATTTAAAACAGTTAATGAAATCTTTTCCGTCTCTCTTGCGTCTCCCGGGCAACATCTCATTCATGATGCCTCCCTTGTACTCGGTGCAATATTCTCCTTGAAACTCGATTTGCAACAGGCAATTACCGCCCTGCATCAATTTACAGCTGGGTCAGGACGAGGAGAAATCTTACCTTTGATAGATAAAACAGGAATTCTTCTAGATGAAAGCTATAATGCATCAACCCTTTCAATTCAGGCCGCATTAAAAACCCTGACATTATTGAGTCCCAAACGACGTATCGCAGTTTTAGGGGATATATTCGAACTGGATGAACATAGCGAAAAGGAGCATCTCTCCTTGATTCCCAGTATTATACAGAATTCTGATCTTGTTTTTACTTGCGGCTCCTCAATGAAAATTGTATTTGATCAACTTCCCCGATCTATACAAGGGAAATGGTGTAAAAATGCAGAAGAGCTAATCCCTTTCATTCATCAGCAATTGCAAGATCGAGACACTGTTCTGGTAAAAGGAAGTCATGGAATGCATATGGAAAAAATTGTTAGGGCGTTAACTCAAAAAATGAATCAAAGGAAAAATTAATGCTATATGATCTGATTATGCATCATGGGCTGGCCTATGCCTTTTTACTTAATCTTTTTCGTTATATAACATTTCGTGCTGTTGCCGCCTGTTTCACGGCTTTTTTCCTTAGCATTTGGTTGGGTCCCTATATAATAGCCAAACTTCACCAGATTCAGCGTGAAGGTCAGCCCATTCGTGCCCTTGGCCCGGAACGGCATTTGAAAGAAAAAGCAGGAACTCCTACTATGGGAGGAATTTTAATTTTATCCACTTTATTAATTTCAACGCTTTTATGGGCTGACCTGACCAACGGATTTATCTGGATCGTACTATTTGTCACCTTTGGATTTGGCCTGATAGGTTTTTTTGATGATTATAAAAAACTGGCAAAACATAACAGTGATGGATTAAGTAAACGCACACGTTTGGGCGGGGAATTTTTAATCTCACTGGTTGCAACTTATTTTTTACAACAACTGACCCCTTCAGGAATGGCCAATGATCTAGCGCTTCCTTTTCTTAAAAATGTCCTTATTCCATTAGGCTATTTTTTCCCTCTTTTTGGGATGATTGTCATAAGTGGTTTTGGTAATGCGGTTAATTTCACGGATGGACTTGACGGGCTTGCCATTGTTCCAGTTGTTATCTCCTTTTTTGTTTTTGCGCTGATTGCCTATATTGTCGGAAATAGTGTTTTTGCCGATTATCTACAATTGCATTTTATTCCTAAAACTGGGGAATTGGCCATATTCTGTGCTGCTGTCATAGGGGCAGGACTAGGATTTTTATGGTTTAACGCCCCTCCAGCTTCTGTTTTTATGGGGGACACAGGCTCTCTTTCATTGGGTGGCGCCATTGGATCTGTTGCCGTTGCCGTAAAACATGAGCTGGTCTTGTGTATCGTCGGCGGTTTATTTGTAATTGAAACGCTATCCGTCATTATTCAAGTCGCATGGTATAAAAAAACTAAAACAAGAATCTTTCTCATGGCACCTTTACATCACCATTTTGAAAAAAAAGGATGGGCCGAATCAAAAATTGTCATTCGTTTCTGGATTATTTCCATTATTTTAGGCATTATTGGTTTAGCAACATTGAAACTGCGTTAAAATGGATTTCCCAAAAGATTTATTCAAAAATAATCATTACGCCATTTTAGGGTTAGGTAAAAATGGCATTGCCGCTTCCCAACGTCTCTTGCAAATGGGAGCAACAATACAGGTCTGGGATGATCAACCCAAAGCTCGTCAGCAAATCCCTGAAAAGTTAAAGCCCCATCTTGCACCTTTTAAAAACCTGGAAAATTTCAATGCCTTAATTTTATCTCCTGGTATTCCGCATTTTTTACCAAAACCCCACCCTGTTGCAGAACTTGCCCGGATGAATGCAATTCCAATTCTTTCAGATGCAGAGATTTTATATCAAGCTATCAAAAAATCAGGGTCCCGAGCACGTTTCGTGGCTATAACTGGCACAAATGGTAAATCAACGACCACAGTTTTACTAAACCATATTCTAACAGAAGCTAAAATACCATCTGTAGCAGGAGGTAATCTGGGACCGGCATCCCTATCCCTTCCATATTTGGAGAACGATGGTGTTTACATTCTTGAAATGTCCTCCTATATGCTTGAGCGCTTATCCAGTTTCAAAGCAGATATCGCATGCTTGTTAAATATTACGCCAGATCATATTGAACGGCATGGAGACATGAAAGGATACGTTCAAGCCAAATATCATATTTTTGATCATCAAAATCAACAGGATATGGCAGTTATTGGAATTGAGGACGATTACTGTAAATCTATTGCAAAACGGCTTGTCCAAAATGATATTCCCGTTAAAAAAATATCTGGGAAAAAAGATATCAATGCCGATTTTTGGGTTGATCAGCATCTTCTGCAAGACAAGAAAGGCATTATTGCTGATTTAAATCAAGCAAGGCTTCTTCCAGGGCAACACAATGCACAGAATGCTGCGGCTGCAACGGCAATGGCCCTCGCTTTGGGCGTTGCACGGCAACAGATAGCAGAAAGTCTTAATTCTTTTAATGGACTTGCCCATCGACAGCGACCTGTCGCAACCATTGATTCAGTGACTTTTATCAATGATAGTAAAGCCACCAATGCAGATGCGACCTCGAAGGCACTTACCTGCTATAATAAAATCGTATGGATTGCTGGTGGATTGGCCAAGGCTAAAGGAATAGACGATCTTGCACCCTATTTTTCTAAAATAAAATTCGCTTTATTGATTGGTAAAGATGCACCACTGCTAGCAAAAACCCTGGACAGATATCATGTCCATTACCAGATTGTTCACACACTTGATCAAGCAGTCCCTCTCGCTTTTGCATTTGCCAAACAACATCATATTCGTACTGTAATGCTCTCTCCTGCCTGTGCCAGCTTTGACCAGTTTGATAGCTTTGAGGAAAGAGGGAATGTGTTTATTCAACTTGTCAATCAACTAGAAACATCATTCCGTCAAACCCTAAACGATTAGGAAATTTATCATGTCCAATGTTTCCCGTCTCGATAATTCATTACTGGCACGATGGTGGCGAAATATCGATCATTGGATGTTGGGAAGTGTCGGTTTGTTGATCGGGTTTGGCTATATTTTAATGCTGGCCGCCAGCCCAGCCGTTGCACAGAGAATTGGAGCATCACGAGACATGTTTATCTTTAAACAGATCATGTTCCTGAGCATTGCAGCCCTGATTATCATGGTTACCTCAATGCTGTCTGTGGAGGGGATAAAAAGACTTGGAATTATTGGAAGTTTTATCGCCATACTGGCAACCGCCTATACCCTTGTTCATGGTATGGAAATCAAGGGGGCCCGTAGATGGATTGCCTTACCAATGATGTCTGTCCAGCCTTCTGAATTTTTAAAACCCTGCTTTGCGGTTTTAACGGCTTGGTTTTTAACTCGATGGAACAAAAGATTTTATATTCCTAACCTTCTCATAACTTTTATTTTTTATGGTGTTATCCTTTTCCTTTTAAAATCTCAACCCGATATCGGCATGCTTGTCGTAATTACCGCTGTTTTGCTAACCCAGCTTTTCGTAAATGGTCTCAACCTGTTTTGGGTATTTTCTGCTTTTGGGGCCATGATTGCCGCTTTTATCGGTGCCTATACCGTTTTTCCACATGTACGTTCTCGTGTTGAACGCTTTCTTCATCCCAATGTTGGTGATCATTATCAGATTGACACCGCTCTGCGTGCGTTTGGAAATGGTGGAATGATGGGACGTGGACCGGGTGAAGGACGCGTGAAAGATCTCTTGCCCGATGCACATGCTGATTTTGTGTTTGCTGTTGCGGGTGAAGAATACGGAATGATTGTTTGCATGATTATTATTTTAATATTCTGTTTCATTGTTGTACGTTCTTTGTTAAAAATGATCAAGGAAGACAATCCTTTCATCATTTTGGCAACAACAGGCATCATTACCGGTTTTGGATTACAAGCTTTTATCAACATGGCCTCTACCCTTCACCTTATTCCAACAAAAGGCATGACCTTACCTTTCATCTCATACGGTGGTTCATCCGCCATGTCTGTTGCATTGGCCATTGGTATGGTGCTTGCTTTGACAAGACACAGAATAGAGGCCCCCAAATTTTCAAAAAATGGTTTCCAGCCATTCAGTAAGAGAAATTTAGTTCAATGAACAAACCTGCTATAGCCATTGCCGCAGGAGGAACAGGTGGTCATTTCTTCCCAGCCAAATCCCTTGCCCTACAGCTCACCAGACGAGATTATCCTGTGGTTTTTATGACGGATAAAAGGATTGAAGATCGAGAATTGGCTTCATGGCATGACATTCGTCAATTCGTTATTGATAGTGCTGGCATCAACAAAAAAACAATAATGAAAAAAATAGGTAATACCTTTTCCTTGATGAAGGGGATTATCGAGGCAAGAAAGATCCTGGTTCAGAATCACGTTTCTGCAATTGTCGGGTTTGGTGGATATCCTTCCATTCCGCCTCTTTTTGCCACACGATTATTGTCCAAAAAAAATAGACCCATCATCATTCTTCATGAAGGTAACGCAATTATTGGCAAGGCCAATGCCTTTCTTGCACCTTTCGCCACCAAAATAGCGACATCTTTTCCTGTCACGAAAGGGCTTTCCAATTCTGATAAAATAGTAGTGACCGGTCTTCCCGTGCGACCTGATATCACCTCCCTTTATCCATCCGTTTATGAACCTCCTAAAGAAACAATTCATCTATTAATCTGGGGAGGATCTTTAGGAGCAAGAATTTTTGGTGAAATTGTTCCTTACGCTTTGGGAAATCTCTCTCTATCCTTACGAAAAAAACTGCGCATCACGCAACAGGTACGTCAAGAAGATATTGAAACAATGACCCGATATTATCAGAAAAACGAAATAAAAGCAAAGCTATCACCTTTTTTAACGAACATTGGAGATCTTTTGCAAAAAGCCCACCTGGTAATTGGCCGATCAGGAGGATCATCCACGGCAGAACTTGCCCTGACTAACCGTCCGGCTATTTTAGTTCCCTATCCCCATGCCGCCAACAAGGAACAGTATTATAATGCCCAAATTCTTGAGAAAGAAGGAGCGGCATGGTTGATTAATCAACCTGATTTTACTGTTGCAAACCTAACGCAATTAATTAATGATTTGTTCAGCCATCCAGAAAAATTGCAAAAAGCTGCCTTATCCCATAAAACTGCCTATCCCAATGCGGCAAAAAATCTGGCTGATTTAATAGAGCGATCTGTTGCAAATCTATCATCCTAACTTCATTTAACAAGAGCATTTTCATGAGATCCCTTCCTCTTTCAATTGGTATCATTCATTTTGTCGGTATTGGTGGTATTGGCATGTCCGGTATTGCTGAAACTCTACATTATCTAGGCTATCATATTCAGGGTTCTGATATTGCGGAAAACGCTAATGTGGAAAGACTGCGTAAATTAGGCATTCCAATCAAAATTGGTCATAGGGCGGAAAACCTTGGAAAAGCTCAAGTTGTCGTTGTCTCTTCTGCCATTAATAAAGACAATCCAGAGGTTATAGAAGCCAGGGCTCATTTTATACCTGTTGTACAAAGAGCGGAAATGCTTGCGGAACTTATGCGGTTACGCTGGTCAATTGCTGTGGGCGGAACTCATGGAAAAACAACAACTACAAGCCTTATCGCAACATTGCTCGAATATGCCAAACTTGATCCAACAGTTATCAATGGCGGAATAATTGAAGCATACGGTACCAATACAAGAATGGGATCTGGAGACTGGATGGTTGTTGAGGCAGATGAAAGTGATGGCTCCTTTCTTCGCCTCCCCGTTGTTATAGCAGTTGTTACCAACATGGATCCAGAACATATGGATCATTGGGGAACAGTCGAGGCCATAGAAGATGCCTATCAGCAATTTGTTTCCCATATCCCCTTTTACGGTTTTGCTGTCTTATGTATTGATCATCCCAGCGTCCAAAAAATGTTACCCCGACTTTCAGACCGTCGTCTCATTACTTATGGTTTTTCCCCACAAGCTGATGTGCGGGCGGAAAAGGTTATTATGGATAAGTTAGGAACAACATTTAACGTTGTCTTTACAGATCGGCAAAAACAGATCAATCGACATCTGGGTCCATTCCGTATTCCAATGCTCGGGCAGCATAATGTACAAAATGCCCTTGCCGCTATTGCCGTAGCCTTGGAAATGGATATCAGTGAAGACAACATTCGTTCTGCCTTTGCCGGTTTCAAGGGAGTGCAACGTCGTTTTACTCGTGTCGGGGAAGTCAACAAAATTACTATTATTGACGATTACGGACATCATCCCGTCGAAATTGCAGCGGTTTTGAAAGCTGCCAGACAGGCAACCATTCATAATGTCATTGCAGTCATTCAACCACACCGTTATTCAAGATTACAAAATTTATTTCCCGAATTCTGCTCCTGCATGAATGATGCCAGCACTGTCATTGTTGCTGATGTCTATCCAGCAGGAGAAACTCCTATTCCAGGTATCAATAAAGAGGCGCTTGTTGAAGGATTGCGAGCGCATGGACATCAATCTGTCGTTGCATTGCCCCAACAGGATCAATTGGCAGAAATGATTAATGCAATTGCCGAACCTGGAGACTTCGTTATCTGTTTGGGAGCAGGTTCCATTACAAATTGGGCCCATGCTTTGCCCGAACAATTAAAAGCCTTACAAAAAAAATGAAATAAAGGATAAAATTAATGTCTACGGGGCTTTTCACCAAAGAAGCAATTTCCGATTTATTACCCGAACTGAGGGGACGCGTAACCTACAATGCCCCGTTGAAAAACAGAAGCTGGTTTCGTGTAGGAGGTAATGCCGAAATCCTTATCAACCCCGCAGACACGGAAGATCTTGCCTATATTCTCAGAACAATGCCCTTGGAGTGGCCTTATTTTACCATAGGGGCCACCTCTAATCTTCTTATTCGTGACGGTGGGCTTCAAGGAATAAGTTTTCAATTGCGCAAGGGATTTCATGAAATTATTCCCGACCATGAAGGACTTGTTGCAGGTGCAGCTTGTTTGGATATGACAATCGCGGAATATGCCGCCCAGCTTGGTTTAACAGGTATGGAATTCTTGAGTGGTATTCCCGGTAGTATTGGAGGGGCAATCAAAATGAATGCAGGAGCCCATGGTTCCGATATTGCAACAATTATGGACTGGGCAGAAATACTTACTCGAAACGGAGAATTATTCCGTCTTTCCTCATCTGACCTAAAATTAAGCTATCGTCATTCTGTTTTACCACCCGATGGTATTGTCACTCGTGTAAGATTGCGGGGTAAACCCGGCAACAAAGATACCATACACAAAACAATGGACGAGATAAAAGCTCAACGCGAAAATTCACAGCCAATTCATTCAAGAACAGGTGGTTCCACTTTTCGCAACCCCTCACCGAATATTTCCTCTTACAAGGCCTGGGAACTTATCGATATGGTTAAAGGCAGAGGGCTTACCATGGGAGGGGCAAAAGTCAGTGAAAAACATTGTAATTTCTTAATCAATACAGGGGAAGCGACAGCTGGCGATCTTGAAAATTTAGGCGAGGAATTAAGAAAACGGGTTTTCAACGATTTTGGTATTGAACTTGAATGGGAAATAAAACGTATCGGAATACCTTATGCTCAAAGGGAAAATAAGTATGTCAGCTAAACGAGTAACCGTTCTGCGGGGAGGATTATCATCTGAACGAGAAGTCAGTCTGGCCAGTGGTAAGAACATAATCGAGGCATTGAATACGGCAGGCTATGAAGTAACGGATTTAATCGCCAACGATAATTTAAATGAAATTGTCAATTCACTGACCAAAAACCGTCCCGATGTTGTTTTTAATGCTCTGCATGGAAACTTTGGCGAAGATGGAGCCATTCAGGGTGTTTTGGAATGGTTGAATATACCCTATACCCATGGAAATATATGTTCCTCAGCAATCGCGATGAATAAAAAGATTACCCGTATTTTACTTCATGAAGCCGGTCTTCCGATAGCTAAAGGTAAATCTGTTCCTATCACGCTGTTGGATTCAGGGGATCCCTTTCCTGTTCCATATGTGGTAAAACCCATTCAAGAAGGATCATCTGTAGGTGTTCATATCATCCAATCAAACGATGCCAGTATCCGACAGAAACAACGTGAAAAAATCATAAAGGAATGGATCTTTGGTCAAGAGGCCCTGATTGAACAATTTATTCCAGGAAAAGAACTAACAGTCTGCGTGCTTGATGACAAAGCCCTTACCGTAACCGATATATCATCTGGAACACATATTTTTTACGATTATAACGCAAAATATCAAGCTGGACAATCAACCCATACTGTCCCCGCGGTTATACATCCGCAAGCTTTTCAGACAGCGTTAGACTATGCGCAAAAAGCTCATAAGATTCTAGGATGTGATTCTGTTTCCCGTACTGATTTTCGTTACGATAATCACAATGAAACACAAGACCAACCTGGTGATTTGTATATTCTGGAAGTAAATACACAACCCGGCATGACCAAAACTTCTCTGCTGCCAGAACAAGCCGCTTTTTGTGGGATAACCTATCCTGAACTATGTTCACATCTTGTGGAAAAAGCAAAATGTCGTACTTGAAAAGGCGACCGAATCATCAGGATGATCGTCCCTCAAAACAAAAAATAGCCTATCGCCGTTTGAAACGGATGCTTCGACCCTTTTTCTTTCTTCTTATCATCCTTGGGCTTTTTATCGGGGGTGGATGGGCCATTTATAAGTTCGCATCGGAACAGGAATTTTCACTTTTCAGAACAAAAACAGCCAAACTTGTTCCGATGAAACTGGCTCATATCATTATTGATGGCTGTAAACTGACCACTGAATATGAAATAAAACAGGCCCTTGGTATCAACATTGGTGATCCGATCCTTAATTTTTCCATCAAAGATGCGCAAAAACGCCTAAATGGCCTAACTTTTGTCAATTATGCCGTTATCAAACGTCAATTACCGGATACTTTAATTGTCCACATTATTGAACGCAGTCCCTTTGCCGTTTGGCAAAACCAAGGAAAATTCAAACTTATTGATAAAAAAGGAAACATTGTCAACGATCAGGGAATGAATGGAAAAGATGGACAGGCTTTTTTAAAACTTCCCTTGGTTGTCGGTATTGGTGCAAATACAGCAGCTTCCGATTTGATCGACATTTTATCCGTTTATCCAGATATCAAAAATCGTATGGTGGCAGCCGTAAGAATCGGGAATAGACGCTGGAACCTAAATTTGAAGAATGGTACAATCATTTTACTTCCCGAAAATCAGGAAATTGCTGCCATTCAACGACTGATTCAATATGAAAAACAGTTCCAGTTACTGGATCGTCCCCTGAAACATATTGATTTGCGTCTTCCCGACCGCTTAATCATACAAAAAGATAAAGAACCGACACCACCCAATCCTGAAAATGATAATCCGGAACCCTCTAATGACAATGACGAAAAAACACCTTGATCAAATCTTTTCTGGTATAATGTAATTCTTGAGGAAATGGTTAAGTGCATGAAACAACTGAATTATAAAACAAGTCAAGGAAATTCCCCCAATCATGCAAAGCAGACCATCGCTATTGCCCGATCCAGACAATTAGTAAAGAGTAATATATTTCCCCCTGACGACTTACCCGCGCAAAAACAATTTTTACCCGGTGTTTTCGGTGTATTGGATATTGGCAGTACAAAAATCACCTGTCTAATTGGACAGGGTAAATCCAACGGAAAACTAAAAGTTCTGGGATATGGATGGAGACGCTCTCATGGCGTAAAACAAGGTGGTATCATTAATCTTAAAAGTGCTGAACGTGCAATCCGTTCAGCCGTTGGACAGGCAGAAGAGGCAGCCGAGCGTCGGTTAAATAAAATTTATGTAAATCTTTCTGGCGGTAAACCTGACAGCCAGCTTTACAATATCGAATGGCCAATTGGCGGAAGAGAAATCACCAATCATGACATATACCGGTTGGTTAACGAAGGAATTTTGAGAGCCCAAGTTGAAGGTCGTGAAATTATTCATGCCTTGCCTCTAAGTTTTAATGTTGATGAGACCGCTGGAGTTGAAGATCCCAGAGGACATCAATGTGAAATACTGAGTACAACATTACATATTATCAGCACTTCCGCCACATCCCTTAAAAATCTGGCAACTGTCTTAATGCGTTCTGAATTGGAAATTGAAAGCATCATATCCACCCCTCTAGCTGCTGGACTGGCAGTAATGGCACCAGACGAAAGGGATTTAGGCGCCACTATTGTGGACATGGGTGGCGGAACAACCTCTATTGGCATTTTCGGCGACAATCAACTTCTCTACACTTCACAAATTCCGATTGGTGGATCCCATATTACCAGGGATATAGCAGGTATTCTTTCAACCTCAATTGATACAGCGGAATGGCTTAAAACTAAATATGGCAGTGCTGAATATTCCTATAACGACGAATATCAGCAATTGCCCATTCAAATGATCGGTGACGATGATTACGAAATCATGACAAAAGTTCCGCTATCAAGAGTTATTTCTATTATCAGGCCACGGATAGAAGAAACACTTGAATTGATTCGAGACCGCCTGGATAATTCAAATATTGGCAAAGCAGCAAATGGCAGGGTTGTATTAACGGGAGGAGGTTCTTTACTTGAAGGACTCGGTCCCTTAGCAGCCCGTATCCTGAACCGTCAAATCCGCTTGGGAAAACCCAACAATATTATAGGATTACCCAATGATAGTACAACCTCGGCTGCCTTTTCTACTGCTGCCGGTTTACTCTGCTGGGCGGCTGGCGAGGGAAGAACCCTTGCGGATCTCGATTTCTCGAATAAAAAAAACAATGGTTTCCTTAAAAAAATAATTGAGTTTATAAGGATACACATATAAATATTTTCTTTGTATAATAGTAACTTTCCATTGTAACCTTACACATAGTTTACGAAATATCGGTTCGAGGACATTCATGACACTCAATTTAACGATTCCACAGCCCGCTTATGAAGATTTCACCCCTCGTATTACTGTTATTGGTGTTGGTGGAGGGGGAACCAACGCTGTGGATAACATGATTTTATTGCATTTGAAAGGCGTAGAATTTGTTGTTGCCAATACCGATGCGCAACAATTGATGAACAGTCATGCTGATAATCGTATTCAATTAGGTCCCCATCTAACCCAAGGGCTGGGAGCTGGTGCAAAACCGGATATTGGTCGCGCAGCTGCAGAGGAAGCCGCTGATGAAATAGCCCGGCATCTTGACAATATTCACATGGTTTTTATCACCGCCGGGATGGGTGGTGGAACAGGAACCGGTGCCGCACCAGTCATTGCAAGAATGGCACGTGAACGTGGAATTCTGACCGTCGGAGTTGTCACTAAACCCTTTACCTTTGAAGGAATTCGCAGGGCTCGATTGGCGGAAGCTGGCATTGCCGAACTTCAACAATTTGTTGATACTCTGATCGTAATCCCAAACCAAAACCTCTTCCGTACAGCAACTGAAAATACAACATGGAAAGATGCTTTCAAAATGGCGGATGAAGTGTTGTATATGGGGGTTAAAGGGGTGACAGATCTTATGATGTCGCCTGGACTTGTCAATCTTGATTTTGCCGATATCAGAACAGTCATGGCTGAAATGGGTAAGGCTATGATGGGAACAGGAGAGGTGGAAGGTGAAAATCGGGCTATCCGTGCAGCAGAGGAAGCCATTTCCAATCCATTGCTTGAAGATACGTCTATGGCTGGGGCAAAAGGATTGTTGATTAACATTACGGGCGGTGACGATCTGACCCTGTTTGAAGTCGATCAGGCAGCCAACCGTATTCGTGAAGAAGTTGCCGAAGATGCCAATATTATTTTTGGGTCCGCCATTGATGAGAACCTGACAGGAAAAATTCGTGTATCAGTGGTAGCAACCGGCATAGACAGCCCGGTGCAATATGAAAAGCAATCTCAAACTGTACAACAAGAGCAGCAGATATCTTCAAACGATACCGCACAATCAAAAGATTCAGATAACGCACAAACAGATACACCTTCTGAAAATAATCAGACACAGTTTGATACAGAAAAAAAATCGGATGAATCTTCTTTAAATGTATCATCTGAGACCAGAGCATCATTTGATCAATCGAAAGAAAAGAATCAAACAAATTTTTCTGATGATCCAATCCCTCCCTCCCCTGATTCTGTCCCAGAACGTGTGTCAAAAACATCACCACGTTCAGGTTTATTTTCAGATTCACGTCATCAGGAACCCGAAACTAACACTGCTCCCTCACGCAGTCTTTTTGGTATTGTTACCGGTGCCTTACGAGGAAGAAGCAATAATGGTTCACCTTCCTATCATCAAAAAAAGAATGAACCCTCTGTCTCCAATAGTGAGAATTCCAACAAAAATGACCAGGTAAGTAAATCTTCAGCTGAAGAGGCAAGCCTGGATATACCAGCTTTTCTTCGTAGAAAATCAAGATAATATTATTTATTATAGGCTTCAAAAGTTTTGAAGCCTCTAATAAAATATTAAATGCGTAACACTATGCAATAATCTTTGACTAGTATTCCCTTACTAAAAATTATAATGAAATTCATGTGAGTTATTAAATCTTGGTAATTATTTAGAGGAGAAAGCTATGAATTGTCCGCAAGTTCTACCCGCTTCAAAAAAGGTAAACATCGCATATAATTCATTGCTATCTTCCAAATTTACAAATGATATAAACTTATCCTTGCAATATACCCTTGCCTCTCCTGTTAATTTCTCAGGAATGGGATTGCACACAGGCAAGTTAGTTCATGTAAAATTGATTCCAGCCCCAGTAGGAACAGGAATTGTATTTTTTAGAACAGACCTTGATGACACACCAATTCCAGCCCATTATAATAACGTTATTGATACAAGTCTTAGCACGGTTATTGCTTCTCCGAATAACCCAAATATCAGAATAGGAACGGTTGAACATATTATGTCTGCGCTGGCAGGCTATCAAATTAACAATCTTTTTATCGAATGCAATGGGCCTGAAATACCTGTTTTGGATGGATCTGCCGCAAAATTCACCACGCTTCTACATAAGGCTGGCCGACAATCTCTTTATGCAGACAAACCCGCCATACAAATTATGAAACCTGTTCGGGTAGAGTATAACGACGCTTTTGCTGAATTTCATCCATCATCCGAAAATCAACTATCATTGTCATTAACGATTGATTTTCCAAATTCTCTGATTGGAAAACAAACCTTTGACATGGATCTAACCCCCCAGAATTTTCAAAGAGAAATAGCCTTCTGTAGAACATTCACCTTTAAAAAAGAAATAGATACACTTCATAAAATGGGTTTGGCAAAAGGGGGTAGCCTACAAAATGCCATTGTTGTTGATGACGGAAAAATTCTAAATCCGGAAGGATTATACTGTCCAAATGAATTTGTCAAACATAAAATGCTTGATGCCATAGGCGATTTATCTTTGGCAGGCCACCGACTGTATGGAAAATTTATTGGATATAAATCAGGACATAAACTAAACAATATGTTACTTCACGCCTTGATGAAACAAACAGATGCATGGCGCTTTCAATTTTCCCATCAATTATCAGGCAGGATTTACCATGATTCCCAGGTCATTTCTCTAGACAGATATCCTCTCAGACAAGAAACATAAAAACCTCACCTGCAAAACAAAATTTAATTTTACTAAATTAAAATCTTCCTCTTCCTTTCTTCCATGTTATAAAAGAAACATTATTTTTATTTTGTGCCATTTTATAGAATAGAAAGTCGTTAAAACTGTGGATACAGTGAATCAAAAACGTTATTTTTATCCAATACGACATTTTTTCCCATTATTACTTGCGACGAGTCTCGTTGCATGTGGTGGCGGTCATAAAGATCAAAAAAAGTTGAATGATAATTCAGCAGCAACATATCAGGAAAATACTCCTGAACAACTGTACAACAACGGTATAGATGGCATCAAGATTAGGAAATACAAATTAGCCACTAAACAATTCGAGTTATTACAGGAGAATTTCCCTTATTCAGGCTATACCCCTAATGCCCAACTAATGGAAGGATATGCTTATTATCTGCAAAATAAGTATCCAGAAGCGGTAAAACAATTGGAAACCTATTTACAGCTTCATCCAAATAGCCCTGATGCACCCTATGCCTTTTATCTTCGCGCCTTATGTTATTACGAACGCATTTCAGATGTCACAAGAGATCAGCAAGGCACAATGGAAGCGCTTAGTGCCTTGAATGATGTAGTAAGCCGTTTCCCCGGGACCTCCTATGCCCGTGATGCACAGCTCAAGATTGACTTATGCCGTGACCATCTCGCCGGTAAAGAAATGCTCATCGGACGCTTTTATGAACAGCAAAAAAACTATGAGGCCGCTGTTACCCGTTATCAACGGGTTATTTTAGACTATCAAACGACCAATCATGTAGCAGAAGCATTACATCGTCTCGTTGAAGTCTCCTTAAAATTGGGACTTATAGATCAAGCCCGTAAGACAGCGTCTGTATTGGGATATAACTATCCCAACAGTCACTGGTATCGCTATACATATAATGATTTAAGAAAATATCACCTTGTTTCAGAACAAACAGCCAAACCAACCAGTAAAAAACCTGGTTTCTTCAAACGAATGTGGTATTCACTCACTTCTATTTTTTAATAAAACATCCCTGTTTTATATACTGAAGCCCCAATGTTAATACAACTCTCTATACGTAATGTTGTTTTAATTGAAAAGCTGGATTTAACCTTCGATCAGGGACTTACGGTTTTTACTGGAGAAACAGGGGCAGGCAAATCTATTTTACTAGATAGCCTTGCCTTAACATTAGGAGAAAGAGCAAGCTCTTCCTTGATCAGGGCTGGATCAAATCAGGCTTCGGTCACAGCTTGTTTTGAAATCGAGAAAACACATCCTGTCTATCAGCAATTACAATTACAAGGTTATGAAATTCCAGAAATAACCGATCAGCCATTGGTCATTCGTCGTACTATTTCACAGGATGGACGTTCACGCGCCTATGTTAACGATCAGCTTATCAGTCTTAATTTTTTACGAGAAATTGGTCAACTACTTATCGAAATACAGGGACAGCACGCACAAATTGGTCTAATGGATATGCGAAATCATCTTTCTCTTCTCGATAATTTTGGCACTCCACTAAACTTATTGAATGAAACTCGCAAAACCTATTATCAATGGACTGAAACAACAGCAAAACTTGCCGCTCTTAAAAAAAATCTTGAAAAAACATTACATGAAGAAAAATGGTTACGAGAATCAGTTGAGGAATTAAAAAATCTTTCTCCACAAGCTGAAGAGGAACAAGAGCTTGTTCATAAAAGACGATCATTACAACAAAATGAAAGACATCTGGAATTACTGGTTTCTGCTCTTAATCAGCTTGCTCCCCAGGACCGTAAAAATAACCAGCCTTCCCAAGTCTTGCTAAATGCAAGCAAAACTCTTCAACGTCTCTTATCCAATTCTGAAAACACTTCATTTTCCGAATCTAATAAATCCATTCAAGCAGCATTGGAGGCGATCACTCAAGCAGAAGAATCTTTAGCGGAAGCGGAAACAACACTTTCACAGCTTGTAAACACGATTGAAATTGATCCTCAACAAATTGATGAAATAGAGGAACGATTATTCTCCCTACGCGGCGCAAGCCGGAAATATGGCGTGACTATTGATGAATTGTCCCATCTGCTTCAAGAATTTGAAATAAAACTCAATCAACTAGATATTGGAACAACACAAATCAAGACCCTCGAAATAGAAGTTAATCAACACCGCCAAAAATTTGAGGAAGCCGCCGAAGCACTATCACAACATAGACAGAAAATTGCCAAAAAGTTGGAACAAGCTGTTACTGCCGAATTAAAACCCTTAAAACTGGAACGCGCAAAATTCCTCGTATCTTTGAAGCCACTTAACAGAGACGCATGGAATCAAAACGGTAAGGAACAAATTGAGTTTTTGATTGCAGCCAATCCCGGTGTCCCTCCTGCCCCTTTGAACAAGTCCGCTTCCGGCGGGGAACTATCCAGACTTTTATTGGCTTTAAAAGTTGTTTTAAGCCAAAAGTCTACCTTATCAGCGCTGATTTTTGATGAAATTGATTCCGGTGTTGGCGGGGCGACCGCTTCGGCAATCGGTGAAAAATTACATCATGTCGCTCAAACTATGCAGGTATTTGCAGTCACACACAGCCCTCAAGTTGCTGCCAGTGGAGATACGCAATTTCAAATTAGCAAATTAATTAAAAATGGCGTAACCTATACCACAACAAAATGCCTGAATTCAAACGAGCGTAAAGAGGAAATCGCCCGTATGCTTGCTGGGAACCAGATTACTGACGCTGCCCGTTCCGCCGCAGATAGCTTACTAAATAAATAATAAAAAAAAATTAAGTACTCAAAATTATGCAAAAATTTCAAACTGATTTTCACCAGATTTCCATATCTGAACTATCTTCCGAACAGGCTCAAAAAGAATTGTCACAACTTGCCAATTTATTAAAATCATTGGATCACGCATATTACAATCAAGACGAACCTTTGGTGGAAGATGCTACCTACGATAAATTGCGCCAAAGATATAACAAGATCGAACTCCTTTTCCCACAATTCAGACAAAAAGACAGTATTAGCCAAAAGGTTGGAATCAAACCGACGGGAGGATTACAGAAATGTAAACATCTAATACCCATGCTTTCCCTTGATAATGTATTTGATATTAGAGAATTTGAAGATTTCATAAAACGAATCCAGCGTTATCTTGATCTCAAACCAGATGAACTTGATAATCTTCATTTTGTTGCAGAACCAAAAATTGATGGATTATCCATTAACCTTACCTATAAACATGGTAAACTAATCCAAGCCAGCACACGTGGTGATGGAACAACGGGAGAGGATGTTACCGAAAATGTCAAAACATTGCGGAACCTACCCTTGACACTTCCAGAAAATTATCCAGACACAATTGAAATTCGGGGGGAGGTTTACATCTCCAAGCAAGATTTTTTCAATTTAAATGAAGAACAGGAAAAAAATAACAAACGTCTTTTTGCCAATCCAAGAAATGCCGCAGCCGGCTCTCTCAGACAACTTGACCCTGAAATTACACGCTCAAGACCCCTTTCCCTATTTGTGTATGCACAGGGTTATACAGATAAATCAATCGCGGATACACATGAACATTTTTTAGAACGCTTACAGCAATGGGGCTTCACCGTTAATCCCTTATTCAAGGTTGTTAAAAATGCCCGGGAAGCGGAAGAATTTCAACAGTCCATTATCCATCAGCGTTCCGGATTGCCCTACGATATTGATGGAGTGGTTTATAAAATCAATTCTGTCACCTTACAAAACCGATTGGGATTTATCGGACGATCCCCACGCTGGGCAACTGCATGGAAATTCCCGGCGGAACAGGCAATAACCCGCATAAAAAAAATCGAGATTCAGGTTGGACGTACGGGCGCTTTAACGCCTGTGGCCCTCCTTGAACCCGTAAATGTTGGTGGCGTTATCGTAACAAGAGCCACCCTTCATAATGAAGATGAAATAATCCGTAAGGATATCAGGGAACATGACCAGGTCATTATACAACGTGCCGGTGATGTAATTCCCCAAATTTTGCGAGTTGATATATCCTGCAATTCTCAAAATCGTGCAGCGCCTTTTATATTCCCCACACATTGCCCTGTTTGTGGAGCTATTGCCGAAAAACCAAAAAACGAAGCTGTAAGTCGTTGCACAGGTGGATTGTCCTGTAAAGCCCAGATTGAGGAACGATTAATTCATTTTTGCTCTAAGGATGCTTTCAATATCGAAGGTATGGGGGAAAAAACCGTTCTCGATTTTTTCCGTATGGATTTAATCGAACAACCTGCGGACATCTTTCGTTTATATCAACATCAACAAACTATACTAAAACTTGAAGGCTGGGGAGAGCTTTCTTTAAAAAACCTTTTAACCGCCATTGACCAGCATAGAAGGATTTCACTGGACCATTTCATTTATTCCCTTGGAATTCGAAGGATAGGGCTTGCAACAGCCAAAATTCTGGCCAGATACTATACATCATATACCAACTGGAAGGAACAAATGCTGGCCGCCCGGCAAACTGGCTCTGAAGAAAGATTGGTATTGGGTTCCATTGAGGGAATTGGTCCTGCAATCGCGGATGAAATTGTTGCGTTCTTTACCGAAACGCATAATTTGACAACCCTGCAGGATCTTGAAAAGGAACTGACCATTCAGGATGTGCAGTATCAGCAAATGGGAAAACTTGCTGGTAAAACAATTGTTTTTACAGGAACCCTATCTTCCATGACACGTTCCGAAGCTAAAAATATTGCTGAACGGCTTGGGGCAAAAGTAACAAGTTCCGTTTCACAAAAAACCGATTTCGTGATCGAGGGCACAGATGGTGGCAGTAAAGCACGAAAAGCAAAAGAACTTGGTTTGCAATGTCTCGATGAACAAGAATGGAATGAATTGATTGGATCTGAAAAAACATAATAATCAAACAAGATTTATTTCAAATATCTTGGTAAAATATTCTCTTCAATATGATTTAAAATAAACCTGCCGGAAGCTTCAAAACTTTCCTCACTGTAATGCTGTTGCATATATTGACGTGCATTAGCAGCATAATACTGTGTTTTGCTTGGATTATGATAATATTCCAGAATTTGTCTAGCTAAAAGTTCTGGAGAATTTTTATCAATTAATGTTCCTATTGGATTATTCCTGAAAGCACTCCGCATCTCCCCAACATTTGTTGAAATAACCGGAATACCGACTGCCAAAGCTTCATGAACGGCAATACATAAGCCTTCATAAACAGAAGTTTGCAAATATAAATGAAGTTTTGATAAAAAATTCATGACATCATCTGAAAAACCGATCAATTCGACATTATCCACTTTTAATAAATGAATAAGGTTTTTCAAATGCCGTTCCTCCTTTCCCGATCCAGCAATGGATAATTTTATCCGTTTTCCAACCTCGGGATAATGATGGTTGATGTAAGCCATCGCCCTGATCATTAAGGGAAAATTTTTTACGGTATGTAAACGCCCAACTGAACCAATATGAAATATTCCTTTGCCATTCCATACTGAACCCATAGGTAGATTGTGTGGAATTTTAAATAAAGACCAGATTTTTATACGATCTTCAGGAACTTTCATTTTCGATTTCAAAAAATTGGCAACTCCTGTTGAGTCAGCAATCCAAAGCCGACTTAATCGCTGCATCAGAATTGTTTTGATTAATCTCAAAGAATAGCTGTTTGCACTATGTTTCCAACTGACAACCGGAATCCGGTTCCATAACCCCACCAATTGGCCGTCCACCGTCGCACGTGTCAATGACGTCCATATAACATCGGGAGGGGAACGTTTTACAATTTGGTTGAAATGAAAAGTGGATTTATATCTATTTTCATTATTTCCTGATAATAAACGGTAAGAAATATTACTTTTTTTAAATAAATCAACAGTTTCCATATTTCTCGGTATACAGCCGAACAATTCAACGGAATGCCCCAGTCTCTTGAATAAATTTATCAGATCAGGAATTACGAATTCAGCCCCACCCCCATCAAAACTGCTAACAATATAATATATCTTCATATAGATAACCGAAACAATAATTACAAAACATACTGATCTTACCAACCTTTTACAGAAGATTACGTTATTTGCCAATATCAATATAAAATATTAACAAATAAATAAATAAATATTAATTATCCTTAATAAAAACATAAAACAGGCAAGTAATAATCCAATAATATATTTAAAACTCAAATAGTTACTTTTGAATTATTGATTGTATGATACAATTATTGGGTCAAGAAAATAACAATTGGCTTATGAAACAAAAATAAAATAAGGAGCTACAAATGAGTAAAAAGGTTTTTACTACAGCTGAAGGTATTCCTGTTCCCGACAACCAGAATTCCAGAACCTCTGGACCTCGTGGTCCAATTCTATTGGATGATTTCCATCTGGTTGAGAAACTTGCTCATTTTAACCGTGAAGTTATACCCGAACGGCGTGTTCATGCCAAAGGGGCGGCCGCTCACGGAAAATTTGTAGTTACCCAAGATATAACCAGATATAGCTGTGCCAAAATATTTAGCGAAATAGGTAAAGAAACCCCGATGTTTGCACGCTTCTCACAAGTTGCAGGCGAAAGGGGATCAGCCGATACGGTAAGGGATCCACGCGGTTTTGCCTTGAAATTCTACACTGAAGATGGAAACTGGGATCTTGTCGGAAACAACACTCCCGTGTTTTTTATTCGTGACCCCCTGAAATTCCCCGATTTCATCCGTACCCAGAAAAGGGATCCTCAATCCAATCTAAAAGATCCCAATTTTCAATGGGACTTTTGGTCTTTATCTCCCGAGGCCCTGCATCAGGTCATGATCCTTTTCTCTGACCGGGGTATTCCCGCCAGCTATCGATGCATGCATGGTTATGGAAGCCACACTTTCAGTCTAATCAATAAGGATAATGTCCGCACTTGGGTAAAATGGCATTTCAGAACAGAACAGGGTGTTAAAAATCTTGATCCTAAAAAAGCTGGAGAATTAGCCGGTTCCAATCCGGATTACCTTACCGAGGATTTATTCAATGCAATCAAGGAGGGCCATTTCCCAAGATGGAAAGCCTATATACAGGTTATGTCGATTGAACAGGCAAAGAATCACAAGGATAATCCTTTCGACGTTACCAAAGTTTGGTCACAAAAAGAATTCCCATTGCATGAAGTTGGATATTTTGAATTGAATCGTAATCCAGGAAATTATTTTGCCGAGGTAGAACAGGCGGCTTTTTCCCCTGGCAACGTTGTTCCCGGCATAGGCGTTTCCCCGGACAAAATGTTGCAAGGACGTATATTTGCCTATGCTGATGCCGCACGGTACCGGGTTGGAACAAATCATCAGCTGCTGCCCATCAATGCCGCAAAAAGCCCTGTAAACAATTACCAAAGAGATGGATATATGCGTTTTGATGATAATGGAGGCGGAATGACAAACTATGAACCAAACAGCGATCCAGATGCACCAAAACAAACGAACACTCCTGAAAACTATTTCCCGGATTATACATCCGGTGAAGGGGGAAGGTACGACAACCGCGTTGACCAAGACTATTACAGTTATCCAAGGGCCTTGTTTCATTTGATGAAACCAGAACAAAAGAGTCTGTTGATCAATAATTTTATTGAATCCCTGCAAATGGTTCGAAAGGATATTCAAAAACGCGTGTTGGAACACTTCCAGAAAATTGACCCGGAACTGGAACAAAAAGTAGCGACGGGTCTAAAATGACAAAGTAATCATCCGATTTTTCAAATATAGAAATTAATATTTGGTTTTTTAAAGTAATCCCTTGATTAAAACCCATAATCGGGGGATTATAATTTTGTAAAATTTACAAACATACTTAATAAAAAGAGCGCGACTCTTCCCCTTATTTACTTAGAGTAAAGACTTTAATTTTATTAAATTACTCTTATATATCTCTAAGAAACTATAATGGTGATAAAGGATATACAATATTATGAGTACTACATTCTTTCTTCCACCTGTAAATATTATTGGTAAAAACGCCTTACAAGACGCTATTTCCCACATTCAGGGACATGGTCTCAAGCATGGCCTTATCGTTACAGATTCATTTCTAAGCAAAAACGGAGTAGTCAAAAAAATTGCTGATATGCTTGATCAGCAAGGAATTAAAACAAATGTTTTTGATGGCACCCATCCCAATCCTACCGTAACAAATGTTAATGACGGATTAAAAATACTCAAAGAAAATAATTGTGATTTCGTTATTTCCCTTGGGGGTGGTTCTCCGCATGATTGTGCCAAAGGGATTGCCCTGCTTGCCACCAATGGTGGTGAAATCAAAAATTATGAGGGAATTGACAAATCCAACAAACCTCAACTTCCATTAATCGCAATCAACACAACTGCTGGAACAGCCAGTGAAATAACCCGTTTTTGCATTATCACGGATGAAACACGCCATGTTAAAATGGCTATCATTACACCTCATGTAACACCTATTTTGTCTGTCAATGATCCCGCTTTAATGGCGGGTATGCCTCCTGGACTGACTGCTGCGACAGGTATGGATGCTCTGACTCATGCAGTTGAAGCCTATGTTTCCACTGCCGCCACACCCATCACAGATGCGTGTGCCTTGAAGGCCGTAACCCTAATCGAAGAAAATCTGCGCAATGCAGTTAAAAATGGCCAGGACATGCAAGCTCGTGAGAATATGGCCTATGCAGAACTGCTCGCAGGAATGGCATTCAATAACGCATCCTTGGGATATGTCCACGCAATGGCACATCAGCTTGGTGGTTTTTATGGTTTGCCACATGGGGTTTGTAATGCAGTACTGTTGCCTCACGTTCAGGAATACAACCTCCCCAAATGTGCCGCTCGTTTAAAAGATATTGCAAAGGCAATGAATATTGATGTCAGTAGCATGAATGATGAGGAAGGCGCCAAAGCCTGTATCGCGGCTATCCGCAGCCTCTCAAAAGATATTAACATTCCTGCCAATCTGACAGAACTGAAGGTTCAGGAAAAAGATATTCCCACCTTGACTGCCAATGCGCTTAAGGATGCTTGCGCCCTGACCAATCCCCGTCAGGGAAATGCTGAAGAAGTTGCGGCAATCTTTAAATCAGCAATGTAATTAATAAATTCATAACTTAAAAAAAAGGATATGGATAACCATATCCTTTTTTTATCATCTATCTAATGTAAATTACTGAAAGATATTTAAAAGTCTACACGACTTTTGAATCCGAGAAAGGCTGCGTTAGGAATATTTTTTTGTGCATTTGGATGAATCTCGTATTGAAAATCAGGTTGAAACATAACTCCATCATAAATATGAATTAAATAAGTAAGCTCTACCGTTGTTTCTGCTGATTGTATTCCAGATGCTCCTGAAACAATATCCCCGATGGGAAAACCTGACATTATGTTATATCGTTGTGCCTTGCGTGCTTCCCGACTCATAATTTGATGAACAAATAGAACACCTATTCCATCCATAGGCCGTGATTTCCAAAATCCGGTATTGATAATGGCCGCCAGAAATTGATTTTGTCTTTGAAATGTTTTTGGATTACTGTGAACAAAACCAAGATATCCTATCAACCCGTCCAAATCACCCGGCCCATTTCGCTGAATCATCTGATCCAGTAAAACCCATTCCTCATCCCGTCCCCTTTTCCATTTCTGATCTATTCCATTAGCCGAAGTGATATGCCCCCCGTAAATGGAACGGCCCCAAACAGGATAAGGTGACGTATCATAGGCAAATCCAATTTTATAATGTCCCGTTAATTCATGCTTTCCCCATTTTGGTTGATAGATCATTTCTATAGGAAATTCCCCACCGGCATCTTCACCTGTTCTCACCACAGCGGCCCAGCCTGCCCGATGGCCGGCCCTATTGCTATAAGCCGCCCGACTTACCTGATACATGCCTATACGTATAAAATATTGAGGAGTGGCCTGAAACAGAATATTAATTCCCCATTCTGAATCCGGCCATGCTGAAAAACCTGCCGCCTGTCCACTTAAGGGTTTTGGATTACCGCAAATTCCATTATTCATGAAATAACACTGAATGGGGCTGGTTGCAAAGCTTGCCCCGACATCCATCCTTCCAAAGGACATGATCATGCGATCTTCCAAAAGATGTTTATCCAGATACAGATTTACTAGTTTTGCAACAACATTCCCACCAGCACCATATAATTCCTGCACCTGTGTTATATTTTCCCCAAGCCCTGCACTCAGATTGCTTCCATAACGACCAATGACTGTCATATGTCCAACCAGACCATTCGTGATCCAGTTATCCCCAATCAATACTTCCCAATCAATATCTATATTTGCATCCACTGCACCTGTATTGGTTGATTTCTTTTGATGATATCCTGAAATATTTCCTGCAAATTCATTTTGGTTGTCAAAATTGATATTAATGCCCCGGTTATACAACCACGAATGCAATCCCCACCAATTTCCAAGCAAATGTTCCGGTTGGGGCAAATAGGGATTTGTTCTCTCTTTCTGCATTCTTTGGATATCAATACGGTTACTTTCTGCACGACTGACAGCTGTTCTCCATCCACCACTACTACCAGCCGGAATCATGTGCCAATCCGTTAACTCATCATCATATTTTCGATTTTGTTCCAAAGAATCTGTTTGTGAATTTTGAGCATGAACAATTAAATTATTATTTTCTAATTGTATAAAAATAACAATTAAAGAAAAACATAATAATTTAAATATTTTTGATAATAAAATATCTTTATTAAATATTTCTTTCATGTTTTCCCATAATTTATTTATTTTTTTATTACATTTAACAATAAATAAATATTATTTTTCAATATAAAATACTTGATATGTATTTTAATTTTAAATCAATGTATTTTATTTACAGCTAGTTTAATATTAATTCTTGTTTTTTTCACATTTCATATTTAGAATTTAATAATAAATATTTTAAATTTATGAATTCTAACGGTAAATTTTCACTATAAATCAAATATCATCACTAAATATGTCAAACAGAATATGTCTTTTTGCCTCTTATAATTTAACAGATGAACTTCTTCCCGACACAAAACATTTTTTAAGGCAACTTTATTTATGCGGATGGGAAACACATTTAGCCCTTTCCGGGAAAGAAAAAATTTCAAAGGATATACACGATTTTTGCCAAAAACATTCAATAACACCCCATTCTCGTCCTAATCAGGGACTGGATTTTGGAGCATGGCAAGATTTAATAATAAAAAAAGTTACCGATCATGCTGATTATATCCTACTAACTAATGACAGCATTTTTGGCCCCATATATCCCCTGCAGCCTGTTTTTAAAAAAATGTTTACCGAAAACTTGGATATATGGGGGATGGTTGATAGTTTTGAAGTGAACTGGCATTTCCAATCATGGTTTCTGTGTTTTAACCATACCACATTTTTTAATCCAGCAATTCAAGACTTGTTTATGCAACCATTCAAACAAATGGACAGACAGGCCATTATCCAGCAAGGTGAATTAAAGCTGGGACGCATTTTGCAATCAATTCCGGAAATTAAATGCAAAGCAGCTTGGTCACCAACAAAAACAAGACTTTTTAGAAATAAAAAAAACGTCAATCCCATGCACCTGGATTGGTATACTATCCTGCATTCTGATAACGTCCCTTTTATTAAAAAAGAACTCATCCGTGATAATCACTTTGGAATTTTCTGGCTAAACTATTACCGTACACTTCTGAAAAACAATCAATTTTTCAAATTAAACTATATTGACACCTATTTAAACAACCATACTAACCGACCGATGATCCCCCATACCGTATGGTGGAAACGGCTGAAATATCTTGCCATAACTTATGATACAAAACTTGCCTGGACATATTTCATAAAACAGGGTGTTTCTTGTTCTCCGCCACTTTAACACTGTTATAGATTTCAAATAATTCATCAGCCTGTTGTTCATAAGTCATAATATGATCCTTATATGGATTAAGATAGGCATCCAAAAAGGATGGTTGTTCCAGAAATCCTTCAATAACCTTTTTTAATTCTTCCGAACCATCATATAATGAAATATAGGTACCATTTATACCGTCCATAACATCCTCTGACTGGCCACCAGGATGGGTACACACAACCCAAACATCTCGTAGCAAAGCTTCCCTGACTGTCAGCCCATAGCTTTCTTTCCATTGGGAAGGAAAAAGCAATATATCTATTTCATTAAAGAAATCATCTTTTGAATTTTCATCATAGGGTGGAATAATGATAACCTTATCCTGCCCCTTCCAGGAATCTATATCAAATGATGAATATCCAAGATTGTTTTTGCTATCTACAATCGTCAATTTCCAGTTTTCATGTTTTAATGATGTAAATACGTCAAAAATGAGATTATAGCCTTTTATTATCTCATTTCCGGCAACGAAACCAAACCTCAAGACAGAACCCGCCATACGCTTTTTACGCAATTTTCTTGGACGGGAAACTCCGTTACGATTTACTATAATTTTATCGGGATCAACATCATTCACTATATAAAGCTGACGATGTGTTTCACTTGGACTTAATAACAACGAGGCTCCTTCAAGTGATTTTTTCATCATTTTCATTCGTTCTCTTAAATAGAAAACCTGGGGTTCACATGCCTGACAAATATTCAGGTCTATTTTTTCCTGAAAACAATATTTATGATTATTTTTAACCATAAATGTACGGTCACAAAGCCACCACGTGTCATGAAGAGTAATAATATAAGGAATATCTTTCAGTTGACATGAAGCAATCAAATGCAGTCCAAGATTTTGAATTGCATGAAAATGTACAATATCTGGTTGAACAGCCTGTAAAACCATTTCAAATGGATCCACAATTTCTGTATTATTGAATTCTTCAGATGGATATGATTGCGGTGAAATCTCTACTGAATAGACCAAGGATCCATTATCACAATAACGCCTTAATCCTTTATGTTGTGAAAAAGGTCGGGAGGTAAAAATTGCTATTTCAGTATTCTCTTTTTTTTGTATCCGACGGGACATTTCCTCTGCAACCATGGTGGCACCACCGTAAGAATATGGTGCATAATAAAGATTAACCACCAAAATCTTTAATTTATCCCTGACTTGTTTATTCGGTATTCCAAAAATAGGTTCAACCTGTTTTTTTAAAATTGTATCGGGAGAATAATCCTTTAAGACATCATAATAAGCCTGTCGTCCTAAACGTTGACGTAACTGGGAGTTCCCAGCCAGTAAACATATTTTTTCCTTCCATTCAGATGTCGAATTAGCAATAAAGCCATTTTCACCATCCCGAATTATTTCTTTGAAATTCTTTCGGGGAGAACAAACAGAGACAATACCTAAAATGGATGCCTCTAAAAATTTAATATTGCTTTTAGCATCATTAAAGGCAATATCTTCCAACGGTGCTATGGCTATATCAGCATGTGCCAATAATTTCATGTATTGATCATAGGACCGAAAAGAAAAATAACAGATCCGGTTTTTGAAATCCTCAAATTGATTTGGTAATTCAAGTTCCCCTATTATCCATAATCTTAATTTTTTTTCATGAATAAGTGCCGAAATAATTCCATCGGCCGCAATCAGAAAATCAGCATTATGAGTTTTAGTCCCGGATCCATAAAGAACAATTATTTCATCTTTTTTCTTAAGATCACCATCTATTTCCAATTTACGTGGATAAAGGTCTGAAGCAATTCGTAAAGTATTTTGATCCAGGGCATTTTCTATAACCTTAACTTCATGAACTCCAACCTGTCGTATATTTTGTGCCAAAGAGGATGTAGAGGCAATTGCATGATCACAAGCCAATAACGCTTTACGGAATAATCCTGATCCAAAAAGTAATAAATCCAACTCCTCTTTGGGTAAATACTTCATAAACCCGCATTGTAAATATAATTTTTTATCAAATATTAAATCATCAACTTCCCACCAGGTTTTTAAACCCAATCGTTTAGCCTCAGAAATCTGATCCAAAACATTTTGAAAAGCAGGAACCCTGTAAAAAATCACTTCTTTACAAATTTGTAAGACTGACAAAACCTCACTTTGATTTCTCCAGTCAACAATTCTGCATTGCCATCCCAATTTTTCAAAATATTCTTTTTTTTGCTGTACACGATATTTATAACATTGTGGTAACGTAACTTCCGCAACAATTAAAATTAGATGTGATTGATTAAACTGTTGGTTTTCAAAAAATTTGTAATGAATAATAAAATTATTTTTTTCATTTATTATAAATTGTCTACAATTAATTTTTTTAAAAATTTTTTCAAGTATATTTACACAACGATCTATTCCAAAATAGACGATCTTTATAAACTTTTTTACAGGAATAATATTTTCCAGCCGATCTATGACTTTCCTATAATATTCTATACGAGCATGTAAATTTGAAATACGATTTTTATAATGCTGTAATTGAGCAATTTGTAAATTCAATATTCTGAAGGTTAAATGATATTCATCAATAAGCCGGTTTTTTTTTTTAATTTCAGCCTTTAGATATTCAATATCATTTTCTTTTTTATACATAAATTACAACTGGCTAGTGAAAATAATGATCATAATAACAGAAAAGCTTACTATTTATAAAATAGCAAGCTTTTCGAAAAAACCAAATATAGATCTAGTCTTTTATTTTTTTACTGGATCATTGATATAAGTAAACTGTGTCCCTTTAAGATCCTTAACTGAAACACCTTGCAGAATCAATTGATGGTTACCAAGATCAAGAACAGCATTTCCTTTATCATCCTGATGTGCATTCTGAAGAATACGATCAACATCACTTCTATTAAATCCGTAGTTGAGGAATTCAACCATATTATTTTTGGATTTGGAGAAGTCGGTAATTAATGTCTTACCACCCTGATCTGTATCTTTAGTAAAGATAAACAAGTTGTTACCTTCACCACCGGTCAATGTATTTGAGCCAACACCACCAACCAGAGTATCATTACCAGCACCACCAACACCAAGTAGTTGCGTTGTAGCACCCTTGGTTGAATCAGAGTAAATCAAGAGATTCGAAGAAGATGTCGAACCATCCAATGTCTGGTTTCCACCACCGCCAGCGACAAGTAGAACTGGATTATTTGGATCATTAACATCTTTTGCTGTCAGGTGGAAGTTTAACCCATCCGCACCAAATATTTGAGTTTGTGTAGTTATATTCTGCCCACCAGTTAGGGTAACATTCGTATTGCCTGTACCATTGAAGAACTTGAAACTACCATTGATATTGAATGTGTTGTTAACACCATGAATTACATCAAAATTATCCGTAGAAGCTGTAATCGTGTTGTTTTGACCACCCAAAAATTCGTTACGGTTATGATTGTTATTATGACCATCATTAGAAGCGGCATTGAATGTAACATTGCCCGCGTTACCACCAATAACAGTACTGCCACCCCCAACAGTGATAACGTTATTGCTACTTACATCATTGATAAGACTATTGTCACCAATATTGATCAATGAATGACCGCCACGAATGGTAATAGAATTAAAACCACCATTAGGCGCGGTGATTGTATCCTGTCCATCCGAAGTAACCTGGTTATTACCTGTTCCCAAGGTTATCTTATTCTTGCCGGCACCCGCATTTATGACATTATTTCCTGAACCGGAGGCAATGGTATCATCTCCGTCACCGGTTGCTATTTGCCATCTACCACCCTCTTGATCGTTACCGATAAAATTGATTGGATGATCCTTGGATCCGCCAGCAAATTGCCCACTTTCCTTGCCCGCCTTATAAGTGACTTGACCATCAATCCCCGCCAATACACGAACGTACTGATTGGCGCTCATTGCTGAATTTACCGTTACGGGTTCATTTAGGAATCTAAAGTTATTTGCATCAAATTTATCATTGGCATCAAGTTTCTGTCCGTCCTTGATTAGCGTTCCAACGGTAATGAAATTAACGCCATCCTTAACGTTATAAACACCTCCGTTCCTGATAACGCCGTCAAATAAAAGATTTGATCGTGATGCTAATGGAGAAATATCATCCCCGTTATAAAAATTAGTAACATCAATATCTCTGTCAGTTTTATAATAATGACTTACAATATCATCTCTGATTTGATTAGCCAGTGCTAAGGCCTGAGAACCATCTACAGTCACAGCTATAGAAGAATCTGAACCACCTGGAACCGTTATAATTGCCATCTCTACTTTACTCTAAAATATCCAAATTATTATAATTTATCAAAATTAATTCTACTTTGTTAAAAAAGTAAAATATTACTTAAAAATTGTCAAATTTATTTTTTACTTGCAACATTGTATGTTGTAACAAAACACTAATGTTAAATCAAACTTAAAAACAAATCGTTTATTCAATTTTATGATAGGATTATGACCTTAAAATCATACTTTGTATACTTCAAATATACAATATTATTGTAACATAATTCATATAGTTAATCAATTCCAGGCTTATATATCATGATAAAAAATCAACCTTTACAAGAAAAAGAGACGAGTTCATTAAAAGATCTCTTAAAAAACGATAATGAGAATCTGTTTTTTCATATTCCCTTTCTAAAAAATGAAATTCATCACCATTATTCTATTCTCGTATGGTTGATAACAAACCTAAAACCAAAAAAAATTGCAATATTTGATAATGATATTGAAAGAATCATTCATAAGAATATATGCGAAATTATTGACAGTTTTGAACTATCCAGTCAATGTTTCAGTGAAAAACAAAAGAAAGAAAGCCCCTGTTCATATCCGAACACCTTGTTACCCATCAAACCTGATATTTCCGATTACGATTGTATTTTCATCAACAGTCTGAACCAATCCCTTAAAAAAGCACCCATTATAAATTCGCTATATGAAAAACTTCCTGAGAATACCACGATTGTTATTGATAATATCTTTAGCGATCATTCAATTGCCAAGGAAAACTCCTCGATCATAACAGCATGGCAGACACAATATCCCCATTTTGATTTTTATCATTATTCTGGACTGACCATTCTCTACACTGGTACAGCGGTTCCTTTTTCGTTAAAAAATCTCTTTGACCTCAGTTACTCACCTGTTCTGGCACAACGATTCCAAAAAAAATGTGCTTTTTTTGACCAATATTGGTCGATGTATAACTCACTGGATAAAAAAAACGAAGCATCAACGCCATCTCTATTTCTGGAATCAAAAATTGAACAAAATTTATTGGGCAGAAAACTTCAATATTCTGAAAAGGAAATTGCAAATCAAACCCAAAAAATCAGGGAAAAAAACAAGATATTAAAAGATTTAACCAATCAGGTTGCCAAAAATGGATGTAATAAAAAATTAATATCTATTAAAAATTTATATCCAAAAAGTATATCTGAAATAATCTATAGACAATTAAAAAGAAAAACTCCTGTATTCGTCAAAAAATATATCAAAAACAAAATAAAAATGGATATAGATGCTCCTAATTTTATAAATGTAATTAAAAGAAAATTTTATAAAGAAAATAACATTATCGGAAATTCCCTTCCAAATTCTAACTCTTTACATTCAATGGATAGCCTGAATTACTTTGCCAGGCCTGATTACAATTCCTATAATCCCATAAGAAAAATTCTTTTTGTTGCTGGAGAACCCGATACACCGGGTGTAATTTATCGTTGTTATCGTAATGCCAAAGCTTGCATTATGGCCGGCCATGAAGCTAAGGTTTCAAACGCGGCTGATGTTAGCGTTAACGATATACAATGGGCTGATATCATCATTTTATGGCGTGTTGAGTTTAGCGGTCACATTGATGGAATTCTGAAACTAAGCAAGGAATATAATAAATTAACCGCCTTTGATGTCGACGATATTGTCTTTAAACCCCATTTTGCCCATATTGAGATCATAGATGGTATACGTACCATTGGTACAACCGAGGCAAAAACGGCCCATACATTTCACAACATGCGTCAGACCCTCATGCGTTCAGACTTTGCGATTGCAACTACAAAAGAAATGCGTGAACATATGGCGCAGGAACTTATTCCTAGACATGCCGGCCCATTAATATATACCCTACCCAATATTTTTGATGATGAATGCGTAAAATTATCACGATTTGCCGCCCGTATTGTTCAAGCAACAAAAAATGATGATTACATCCGGATTGGCTATGCAAGCGGCACCCGAACACATCAGCGTGATTTTGCCCTTGTCATACCTGCACTCATTTCAATTTTTCAACAACGTTCCAATGTACGCCTTGTTTTATTCAGGGAACCCGTAAACCACCGTCCCATTTTGCATATGAATGAATTTCCGGAACTGAAAAATTATGAAAATTTCATCGAGTGGCGCGATACCGTACCTTTAGAAAAACTTCCCCAAGAATTGGCAAGATTTGATATCTCAATTGCCCCATTGGAAATTGACAATGTTTTCTGCAATGCAAAAAGTGAGCTTAAATATTTTGAAGCTGCATTGGCAAATGTCTGTTCAATCGTTTCACCAACCCAACCCTTGAAACGATGCATTCAACACGGCGTCACTGGATATCTGGCATCTACCGCGAAAGAATGGGAAGAATATTTACTATCGCTTATTGACAATAAAACACTTAGAAAAGAAATGGCGCAAAATGCATATCATGCCGTTTTATGGAATTTCAGTTTGCAACGTCAATCCAAACTTTGCGATACAATGCTTTTAAGTTTGGTTAATGAAAAAGGCGCAGCACAGGCAGCGGAAACTATTATTTCACGCAAAAACTATAACCCTCGCAATTTGCCCGTCATTCCACACAGCAACATTCTTTTTGAACATGATAACTTGCGGGAATCTGAGGTAACGGTTGTCATTACTTCCTATAACTATCAGCAATATATACTGGAGGCACTGGAGTCCGTTTTTATTCAGACATTAAAGGATATTGATTTGATTATTGTTGATGATGGTTCGTCTGACGAATCAATCACCCTAATTCTTGAATGGTCAATAAATCACAAGCATCGATTCAATCGATTGCAAATCCATCAATCAGTAAATAATGTCGGTTTGGGAGGCGCACGAAATATTGGTATTGCAGCCAGTGAAACACTGTATTCCATGCAATTGGATGCGGATAACCGTTTAATGCCTGACACATGTGAAAAATTATTGCAGGCCATACAGAATACGAATATTGGTTATGCCTATCCAGAAATACAGCATTTTGGCGCAGGAGAGGCCATTGGAGGGCACGTTCCCTTTAATCCCCTACGCCTCACCGTCGGAAACTATATTGACGCAATGGTTCTTATTGCCAAATGGGCCTGGGCTGCAGCTGGTGGATTTTATGTAAAACGGGATGCAATGGGGTGGGAGGATTTTGATATGTGGTGCTCCCTTGCTGAAATGGGTATCAGCGGAAAACAGGTAACCAATACTATTGCTGAATATAGGGCACATTTTGCATCAATGACCAATGTACTCACTGAACAAAATACCCACAAACCCAAGGTTGTTTCTCATCTTGAAAATAGACATCCTTGGCTTGACCTGGTTTATCCCGAAATTTCACCCTGGAATAAAAAACAATAATTTCTTAAACTCATTTAATATTATTAATAAATAGTTAGTAACTACATTAAATTACTTATAATATTTTAATATAAAATCACTAAAATAAAATATTACATTTTAGTGATTTTAAAACAACAAATAAAAAAAATAAAATTATTGAATAGATAAGATTTTTATTTACGCTAATATTGTTTTTAATAAATAACTATTAAGGAGCGTAATAATGGATTATCAAAATAATAATATAAATAAAAAAAGAATATGCTGGGGAAGTATTATTGCTGGTATTTTTACAGTTCTGGCAGTATTTTTTCTTCTTTTTATTTTGGGAAGCAGCCTGGGTGTTTCAATGCTGTCTCCTAAATCCGATGATATTATTAATGGTGCAGGAACAACAGTTTTAATCTGGACTGTGGTTTCAATTATCCTCAGCCTTGCATGTGGCGCTTTTGTGACTGGACGCTTGGCTGGCGTAAATGGCCTCATTCATGGGTTTCTTGTTTGGGCCACTTCGCTTATTTTATCCATTATTATTGGATGCATGATTTTAAGTTCCATCCTTACCATGATCGGGGGAACAATCGGAACAGTGACCTCATCTACAGGTTCCCTATTAAGCGGCATTGGTTCTGCATCCCAAAATGGTATTTCAGGAATTTTTGATCTTAGCAAAAACACTCTGAAAAATTTTGATTTCAAATCAAATGCGAATAATCAACAACTTAATCAAAATGTGATAGAGGCTTTGAAAAAAAGTGATATTCCAGCTTTACATCCAGACTATCTATCCTCACAATTTAAGGAAGTTAAAAAAGAAGCCAAAAATGCTATCAAGGAAATTAGCATCAACCCAAATAATTCCGACAAGATTCTTTCTGATTTAATAAGCCATCTCAAAACCCGTACCGAAAACATCTATCAGTCCATTGATCGTAATGATGTAGAAAAGGCAATTGCCAATAATACTAATTTAACCCCTAAAGAGGCAGAACGTTCGGTTGACAATATTATTGCCATGCATAACCAGGCAGTACAAGAAGCAAACAATAAATTGAATGATTTGCAAAACAATCTTCAGGAAGCAAAAGAACAATTAAACACATGGAAAGAACAGGCTAAAGAAAAAGCGGATATGACTGTCAAAGCCATCGCACGTCTTTCATTCTGGTCTTTTATCGCCTTGCTAGTTGGTGCACTGGTTAGTACCGCTTGTGGATTATTGGGGCAAAGAACCGTTTGCAGAAAACTAGAAAATCAAACTACTGATAATGAGCATCATAATTATAATCACTAAATAACAATATCGCTTATCCTTAAAAAATAACCAAAAAACTAGTATTTCCAAAAATACTAGTTTTTTTACTTTTTAAACCTTTTGAACAAAATCAATCGAAAGGAACATTTTCAAGTTCTCTTAACCATATATTCGCATTTCCATCTGAAGGGGCACGCCAATCTCCCCGTGGAGAAAGACTTCCTCCCGCAAGAATCTTGGGACCATTTGGCATGGCTGATCGTTTGAATTGGCTAAAAGCAAAAAACCGTTTAATGAATATTTCCAGCCAATGCCTAATTTCACATAAATTATAATCGGTTTTTTTTGTATCAGGATAACCTGCAGGCCAGCTCCCCTTACGTGAATTTGACCATATATGATAGGCCAAAAAAGCAATTTTTGAAGGTTTTAGACCATATCTTAGAAAATAATATAAATTAAAATCTTGCAATGCGTATGGTCCAATTATTGATTCAGTACTTTGAATGGATTTTGCATCTTTTGCAGGAATGAGTTCTGGCGAGATTTCAGTATTCAAGATTTCCTGCAAAACCCTGCCAGTTTCCTCTGAAAAAAATCTGGATTGAACAACCCATCGTATCAAATGTTGAATTAATGTTTTGGGTAACCCGGCATTGACATGATAATGGGACATTTGATCCCCTACGCCATAAGTACACCATCCCAGCGCCAGTTCTGATAGATCCCCGGTCCCAACAACAATACCATTATGCAGATTGGCCAGACGAAACAGATAATCTGTTCTTAATCCCGCCTGGACATTTTCAAAGGTGATATCGTATACAGGCTTATTTTCTGCATAAGGATGTCCTATATCTTTTAACATTTGTCTGGCTGTATCAGAAATATCCAAGCATTCCCAATGAATACCAAGGCTTTTCATCAATGATTCGGCATTATTTTTCGTCTCTTTGCCTGTTCCGAATGCCGGCATTGTATACCCATAAATAGACTGTCGATCCATTTCGAGATCGTCAGCAGCCTGTACAGCAACCAGCAAAGCCTGTGTCGAATCAAGTCCTCCAGAAACACCAATGATCATTCGCTGGGCTTTGCTGGCTTGAATACGTTGTTTCAATGCTGAAACCTGAATCATGTAGGCTTCATAACAGTCCTGTTCCAACCGATGGACTTCCGAAGGGACAAAGGGAAAACGTTCCAAGGGACGTTGAAGCCCTATGGTGTCATTTGAAGGTTGCAATTTGAATGCAATCAAACGATAAGGTGGGTGTTTTTCATAGCACTGATGAAATGTTCCGCGTTGCAACCGTTCCTGACGTATCAAATCAAGATCAATATCTGCATATAGAAAATTATCGCCTTTTGGAAAACGCTCTGTTTGCGCCAGAAGTTCACCATTTTCAAAAATTGACAATTGTCCGTCCCAGGCAAGATCCGTTGTAGATTCACCATTTCCTGCAGCAGTATATAGATAAGCGCAAATTCCACGTGAGGATTGCGTTTGACACAACAAAGAACGCTGATCCGCTTTACCTACAGTTATGTTACTTGCCGAAAGATTGGCAATCACGGTGGCACCAGCCATACAGGCATAACTACTTGGGGGAATTGGTACCCACAAATCTTCGCAAATCTCCGTCCCTATAAGCAAATCGGGATAATCCTCTGCTTTAAAAAGCAGATCAACACCAAAAGGAACGTTCTGTTTGTTAAAAACTATGGACTCATTGACAATCAATTGCCCATCAACAAATTGTCTGGCCTCATAAAATTCCCGGTAACCAGGTAAATAGGATTTGGGAACTACTCCCAGAATCTTACCTTTATGAATAACAACCGCACAATTATACAAAGCACCCTTAAAAACAACAGGAGCTCCAAATATGAGAACAGGCATAAGGGATTGGCTTGCATCACATATCAGTTCAATAGTTTCCTTAACAGCACTTGACAGGCTGTCCTGTAACCTGAGATCCTCAATTGAATATCCCGTCAGAGACAATTCAGGAAAAACACAAAGTGCAACACATTCCTGATGGGCCTTTAAAGCCAGTTGAATTATTTTCTCGCTGTTCGAATAAGGATCTGCCAAACAGACTGTAAAATTGCATAATCCCACCCGGGCAAGGTTATGTTTATACAACGAGTAAAAATTTTTCAAGAAGAATCTCACATACTAAATATAATTTAAGGATCTAGAAATATATTCTACGATTATGTCTTTCTTCAACCAACCGCCAAATCAATATAGCAAATAAGAAGAGGGAATATAATCCGTTTACCATTGTCAAAGAAACTGGCAGCCAAGAAAAAGGATAAGAGGCGACATCACAGGGTTTGCCTGGACGATCCGGCATAGCGCCAAGCCGATCGGCAAGATTGTCCGTTGCGACAAGATTGGCGCTACACTCAGGTAACGGACTTGCCCACCATCCCTGTTCCACCCCAATATGTAAACAGGAAATGCCAATACTCATCAACAAAACCATAAATCCAACCCATAAAATCAAGGTCAAATATCGTGTTGGAATAAAAATACCCAAAATACCCAAAATAATCAGAAAACGATATGGCCATCTTTCCAATAAACACAAACCACAGGGAACCATATGCAAAACATGCTGTAAAAACCACGCTGCACCAATAGCAAATGCGCCTGCCAATATAAAGAAAATTGCGGTAATCGTTTTCATATAATATTTATTATAATTGGTCACGACTGATACCTAGACTGGTTTACACATGAATGATGAACGGTTAAATATGAAATGGACTTTATAAAAAAGCGAGTTTACCATATTTTTTTTAATGTTGCGATTGCAAAGACTTCTCTAACGAATTTTCAATTGATTCTGAAGATTGCTCAACAGGGTGCTGTATATTTTTTTCATCTTTTTTTTGAACCTTTTGGGAATCATTCATTGAATTACCCGCACAGCCAACAACACTTATATTATATAGAGGATGCTCAAAAACAGCTATTCCAGGTTCAGATAAAAACATCCATGAGGCAAAATGAATAGATGTTAATTTTGTGTCTGTTACTTGAAGAAATGCGGCACTATCAAAAGGTGTTGAGGGAGGACGTATTACACAATTAAGAGCCTCGATTGTCAGGGTCTGGTATCGCACTGATTGTCCAACCGGTATATTTAAAATTTCAGTATGGGCTTCAAGTTTATTCAAAATTCGAACAACAGCTTCGGATTGTCTTATCCACTGTTCAGCAACATTGGGATTTTGTTTTGCTGATTTACTGGTTTCAGCCAAACTGTTTGAAATATTACCTATTCCCAGTATGACAACAGCTAAACAGCAAAAATATTTTTTCATTTTACCGGACTCCGTAATTGATCAACCATATCTTTTAGAAAATCCCGCATGAATTCCTCATCCACTCCAATCAGCAATGCGTCCTCAAATACATCCTGCATATATTGTGTTAACTCGGTTTTGTTTTCTTCCAGAATTTTTAATTTTTCTTTGCAGGTTACAGGTTTTCCATCAGATTGAGGCCAGTTTAATGAAGATGTTTGAACTTCTGCTTTCATCTTAACCAACCCTTAAATTCTTAAACTAGTCAATGTAATTCATTATTATGGAATTGATCAGCAGAATTGTCCGCCTTTTTCTTTTCATTCTTACTCATATTATCTGTAACAGAGAAAATAAATTTGCTTAAAAGCTGTTGCAAACTGATAGCCCCTTGGGTATGGGTCAGAAACTGACCAGGTTTAAGAACCGTTTCATCACCACCTGGAGAAAGATCAATATATTTTCCACCTAGCAGACTATCACTTGTAATAATTGCCGCCGTATCAACTGGTAATTTTACATCTGGCCGAACCGTAAAAGTTACAACCGCATTAAATCTTTTTGGGTCAACTTTTTCCTGAATAACTTGACCTACACTCACCCCTGCCAATTTTACGTCTGAACCGACTTCCAGCCCGTCAATCTGGCTAAACGATGCGCATAACGGATACCCTCCAATATTTTTCTGCCCATGTCCAATAATGGCCATGATAACAGCAACAACAAAAACAACCAACACTATCAAACCTGTGACAAGTTCAATTATTTGCTGTGTTTTTTGAGAGGGCATCAATACCATGAACTATCTTTTCAACTAAGCCTCAGGAACCCAGCTTTCATAATCACCCGTAGCCTTGGCTCGTTGACCACCGGCATAATCGCTCCCTTGTGGATGATAAGCCTTGGCTGTTCCGGTTAAATTGGAATGATAGGGAATTTGCCAGGGATGACGCTTTGATACCGGAACTGGTGCATCCGCCTCATAATGTAGCCAGACCCACCACTCTGGGGGAACCGCGGAGGGATCATCACCTTTTTTATAAATAACCCACCGCTCACGACGACGTTCACCTCCGCCAAGACGGTTTAGTTTGCGAGATTCATAATAGGAACGTCCATCAGAATCTTTTCCGACCAAACGTCCTTTTAAAAGTGTGTGTAAACGCGTTCCAAGTGTTGTCATAATATAATTCAAACAAAATAATTATGTAGTATCTTTATCAAATAACTTCTAACAACCATATACCTTTTTTCCATAAAAATCACAAAAAAAATTAAATTGGATTCTAATTAGACCGAATAATCAAAAGATTACACGCTAAGATAAATAAAAAATTGAAAACAAATTTAACCGGAATTTTATCCACAATATCCACTGAATACAGATACCTGTATAACTTTTTACCTATTTATTCAGCTTATCGACATTCCAAAAAAAATGTAAACTTGATTATTATGAACACAAGACATATTTGGAATGGCGTCAGGATGCGTAATCTGCAAGCCGCGATTGATCCCGACGCATCTCTTTATTCAGTAACCATGCCCGCTCGATGGGAGGATCAAACTGCAACAGCGATCTTACAGTTATGCTCATCCTATCAACTGGAATCCTCCTCTGTTAAAACAGATCAGATCACTGCCAACTGGTTATTGCCTCTTTGTGATCATGCGGCAAATGCAGGGATAAAAAATTGGACAGTTTCTGACTGGGAAACAATTCTGCTAAACCAACAGGCCTGTCCCAATCAACGTATTTGGCAAAATGACAACAGTCAAAAACCCGCCTTTACCATAAATTTGGCTGCCTTTGCGTCAACTGAAACAGGGTTTGACGCGCATTCTTATCGGAAAGTTCTGCAAATTGTTATCGATAGTATCCGTATTCTCTATAAGCAACAGTTCAATTTCATTAACAGTGAGCTCCCCTTTCCAGATTTGCAGATTTCCCCAAAGCAAAAGCCTGTAGATTCTGAAAATGCAGAATCATATCACAATATTGCCGGGACAATTTATCTTACCAATTTAGATGCCTGTCTTGCACAACTCGGTCTGGAATATGACAGTATCCAAGGACGGGATGTGGCTTGTTGCCTTACCTGTTTTGCAACCTTACTCTCAACTGCGGGTTGTGGATCTGATTATCTTCCCTTGTCACCAGACTGGAATGCATTACCAGAATTAACTAGCCTTGCCAAAGAAATATGGAGTCTTGCCTCTGAGGAAAAAACTTTGCCTCTGCCCAGGATAGAAACCAGTTTCTCAATTCCCGGACCTGAAGATCTATTTCTAGGATCAGAAGCATGTGGACTTGCCCCCATATTTTCCCCTGTTACCGAAGACGGACATCTGGCAATAAGTACTATTGCGCGAATGGCAAAACAAAAACTAACTCCTGAAAGTGCACTGGCTGCAACCCTATCGGGAAATTTGATACTTCAACCCCCTTCTCATCAGGCGCATTGCGCAATGCATCAGGCATTGATCGGTTTTACAACTTCAATGCCCCCCCGTCCCCATCCAATGGAATATCCCCTCGCTTCAAAAACCATATTACCCCGGGGAATTCGAGAACCTCTTCCACCACGTCACAAAGGAATTACACAAAAAGCGAGTATTGCTGGACGTGGATTGTTTTTGCGTACAGGTGAATACGAAGATGGCAAGCTTGGTGAGATATCGATTACGCCTTTAAAAGAAAATGCCATGGTTAAAGGTTTGTTAGACAGCCTTGGCCAGGCTGTCAGTATTGGTTTGCAATATGGGGTTCCTTTAAAGGAATTCGTTTCCGCATTTGCCTATAGCCGCTTCGGCATTGCCGGAACCGTTGAAGGGGATCCGGGAGCGATTTACGCGACCTCGTTTCTGGATTATAGCTTCCGGCTATTATCAGATGTTTATTTAAACCAGCCTTTACCTGACGCACCTAATAATTTACAGTCTGATGAGGAAAAACTCCCCATGCTGCCTTTGGATCTACCAGAGGAAGAAATGAATCAATCTCACTCTTCCCCACGGAAACATTCAAAATTCAAACTTGTAAGCTGAGAAAGGATCAAGACATGTCATCTATTGAGGAACGCATTGCCAAACTTGGAATTCAACTTCCTACCCCGACAGCCCCTGTTGCAAATTATCTTCCTGCAATCAAAACCAATAATTCCCTGATTATTTCTGGTCAACTTCCTTTTATAGACGGGAAACTTTATGCAACCGGAAAGTTGGGCGCTACCATTGACCTTAAAACTGGGCAACAAGCAGCCCGCTATTGCATGATCAATATTTTGGCACAGGCCAAGGCCGCTATTGGACAGTTAAATGAAATCAGCAAATTAATCCGCCTGGGGGGGTTCATTGCCAGCATACCGGAATTTACCCAGCAGGCTGTTGTCATGAATGGAGCATCAGATCTAGCTGTAGAAATTTTTGGAGACAAAGGACGACATGCACGTTCTGCCTTTGGTGTAGCATGTTTACCAATGGATGCCTGTGTTGAGGTTGAAGCTTGGTTTGAATTGAAATAAATCTATTCTGCCAGTTGATCTATACGAGTATAATAATTAATTATACTCTGTATATATATCTGGTATGCATTTAAAATGCAATCAGCATACCGATTTACGGTTATTATCTAACTAAATATCAAAATAACTTTTTATATCTCGACATACAATTGTTTTAGATCTACAACTTGCTGAGAGATTACCTTTTTAATATCGAAAAAATTCATTATTCATTTTATCAGGTGCATCTAAATTTGTAAAAAATCTATATACCCTGCCATTTGCAAGAATGACTATACGAGCTTCCGTTACTGAAAAATACCGTGAATTTGTGAGGCCTGTATTTATATTAAGATCATCGCCAATTTTTTACATTCAATTAAAATTTGATTTTTTTCATCTTTTAAGGTCACAAAATCCATCTTTTCATCCATTTTAACACCGTATCTGCAATTATATTCCTGCATAACCCCAAGATGACTGAATACGTCATGCTCCAGAATCATCTGGGCAAAGGGAAGGATAAAAAAGTTTTTGGTGATTTCTTCTGTCTGCGTTAATAAACCCTGCCACTTAATTTTATTCACATTCCATTTTGAATTTTCTCCATTTAGATCATTTGAATGCAACAATTTAATAATCATAAACTATTAAATTTATCAATTTCTATACAACAAATTGATAAATGAAGAAAATTAATAACTAGCTATCTCACAAATCATCAGTCCCGATAGCCATATCATCCATCGAGCCTTCACCAATAATACCAGAATGCTCACGAATACGTTGCTCAATAACCTGACTTATCTCCGGATGCTCTCGCAAGAACTGCTTTACATTTTCCCGGCCCTGACCAATACGCTGACTGTCATAAGAAAACCATGAACCCGCTTTTTCAATAATCCCTGCTTTTACACCCAGATCTATCAATTCTCCCATCTTACTAATTCCTTCTCCATACATAATGTCGAATTCAACCTGCTTGAAAGGAGGAGCCATTTTATTTTTAACCACCTTAATCCGCGTCTGGTTTCCTGTGATTTCGTCCTTTTCCTTCACCTGACCGATACGACGAATATCCATACGTACAGAAGAATAGAACTTCAATGCATTTCCGCCTGTAGTTGTTTCTGGTGATCCAAACATAACACCAATCTTTTGACGAATTTGATTGAGGAAAATCAGACAGGTATTGGAACGAGAAACAGATCCGGTCAATTTTCTTAAAGCCTGGCTCATCAAACGGGCATGTAATCCAACATGATTGTCCCCCATATCCCCTTCCAACTCTGCACGGGGAACCAATGCCGCCACACTGTCCACTACCAAGACATCAATAGCGCCAGAACGAACCAAAGTATCCGCAATTTCCAATGCCTGTTCCCCGGCATCAGGTTGAGAGATGAGCAAATTATCAATATCAACGCCGAGCTTACGCGCATAAATGGGATCAAGAGCGTGTTCGGCATCCAAAAATGCACATGTACCACCCTTTTTTTGAGCCTCGGCTATAATATGCAATGCCATTGTTGTTTTCCCGGAACTTTCTGGACCATAGATTTCAACTATACGTCCACGAGGGACACCACCAATTCCTAAAGCAATATCCAGACCAATCGAGCCTGTTGAAATTGCTTCCACTTGAACGACAGACTGCTCTCCCATCTTCATGATTGAACCTTTACCAAAGGCACGTTCAATCTGAGACAAAGCTCCTTCTAATGCTTTATTCTTGTCCATTATTTTTAGAATTTCCTTATAAATAAATAACGTGGGGACCGTAAATTCTCAGATTAACCCCAGTTAAACATTTATTGCTGCTTTTGAAGATTTTAAAAGATAAAAATACAATATTTACATTTACAATATTGGTATTTTTATCAAAATATCAATGATCCATAACAGCAATAATTATCTTAACGGCTAATTGCCAATCCCATACCATTTGGATCTGTATAAGCATGACATTGCCTGTCATTTCCTGGCAACCCATCAGAACAATAAACGGCATTTACCCGTCCTTTTGAGCCGCTCGAATTCGATAATGAAACACCCTTTTCCCGTTTATTTCCTTGTTTGTTCAAAAAAGAATTCATGGTCACGGCAGCCTCTTGCGCCGCATCATTCTGTCCAGAGGCAGAAACTCCTGCAATAAAACGCTGTTTATACGTTGAAATCGATCCTGTTAACAAAGGTGGCGGCAGCTGGCGAGGAGACGCAGCCATGACGATACCGGTTGTTCCAGAAATACGTCCTGTACCAAATAAATTATTCATGGTTAAGGCACAAGAAACGGCTCCCCCATCACGATCAACAACTACAAAAGATGTAGATGCAGGCAATGCTGGCAAACTGCCGCTGCCCGCCTTCCCATTATCAAGCCAGTCTTGAGCTTTTTTTGTCATTCCTTCAATGGATGACTTCAAATAAGTAGAACTGTTTTCTGCACGCCATTTTGCAACTGTACCCTGGGCAACATCATCCCTATTTTGTCCATTATGCATCGCCATTGCCATACCCAGACCTCCATCTGCAGGAGGAGATAAAAAATATGTAATATTTTGTCCTTGTGTCAAAGACAAAGCTGAGGTTTGAACAGGCAGGGCATTTCTAAAGTCCTCGTTATACAACCCCCCTCCCGCAATCTGGGATCCCAAGGCATAACTTCTTGCAAGAGAACCAATATAAAGATCTGCAATACCTGCACTAATCAATCGGTCATAAATAATCTTTAAACGAGGCTGATATAGAATATCCCCAGCCTTAAGAGGAAGTCCATTTGCGTTTGTAAATGCTCTCTGCATGGCAGAATCTTCAAATAAGGGCTGCTGAACAGCTGCCAGATCACTCGCCAACGTGTCAGAAACGGGAGCACCATTTCCTGCCAAATTACCAACCAACCGTAAAATATCATTAATATCTGACTTGCCGTAACTTGCTTGTAATAAATATAATCCTCTTGCCATCATTGGAATCGCAGCTGGACGATCACTATTACTGGAAGGTTTTCTTCCTGCCTGAGGAAGGAAAATAATTGACTGTGCCGGCTGTCCGGGATGATACGCCAGACATGCTCCACCTCCTCCCAGCGAGGCACGGGAAGGCAAAGTTACTGTCAATGCCATACCTAGGGCCGTAGCTGCATCAGCCGCATTTCCCCCACGAATCAGGATATCCCGCGCCAACATGGCGGCTTGTGGTTCATCTGCAGCAACGCTCCCCACATATCCTGTTACACGATGATTCAAATTTGCAGATTTTGATAGTTTTTTCTCGTGATGATCCCCACCACATGCCGTTATTGAAAATGCCAAGGCCAAACCACAAACAGCCTTCTTAAACAAAACTATCTTTTGCCTTGATCCGTCCCTGAATTTTTGAGTAAATTTTGTTGTCTTTGCCTCAACACGACCTTTTGAAATTTGATAACGTTTTGACACGTGGCAGCGCTCCACTTAAAAAATCAATAATACCATAATAGGGTTCGAAAGTTATATTTAACTCAAATTATCAAGCCATACTCTATCGAGATTCATTTTATATCACAACAATTACAATTCTGTATAATATTATCCATCCATATGATAAAATCCCAATTTTACCAATCGGAAAACGCTTTATGAAAAAATTATCCTTTCGTCCTTTGATGACAGGTTCATTACTCTCCTGTCTTATCTCTTTCCCTGTCATTGGTCATAGTGAAGATCCAGCAGCAACTTTCTCATCCCAACAACGTAAAGAAATCATTTCCATTGTCAGACAGGCTCTAAAAGATGATCCAACCCTATTAGAAACTGGAATTCAAACCCTGATGAAAAAGAAAGAGCAACAACGCGCTTCACTTTCTACCCAGACAATAAAAGAGAAAAAAGGATTACTGTTACGTCAGCTACCCACTGACGGACTGATGGGCGATCCAAACGCAGCTACAACCATTACTGAATTTTACGATCCAAATTGTGGATACTGTAAAAAAATGCTGCCTATTTTAATCGATCTGGTCAAAAAACATAAGGATGTCAAGATAATCTTAAAAGTCATTCCCATCCTTTCTGAAAACAGCAAATTGCAGTCTCAGGCCATAATTGCGGCAACTAGACAAAACAATTATGTTGCAATGATGCGCTCCTTGATGACCAGTCAGGAAGATATCAACCTTAATACTATCAAATCTATTGCACAGAAACTTAAACTGAACGCCGATCAATTGGTAATCGATATGAAAGCGGATTCCGTCACCAACGCTTTAAACGGCAACCTTCAATTAACTCATGATCTTGGTATTGAAGGTACTCCAGCCTTGATCATTAATGGTGAACATATCATTCAAGGTGCAATAAGCTATGACAATCTTGAACAAGTTATTGATAAACTTAATAAATAATATCATAGCTAAACTAAAGGCGACCCGCAAATCGCCTTTAAAATTCATTTTTTAGGTAACAAAGCTTTCAAGGCATCTACCATATCATCCATCATTTTATCCGTATGATAAGGATTGGGGGTCAATCGCAATCGTTCCGTTCCTTTGGGCACGGTTGGATAATTTATTGGTGGTGCATAAATTTTGTATTCATCCAGTAAACGTTGACTTATTTTTTTGCATAACTCAGCCTCTCCAATAATTACGGGTACAATCTGGCTTTTTGTCTCGATAAAAGGAATATTGGCCTGTCTCAATTTTTCCTGAAACGTATGAATACGTTCAAACAATTTTTCACGACGCCAATTCTGCTGACGAACCAAACGAACACTTTTTAATGCCGCTGCCACAACGGATGGGGGTAGGGAAGTCGTAAAAATAAATCCAGCAGCAGCCAATCGTAAATACTCAATAATTTCACGTTTCGCCGTTACATATCCCCCATGTACACCAAAGCCCTTTGCAAGGGTTCCTTCAATAATATCAACCTGATTCGCTACACCATCCCTTTGAGAAACACCTCCCCCCTCTTTTCCATACAAACCGACAGCATGTACCTCATCTAAATAAGTTAAGGCATTATATTTGTGTGCCAATGCACAGATAGCCCCAATATCCGCAATATCGCCATCCATAGAATAGACACTTTCGAAAGCAATCAGTTTGGCAACATTTTTTGGAGCATTTGCAAGTTTATGTTCAAGATCCTGCAAATCATTATGTTTGAAAACCACACAATCAGCATTTTTAGCTCCTTTTATACCAGCAATCATAGAATTATGATTTTGCTGATCGGAAAAAGTCATCCAGTTCCCAGACATACTCGTTAGGATAGTTTGCAAACTCGCCTGGTTTGATACATAACCTGATACAAATAACAAGCCAGCCTCTTTACCATGCAAGTCTGCAAGTTCAGCCTCGAGCGCTTCATGTAAGGGATGGGTTCCGGCAATATTTCTTGTCCCACCTGCACCTGCACCATATTTTTGAATAGCCATAATGGCGGCATTCATGACTTCAGGTTCAATTCCCATACCCAGATAATCATTGGCTGACCAGGCTATAATCGGGGTTTCCTCTTTTGCATTAATCTTTCTATCATAAACAGGATAATGCATTGACTGACGACTTAATGGGGTAAAACGCCGATACCGTCCCTGTTTCTCTATATCTCCAAGCGCCTCTTTGCAATAGGCATAAAAAGGATGTGAAGATATTATGGGTTCTGACACAATTTATTCTCCTATTTTAAATCCCTCGGGATTTAAATGATTCAACATGACAAAACATTGTCTGAATAACCAATCCATTACGTCCTCATATAGAACATATAAAAATTTATCCAATAACCTTATTGTATAGTGACTTGGACAACATTTTTCTTGACCCCACCATCTGCCTTGGCATTCATTTGAATTTGCTCCGCCTTTGCACCCGCTCGGATTATTTCATTTGCAATTGCCCTGCCTTCATGCGCTGCAATATTAGTCATTTGTTCCTGCTGCATTACAGGATCAGATGAAATTGGGGTGACAGAAGTAATAACAAACAAGGCATCCGCTTTTCTTGACAACGCATCCTTTACCAAATTTGTCAAAGGTTTTTCCCATTGATCCTGGGGCGTTCCCTCTACAATTTCGATCGGTGGTGCGGGCGGAGGCGGAGGAGGTGGAGGAGGCGGGGGAATATAAGGAGCGGGCCTACGTCCTGCACTCGGGTTAAAAGTCCTTTGATCAACCAGCTTACAAGAACTTAATAAAAAAAAACCACTTAATAACAAGGAAACATAACGCAAATGACTGATCATAAAATTGACTTAAAGTGCAAAGTTGGAAAAGAACGCTAACAATCTCAATTAAACCTTAATAATTGATTTTACAATATAAAGAAATCCTTTACCCTTATATTTCTATTATTCAATAATCGAATTTATTCAATTACCCGAAATAAACCGTAAACTAAGACTGCTATTGACATGAAAGTTTCATTAAAAAAATTTGATCCTACACTTAATTCATATAAAAGATTGATAATCCTGTGCAATCACAACCTCATTTAGCATATTGTTAAAAAAGCTAACAAAAGATCAAATTTGTGGTAAATTATTAAGATTAATATTCACGTTATCAAAAAAACGTGATTAAATAGAGTTAAAGACGAAGAAAAGTTTTTATATTAATTTTCACAAGACGATTCGCCTTGGAAAATCTTTTTAACCTTAAAGGGAGATTTAACTATCATGGCTATTAAACTTGCAATTAACGGTTTTGGACGTATTGGTCGCTTGGTACTACGCAGCATCATTGAAACCGAACGCACTGATGCGGAAGTCGTATTGATTAACGACCTTGGCAGCCCAGAGGCCAATGCTCACCTTCTCCGTTATGATACGGTTCACGGTCGTCTTCCTGCAGATGTTAAAGTCGAAAATAATACAATGACCATTACAACACGTAATGGACGTAAAATTGGCCCAATCAAAATTACAGCCGAAGCAGATCCAACAAAACTTCCATTACAAGGTGTTGATGTTGCAATGGAATGCACAGGACGTTTCACAAGCAAGGAGGCCGCAAGTGCATTGCTTCAGGCTGGTGCCCGTAAGGTTCTTGTTTCCGCCCCCGCAAAAAATGTTGATGCAACCATTGTTTACGGTGTTAACCACAAAATTATCAATGGCAACATGACTGTCATTTCCAATGCATCATGTACCACAAACTGTCTTGCTCCTATCGCAAAGGTTCTTCAGGATACAGTCGGAATTGAACGGGGCAGCATGTTGACCATCCACTCTTACACAGGTGATCAACGCACGGTTGACACATTACATAAAGATCTCCATCGTGCCCGTGCCGCTGCACAAAACATCATTCCGACAACAACTGGTGCCGCAAAAGCCGTTGCATTGGTTATTCCTGAATTAAAAGGAAAACTGGATGGAATTGCCATTCGCGTTCCAACCCCTAATGTTTCTTATGTTGCTTTGGACTTTGTTCCAACCAAAACACCCGCTTCTGTTGAAGAGTTAAATGCCTATTTCAAAAAAGCGGCCGAAGGCGAGCTAAAGGGTATTCTTGGCTATAATGATGAACCACTCGTAAGTTCCGATTTCAACCATTGCTTTAACTCCTCAACCTTTGATGCAACACAAACCGGATTTATTGACAATGGTAAATTGATCCGTGTTGCTGGCTGGTATGATAATGAATGGGGTTTCTCAACCCGTATGACTGATACAGCTGTTGCCCTTGGGAATGCAAAATAATGGTTGAACAGAAAACTTTCAAAACCCTTGATGATCTTGATTGCAAAGGTAAGAAAGTTCTCTTGCGCGGGGATCTGAATGTCCCCATGCATGATGGCAGAATTACCGATACAACGCGTCTGGATCGTTTGGTCCCCACCATCAAGGAACTGGTTAAAAAAGATGCAAAGGTTATTCTGTGCAGCCATTTTGCCCGTCCAAAAGGCAAGGTGGTTCCAGAAATGTCTCTAAAACCAGTCGGTGAAGCTTTATCCAATATCTTAAAACAGCCTGTGGCTTTTGCTGATAATTGTGTTGGCCCTGATGCCCAGAAAGCTGTCACGTCAATGAAAGACGGTGATATTCTCTTACTTGAAAACACCCGCTTTCATGCTGGTGAAGAAAAGAATGATCCAGCGCTTTCTAGAGAGCTTGCTTCTTTGGCAGACGTTTATGTTGATGACGCTTTTTCAGCCTCCCATCGTGCCCATGCATCAACCGAGGGTGTTACCAAATTCCTGCCTTCATTTGCAGGTCGTCTAATGGAGGCTGAATTAAATGCATTGAATGCCGCCCTGGAACATCCTGACCGTCCAGTTGGTGCCATTATCGGCGGGTCAAAGATTTCCACAAAGCTTGATTTGCTTTCCAATATGATCAATAAGGTTGATGTATTGATTATTGGTGGGGCTATGGCCAATACCTTTCTTGCCGCTCAAGGTGTCAAGACTGGTAAATCCCTGCAGGAAGCCGACATGCATGAAACAGCTCGTGACATCATGGAAAAGGCAAAAGAACAAAATTGTAAAATTCTATTACCTGTAGATGTTGTTGTGGCCGCTGAATTAAAAAATAATCCAGCGACACAAACTGTTGATGTCCATGCCGTTCCCGATAACCAAATGATTTTGGATGTTGGGCCAAAAACGGTGAAATTACTTAACAAGTATCTAGCTGAGCTCAAGACCTTGGTATGGAACGGGCCTTTGGGTGCTTTTGAATTCACACCTTTTGATAAGGCAACCAATGAAGTGGCTCAAGAAGCTGCCAAATTAACCAAGGCTGGCAAGCTTAAAAGTATTGCTGGCGGCGGTGATACGGTTTCTGCCTTAAAACATGCTGGCGTTATCAATGAAATGTCTTATGTTTCAACCGCTGGTGGCGCATTTCTTGAATGGCTGGAAGGTAAAGCTCTTCCAGGTATTGTCGCCCTAACAACATTAGCTCAAGAAACAATGCCTTTATAGGTTTTTTAAAAAAACTTTTGAAACAAAAAAGGCTGATTTTTCAGTCTTTTTTGTTTTTCTACTTGAAATATGACAATCATATTCCCGATGAATTTTTTAATATCAATAGCAGTTTTATATTTTTCATAAGTATAAGTATAGGTTTTATAACTATCAACATCTGTTAAACCTCTATGAAAATTATGCCATTTTAACATAACAAAAATATTTTGTTTTCCATGAATTGGAAAAAATGGAAATATAAATAATCCTAAAATAATTTTTGCGATCTTGTTAACTGAAATCTTTTTACTTAAATCTATTGACTAGCCTTGGTTAACCCCAAATAATCTGCCAAACGATTAAATGCATTCAATCTTGCCTGATAACCATTTTGGCCTCCATTAACTTTACGTGTTACGGCCTTGACTGTAGCATCTGCTGAAATTGCAAGATCATGAACATTTGCAATATCAAACCAGTAAACAAATGCTGTCTCCACAGCATATTCATAATGATTTCTATCTGCAACCAAATCAGGATTGTTTAATAAATTATTAATATCATCGGGAAATTCTTGATGATGATAATCCTGCATTCTTCTATACAGATTTTTGCCTGTTATTTGAAGAAACCCCCTGCCTCTATATCTATATCCATCGCCACTTGCCTCATCACCATTCCCCATACGATCAGCATATACATAGTTACCTAATGCTTGTGGATGATGAGCATAATGAGAAGTTTGTGTCCACAATTTATCTCTTCGGACTCTTATTTTTTTGCATAATTTTTTTTTACACATCCGTAATGCTTGGTAACCAAATTTATCGCGCATTGCACTTACACGGTAATTTAAATTTTCCGCTATTGGTTGAAGTCCACTTTCAGCAGATATCTGAGATAGGAAATAAGCAATTTCCCGCTTATCTGTCATATTAAAATGATTGGCATTTCTATTAAGGTAAGGCAATGCTGTAGCGTTAACTCCATTCTTTCCTTTACCTGATGGATTTACAGCATCCAGCATACCAATCGTTATAATTTGAGGATAAACGGCATTTTTTGTTGCCTCACTTGCGGAGCCCTTTTGCTTTTCTCCTTCTTTTTGCCAGGGTTGAATAGATGACAGTTTCCTTTCAGCATGATTTATTACAAGCGAGGTTGAAGAATCTTGGGTCAGCAAACCCGTAAAATTATTCAAGTATATTGAAGTTTTTTTACCGGGTGTTATAACACCATCAGGATGTGTATAAAATTTACTCTGAAACTCAATGATTGTCTTTTTTGTAAGCGGACCACATATTTCACCAACATCGACATATGATGCCCCATGCCGTTTGAGTAACGACTGTACAATTATAACATCTTGACGGTTATTTACAGCATTACGCCCAACCGAATGACGAATGTTACGCATTTTAATTACTCATTGAATCCATTGACATTCATAATGATTTCTTTGGCACTGCCTTCACAAACTCCAAATTCTGGATGATATTCAAAATAAACATCAACCGAGCAAACATCCTCATATTGATCTTCCGCATTGACAAATGAACTTTCTATGGTTACTTCATCGCTATAAAGAGGAAAAAATGGCGCTTTATATTGCTCAAACTGATCACTTGCCCAGGAATCATTAAATCTGACTATAAACGACTTGGCCATTTGCAGTGCTGGAACATATTCGTTTCCAACGAACATCAGGGTCATTGTAATCTGCGATCTTGACCTGAAAATCTTATGACACCCCCGATAATAGCTTTCATTACTTGAAAGACGGTTTTCATCAACGATATTCATGAGTATATAGGGTGCTTTGGGGGTTGAAACTCGATTACCGCGACCTTGTATAATCGTTAATTCAGTTCCTTTAATAGGGATAGCCTTTTTTATGAATTTTCCTACCAAATTATACATTTCTTTATAACTTAAAGTGTATAATTCTGGAAATTCTCCATCTTTGGGAGCAACAACCATGACTTTGACATGTTTATTATCCTTTTTACTCATAGAATTAAGGCTTTCTTAAATTTTTTGTTTTGGAAATTAATTGGAATATTGATGTTATTGTTTTGGCATCTATTGAAAAAATTCTATTGATAAAAAACAAAAAAACGACCTACTATCAAGGTCGCTTCATCAAGCTATACTAATACTAACTTACTAAAATAATCTCAAAATCTGACAGAAAATTCAATAATGTTTGACTGTTTGTATCAATTTTTTTAGATATATTATAAGTGGCTTTTGCAAATATAAACTATAAATTCGCAACTTTGTTTTCAAACATTATGGAGCCATCAACGATATCCCTATAAAACCATTTATTATAGAAATAATCAAAATAATAGCTCAGTTATCAATATTAACTTCTGTAGTGGAAAGTTGAACTGTATCTCCCACCAATCCCTTGGCGAATTCTTCTGCAGAAAAATCGCGAAGATCTTCCGCCTTTTCACCAACTCCTACTGCATGGATTGGCAACTTAAATTTTTCAGCCAAGGCAATGACAATACCTCCTCGTGCTGTACCATCCAATTTGGTAATGATTAATCCACTAACATCAACCATCTCCTTAAAGATACGAACCTGTTCAATTGCATTTTGACCTGTTGTGGCATCCAAAACCAATAAAACAGAATGCGGCGCCGTTTCATCAAATTTACGCATGACACGAATGATTTTGGCAAGCTCCTCCATCAGGGCACTTTTATTATGCAAACGACCTGCCGTATCAATCAACAGCAAATCTGTTTTCTCATTTTTTGCACGTTTCAGGGCTTCAAAAGCTAGACCCGCCGCATCTGCCTGCGGTTTTCCTGATATAACCGATACACCAACCCGATCACCCCACACTTGCAATTGTTCCACTGCTGCCACACGAAAAGTATCCCCGGCAACCATCATCACCTTAAGCCCCTGATCAGTAAAAAACTGTCCCATTTTTCCAATCGTTGTCGTTTTTCCTGTCCCGTTTACGCCAACCATCAAAACAACATGGGGTTTCAAATCAGGATTGGGCTGAAATGGTACGGCAACTGGTTTTAGAATCTTGGAAATTTCTTCTGCAAGGGCCTGTTTTATTTCCTGATCCGTAACTTCCGAACCGAACCGGGTCTTACGAAAGGATTCAATAACATTTTCCGCTACTTCTGGGCCGAAATCAGCAGAAATTAGAATATCCTCCAATTGTTCAAGTGATTCATCATCCAATCGTCGTTTTGTAAAAACAGATGTTAAGTTGTTTCCCAATTTTTGCGTTGAACGGGAAAGCCCCTGTTTAAGACGAGAAAAAAAACCAAGCGCCATTTATATTCTTTCTACTATAATACCATCAGAATTACCCGAAATTACACGGGCTGAAATAATTTCACCGGGAGTTGCCTCCTTACCTGTTAAGGTTGCTGCGGAAAATTGTTCACTGTGACCACGATCAACCGTTTCCATCAAGATGGAAACCGTTTTATTAACAAAACATTCATGATATGAACTGGCTATTTTTGCACCCAAATTTCGCAACCGGGCCGCACGCTCTTTCCTTACGGAAACTGCAACGGCTGGCATCTGGGCCGCAGGTGTGCCCTTTCTTTCACTATAGGGAAAAACATGAAGATAGGGAATGGCAACTTTCTTTAGAAAATCGTATGTCTCCTGAAAATACGATTCATCCTCCGTCGGAAAACCTGCAATAATATCGGCACTTAGTCCGATATCAGGGCGTATTGAACGAAGTTGTTCAACCAATGATCCAACATCTTTGGTTTGATGACGTCTCTTCATCCGTTTTAATATCATGTCGGAACCTGCCTGAAGCGACAAATGAAGATGGGGCATAAAACGAGATTCGCTGGCCATTAAATCCCACAAAACCGGATCCATACCAATTGGATCAATTGATGATAATCTTAACCTTTTTAATTCCGGAACATCTTTTAGAATAGCCTTACACAGATCCCCCAACCTTCCTTTATGTTTCAGATCCCTTCCCCATGAAGCGATATCAACTCCTGTAAGAACAATCTCATTGTATTGCTGTTGGGTCAAAGCTTTTACCTGATCAACCACTCCCTTAACAGAAACAGACCGGGAAGGTCCCCGCCCAAAAGGAATAACGCAAAAAGTACAACGGTGATCGCATCCCTGCTGAATTTGAACAAAAGCCCTAGTCCGACCGGTAAAATCAGTTACAATCCGTCCCACGGTATTTTTCACCGTCATGATATCGGAAACCTGATTTCCTTGAGATAAAGCTGCCTCTGTCCAATTTTCCCCCTTTAACTTGTCTTCATTCCCCAATATTTGCTTCACACCCGGTAATGACGACCATTGTTCAGGATTGATTTGTGCGGCACAACCCGTGACGATAATACGTTTTTCGCCATCTTTTCGGTGTAGCCGACGAATTGCCTGTTTTGCCTGCCGTTCTGCCTCAGCTGTCACGGCACAGGTATTGACAATAACGACATTGTCAAGTTGCTCGGCATGCTGGCTCATTACCTCACTTTCATAACGGTTAAGCCTGCATCCAAAGGTAATGATCTGCGGTTTTTCCTTTTGGGTCTTTGACGTCATAAAGGGTAATGATCCAAATTAAATTGCCCGGTAAAAGAAAAATGAACAGGACCTGTCATCAATACATCATTAGAGGCTTCATCCCATTCAACAATCAAATTCCCACCATCCATTCTTACCTCGCAATAACGATCAGCCAAACCTCGCCGAACCGCATTCACAACAGAAGCACATGCACCGGAACCACAAGCCAGTGTTAACCCTGCCCCGCGTTCCCAAACACGAACCCGCATGTTTTGACGATCCAGCATCTGTACAAACCCTATATTTGCCCCTTCCGGAAACAAGGGGTCTTTTTCCAGAACCTGACCGCAAAATACAGGATCGACCGTAGATAAGTCCTCAACGAAAAATGTTACATGGGGATTTCCCATAGAAACCGCTGCCGGTTCCCCGGATAATGGCAAATATAAACTATCAACATCACGTTGTAGTGGAATATCACGCCAATTCATTTTTGGCTGTCCCATATTTACTTTTACTGTAAAAGCATCAATGACCTCGGTTGGCAGTAACCCAGCGCTGGTTTGTATGGTAAAATTCTTACGTTGAAATTTATCATGCAACCATGCCGTGACACAGCGTGAACCGTTTCCACAGGCACCTGCCTCATCTCCGCCAGGATTGAAAAAACGAACATAAACATCGGCTTTTTTATCTCTTGGAGCAGATAATATAATCAACTGGTCACAGCCAATCCCATAACGACGATCACATAGTTCGGCAATACGATTATTATTTAGCTGAATTCTGTTGACAGAATTATCGATAATGACAAAATCATTACCGATACCATGCATTTTACTAAAAGAAATATCCATTATTATTCTAACGTAACTATTGGTACTTAACTTGACTTAATTTATCAATGTAACACAAAAAACGCCAATTTTTTATGCCCATGACCGAATTAAACGATTTCCATCCCCATTCTTTTGATATTGCTGGTACAGAAAATGATCTTGAATATTATACGCACCATAAACCTGTACCTCTTATCGACCAAGGGGGATATAAAACTATTGAAGCCTTATATCATACTCTCATACAAAAAGGCGATACCATCCTCGACCTAATGTGTGGATCAAACAGTCATATTCCCGCGAATGTTCCATACCAAAATTTAATCGGTATTGATATCGATAACAATGCCTTACAACAAAATCATCAATTAACAAAAAAAATTCTTCAGGACATTAACCAAAATTTATCCCTTCCTTTACAAGATAACAGTGTCGATTATATTTGTCTGTGCTCAGTCATTGAATATTTGCGAAATCCTTTCGCTATTCTTGAGGAATGCTATCGGATATTAAAACCCCGAGGCAGAATAATCTTTTCTTTTTCCCCCCGATATTTAGCGACCCGCACTATTGCCTTATGGCAGGCACTTGATAACGGGGAGCGCCAGCGCTTTATCAAAATTCTTCTGAAACGATCAGGATTCAACAATTTCGATCAGGGAGAAGTTCACCCACCCGATAATCAGCCTCTCTGGAAAAGCAGCATATATAGTGTTGTTGCCAGTAAAATTTAATTTATGCTAATCATATTGGAATGAATCTGTAATGCGTCAACCTGCTTGTTATCTTCCCCATGGGGGCGGTCCGTGTTTTTTTATGGATGATCCTTATAATATATGGACCAATATGGGTGATTTTCTACATAAATTCCCTAAAACATTACCTAAAAAACCAGATGCCATCGTTGTCATTGCGGCTCATTGGGAAAGCGATCCGATCAAAATCCACCATCACCAAAATCCATCCTTGTATTATGATTATTATGACTTTCCCGAACATACTTATCAATTACAATATCCAGCATCAGGATATCCGCTTCTTGCCGAACAAATCCATACCCTTTTAACAGAACAGCATATTCAAAGTGAATTTGAAGAAAAAAGAGGATGGGATCATAGTGTTTTTATTCCCTTAAAAGTCATGTTTCCTGATGCCGATATTCCAATTGTGGAAATATCGCTACATAATAACCTTGATCCGGCATACCATTTTAATATCGGTCGGGCCCTTTATCCGCTACGCAATAAAAATATTTTAATTATGGGAAGTGGGATGAGCTATCATAACCTGCCCTTTTTATTTTCTGGTCAAGGCACCAGAGAGGCATATGCTTTTGATAACTGGTTAACCGATGTCATTTCCCTTCCCGCTTGTGATGATCGTGATAGATTATTGATTGAATGGGAAAAAACCGCCGGCGCACATTCGGCTCATCCACGTGCAGAACATCTTCTACCCTTGATGGCGGTTTCTGGCGCAGCAAGACAAGATCATGGAAAATGTATATTTAAAGATATAATTTTACATAAACCAATTTCTGCTTACCAATTTGGTTGATTATTATCAAAACAGAAAATATTCTCTTAATCATGCTTTAGTTTTTAACATATTCTACAGTATTAAATAATACTGACATTAATTTTCTTTTTTTATAAAAATTGTTTCATGATAATACAAAATAAATCCTTAAATATTTATTTTTAAGTTTGAAAAAATTTGTATTTAGAATATTTTATAAATATTGTAGATATGTTTTAACCCAATAAATATTGATAAACCGCTTTATGATATTATATCAACCTTGAATGTATCTGATAATAACCCCCATTTCACTCATTCTGTTTTTACAATTTCCCACAAAACCTTCATTTATTTAACAAAATCCACTTTGTTATATAGTTGATTTTTTGTTTAGATTTATAACCTACGTTTCGGATTCCTATATGCCATTTACTCAAATTCATTCCTCCCTTGCAAAAGCTATAGAAAATAAAGGCTATACAGCCTTGACTGCTGTTCAACAGGCTGTTCTTGAACAACAGAATAATGAACAAGATTTACTTGTATCTGCTCAAACCGGTTCAGGTAAAACCGTGGCTTATGGAATTGCCATGGCAACAACATTACTTGCTAATAAAGATCAGTTTGCCGCTGCAAAATTACCGCTAGCCCTGATTATCGCTCCCACTCGCGAATTAGCGTTACAAGTTCACCAAGAATTATCCTGGCTATATACAAATACCAAGGCCAAGATTGTAACCTGTATTGGCGGAATGAATGTTCGTAAAGAAGCTTATGCACTGGAAAAAGGCTGTCATATCGTTGTGGGAACACCCGGACGACTTTGTGATCACGTACGGCATAATCATCTTGATCTGTCTGGCCTGGACACAATTGTTCTTGATGAGGCAGATGAAATGTTGGACTTGGGTTTTCGTGATGAACTGGAGGAATTATTATCCGCATGTCCATCAAATCATAGAACCCTGCTTTTTTCTGCAACCATTGACAAAGATATTGAAAACCTGGCCCGACGATATCAGAAAAAAGCATTGAGAATTAATACAGTTCCCACCAATCAGCATAGAGACATTGAATATCACGCTTCTTTGATTCACCCAAAGGAGGTTGATAACGCCGTTATTAATTATTTACGTTTTATTGACAGCCCCACAGCAATGGTTTTCTGTGCCACCCGAGAACTCGTTCGTCATATGCAATCAACTTTGATTGAACGGGGCTTTTCATGTGTTGCCCTTTCTGGCGATCTTGGACAGGAAGAACGAAATCATGCCATTAAAAGTCTTCGTTCTGGTCAAATACGAGTCTGTGTTGCCACTGATGTCGCTGCCCGTGGTTTGGATCTACCCACTCTGGATCTTGTCATTCATGCTAGCCTTCCAACCAATTCCGCCACCTTATTGCATCGTTCAGGAAGGACTGGACGTGCCGGAAGAAAAGGTCGGTGCGTGTTAATTGTTCCTTCAAATCAACGCAATCGTGCCGAACGCCTATTGGCTCACGCTAAAGTAACAGCAAGTTGGGAAAACCCGCCTGATATGATGGCCATCCGTGAAAAGGATAACCAGCGTCTTCTTTCCAATCCTGCACTTTTAAGCAGCAAGGATATTATGGAAGAAGATCAACCTTTGATTCAGCAGTTGATTGAACAGTTCAATCTTAATGAACTTGCGAATGCTGTCATTTCATTTTATCGTTCAATTATTCCTAATCCCGAGGAAATTACAAACATATCCCTGCAGAAACAGCGCTCCGCCCCTTACAATAAGGAAAATAGAAGACAAAAATCATCAGAAAAATACGCATTTACAAACGGGGTCTGGTATGAAATTCCAGTTGGTCGAAATGAAAAAGCAGATCCTAAATGGCTTATTCCAACCATTTGCAAATCTGGTAATATCCAGAAAAAAGATATTGGAAATATTCGTATTTTTGATAACGCCACAAAATTCGAGATTTCCTCGGAAAAAAAAGATATTTTTAACAAAAATATTGCAAATGACAAATCCGTAAACATTTACCAAACGTCAGCCCCGTCTATTGGGGAAGGTGATAAAAAACCGGATTACAGGCGCAAAAGAAAAAATGGGTCGGATTTAAAAAAAACAAGAACCAGAAAGAAAACCGATTTTAAATACAAAGATAAATCGGGTCCATCATCTTCATCAAGAAAACGCAAAAAATAAATAAAGGGGCTTATGCCCCTTTACCAAATTCGTGTCACAAATTAAAAATTTAATTTGAAAATGGATGTGTCAAATCATGTATATCCTGTTTTGTATTATTTTTTAAATCTTTCCATTCCTGACGTCTTTGTTCCTGACGATATTTCATTTCTCTTCTGGGTTCATTCAGACGATCCTTGAAATCCTGCTTTTGTTGATCCCAGCGTGCTCTCTGATCCCTTTGATAATCCCTATAACGGTCCATACGTTCCTGCGCTTCTCTTTTGGGTCCATTCAGACGATCCTTGAAATCCTGTCTTTGTTGATCCCAGCGTGCTCTCTGATCCCTTTGATAATCCCTATAACGATCCATACGTTCCTGCGCTTCTCTTTTGGGCCCATTCAGACGATCCTTGAAATCCTGTCTTTGTTGATCCCAGCGTGCTCTCTGATCCCTTTGATAATCCCTATAACGATCCATACGTTCCTGGTTTTGCTGCATACGATCGCGAATTGCCTGATTATGCTGTATAACACGGTTATGAAAATTATCTTCCTTTTGTTGCAAATTCTGTATTACATCCTGAGCATGAACCTGAGAGACCAAATTCCCCATCATAAATACACTTAAAAAACTTGCAGAGATAATTAAACGTTTTGACAACATTTTCTTTCCTTCTTTATGAATCTAATCATCTTAAATCAAAACAAAATTCGGGCTATATTAAGGCATTAATGTAACAATAAATATCATAAACAGCTCCTGAACTGAATGAAACGAAAGGATGAAAAGTTATTAAATACCATCAAACTGATCCATGGCAGATGTTACATGTTTATTGTCATTTCACGAAATTGACAATAAAACCGCTTCCAACCTTTGCCAATCTGCTTGCCTGTATAACAATCCAAAACGCAACCAATTGGGATTATAATCAAATTTGCGTACCCAAATCCCATGAGAGGCCAAATGTTTCCATATATCATTCGCAGACCGATGATAAAATAAGCGAAATAAAAGCGTCCCACCCACAAGATTAAAGGAATGACTTTGCAAAAAAGCATCCAGACGTTTTTGTTGAATTCTCAATTTTTTTTCAGTTTCAATTTTCCACAAACCATCTTGTAAGGCCTCAGCAGCTATATGCAAGGCGGGTCCATTTACAGGCCATAAACCAAGCATATATCGTATTTTTTGAATAATTTCAGGTGAAGCCAGCAAAAATCCAACCCTTAACCCAGCCAAACCAAAAGTCTTTCCAAAAGATCGCAATACCAACAATCCTGGTGAAGGTAATAAATAAGCCATACTCTGCCCTGAAAAATCCATATAAGCTTCATCAAGGATAAGATGATTACCGGATGCACTCCATTTTTTTATCAAAGACTCTAATCTGGCCATATCAATTTTTCGACCATCTGGATTATTTGGATTACAAATAACCCCCACTACATTTTTTTGGGGGCAAAGCGTCTCAAAATCTTCAAAATTAACGACCCGTGTTACTTTTACCCCAGCCTGCCACCAAGATGAAATATACTCTTCATAGGTTGGATATAAAACATAAACCTCTTTTGCATTAAGCACAGTCGGCATTAACGATATCAAGATTTGGGTACCGGGCGCAAGCGCAACACAAGATTTATTCTTGCAACCATAATAGTCTGCAGCAACCTGCCGCAAATTTTCTTCATGAGAATAAGAGGGCAATTTTTCATATAAAGATATATCTAAAGAGGGAAGTGGATAGCTGTAAGGGTTAATTCCTGTTGATAAATCCAGCCATGATCCCGTAACCTCCGGAAAAAGCTTTTTCGCTTGGTCAAGGTTCCCCCCATGTTGAATATTCATATATTTATCTATATCCACTTTATTTAATTTATAGTTAAAACCATCTAAATTATGAAAATATCAATAAATCCACATGGCAGATTATGACAATTTAAATGATAAAGATTTTAAACATATTTTACAGAAAACGTAATATTGAAATCATGATTATTGCGCTCATGATTGACATGATATGGGGCGATCCAGAGAAAATTTATAAAAAAATTCCGCATCCGATATGTTACGTTGGAAAATTAATCCACTTTCTGGAACTTAAGCTCAATAAAAAAAATAAAAATGCAAATATTCAAAAAAGAAATGGTTTCATCACTTTATTTTTTAACTTTCTAGTCCCGGGATTAATAGCCCATCTTTTCCAAAAATTCGTGTTTGCCTTTTTTCGTCCGTATTTAGCAACTTTTTTATCAGGGATTTTTGGCAGTATTTTCATTGCACATCGCTCACTTTACGAACATGTTCACGCAGTTAGGGAAAAAATTGATCAAAATGATCTGGCAGGTGCTCGTATTGCGTTGAGTCACATTGTTGGAAGAAAAACAGATAATCTCAATATGTCGGAAATCTGTTGTGCAACCATTGAAAGTTTGGCTGAAAATTTTTCGGATGGTGTAATCTCTCCTGTTTTTTGGGGATATATTGGGGGATTACCCGGGCTACTTGTTTTTAAATCAATTAATACTGCAGATAGCATGATCGGGCATTTAACAGAACAATATCGGAATTTCGGCTACGCTTCAGCCAAAATGGATGATTACATGAACCTTGTTCCAGCACGACTATCCGCCCTTCTGATTTTACTTACAAATCCTAAAAAATTATTCCATAATCTAAAACCCGTTTGTAAAGATGCGCGAAAACACAATTCACCCAACGCTGGATGGCCAGAAGCAGCCATGGCTTACACTCTTAATATTCAGTTATTATGCCCACGCCACTATAAAGACCATATTGTTGAATCCCCACGAATAGGCCGAGAACGTAGTCAATTATATTCCGAGGATATTTGTAAAGCCTGTAAAATTTATTATTATGCAAGTTTTATAAAATTAGTTGTTTTAATAGCATTATACAAAATAATGACATATTTTAAATAAATAATAAAGGATTTTATATTGCTAAATTATAATTACATATGATATAAATGCTCAGGTTTTTTAGAAAAAATAATTATATTGATATTTTATATTTATTAAATCGATAAAACCCTACTTGCAGAGATTATTATAATCTCTCAAACCACCTAGCTACTTAACTTTATACTTAACCTTCTCAAATATTTGAGGAGGTTCTTTTTATACGATAATAGTTATAACAACGAAATTAAATTGTCAACTAAAATATTATCATTTATGAAATTCGCCCAATTATTCATCACCGAATCAAGCTGTTGTTCATACAATATTCCATCTCCTGACGAACCGAAATATGACAATAAATAATCCCTTACTTCATCACAATGAAAAATTCCGTGAAGATAGGTTCCAATCACTTGCCCATTGTCAGATATGGCTCCCTCAACCCGAGAATCATCCAAATAGGCAAAAGGCTTGTAGGTGCCATGATGTTTTGTCTGCCCTACATGCATTTCATAGCCTTCGCAGTCAATATCTTTTAAAGCCAAATGACCTGTAACCGCCTCTAATTTTTTTTCTGAGGACAGAATCGTATCACTTTTAAAAAAACCCAACCCCTTTATTCGATCATTACTCGATTCTTCAATGCCCAAAGGATCGAGAATCTGTTGTCCCAACATTTGATAGCCGCCACAAATTCCAAAAACATATCCCCCTCTCCTGACATGCGCCTTTATATCGATATCCCAACCAGTTTGATATAGAGCATTCAAATCTGAAATAGTATTTTTCGATCCGGGAATAATTATCACTTTGGTAAAAGCTGGGACAACTGATCCCGGAGAAATAAATTCAAGCAGAATATGCGGCTCATTTTTCAGAGGATCAAAATCATCAAAATTTGCAATATTTGGCAACAATAAAACAGAAATATGCAACTTGCCATATTGATATGATGATTTATCTGCTTTTAAGTCTGCGGCATCCTCAGCAGGCAATTTTCTCAATTCATCAAAAAAAGGCAACAAACCGCAATTTTTCCACCCTGTCTTATGGCTTATCCATTCCATTGTTTCCGTAAATAGGAAGGGATCCCCACGCATTTTGTTTACGATAAACCCTTTAACCAATTTTAAATCATTTGGCGATAAAATTTTATGCGTTCCAATCAAGCTGGCAATAACACCACCGCGATCAATATCCCCAATTAATATAACAGGTGCTTTCACAGCCTGAGCAAACCCCATATTGGCAATATCATTTTTCCGTAAATTTATTTCAGAGGCGGATCCAGCCCCCTCGATTAATATGATATCTGCTTTCCGTTTTAATAAATTAAAGCTTTCAATAACATAATCCAATAATTGCGGCTTGATTTCCTGATATTCCCTTGCCGATGCCTGCCCCCATATTTTGCCCTGAACAACTATCTGTGACCCTTGAACATTATGCGGCTTAAGCAAAACCGGATTCATATGAACAACAGGATCAACCCTACAAGCAAAAGCTTGCAAAGCCTGCGCCCGTCCAATCTCACCCCCGTCTACCGTTACCGCCGCATTGTTCGACATATTCTGTGGTTTAAAAGGTAAGACATTATATCCTTTATTTGTCAGGGCCCTTGCAATTCCAGCAACCAGAACCGATTTTCCCACGCTTGAACCTGTTCCCTGAAACATCAGGATTTTAGCCATTAGTACTCTATCCCTTTTTGTGCCTTGATACCAGCATTGAATGGATGTTTGATTAATTTCATTTCTGTGACCATATCTGCTGCATCAATAAGCTTTTGGGAAGCATTGCGACCTGTTATAACAACATGCTGCATTTTGGGGCGCTGTTGTAAATCCCTTATAATCTGGTCAGGGTCAAGATAATTGTAACGTAGGGCTATATTCAATTCATCCAAGACAACCAGCGATATATTTTCACGGTTCAAATAGTCCAACGCCAACGACCAGGCCGCCTGACAGGATTCAATATCCTTTTGTTTATCTTGGGTGTTCCAGGTAAAACCTTTACCTAAAGTATGCCATTCAAGCAAATCAGGAAAAAATTCAACCATTCTTTGCTCACCCGTTTTCCACTCAGGTGCTTTGATAAATTGAATAACAACACTTTTAAATCCGTAACTCAAATGACGAAACAAAAGACCGAAAGCAGCCGTTGACTTGCCTTTTCCCGTTCCGGTATGCACCATCAACAGCCCTTTTTCTTCTGTCTTGGAGGCAACAATGGTTTTTTGCAATTGTTGCCTTTTTTGCATTTTTCGTTTGTGATGAAGCGCATCATCATTCATATCAATTTTCCTGTTTCAACTAAATTTTAATATTCAGGGGACATCCGGCAACAACCATCGTAAATTTATGAGCAATGGCTGCCATTTTCTGATGTAAAATTCCCGCTTCGTTAATAAATTTTCTCGCTAACGCATTATCTGGAACAATACCCTGTCCAACCTCATTACTGACAATTATAATATTTCCATGAAATGTCGTTAATGCGGAAAGAAATTTATCAGTCTCCTCTTTTATATTTCGGTTATCCATTAATAGATTGGTCAACCATAAGGTTAGGCAATCGACCAGAATTGAATGAACATTATTCGTATTTATAATATCTGCAAGATTGACGGATTCCTCTATGGTTTGCCATCCCTGTCCTCTTCTTTTCTGATGAACGGCAATTTTTTCCTGCATTTCATGATCCATGCAACGCGCCGTTGCAAGATAAATCCACGGTGACGGATAAAACATAACCTGATTTTCGGCAAATCTGCTTTTCCCCGATTTCGCCCCACCCAATACAAAATGAATCATGATTCCATTACTTTTTATAAATATACCTTTCTTCTAAAAAGATATACCATATTCGTAAACATATCACCTGCTTAAAACCCTTGTAAAAAGGAAAAACTATGAAACCTCAAATTCTCCAATTAGTACCTGTCTGCAAAAAATTCCAGGAACAAATCAATACTCACTTCACCAATCATATTAGCCTTAATAAATTGCCTGATTCTCCTGAAATTCTCAAAAAAATCGAAGCTGTAATTACAAATGGTGTTGTTGGTGCTCCATCAGATATGCTTGATCAACTTCCCAATCTAAAACTCGTGACAGTCCATGGGGTGGGATATGACAATGTTGACTTGCAGAAATTAAAAGAACGTCAAATCAAACTAAGTATTGCTACAAATGCACCAACTCAGGACGTAGCCGACATGGCAATCGCATTATTATTGGATGTATCCCGTCAAATAACCCTGCGTGACCAATATATACGCAAAAATGAATGGGAAAAAGGAAACTATCCTTATCAAGGAAGTTCCATTTCCAATAAGAAAATAGGAATCATGGGAATGGGTCATATTGGTCAGGCCATTGCCCAACGTTTACATGCATTTGATAATGAAATTGCCTACACAGCAAGACATCAGCGTCCTGGAGTAAAATGGAAATATATTCCCTCCTTGATCGAATTGGCCAAGATATCAGATATCCTAATAATTGCCGCCAGCGGCGGTCCCTCATCCAGACACGCTGTTAATCGCGAAATCCTTGAGGCACTTGGTGAAAGAGGGTTCGTCGTTAATATCGGACGCGGCAGTATCATTGATGAAAATGCATTGATAGACTGCCTGAAAAACAAAAAAATAGCTGGAGCCGGACTGGATGTTTTTGAACATGAACCTCATGTTCCAGAAACCTTACGTTTGTTAAAAAATGTTATCATGACCCCTCATTCAGCAGGCGCGACTTATGAAACCTCAAAACGTATCGGCGCAAAAATCCTAAATTCCCTGGAATGTTTTTTTAAAGGTGAAAACCTCCCTGATGAAGTGCATTTTTAAAAATCAATTTTTCAAAAATTGAAGAAATACAAAAACATGTAACTCAACTCTATTTAATGTTCACTCTTTCCTGACCCTGTTCTTTAATGGATCAGGAAAGATATCCCTCTTCCCATAATTGTTTTCAAGTTAGCATTTAAGTTTGGCTAGGCATTTTCTACAAATAAATATTTTTCTCAACACCTCCATACCTTTTCACCCAACTTCTCTTGGACACATCCATCCACTCAATCACCAATTCCACCTCTGTTCGATTATTTTCGATTAACCGGGCATTCGGTTCATCCGTTTGTTCAACCCAGGTCTTTGCCTCTTTAGGCGTACGACCGAAATAGCAATGCCGATTGATTAAACGCTGCTGCCGTTCCTGTTGAGGTGCCATAACAAACCATTTCTCGTCAAACAGTTCAGCCAGATTTTGCCAGTCCCCTTGTGTCAAACATAAATAATTACCCTCGGTAATGATCAACTCTGTTTCAGGAAAAACGGGAATGGAACCGGCAATTGCCTCTTCAATGGTTCGATCAAATTCCGGGGCATAAATGACTTCATCATGCTTTTGATTTCTCAGTCTCTGAAGTAAGGCAAGATAGCCTTTCACATCAAATGTATCCGGTGCCCCTTTACGTTCTTTACGACCCAATCTTTCCAATTCTTTATTTGCCAAATGAAAACCGTCCATCGGAACAAGAACCGAACAGTCTGGTAAGGCTTGCTGCAAAAGACGGGCAACCGTTGACTTTCCCGATCCTGGAGCACCTGCGATGGCCAAAATTTTACGCATTCCCTCTGCACAAAGCGCCTTTGCCCTTTCTATGTAAGAAACAGGCAAGATTAAGTCTTCCAATGGTGTCTCACTTTTATACTGCATTTCAACCTATTCTATTAAAACAAGGAATCTCATAATATTCAATAATATATCGTGACGTTGTATTTCAACAAACGTCTCTTGCCTTGGTTTTGTAAAAATCGTAAATTCAATCTCTCACAACAATTTATGTAATTTCCGATTAAAGGTTTTTTATGCAACCATCTCGCATCCCGGCAACCATTATTTCAGGCTTTCTTGGTTCAGGAAAAACAACCCTATTGCGTTCAATCATGAAAAAAAACGCCAATAAGCGAATAGCCATTATAGTTAACGAATTCGGCTCTCTGGGTATTGATGGTGAGATCCTAAAAAAATGTGCTGTTCCAGGATGTGAGGAGGAAAATATTGTTGAACTGGCAAATGGATGTATCTGCTGCACAGTTGCGGATGAATTTCTGCCAACAATGGAGTCATTATTAAACCGTCCGTCTCCACCTCAACACATCATTATAGAGACATCCGGGCTGGCATTACCAAAACCTTTAATCAAGGCGTTTAACTGGCCTGATATCAAAACCAAAATGACTGTTGATGGTGTGGTTACTGTTGTGGATTCCCCCGCTGTTATTGCTGGACGTTTCGCGGATGACCCAGAAAAAATCGCTCAACAACGTCAGGCTGATCCATCACTCGATCATGACAATCCCCTGCAGGAAGTTTTTGAAGATCAGCTTAATTCCGCAGATCTTGTCCTTCTCAATAAGGTGGATCTCATCACCTCAGAACAACTTGGGTATCTAACTGATGAAATTAAAAAACAAATTCCAAAAGCCGTGAAAATTCTGCCTCTTTCACACGGAAAAATCGAGCCAGAAGTGATCCTGGGTATTCACGCCGGGGCTGAAAATGATTTACAGACACGTCCCTCTCATCATGATGGTGTGGATGAAGATCATGAACATGATGACTTTACAAGTTTTGTTGTCAATATTCCTCCAATCTCGAGTCCAAAAGCCTTGGAAAACAAACTCCTTCAACTCACAAACCTGCACGATATACTACGCATTAAGGGTTATATCCAGGTTATCGATAAACCGATGCGCCTTGAAATACACGGGGTCGGTGAACGCTTTAGTTATCATTTTGACCGTCCATGGTATCAAGATGAAAAACCTCAAGGACGATTAATCATCATTGGACAGAAAAGCATCAATCAAAAGGCCATTCAGGCAGCCTTGGAAACACAAATTTAATAATGCATATCCTGGTTCGAGAAATTACAAGTCTGGATGAACAGGCACCGGCTGAAGATTTGCAACATGAACCAGCCGATATTGTCTTTCTATCCTTTTCCGATAATGACCTGAATGTGATGGCGAGTTGCATAGCGCAGCAACCTGAAAATTCTCCATCAATACAGCTAGTTTCTCTTAACCGTCTTCGTCATCCAATGTCTGTCGACCTCTATCTGGATCAGACAATCAGTAAGTCCAAATTCATAATTTTAAGATTATTAGGAGGAATTGAGGCATGGCGCTATGGTACGGAAGAAATCCACAACTTATGTCAGTCCCGTCACATTCCCCTGGCCATTATTTCTGGCGAAAATTATGAAAATCCCCATTTTGATAATCTTTCCACTATTCCCGCCAACCTGTTAAATCAATTCAAGGAACTGTTCCTGGCTGGTGGAAAAGAAAATTACAGTCACATCCTAAATCTTGCCGCCCATCATCTTGACCATAAAATAGGGCAATCAATTACCCCACACATTTTACCGATGGTTGGGGAATATCCCTTACCTTATCCATTTCATGCCCATCAAAATCTAGCGGTAATATTGTTTTACCGCTCTCATTTGCTGGCCAACAATATCGAACCTATTCTTTCCCTCGCACAATCCTTATTCAGAAAAGGCATAAATATCAAGGCTGTTTATCTGACCTCTCTAAAAGACCCAGAAATTTCCCATTGGGTTGGGCAATATCTCTACCAAAATCACCCAACAATAATTTTAAACGCCACATATTTTTCTATACAGCAAGATTATAATCATTCCCTTTTTAGAACATTTAATGTGCCAGTCCTGCAAATTCTTCAGCCTAGTAACAGTAAACATTTATGGAAAAAAAGTTTTCGTGGCCTATCCCAAACCGATCTTGCCATCCAGGTTGTTTTACCTGAACTTGACGGTAAAATCTCGACAACTGCCATAGGATTTAAAAAAGAGAAAAATAACCAAACACGGTATGAACCTTATCAAAAAGGAATAGATCTCGTTACAAACCGTGTTAACGGATGGGTTAATTTAAGAAAAAAAAACAATCATGACAAGAAAATTGCTATTATTCTTTCAAATTACCCAGGTGTCAGCGGACAAGAAGGACATGCCGTCGGTTTGGACAGCTTTGCCAGTCTTGAACATATTTTACAATGGTTGAAAAAGAATGGATATCAAACAGGATCCGTAATTCCCGACTGTAAAAATTTAATCCAGATTTTATGTCAGTCAGGTACCAGGGCCACTTTATCCCTGACTGATTATAAACAATATTTTTCCACACTTTCGACGACATTCAGAGAAAGGGTTTTGGCATACTGGCCAGAATTTGAAACAGATGAAACGCTGCAAAAAGAAAATTTTACCATACGATATATTCAATTAGGCCATATCATCTGCGCGATCCAGCCTGAAAGAGCTGATTCAAAAAATCATAAAAACACTTATCATGATCCAGATATTCCACCATGCCATGGTTATATCGCTTTCTATTTATGGTTACGCCATCAAGAATCCATTGATGCCATCATTCATCTGGGAACGCATGGTACACTGGAATGGCTACCAAGCAAGGCAACCGCAATTTCCGATCATTGTTCCCCTGCTGTATTGCTGGGTGGCTTACCCGTCATCTATCCCTTTATTGTTAACAATCCAGGTGAGGCAGCCTGCGCAAAAAGACGTCTCGGTGCTGTTACCATCGGACATTTAACGCCTCCTGTCAATAAGACAATCCTTAGCGGCGATGCCGCAGAACTAGAACGGTTAATCGATGATTATGCTGAAGCTGATGGTTTGGACCATCGACGCAGCAAACTTCTTCTCGGGACTATTCTAGATAAAGCAGAATCCTGCGGTTTATTGGCTGAAACAGGCATCAACCGCAAGGAAAGCGGCGATGAGGTCGCCCTGAACCATCTGGATGCCTATTTATGTGATGTCAAGGATTTGCAAATACGGGAAGGGTTACATATTTTTGGTAAACCTCCAATTCAATTCCAGCATCTTCTAGAAACAATAAAACATTATGCCCCCGATAAAATATCAGAGATTGAATCAAATCTTTACCAATGTGCCGAGCAGGAAAAACAATCTCTCCTAAACGCTTTGAATGGAGAATTTATTCAGCCTGGCCCTGCTGGGGCACCCACAAGAGGAAAACTGGATGTTCTCCCAACCGGACGTAATCTGTATACGGTTGATCCACGTGGTATTCCCACTCGTACTGCCTATCTTCTGGCAGAAAAGATGGCAGGACAGCTTTTGCTGAAATTTATACAGGAAAATGGTGATCACCTGCGACATATTGTTATTGATTTATGGGGAAGCACCAATCTTAGAACAGGCGGTGAGGACCTGGCTCTGGCCTATATTCTCATGGGGGTCAAACCCATCTGGGATACAAGTTCAAATCGTGTTACTTCAATTGAAATCATCCCATTGGCAAAATTGAACCGACCGCGCGTCGACGTAACACTCCGCATTTCAGGATTTTTCCGTGATGCGTTTGAAGATCAGATCACATTGTTTGATCAAACGGTTAAAACCCTTGCCCAACGTGCCGAAGATAAAGATTGGAATTACTTGGCATATCTCTTTCAAAATACCCCCCCCGGAAGCCATCATTCCCGGCTTAATCGCATTTATGGTACAGCCCAACGCACATATGGAACGGGCATAGAATATGCCTTGAATACTGGAAATTGGCGTGAACAAGCGGAACTGGGCGAAAAATGGCTGGAAAATTCAGCATATAGTTATGGAAACGGGCAAGATGGCATTTACGATAGACAAGGGCTTTCAGAACGTTTAAAAACAACACAGGCTTTTTTTCACAGTCAAGACCATGCCGAAATTGACCTTCTGGATAGCGCTGACTACGCTGCCCATGAAGGTGGTTTTGCGGCAGCTGCAAAACTCTTTGACAATACACCCAACTTATATCACGGTGACACTTCAAAAGCAGAAAATCCAAAAATCCGTTTATTGGTTGAGGAAGTCAACCGTATAGTGCGTGGACGTGTTGCCAATCCCATGTGGATAAAGGCAATGATGAATCATTCCTATCGTGGAGCCGCGGAAATAGCCCGTTCTGTCGATGCACTTTTCAGTTTTTCAGCAACGCTTTCCCATTGTTTTGATCAACAGTTTGAACTCGTCTTTGCAGCAACGCTTGGAAATGATACTGTTAACCGATTTTTACAAAATTCTAATCCAGCGGCAAAAAAATCCATTCAAAATCGCTTCAATGAATCCCTTAAACGTGGCTTGTGGCATCCAAAATCAAACAGCGTTTTCATGAAACTGGAAGAAAGCGATGAATAATATACGTCGGGGATGGTGTCCATCGCTTTATCATCCTATGGTGACAGGAGATGGATGGTTATGTCGAGTTAAGCCTTCTTTTGCAAAATTAACCAGTCGACAGGCCCGTTTTATTGCAAGATCAGCATCTGATTTGGGAAATGGCTTTATTAATTTATCACAAAAGGCCAATCTGCAACTACGGGGGTTTACCCGGGAACATATCCAACAATTCATGCCTTTAGCCAAAAATGAGAATCTATGCAGTCCCGATGCATTGGAAGAAGGTAAACGCAATATTCTTATTTCACCCTTGGCCGGTATCGACCCTTCTTGCCACCAAGATACCATACGCTATGCCCAGTGTATACAACATGAAATCATTGAAAATGAGACTGTAAAATTTCTGACTGGCAAATTCAGTTTCGTTATTGACGGGGGCGGGTTATTCCCCTTAACCCGTCATCATGCCGATATTAATCTACGTATCCATCATGACCAATGGATTTTGCAATTAGGTCATGCAAAACAGGTAATACCCTGTAACTTGGATAATTGTGCCAAACTGCTTAAACAGATTTTGCAATTTTGCCATAAACACAATTATTTCCGCCTGCTTCATCAAGACTATGCTGATCAATTTATAAAGGAAAATTCATGCTCCAAACAATTCTATACCTATCCAACTTCAATTGAAAAACTTTCAATTGGTCAATTTTCACATGGTTATCATCTCGGCATTCCCTTTGGATTGCTCCATAGTCAAGATTTAAGTCTACTGGCAGACATCTCTGATCAATATGGAAATTCCACCCTGCAGCTCACCCCCGATCGGACAATTATACTGCCCTATTGTTCAAACGCAGCTCATACCCATTTGAAATCATTTATTACCGATAAACAGGATCCTCGTTTAAATATCATCTTATGTCCGGGTAAACCCTATTGTCTTCAGGGAATGCAACCCGTGATGAAAGATGTTAAAAAACTTATACGCTTCTGGCATTCCAAACTACAGACACTGCATATATCTGGCTGTGCAAAAGGATGCGCATCTCCCCTGAAAAATCCTTTAACCCTATGTGCAACCCCCAAGGGATATAATTTTATATTACACGGCAGGGCAAATGATGAAAGCCTTTACAAAAATCTAGACTTGGAAGAAATCAGCGCTAAACTCATTACATATTCTGAAATGAAATAGGAAAAACATTCATGCCTCTTTATGACTATATCCATGATGGCAAGATTATTTATCAAAATTCCTTCGCAACCATTCGCAAAGAAGCTGACCTATCTAATTTTACAGAAGATGAAGCCAGAATTGCCGTCAGGGTTATCCATGCATGTGGACGGATCGAAATAACAAAAAATATCGTATTCAGTCCCGATTTTATTGAAAAAAGTGAACAGGCCCTGTTCATGGGTTCCATGATTTTTTGTGATTCAGAAATGGTTGCTCATGGAATTACTCGACATAGACTGCCCGCCAATAATAAAATTATTTGCACCCTGAACCATCCCGATACAGTCAAGATTGCCCAAGATATAAAAAACACACGTTCAGCTGCTGCCATCCATTTATGGGGGGACACCCTGAAACAGGCGGTTGTGGTCATTGGTAATGCACCAACAGCCTTGTTTCATTTGATCAATTTATTAGACCAGAAGAAAATCCCCCAGCCTGCAGCAATTATCGGTGTCCCTGTAGGTTTTGTGGGTGCGGCTGAATCAAAACTGGCATTGCAAGAATGGGGAAAAATTCCATATATGATCATAACGGGCAGACAGGGTGGAAGCGCCATGGGTGTTGCCGCATTGAACGCTTTGGCCCAAAAACAGGAAATATAAAATGAAAGGCACATTATTTATATTGGGTATGGGACCGGGCGATCCTGAATTGGTGACAAAAAAAGCCGGACGCATTCTAAATTCTCTTTCTTTTATCGCTTATTTCTGTAAAAAAGGTGAAATGGGTCATGCACGTCAAATTGCCACACCATTCCTTATCCATGATTTAACAGAATTACGTTTTGAATACCCCTTGACTACAGAAATCCCTCATTATGCTCCTGAATATAAAGAAACGTTAGAAACATTTTATGATCACTGTGCCTCTAAGATTCAAAAAAAACTCGATGAAGGACAAGATATAGGATTGTTATGTGAAGGCGATCCATTATTGTATGGATCTGCAATTTATATATTGGAAAGATTACAAGAACAATATACCATAGAGACCATTCCAGGCGTTATGGCAATGAATGGTTGCTGGAGCCGATTACATTTACCGATTGTTCGCAATGATCAAACCTTAACCATTTTGTCCGCGACTTTACCCCTCGACAAACTTTTGGTAAAATTGAACCAGTGTGAATCCATCGTCATCATGAAAATTGGCCGCAATCTTGCAAAGGTTAAAACCGCTTTAAAGCAGACCCATTTGCTTGAACAAGCAACCTATATTGAACGTGGCACCCAAAACCAGGAACGTATCTTGCCATTATCACAAATGCAGGATGAAAAAGCTCCCTATTTTTCACTGATCCTTATCGCCGGTAAGGAGAATTGAGATGACGGGACATCTATACATCATAGGCCTTGGTCCTGGAGATCCTGATTTACTGACGATTGAAGCATCAAAAATTTTGCCAACCTTAACAGACCTGATTGGCTATGGTCCTTACCTTGATCGCATCCCTGATAGACCATCTTTACGAAAACATAAATCAGATAATCGCGAAGAACTCGATCGTGCCGAACATGCGTTAACACTTGCCGGAAAAGGCTATAAGGTTGGGGTTGTCTCTTCAGGAGATGCCGGCGTTTTTGCCATGGCCAGTGCTATTTTTGAAACCATTGATCATGGAAAACCAATATGGAAAGAGATTGAAATAACTGTCTTACCAGGAATTTCCGCCATGTTTGCGGCTGCTGCAAGACTAGGGGCGCCTTTAGGTCATGATTTTTGCGCCATTTCCCTTTCCGATAACCTGAAACCTTGGAAACTTATCCTGCACCGTTTAAGGCTTGCGGCTCAGGCTGATTTTGTCATAGCCCTTTATAATGCCGTTTCCAAAGCGAGACCATGGCAACTTGATAAAGCTTTTGAATTATTGAAGGAAATTTTACCTCCCTATATTCCAGTGGCTTTTTGTCAGGCAATTTCCCGAAAAAACGAACATATTCACCTAACCACCCTGGGCGATGCCAAAGGTTCCATGGGAAATATGCAAACCCTGGTCTTGATTGGCAGCCGTTATAGTCAATTAATTCCCCAGTCACGGGAAAATATACGTCCCTGGTTCTACACATCTCGTTCGATTATAACCGAATAAATTATCCCTGAAGATGACTCATCAACCATTGATAAGCCTTATCCATAGTTGAAACAGAAGGAAGTTGGGGCATAACAGGTCTTTGAATCATGATCACAGGAATTGACAATTTTCTTGCCGCATCAATTTTCGCACAAACAGTCTGACCACCGGAGTTTTTCGTAACAATACATTCAATATGGTATTGTTTTAAAAAATCATATTCGCTTTGCACATCAAAAGGCCCTCTGGCAGCAATGACCTCGGCATGACTTGGCAAAACCGTATCATCAGGCTTATCAACACTTCTTATCCAATAATGATGCTGGATAATATTCTCTTTAAATAATAATATATCTTTACGACCGATAGTTAAAAATACCCTTAACGTTCTATGACCCAAAACCTTTACAGCTTCAGGAATTGAATTTACCTCATGCCAATGATCACCATCCCGCTTCTTCCATGCCGGACGTTGCAAATTCAAAAAGGGAATTCTGCAAATCTTCGCTGCCTTCCAGGCATTATTAGTCATCTGTAGGGCAAAAGGATGTGTTGCATCAATTAGGAAATCTATTTGATTATTCTTTAACCACATTATCAATCCGGTGACACCACCAAACCCACCCACACGTGATATCACATTTTCGGGTAATACAGGATTTTTTGTCACACCCGCTAGAGAAAAAATAACTTCTATGGAATCATTATTTTGCAGACAGTGTATTAATTGGGAAGCCTCACTGGTGCCACCTAAAAGCAAAACCTTTTTTCTTTTTTGTCCCACTAAAGATACCTATAAAAATTTGTCATTACATAAATAGATTACATGATTTTTTCAATTACCCCAGCTATAATTCATTTCCGTTACCTGATAGAATTAATAAGTGATTTTTGTAAATAATATGACTTACCCTTTTCTTAGCATTATTGGTATTGGCGAAGATGGTATCAACTCCCTTTCCGATCAGGCTCGTAAATGTCTAAAAAACGCATCCTACGTTTTCGGTGGTAAGCGTCATTTGAGACTTGCAAACACCCTTATTCAAGGTCAAACAGAAATATGGTCGTCGCCCATTCAAGAATCCATAAACAAAATCAATAACCTTAAACCTGAATCAGTTGCAATTCTTGCATCAGGTGACCCGTTCTGGTATGGGATTGGTCCTTTAGCCGTTCAAACCTTGGCTATCAATGATTGGCAAAGTTTTCCAACCCTTTCATCCTATAGCCTTGCCTGCAACCGGTTAGGTTGGTCAGGACAAACCATTGAGACAATCTCCTTATGTGGTCGCTCGTTGGAAACCTTGCGCCCAGCCTTAATACCGGGTCGTAAAACACTTATTTTATCCGAAAATGAATCAACACCTCATAACGTCAAGGCATATCTGGAAAAATGGCAAATCCCATATAAATTATTTTATATTCTTGAAGCACTTGGTGGACCGCGGGAACGGATACGTTCTTTTTTATTAAAAGAATCCCTGCCCGGAACAATTGACCCTTTAAACATGATTGCCCTTGAATTAGACCGGTTTGAAGGGCTTCCCTATTGCCATGGACGAAAAGATTCCTATTTTCGACATGATGGTCAATTAACAAAGCAATATATCCGCACGGCAACTTTATCAGCATTGCAACCTTTTCCTGGCGCTTTGTTATGGGATATTGGCACGGGATCCGGTTCCATTGCCATCGAATGGATGTTAACCCATCCCGGCTGTAAGGCCATTGCCATTGAATCACGTCATGATCGGGCTGTAAGAGCAAGGGAAAACGCATATAGTCTGGGTGTCCCCTCCCTGAAAATCATTGAAGGCAAGGCCCCCGAAGTTTTAGATAAACTGCCACGTCCTGATGCCGTTTTTATCGGAGGTGGATTAACAGCACCTGATCTTTTAAAAACTGTATGGAGAAACCTTCATCCTTATGGACGGCTGGTTATTAATTCCGTAACGACCGAAAGCGATCAAATTCTTTTTCAAACTCAACAACAATTGGGCGGAACAATCAGCCGCCTTCAAATCCAGCATTATGAATCTTTAGGGAATTACCATGGTTTCAGACCCGACCGTACCATTACCCAATATTGCGTCACGCGCCTCCCCTGACACTTTATTAATTGGTCTGGGCAGTCAAAAAAAAACAAATGCCAAACATATATATTGTACACTGCAAGAAATTAAACGAAACTATCGGGCTTCTATTTATTTAATTGCTGCGCCTGCTTTTAAACAAAAAGATAGCACTTATCTAATCCTGCAACATCATTATAAACTACCCATTCAATTCATTGCATTGGACACGCTCAAAAATCTTCAGTCCCAATGTCAATCTTATTCAAACAGAATTTATGAACTAACCGGTTTTGGTGCTGTTTCAGAAGCCTGTCTTTTAGCCATTATGCACAAAAAAGATCATTTACTGATACGAAAGATGATCTATAAAGGAATTACCTTATCTTTAGCCTATAAAGGATCCTCAACACCATGACCGTCCATTTTATCGGGGCAGGCCCAGGGGCTGCTGACCTTATAACATTACGTGGGAAAAAGCTTTTGGAACAATGTCCAGTATGTCTTTACGCCGGATCTATTATTCCTAAAGATATTCTGAAATTTTGCTCTTTTGATACACAATTAATTGATTCGGCCCCATTAAATTTGGATCAGATTGAAGCTGAATTTGTAAAGGCAAATCAAGCGGGAAAAGATGTCGCCCGTTTACATTCAGGGGATCTCTCTGTTTATAGTGCTGTTGCTGAACAAATCCGCCGACTTGAAAAACACGCCATTCCCTATACACTTACACCCGGTGTACCCGCTTTTGCAGCCGCTGCTGCAATCATAAAAAAAGAATTGACTATTCCAACAATAGCACAATCCATTGTTTTAACACGCATTTCTGGACGTGCATCAGTAATGCCAGAAAAAGAAAAATTAGAAACCTATGCACAAACTGGCACTACACTGATTATTCATCTCGCCATTCATCGTATTGAAGAAATTGTTCAGCGTTTGGTTCCTTTTTATGGAGAAAATTGTCCAATCGTCATCGCTGCGCATGTAAGCTGGCCAAATGAAAAAATTATACAAGGAACATTGGCCACTATTTTAAAAAAAATAAACGCCAATCCAATCCAACGTACTGCGTTAATTATGGTTGGTCCTGCTATGGGTAGTAAAAACCATATGGAAAGTGCCCTATATAATGTTAACTATCAACGTCGTTTTAAAAATCAATAATATTTATTCTATTCAATAAATATTAAAACCTTTTTCGATCATTTTTCAGTCCTTTGATTTTTATCACGTGTAATTATAAAAAAACAATTCATACAGAATGAAATCATTTTTTAAAACATATCTCTTACCATTGCCAACATTAATTCCAGTTGTTGTGAACAGTAAATGCATTTAAAAAATTTTAAAATACAAACCTATTTTCATACAAAAGTAATTTGTGACAAGAAATTGCAAGATTTAACCCAGCAATCTGGATTCATATTACCCCTAAAACCATATTCAGGAACTAAAAAAATTCATAATAATAAAATATTTAATGTTATCTCAAACTAACAACATATTCCGTTGGATCACATTCCCATACAATACTTTACGAAAAATTGAGTTAAACACCTTCGATCCTAAAACACTTAATCAAAATGCATAACATAAACAAGACACGACTAATAACCTTAACACATGTCAAAATTATTTTAATTAATTATTAAGAATTAGGTAAAAAAAATATATAAAATTTATCTTTACCTATTCTTGAAATTAACTTGATATAAAATTTAATTCTAAATTTTTACCTTTCTTTTCAATAAAGTATTCCAATATTCTTTAGTGGTTGTTTTTTTTCTAAATTGCAGCATTTGTTCCCTAAACTTACTTTGTCGCAAAAAGATACATAAATAATTTTTAATAAAAAATGTAATATAAAAAATTAAATGTTTTCTCTCAAAAAAATGTTTCTCACCACATTGTTTATGAAAATCATATACAATTACTTCACGTTTTCTTATAAAATCAGAAGGTCTACGATTAAATCCTTTTTGTGAAACACCTTGTTCAGAAGGTGAAAGAATAAAATTCAATAAAAATAACAAAATCTTTTTTCTTAACCTGATATGCGTATACTGATTTTCATAATAAACAAACCCTTCAACACTACTTTTCTTTTTAACAGAATTATAAACATTGACAATTCTTTGATGATTTTCATATGGATTTGCTTCATATCTACCTGAAATGAAATCCTCAACAGCCATCATATTCATTTTTAAGGCTACATAATTCCAAGTCGTAATATTTCTAATGAATTTGTTACGAAAAAAACGCATGCCAAATTCGATTAAATTTTGAGGCGTAGAAAATGAAAAAATCAATACATTACGCAGGAGATAGTAATCTTCCATAATTTCAGAGTATTTTTTGTAAAAAGGCTCATGCCAAACACAAATTCCAGGCAATGACAATATTTTAGCATTACAACGTCGAGAAAATTCGATATCATCACCACGGATAAAAATTGGCAACGGCATTCCATAATCTTTTAAATGCTGGGTTGAAAATGCACAAAACCACCAACCAGCAACACCATTGACCAATCCACAAGTCGCGTTTTGTAAAATTTCCCCATACAAACGCAGGTCTTGACAATGACCCTGATGATGCATGCCATAATTGTCAATGATTGTATTTCTTTCATATTGCAACCATTTTTCATCTAAAGAAAACATGGAACCAGAAAGAAAAATATTCTTATATTTACTGGCTATAAAACTATAAAAAGCATAAGTTCTAAATACGGACTCAAAATTTAACTCGATATCATCATCCATGAATATAATATGAGTACAGCCCATCTCAGAGGCCATTAATGCAGCTCTTGTAAAACCGCCCGCCCCACCATAATTATCGCTATTTTCCAAATGAATAATATCATTATTTTTTATATTTATTTTTTTTCCATTATTAGAAATAAAAATTAAACTATTTATTTGTGAATTAACAATACCTTCATGAATTTTCTTAACATTTTTTATTATATAATTTTCTCTATTATATGTACAAAAACAACATCCTAATTTTACATCCTGTGTCGGTTCATCTTTGGTATAAAAAAATATTTTTTTCAAAACAACAACATCTTCACATGAAGCCAATCGACAATAAACAGCATCATATTTTGACCAGTTTTCAATTGTTAAATTCACTTCATTAGTAAAATAATGCGATAGTAAGTTAACTTCATAGGAATGTGCCAATTCTTGTTTAATCCCATATACTTCTATCTTTGCTTTACCTTTTACAACCACCCCAACATTTAAATCTTTAATATTCGTATACTTAACATATTGTTTGGAAGGAAAGATATTATAATAAGTGTTAAAAGACACATGTGAAAAAGCATCAATATAAATATTACCATCCTGTATAACAATATCTTTTGGGCATCTGAAAAAAATTTCATTTTCTGCAACATATGGAGTTTCTACGCCCCAAGAAAAATTATGTAATATGTGCTTTTCCATTAAAATTGTTCCTTTCTTTTTAAATCATAATTATTTAAAAAAATATCAAAAATCAATTTACTTTCTTATAAGAATAATTTTAAGCTCAATATAAAAATTTATTGTTTTTATATTTTTTAAACACATTATTAGGGTTAATATAGTAATGATTTATGTTTCTTTGCTCGTTCATGAAAATATTGATGTAATCATTAATCAAATTGATAATTTAAACAAATTTTATTCTAACTGCATCATAATCATACATATTTCCAAAATTTCGAAAATAACAACAAATAATTTAAATGAAAAAATAAAAAATTTAAAAATCAAAAATGTTATTATCAATAATAACCAAACTGACACATCATGGGGAAATGTAATAGCAGGGCATATTGCCAATATTGAGTATATTAAAAATATGAAAGAGAGAGGCATTATCGTATTTCATGCATCAAATGATATGCTTATTTCCAATGAAGTTGAAGATTACGTTTCTACCACAAAATCTGCCTATAATTTAAGATTGGTTTTACCCGGATCTTATTGGTGGCCTGCACATATGGTTTTACAGGATAAGATTTTCACTAACTTTGTTAACTCTTTTAATTCAGGCGCTATCTTTGCATCACAAATAGAAGGATCCTTTTATGAAACAGATGTTTTATTCGAAATTATAACCCTTATTAACAAACACGATTTGCTGGATACTAACTATCACTACACTAAAGAAGAAATATTTTTTTCAACGCTAGCTCATTGCATAGGATATCAACCCAATGGATTACCCTATATTTTTTCAGAAGTTCATGATTTTGATAGGATACTATGGAGTAAATTTACAAAAATAGACAATAACAAATTTCTTAATCCATTCATTAAGAATAAATTAAAAAAAATCTTAAATAATAAACTGTTTAAAAAAGGTAATTACAAAATTAATATTAAAACGGTTCTATCTCTCCTAAATAAAGATACAGATTTCCTTCAAAAAAAAGAATACCTTAATGATGGCAATTATATTTGGCAAATTTATGATAAAAACCATTTATATGGGGTTAAAAGAATTAATAGAAATATTTGTGATCCTGTCAGAAAGTTTATTTCTAATTTGTAATTAGATTACAATCTATCATTAAATCAACAGTGAATTTGTTTATGATCATTAATTATTTTTTTTGATATAACTTTTATTTAATATCAATTAAGGTTAATGTATCGAAATATAAATCTTCATATATGTTCAAAATATTAAATTTTCATAAGATTTCTACATCAGTTTAACAATTAAAGACATTAAAAATAATGATGCAAAAAATATGGTTTCCTTCTAAAGTTTTTGACTTAGGAAAAGAAAATACAATTGATACACTTCATATCAAAAACTTTAATAACAATGATATCAGTATACCTTTATTTTCAATATTCTTATCTAACAATAACCAGGATTGGGTATGTTATTATACACAACCCAGTCATCATTGGGATAATCCAACCGAATTTGATATTCATTTAAGTAAAAAGGTTCAAGCACAGTATATTAAATTTCAATTAAATTCTAAAGGCAATTTAGATAAATTGGAAATAACACTGGACAATAACCACATCGACAATAATGAAGAAATAATAAATATCTCCTCTTTTATAAAAAAAACAAAAAAAGAGGCAGCTAATAGCAGGGTAGTTATTAGTACATTATTCAATGAATCTGATGATTATTTAATGTTATATATTAATAACTTTCTTTTTTTTACACCAGAAAATGTTATTTTAATATTAAATTTTCCACATAATAGACCCATTCCTAAGGCTGCTTTAACAATTAGTGACCGTATTATCATCATTAATGGAGGGTTTAAAAGACACAAATGGGGAAATACTCTATTATTAGGACATCTTGAAACGTTGGATTACGCAAAAAATAATCTTGTTTTTGACTACTTTTGTACAATGGCTTCAAATAGTCTTTTTGTAAGGCACCTTACAATATCCTCCATACTAAATCAATTGAATCAAAAAGCTTTAACTCCAATTGCCTCACAAAGATCTTACGATTATGATGTTGATCTTGACGCTGAAATCACTACTAATCATGGAACTTGGATGTGGCATCACTATAAATCTCTTCCCCAATTAAAAGAACATATCATTAATGAAATCGGACTTACCCGTATTTCAGCAACCCAAATCGAAGGATTATTTGCCCATAAAAAGGATTGGTTTTTAATTCTTGAAAAAGTTGAAGAGATAAAAAACTTGGCACCTTTTTTATCCTCTCATTTTTTCGTTGCACTTGAAGAAGTCATTCCTATTTCCATTTTCAACCAGTTCGGCTCTGGATATTATACTCATATCTGTTTTATGTTATGGACAAAACCTAACTATTTAATAGAAATCAAGGAAATTTTATCTATAGGATCACAATTACCAGATCATATTTCATCCATTAAATGGTTTCCGAGAGATTGTTATGCATCAACAACCTTGGCTGTTTGTACATCATGGGGAAGACAATTAATTGGACTAGAAAAAAAAGAAAGATTGCCTAACAAATTACAAGCTTCAATCATCCTTAATGATTTTTTGCAAGCCATTAAATCCAGAATACAGACATTGCCACTGACTGAAAAATGGAAACTGGATAAAAAAAAATCGGCTTTAGATTTTCACTGGAACTATAATAATTATCCAGTGGAACGACAAAGATTTTATTTAGATATAGGTCAGTCCTTCACAGATTCAGAAGATCCAGAAACAGGACCTGCACACTTATTTTTTGAAAATACAAATCACCTTGTTGATTTATCCCTTTTTCTCATCGAGAAAAAAAATACCTGTAATATTTTACGCTATTTTTGTCTCTCCTTTGATGCCCAGAAAAAAACTTTGGTTTCTAATATTTCCGAATTGGAGGGATATTTGTATTTATCATCACAGCAAAAGAATAAATCAATAAAAATCTCAATCGATAAAAATAAGATGAATAACTATCATCATTATCAAAAATTATTTGAACGTTTTGTAGAACATACAAATATTGAAGGGCCTCATAATTATTTTGTAAGAAATTGGGATTTAAAGGAAGAAAATGAAAATAAAATAGATTACTATTTTCTTAATTGCCAATGTATTGGTACCCCAATTATTTCAAACAATTTAATTGAAGTTGAAATGTCAATTTTTTAACATTTATATATAATTTTATACATATTAATAATGAATTGAATATTTATATGAAACGTTTGGTTTTCGACCTTGATGATACCTTAACAATTAATACTTCGGGTGTTTCCTATGCTGACAAACTCCCGAATCTACCAGTTATTCAAAAATTAAGGGAATACAAGAAACAAGGATTTGAAATTATTATTCAAACAGCCAGAAATATGTATACTTATAACGGTGATATTGGAAAGATTAATGCCAATACTTTACCAATTATCATTGAATGGTTAAAAAAACATGAAATTCCATATGATGAAATTTATGTAGGAAAACCATGGTGTGGAAAAGAGGGATTTTATATTGATGATCGTGCCATACGACCGTCTGAATTCATTTCAATGTCTTTCGATGAAATTACAAAATTAATTGAAACAAAAAAATGACTTCATCTTGCGTAAATATTATCACTTCTGCCGCATATGTGAATCAAGAACTGGCAGCCGAATTTGGTTTAATTCCCCCTTCCTTTCTACCTTTGGGAACGGGAAGATTATTTGAAATACAGGTTAAAAATTTTAGAAAAAACTTAATTGAAAATTCACCGATCTACCTGACTTTGCCTGATAGCTTTATTGTTACTCCCTATGATCAACATACTTTAAAAGAAAAAGGTGTAGTAATCGTTTCTGTCCCGGATGACATGTCTCTAGGAAATTCCCTAGTATATACGATTAACGTCATCAATGCATACAATTCAAACATACGTATTTTACACGGTGATACAATTCTTGATGATATTCCTCAAGAAATGGATATTATTGCAAGTTATCCTGATGGTGACGATTATTCTTGGGCAGTAATCAATCAAGCTGATAATAAATATATTAAAAACCTTGAAACCATCAAATCAACCAAAGATGAAAATAATTACCGTCCAGTAGCTTGTGGCTATTTTTCTTTCTCAAAGGGGAATGAACTGATCAAGTCCTTATGTCAAGCACGTGGAAATTTTATTGAGGGAATAAACTTATATAACAAACATCAGCCCTTAAAAATAAAAGCTATTAAAAACTGGTATGACTTTGGACATATTCAGACTTATTTTCAATCAAGACGTTTGGTTACAACTGCAAGGGCCTTTAATTCACTCCAAATTACCTCAAATACAGTTAAAAAAATTTCTTCTGATTCTTTTAAGATGCTTGCTGAAGCAGAGTGGTTGGAATCAACTCCACCAAATCTAAAACCCTTCACCGCTCGTCTTTTCGAATACGGACAAGATAATGACAAAACATTCTATTCCACTGAATATCAATACACACCAACGCTAGCTGAATTATTCGTATTTTCAGATATTGGAAAAGCTACATGGAACAAAATTCTGGCCTCTTGTACTGATTTCCTGAATTTATGCGCAAAACAAAAAGGTAAAAAAAAGCGGGACGATTACACTGCACATTTAGTAGGTAACAAAACCTTTGAACGTTTGAAACTCTTTTCAAATCAAACAGGTTTTAATATCATGCATGACCTCGTTTTCAATGGTAATAAATATCCATCATTATTAACTATTGCAAATAATTTGTCAGATTTTATTACAAAAAATCCTGAAGAATTATGTACAATCATGCATGGCGATTTTTGTTTCAGTAACATTTTATATAATTCACGCAATCGTCGTATTACAGTGATTGATCCAAGAGGATATGTATTTCCCCATATAAAGGAAAATTATGGTGATTTACGTTATGATATGGCCAAGCTATCCCATTCAATTAACGGGTTATATGACTTTATCATAACAGGACGCTATAATCTTATTAACAATAATCAATATGATTTCGAACTAACATTTGATTTATCATCTTCCCATAAATGGCTACAGACATATTTTAATAAAATAAATATTGCAAATATTACGGTTTCAAGCAAAGAAATCCAAGCTATGACCATAGCATTATTTTTGTCGATGTTACCTTTACATGCTGATCGCCCTGATCGACAAAAAGCATTTATTGCAAATGCCTTACGTTTATATTCGATATTTGAAAGAAAAGATTAATGATAGTTATTCCAATGGCGGGACTGTCCAGCCGTTTTTCAAAAGCTGGATATACGCAACCTAAATACATGTTGCCTTTAAATGGGAAAACAGTTTTTGCCCATTCAGTTGAAAGTTTCAAAGCATATTTCCAAGATACTCCATTTCTGTTCATTGCCCGTTCAATTATGAATACGGAAAATTTTATACAAACTGAAATTGACAAGCTTGGTATCAAAAAAGCAAATATAGTCATTCTAGATCATCCTACCGCTGGACAGGCAGAAACTGTAGAATATGGAATTCACAAAGCCGGTCTTGAAAATAACATGACGCTGACAATATTCAATATTGATACCTTTAGAAGGGATTTTCATTTTCCCAAACAAGAATGGTTTAAACGTTCTGACGGATATCTAGAAGTATTTAAGGGTGATGGTGAAAACTGGTCTTACGTGGAACCAGATTCTGAAAGTCAAGAGCCTATCGCTCTAAGAACCGCAGAAAAAAAACCAATATCCGATTTATGTTGTAACGGTCTTTATCACTTCAAGAAATCTGGAGATTTCCTATATGCTCTTCAACAAGAAAGAAAAACGCCTTCTACATCCGAATTATATATAGCGCCCTTATATAATTATTTAATTCAAAATAATAAAAAAATTCACTATAAACTTGTTAATAAAGATTGCATAACATTCTGTGGGATTCCCGCGGAATATGAAGCTTTATGCAAAAACTCTTAGCTTTGATATAAAACTGGACTATGTCCAGTTAACCAATCATCTCTTGAATTGATAAACCTTTCTCCAAAATTTTTCTGTCATGATTTTTGGAACCACTTGTCTATATTCTCTTTTTAATTTTTTGAATCTAACAACAAATTGAATCATCAATTTCAAACCTAAAAACAATTCGGAAAAAAATTTTTTTTTATTATATATCGCTACATAACCTTTATTATATTCACTTGAATAATATAATATATTCCTCTCTAGAAATATTTCATATGGAAAATGTTTTATTTCCTTTTTACTCAGAATAAGTCTGTCTCTAATAAAAAAATCAGGAAGAAAAAAACCATTGAAGGTCATAATAATAATGATTTTTTTCAATATGGGAAAACGAACTTGCCTGATACTTGGTTTTAGTTGATCTATATCAACATCATCCATTTTCTCTTCCGACAATACATTCGAAATGGCAGGATATATATCTGTTAAGGATAAATAGCGTGTCCAGAATTCTGGACCTCGCATAACATGTTGCAAAGCAATGCTAGTAGCTCGGGCAGAAGCATAACGATAGGTTAAAATGGAAATAAATATCCAACGTATATAACGCCAGACATAAATCCATAAAGAACAATCTGAATATATCAAAGCCAAAGCAAAATTGGCCCTTACGCTTAAATATCGGGGTAAGGGGCCATCCTTGTAACGGAAATCCTCTCCAAAAACACATATGCCATTCACAGTAATGATATTGAAATGATTCATTAATCCGAAAAGCATATCATCTCCCTTAACAAAAAAAGGAAATGGAAAATAATTTACATCTTCAATCTTAAAGGCAAAATGCCACCAGGCACCATATTCAATTTTCTTTTTATCTAAATCAGTCGCTATAATAGTTTCAAATTTCGATATATCAAGACCACAATATAGCTGTATCAAGCTTAAGGGCTTATACTGGGCACCCTTCTCATGAATGATTGTCGATTCTTTTTCATATAACATGGTTCCAGCTATTGCCAATCGCTCCACGACTGAATATTGCAATAATCTGAAAGTCTTGATTATAGATTCAATTTCACAACTGGCATCATCATCCATAAAAAGACAATGTGTATAATGACGATCTTTCAAATACAGTAATCCGCGTGTAAATCCCCCGGATCCTCCATAATTGAGATTAGAAATAACAATCGCCTCCCCTGCCTCTTCTGAAGAAACATCTCGAGAATTATCTACAATAATAAGATCAATGTTGTTTTTAAAAGATTCATTAGATAAAAGCTGCGTTTCTATCCGCCGAATGGCAGGGATCAGATATTTTTTACGATTATAGTGCGTAATAACTATTCCTAATTTTACATAGTTAACAGGATCTGTTTTGGTGCAAAAAGAACCACCCTGTATGAAACATTCGCCCTTTGTATCTATTGTAAAATGAAGAATGCCTTGTTTTTTCAATAAAAATGAGCAATCAATGCAAAAACAATCTTGATCTTTATTTAAATAAACTTGTTTTTCAATAACACGCTTTGATGAAGAAGGCTGGTAATTTTTGTCTGTCAGCCAGAACCTCAATACAAATTCACCTTTTCCCTGTAACTGAAAATGAAGATCTTTGAGTTGGCAATATTTACGCCATGTATTTAAGGAAAAATAATTGAAATATGTTCCAAAAGAAATTCTGCTATTTTTTTCAAGAATAATTCCATCATTTTCCGATAACGGTTGTATACCGCCTTTTTGAATATCAAAATATAATTTTTCTGAAATATCTGATAAATGATTATTAAAAAGCAGATTTTGAAGAACATGCATATAATATCGGACCCGCTTTCATCTAATGATTGATCTAAACACTTACCTTATTTTAGCAATATTTTCTAATAAAATATGATAATCTAATAATTAATCAGAAATCCAATATTTGATATTATTAATACATTATGCAAACGCCCTCCCAAGACAATTACCCTTACGATCAACCATCAGAATTTCGATTTTAAAAATCACGGGATCAAGTGTTTCTTTTACAACTGCCCGTGCCTTTTCTGCAATAAAATCAGCCAGGGGCAACCGTTTTACATGACAGTTCCTGAAAACCTCCAGGGCAGTATTAGCCAGCCTGACTTTCTCAACAAAACTATCCTCCGCCCCCAATTCCGCAACCCATTCTGCCAATTGTGCAAAATCTACCTGTGAACGACCAGAATGAAGATCCAGATGACCTTGTGCCAATTTTGTAAATTTGGCAACACCTCCTGCCAAGGTTAGCCATTGAACTGGATGTGTTTTTAGATATTTCAGAACTCCCCCAACAAAATCACCCATTTCAATAAAGGCTGATTCGGGCAGTGTATAGATTTTTTTGGCCGTTTCTTCAGATACATTCCCGACAGAGGCAATCAGATGCGTCAAATTTGCAGCCCGTGCCACATCTATCCCGCGATAAATGCTCGCGATCCATGCTGCGCAAGAAAACGGTACAACAATGCCTGTTGTTCCTAAAATCGATAATCCACCCATAATACCCAATTTTGGATTCATCGTTTTTTTTGCAAGCTCCTCTCCATTAACAACGCTTATTTCCACCTCTACATCAGGGGAAGGAAATACCTCGTTCAATGCATACCGGATCATTTGACGAGGTACTGGATTGATTGCAGGCTGACCAACAGGCAATTGTAATCCCGGTTTAGTAATTGTCCCCACACCTTTTCCTGCCTTGAAAACAATTCCACGATCAATGGACAAGATTGTTATTCTTACACGGATTTCCGCTCCGTGGGTAATATCAGGATCATCCCCCGCATCTTTGATAACCGAGGCAATTGCACAGTGCCGATCCAGAATTTTGTGGTTAAAAATCCTAAATGAAACTCTTTTCCCCTGTGGAAGAGTAATTGTAACACGATCCGAAAAAAAACCACGTTTTAAAGCCAAATAAGCCGCTTTTGCAGCTGCTGTCGCACAAGCCCCCGTTGTCCAACCATATTTTAATTTTTTGACATGTTCCAATATTCCTCCTTTTCACGAAATGGTAATTTTTTTAATTTAATTCTAAATCAGGGAAAATTGATCTATGATTACTATTCTTCAAATGGCTTGTATTTTACAGGTTATTTCAATCATCAATAAACTTTTTTTCATTCAAGTTCAAATATTTATATGAACAATCAACCGCATTCTATCAAAGCGTTTATGATCGCCGCTCCCAAATCGGCAAGTGGAAAAACAACCATCACCCTAGGATTATTAACTGCTTTACGCCGTAAAAACATACATGTTCGTGCGGCAAAATCAGGACCAGATTATATCGATCCCGCCTTTCACGCCATCGCAACGCAAGACACATCCTTTAATTTAGATAGCTGGGCCATGCCTTTTCCTTTACTTGACCATTTATTTAATGCCTCAACAAAAAGTGCAGAATTATTCATCATTGAATCCTCAATGGGGTTTTTGGACGGCATCGAAAATGAAGAAGGCAAAAGAGGATGTGGAGCCGATCTGGCAATACGCTACAACATTCCAATCATATTGGTTCTGGATATTACTGGTCAGGCGCAATCGGCCGCTGCTATTGCCTATGGTTTCGCCAATATAAACCCGAAATTCAAGATTCTCGGTGTAATTTTAAATAATGTGGCATCCCCCCGTCATTATCAAAATACCAAAGCTGCCTTTGACCGGATTAATATTCCGATATTGGGCAGTGTTCCCCGTAATTCAAAACTTCATTTACCGACAAGGCATCTGGGATTAATTCAAGCCGAAGAACATGAGGATCTGGATAATCACCTTGATTTTCTGGCTGATTTTATTGAAGAAAATATAGATCTGGATAAATTATTGTCATATATTCCTCAGCTTTCCATCCCATCAGATAATTCAATTATTGCCCTACCACCCCTTGGTCAAAGAATAGCAATCGCAAGAGATCTCGCTTTCAGTTTCATTTATCCCCATATTCTTGATGGATGGCATCGACAGGGAGCATCCATCCATTTTTTTTCTCCACTGCAAGATGAGGCACCATCAGAAAAATGTGATAGTTGCTGGCTACCAGGAGGATATCCAGAGCTATATGCGGAAAAAATTGCCAATGCCAATCAGTTTTTACAGGGTTTACAAAACTTTGCCCAAACTAAAACTGTGCATGGTGAATGCGGGGGATATATGGTTATGGGGAAAAGCCTCATTGACAAAAACGGGCAAGCACATAGAATGAGTGGGCTGCTCAGCCATAGCTGCAGTTATGCAAAACCTAAAATTCATTTAGGATATCGTATAGCGAGGTTACCTAACCAAAACGGGGATCTTACAATATATGGCCATGAATTTCATTACGCAACCCTTTCAGATCCAGGATCTGACCAGCCATATGCCTTACTGAGCGATGGAACAGACAATTATCTTGGCCCGGAAGGTGGAAGACGTAATAAAGTTACAGGCTGTTTTTTCCATAGTATTGCATTAAAATCATGAAACACTTTAAGTCTATTACCGAATTAAGAAAATTGTGCCTTGTACTGCCCGAAAAGGATAAAAAAGCTGAACAGGCCACTTTTACCCGCCAGAATAACCTTTTAAAACCTCCTGGCAGTTTAGGAGAACTTGAAAATCTGGTTGCATGGCTAGCATCCTGGCAAAAAAAAGAAATGCCCAGCCTCGATAAGGTATGTATCATGATTTTTGCTGGAAACCATGGCATTACCGACGAAAGTGTCACACCCTACAATGCTGTCGTTACGGAATTGATGGTCACCCAGATCGAACAGGGACATGCAGCCATTAACCAGCTGGCAAAAACTGCGGGAGCAGAACTGCGTATTATCCCTCTAAATCATTTTGAGAAAACCAAAAACTTCTGTCATGAAGCGGCCATGTCAGAACATGATTTCCTTAAGGCGGTCGAGACGGGATATAATGCCGTAACACCCAATATCAATCTGCTTTGTTTAGGGGAAGTTGGAATTGGCAATACAACAATAGCTGCCGCTTTGAGTGCCGCCCTGTTTGGTGGAAATGGTGCCCAATGGGTCAGCAAAGGCACAAGTCAATCGCCTGAATATATCCAGAACAAACAACGTGTTGTTGATGAGGCTCTAGCCAAACATCAGGATATTCTCGATGACCCACTTGAAATTTGCCGCCACTTTGGTGGATATGAAGAAGCGGCTTTGTTGGGGGCCACTTTGGCTGCTCGTTATCTCAATATTCCGGTATTATTAGATGGTTTTGTTTGCACCAGCGCTGTTGCTGCATTGCAAAAGCTAAACCCGTCAGGTCTTGATCATGCAAAAATCAGCCATCTTTCTGCAGAAAAAGGGCATTTGTTATTGGCCGGAAACCTGAACCAATATCCTTTGATAGCCTTTAATATGCGATTGGGAGAAGGCAGCGGATGCGCAATAACCATTCCAATTCTTCAAGGTGCCCTAGCCTGTTATAGAGGTATGTCCACCTATGATGAGGCCGGATTACCGTATCCTAAATGATTTTTCTTTTCATAAGGAAAGTCATAACTGATTTTTTCAGTAGTCTTTCCTTTTTTTCACGATTGCCAATTCATTATATTTATAATGATTTTCATTTCTTTTCATTTGCCAGATCCATATGGATTTGGCCATTTATTTCCGCTTTTATCGGTGGGCTTGAAGGATGTTTTATTTATACCCTTTCTTTCACCACTCTATCTTCGTCAATTATCGCCTTTTCAGCATTAGGATTTCATCTATTGCTAACCGGTTGTTTACACGAGGATGGATTGGCAGATTGTGCAGATGGATTTGGTGGCGGACATAGTATTGATCAAAAATTGACCATTATGAAAGATAGCCGTTTAGGCACATACGGGGTTCTAACATTATTTATTGTACTCGGAATACAGATCACCTCCTTGATCTCTCTAATGACACTTCATCAGAAAATTATTCCGCTTTTAACAGCCATTGCGATTTTATCCAGATCATCCATGTTGATCCCCATTTTTATCCTTTCCCCTGTTCAATCAAAAAGTATGGCCAGTCAGCTTGATCATATTCCATTTATTTCCAGTTTCATTCATTTCACCATAACGATAAGCATATGTCTCTATCTCTTAAACTGGAAATTTACAATCTTGTATCTTTTGGTTTCCTTTATAACCGGTTTTTTATCCAGCTTGATTATCAACAACCATATTAAAGGATATAACGGAGATTGCCTGGGCGCTGTTCAGGTATTATCCACAACCGCTTTACTCGTTACAAGCAATTTGTTGTTTATCTAAATAATGTTTTGAAAAGGTAAATAATTCAATTCGACCAAAATCTGGTAATGGACCTAACAGTTCAATTGATTTTTCTAACGCAATCTGCCTTAAAAGCCGTAAAGGGCCACCATGTGAGACAATCAAAATATTTTGACCCTTTTTTTTAATTTCATGCCAAATTTCAATAACCCTAGCAAGAAGTAACCGACCTGTTTCTCCTTCCGGAATCTGCCAATCCCAAGGATTTTCTGCCCATGCATCAATGAATTCCTTAGGAATTTCATCCCATTTTTTTCCTTCCCATAAACCGAAATTCAATTCGATCAAGCGCCTATCTTCCTGATATGGGATCTGATATTGCAATGCAATGGCACGGGCCAACTTGAGACAACGTGACAAAGGGGAGGTATAAATCTGATCAATTGCAAACCCTTCTGGAATCGAAACATATTGTTCCCATCCATTTCGTAAAGGTATATCTGAATGCCCGTAACACATGCCAGCAGGAACCTGAACAGGTGGATGACGCATTAAACCAATCTGGAAATGATCATTTATGCTCATAATAATGAATCAACCTGTCCTTTCATTCATCAAAATCATTAAGATCCTGTTGAAAATTTTTTTTCTGTTCTTCTCTGCTCCAACGCCCCAATATCACATCCCATAACGCACAGATTATGGAATACATTACCAGTAAAACAATACAGGTTGATAAGAAAATAATTGCTGCCGCCATATTCTTTTCCTTTCTTACCAACCTGCTATCAGAAAATTTTATAAAAAAATTAATTTATTCTATTCTTTAAACTATAATCCAGATTGTCATAAAATCCGACCGTTTGTAAACTATACGTTTTTTTTACATGAAATAGAATTCTTAATTTTCAAACCACATTGTTATTACGGTAAATTTTCCTTAATATATGGCGGGAGACAAAAAGATGCCATATGAACATCTGGAGACCAGTACCGTGTCAATCCTTCAAGTTTTGCCACCTTTGCTCGTTGCTTAATTATATCAACTGTTTGATTGGTTTGATTTTCTTTTTTTCCTGCAATCCCTAGCGTCATAAATCCACCCACATAGGTTGGAACCGCAGCGACATAAGCCGATACATATGAAAAGAATTTTTTACGACGCAAACTGGTTTCCCGCAATTCCTCGGCTTGCATAAACGGAACACCACATTGATTCACAATCAGGCCGTCTCCAGTTAAAATTCTGGCTGCATTTCGATAAAAATCATCCGTAAATAAAACTTCACCAACACCAATTGGATCAGTGCTATCCACAATTATAACATCAAAACTTTCCTTTGGCGCATCGGCAACATACTGGATACCATCCCCAATAATCACTTCCGCACGTAGATCATTCCAGCAATCTTTTGAAATTTCAGGCAGAAATTCCTTGGACAGAGCGACAACATCCCCATCAATCTCCACCATAACCGCCTTTTCAACTGTTTGATGCTGTAAAACCCGACGTAAAACCCCACCATCTCCAGCACCAATAATCAGAACACGCTTTGCATTGCCATGTGTCAACAAGGGAACATGAACAAGCATTTCCTGATATACAAATTCATCTTTTTCAGTAATCTGGGTCACGCCATCCAGGAATAAAACCTTGCCATATTCTTCATTTTCAATAATGCGTATATCCTGAAATAAAGATTTTTTATGCACGATTTCCCTATCAGCACGGAAGCTCTGTTTCCAGGCCGGATACAACGTTTCATCAACCCATTTAAAAGACATTAAATTCTGCTTTCACCTTTATTGAATGACAAAAAAAACTGGACAATATTCTTTTGTCCAGTGTTTGTTACTGCTATAGAAATATCGTTTTTCTATAAATTTTCTTTCCCACGCCTCTGTTCGTCCAGTACAATTCTTTCAGGTTTAAAGAAATGTTGTAAAACAGGAATGGCAAGATACGGATCACAAGAACCACACATGAAAATGTCCAGAGCAGCAAAATTCCGTTCTGGCCAGGTATGAATGGAAATATGGCTTTCCGCCAAAACAACAACACCAGAAACCCCACCATTCGGTGAAAAATGATGAAAATGACTGTGTAATATCGTGGCCCCAGCTACAACAGCAGCTTCACACAAGATGCGATCAATCTCTTCTGGATTATCCAGATTGGTTGCATCCCACAAATCAACAAGAAGATGCGTTCCTGCAAAACGCATACCATCTTTAACAATAAAATAATCTTTACGATCTTCCATATTTTCTGAAAAATCAATTGAAACCTGGTTATTTCTCGGAGTTTCCGAGACCATCCCCAGTTGAGCAAGTCCGTTCATCACGTACCCCTAAACCAGTAGACGGCCTGTTGGGCAATATGCCCCCTTGGGCCAAAGAATAAAGTGAAACTAGAACATACATAAACTTCAATCAGAAACGAACCCTGTTCTAGTAATCAAACAGAATTTGTCCTAATCAATAATATATCATATATTCCGCGAAATAACGACCACCGTTATATTTAGGTTAGTATATGACCCCTTCACTGACGAATCTCAAGTTTTTTTTTATATTTTTTCAAAAAAATATTTTTTTTACATTTTTAGACCCAAAATCTTGTTTTTATTAATTTACCCACTATTTTTTAAAATTTATTTTTTTTACTTGGCGAAATAGTTACTCGCTATTATAAAGCTCTAATAAAAGTAATTTAGGCTACTTTATTATTCCATATCTATAGCAGGTGCATAATGAATACGTTACCGCTTGATAAAAACTATCGCCCTTCTGAAGATGAGGAATTCATGAATCCTCGTCAGCTTGCATATTTTAAAAAGAAATTGGAAGATTGGCGGGATTCTCTTTTGCAAAATTCAACTGAGGCCCTTAATCATCTCTCAGAAGACAAAAATGTTGATATTGATCTCAATGACCGGGCCAGTTCTGAAACAGACCGCGCAATTGAGCTGCGTACTCATGACCGGGCCAGAAAACTGCTTGCAAAAATCAATAACGCACTTCAGAAAATTGAAGATGGTTCTTATGGCTATTGTGAGGTAACAGGAGAACCCATCAGTTTGAAGCGGCTAGAGGCCCGCCCCATCGCCACTCTTTCCATTGAAGCTCAAGAACAACATGAGAGAAAAGAACGCGTTTATCGAGATGACCAACCAATCGACTAAACCATGACTTATTTTCCATTTCAATTAAATAAATGGAAAATAAATTTCATATATTATCCAATAATCGTACACTTCCCAGTTTTACCGCTGCAATAAGACGTGCATTATCATTCCACTTGGTTATTTTCTGTAGAGAATTTCCATCAACCGCACAAAAATAATCCACTTTAAACTCTTTTTTTTCCAATGCCTCTATTGCGTTTGATAAAATAAGTGAAATATTACCTCCACTTTTTAACTTTAGATAAGCCTCTTGTAATATTTTATACAAAAACGGTGCTCGCGAACGCTCTTCACTCGTAAGAAAACGATTCCTGGATGATTTTGCAAGACCATCTTTTTCACGCACGATTGGCACATTCACCAAAGTAACAGGTAAAAGCAAATCCTTTACCATTCTGTGAATCACCTGAATTTGTTGCCAATCCTTTTCCCCAAAGCAGGCAAATTTAGGTCTGACTAAAGAAAACAATCGATAAACAACGGTTGCAACGCCTGAAAAATGACCTTTACGCAATGCACCTTCCCATTGTAAAGCTGGTCCACCTATCTCAATACGCGTGTCAAAACCTTTTGGATAGATATCCTCGACTTTTGGAAACCACACTATATCGACCTGATTTTGTTCAAGCAAATGAACATCCTCTTTTTCAAGTTTAGGATATCGAAGAAAATCCTCTTTCTGATCAAATTGTAAAGGATTGACAAAAACACTTACAATGCAATGTTTGGCTATTTTCTTGGCTTTCTTTACCAAAGCAAGATGACCCTCATGTAAAGCTCCCATCGTTGGAACAAAGGATACATCAATCATGTCCAAATGCCCTCTCTCCCTTAAAAACTCATTCAAATCATGGGTAATAATCATATCTTCCCCTATTTCCCTGGTATATTTATGTAATATGGTTTTTAATAATAACTTTTTAAAATTCATGGCCGTTTAATTAGAATACCAACGATTCCTTTCCTTATCGTAAAATGAAGATGTTTTAAAGCCACAGTTTGTTTTGAATAACATTATTTACGAAAGAAAAATCATTTCAAAAAGACTAATTATCAGAGATAATATATTCATTTCTTAATATTTTTAACATTCAAGATGATTTATTAAAATGATCCGTAAAATTATCTCGGTTTTCTTCCTTACGTTTCTTGTCGCCTGTGGTGGACCACCAAATAACCCCCGTATAACACCAACTCAACAAACAGCATCATCGCAAAAACCGGTCGGATATTATTATAATGACCGTGTTCCAGATTTTGCCATTAGAAATTATGAACCTTTTTCCCGCCAGGAAGTAGTAGCGTTAACCTTACGCGAATGGCGCGTATTTAACCAACCCATTGCCGATGAAGATCCCCTTCAGCGTCCTGAACCAACAAGTCCGGATGTAAAGGCTGAACGTTCATCTGGTTTATGGCAACGGGTGGGTGAATATTGGTGGATTGGTATGGATCCCGGCATGAAAGAAGGAAGTTATACTGGAAAACATAATAGTAATGGAACCGTTTTCAACTTTATCAACGATGGAAATTATGCCTGGTCCGCGGCTTTTATCTCTTATATCATGAGAATTGCAGGTGCAAATGACCGTTTCCCCTATTCACCCAATCATTCAACCTATATCAATGCGGCCGCTTCTGGAACATCTCCTGTCTTAAGGGGGCATGATCCAGCCACTTATGCACCAAAACTGGGTGACATGATTTGTACCGCCAGAGGTAAAAACCGGAACACTATCCGTTTTAATACACTTCCCACAACATACGGATTTCCTGCACATTGCGGTATTGTCGTTATGACAAACCAGAACATGCAACCTTTTGGCAAGGAAATCAGTATTATTGGCGGCAACGTAAATGATTCCGTTGCATTGACCCATGTACCTGTTGACACTCAGGGCATGATATCCAATGCAAATGGTGCAAGCTATGACTATCGTTATCCCTGGTGTATTGTCATTGAAATCGTATATGATGCAGAGGCAAGCCCTTCTACAAATATGTGAAAATTATTTAAGATTTTTTCGTGAAAGGTAAATTATCTGCTAGCCAACCAGCAATTGTCCCCCTTACTCCATTGACATTTGCTGGCCCTTCAAAACCTTCTTTTATATTATAAACATTTTTATAGCCTTCATCTTTTGCCAAGATTGCAGCGATTCGACTTCGTCCTCCCATAAGACATAGGAATAATAAAGGCCGATCTAATTGCGTTACGGTTTTTTTCAACTCCCGTATGAAATTCACATTTCTATTTCCCATCCTGTCTTGTAGGCTAATCTTGATAACTTCCTTGCCTAGAGATGATAACTCTGGATAGCCGACCTGTTCCCACTCCTCCGGCGTTCTGACATCAATTAACAGAGCCTGCCCATCCTTTTTTAACAAATCCCAAGCCTCTTTAGGCTTTATTTCTGGTATCATGATAATCTATCCTTTACTTTAATTTAATTGATTTTCACTATAAAATAATTTCCAAAAGAAAAAACATCATTACTCAAAGTTTTGTTAATAAATAATATTTGCCTTTAATCACGTTATCTATTCTGACCAGATTTTAACTTTTCTTGTTTTTGATATCTTATGGAACAAACTATACATCTTTTAATAATTGATGATGATCACGAAATTGTAGATCTGCTCTCTCAATTCTTGCAAAAACATCATTTCAAGGTTTCCTATGCATATAATGGGGAGCAAGTGCGCCAAATTTGGAAAAACAATCATTTTGACCTTGTGATTCTCGACCTTATGCTACCTCAGGAAAGTGGTTTCGAGATAGCCCATTGGTTAAGAAAAAAAGCTGATATTCCTATCATTATGTTAACCGCTATGGGAGACGAAGCAGATCGGATTATCGGGCTAGAACTAGGTGCCGACGATTATATGGCAAAACCTTTCAACCCAAGAGAATTACTGGCCCGTATCCATGCCGTTTTGCATCGTTCACAACGTAAACAATTCGCTCACAACCCCTACATACAGAAAATCATCCAGTTTGGAGACTGGAAGGTCAATTTACTTCACAGACAGCTACTGAATCCTCAAAATGTTGAGGTTTCCCTGACAAGCAAGGAATATGACCTGTTAATTGCTTTAATCGAACATGCCCCAGAAATTGTTACCCGGGAAACTTTATCCGAAATTCTATATGGGCATCAGCTTCCTTCCACCGATCGTACAATTGACGTTACATTAAGCCGATTGCGTCGAAAACTGCAAGATGACAGCCGCCAGCCAAAAATAATTAAAACCGTTCACCGAGGGGGCTATTTGTTGGCCCTACCCATTCACTATGTCACAACATAAACCAAGAAAGTGGCATTTATGGCCCTATTCTCTAGCAGCTCGTACAGCCTTGATCTTAATCATTGGGATGGGTTTGATCGAGGCATGTGGCTTGTTAATCAATACTTTGGATCGGCTAGATTTCAATCGCCTCACCCAAGAACAGGAAGCTGTAAATCGCGCAACAGCTATTTATCGTGATATTTCGGAAGTCGATAGCAAGGATCGGTCCGATGAGATTAATGATCTAGATCCAATACATGGATTTACCATTTTTCTTTCAAACGAACCCAATCTTAAAAATGTCAATCTCCCTTCCCCTAAATTGGAACAAACTGTTTCCCACCTTCTTACAACAATCTTGTTCCCACCCGAATTACGTCCAACCAAAATTATTGCCACCTCTGATCCAGACAAACATAAAAATGCAATCGCATTTCAGTTACCAGATGATAAACAATGGTTAAACATCATATATGAATTAACCACACCAAACCCTTTCAAATCAGCAACGTTTCCGATCAGCTTTTTTATCATGGCAACAGCAACAAGCCTGCTTACTTTGTGGAGTGTTCGACGATTAATTGCCCCTGTCAGTACATTAGCCGCAGCAGCGGGAAGGCTGGGACAAGATGTCAATGCCACTCCTCTTGTTGAATCTGGACCAGAAGAAGTTGCCCAAGCCGCACGGGCATTTAACGATATGGCACGGCGTATAAATCGTTTTGTAAATGATCGTACACAACTTCTTTTGGCAATTGGTCATGATCTGCGCACACCGATTACACGATTGAAATTAAGATCTGAATTTATCAATGATAAACATTTACAAAAAAAATTTATCTCAGATCTTGATGAACTTGAAAAAATGATTGATGCGACCCTGGCATTCGGACGTGACAATACGCATCATGAACCTGTTATCAATCTTGATTTAACAAGCCTGATTGAAACCCTTATCCATGAATTACAGGAAACCCATCCGGATAAAATTGATCAAATCCGTCTTCACCATCCCTTACCCAGTTATACAATCAAGGCTCGTCCGATCAACCTAAAAAGAGCCCTACAAAACCTAATGAATAATGCGCTTAATTATGGAGGGAATGTTACTGTATCGCTAACCTCAAAACCTCCCTTCCCATCACTTTATAACCAGAAAGACAAACATATCTTCATATTGATCGAAGATGATGGACCCGGATTGAAACAGGAAAATCTTGAATATGTTTTTGAACCCTTTGTCCGTATGGAAACAAGCCGCAACCGTTCTACAGGAGGAACTGGGCTGGGACTTTCAATCGCAAGAAATATTATTCGCGGACAAGGTGGAGATATTACTTTACATAATCGTATTCCTCATGGATTATGTGCAGTCGTTATGCTTATAGAATAACTTTCCCGAAACGAATTTCGTTACATTAACCTCAATCTATACAAATATAAAACATTTATTTATTTTATGCTCAAACATCTTTATGCACGCGCCTTACAACTCGCCGCAAGTCAGTACGCGATATTCTGGCTTATGCTAACCGCGTTTTCCGAGGCAAGCTTTTTCCCAATACCGCCGGATATTCTCCTTTGTCCAATGATTCTCGCTAAACGATGCAAAGCATGGCTATATGCAATAGTTACAACTTCAAGTAGTGTTGTCGGAGGGTTATTGGGATGGATAATAGGTGCTTTTTTACTTCATTATCTTGCAATGCCCATCATTCATTTCTATCACGCAGAACAGCAACTCATCAATTTGCAGGATAAATTCAATACATATGGCGTATGGATTATTCTAATCAAAGGATTAACACCGATCCCCTATAAATTCATCACCATTACTGCCGGTGCGGCACATTTTGCCCTGATACCCTTCCTGCTCGCAAGTTTAATTACCCGAGGCTCCCGTTTTTTCCTGGAAGCTGTTCTACTTTATTTTTTTGGGTCATCTATTCAGGATTTTATTGAAAAGCGATTAATATGGGTAACCAGTTTTATCTGCTTATTGCTTATATCGGGTATCATCGCTTTTAAATATATCTAACTATAACATTTATTTCTTGATTTTCAGACCTTTTTGTAATGCCTTGACATATTCCTTAACTTGTTGGTCAGATAAAACAAACCCAAGTGGACCAAACCCTGGATGTTGAAAAGCAAGCAAAGTTTCTGCTTTTTCAATATTCTTCTGAATTGCCCATTTGGTTTGATATGCAGGTTTGATCTGCGCCCCGGTTATTTCAGCTATTTTTTGACCTTCTGCCATCATCCATCGAACAGATCCCAAAGCTTGGATAAGATTGTCCAGTTCCAGCTGATTTAATTCTAATTGACCGGTTACGCCACTATCAGGTGAAAAAGTTAAAATTGTTTTTTTACGGTCTTCCGTAATCCGTATATTCACATCAATAGCCATTTGTAACCTCTTTATCCCTCTAAAATATTTTATATCTATAAAATTTAAATTAATGAATAGCTTTCCCCCCCCATATCCACCAAGAATATTTTGAGGATAAAATCTCCGCCGCTTTTTGTGCTTGCTCAACCGTTTCAAATAATCCAAAACAAGTTGCACCCGATCCACTCATTCGTGCCAAGCGACAGTGGGGTAACATCTTAATTTCTTCCAAAACTTTTTCAATTTTAGAATTTAGTAAAATAGCAGGCTCCTGTAAATTATTATCATAGGTCATTATATCATGAATAAATGAATTAACATTATCGAAACTATTTTTCAAATTAACTTTGTCAAAAAAAGAAGATTGACGCTTCTTAAACACTTCCGCCGTTGACACCCCTTCTCCATGATTCACTAAAATCATGCCAAAAGAGGGAATTTCTATATCCCTTGAAATGACTTCACCAATTCCCTGCATGCGTTGTGTGACCGGATTAAGACAAACGGGAACATCTGCCCCCAATTGTAATGCAATCTTCTGTAATGAATCATTGTCAATTACAAGATTCCAATAACGCATCAATAACCGTAAAGTAGCCGCTGCATCTGAAGATCCACCACCAATTCCTGAGGCGACAGGAAGATTTTTAATCAGTTGGATTTTAACAGGCTTTAAAGGTTGTTTTGTACATGCTGCAAGTTTATAGGCTGCTTTAACAATCAGGTTATCGTCCTGATTTTCCTGAGATAACTGCGATACAAATTGCCCCGTTATTTCAAGCTCGACAAGTCTGTCCTCTTTACCTGAAACTGGAAACAGGATCAATTCATCCCCTACATCAGGAAAAACAACCAGACTATCCAGAATATGATATCCATCAGGACGTTTGTCCGTCACATGCAAAAAAAGGTTTATTTTGGCGTACGCTTTTTCTATAAACATTGAATCTTTTTTCAAATAGTGAAATTACCTAGTGGTGAGAGGACAAGAATTTATTTTTTTTAGCTTTTTGTAATGCATTCAATATTAAATTTCTATTTTCAGGATTTGGATTGCAAGTCAAGGCTACATTCCATTGATTAATCGCCTCTTGATAGCGTCCAACCTTCCAATAGGCAACCCCTAGATGGTAATTTAATTCAGGATCCTGTGGAATGGTCTCGGCAGCCAGCTCCAACTGTTGTATGGCTAAAGCTGTTTGATTATTCAAAACCATAATCCAGCCTAAACTATCACGGATTGCCCCTTCATCCGGTGCAATATCAATGGCTTTCTGTAGCATTATCTGGGCTTTCTGCAAGTTTTTATGTCTTAGTGCCCATGAATAACCCAGATAATTCAATAAAATTGGCTCATTTGGTGCCAATTTTAATGCCATTTGTAGATCCTGTTCAGCTTTTAGCCATTGTTTTTGTTTTTCATAAGCAACCCCTCTTATGAAAAACATTGTCCAATCATATTTAGTTTTGTTTTTCTTTAACTGAATGACTTTACTGTAGATTTGAATGGTTTTTGGATAATTTTTCTGATCAAAATAAATATCACCCAACGTTTGCCATAAACTAATTTCTTGTGGGTAATCCTTTAACAATTCTTCCAAGGATTTTTCCGCCCGAGAATAATGTTTTAATAATGCATCATAACGGGCAAGTTGTAACTGTATATTGGTCTTTAACGGATCATCCGGATTAACGGGAAATAAGATTTTACGGGCCTGTTCAGGGTGTTTTTGTTCCGCAAGAATGCCCGATAACATAATTTTGGCTTCAGAAAGATTTGGATTGAGCTGTAAAGCAAACCGTAAAAATATCTGTTCAGTATGAAGGGCAACCTTATACGAAATTTTAGCCTCCCTGTCATTTTCATCAACAGTCTGATTGGCCAAATCCTGCTGAATCAGGGAGGCCATTGCCAAGTAAACCTGAGCAACCGCCCCTTGAGCATCATGCACTGGAAATTGAGAAAGATTGCGACGTAAATTATTTTTTGAAATGGATAAAAAAGGCAAAATATCAGTCAAATTATCGACCATTGTCTCCGCTTTTCCAGCCCGATGATGCTGATAAAGCCAATTTCCATAAGCCCGCATTAACAGCAAATCCGCCCCGGGAAAAACCCGATAGGCTTTTTCAAATAAAATGCCAGCTTTTTTATCATGATGTGATAAAGTTTCCGCAACGCCATAATGAATTAGAAAAACTCCACTAATAGGCGTATTAATTCCTTTTTCAAACAGAGCGTTTGCCTGATCAATCTGACCAGCACCATATAGGCACCATGCTTGCAACAGTAAAAACGTCATCTGACCCAATGGATCACCAGGAGGAGAAGTAAAATATTTTAATGCCTCTTTCCAGTTTCCCTTAACAATTGCATCATTTCTTAATACCAGGGCGGAAATTGGATCCTTATCTTCTTGTTTTGCCAAATTTACTGCAGCTGGATTGCCGGCGATCACACTATAGTAAAATGCCCTTTCACGTGCATCCGTGTTTTTTAGATCATGATTAAACACATTATTATAAAATTTTGCAGCGGTCACATTATCATCGGTCTGCGCCGCATAATAGGCAGACAGATAATCCCCGTACCCGCCCCTTTGATGCACCAGGGGAATAACAGGCTCTGGATCCTTTACAATTACGGACGCTTTAGATGCCGAGCTCATCCCAGCAATTAGAGAAAAAGATAAAAGCATGGTGCGTAGAAAGCGTGGGCATTGCATAATCACTATCTTCTCAATAAACTGAAATCTTAGTATATAAGGTTTCGTTAACCATCATTATATTCATCGTAATCTAAAATGTATGACCATTTATCATTGTTACAGCTATATTCTGAATGGGGTATAGATGAAAATTTAACTTCAGTAAGTATCAACCATTTAGAAAATAGAAAACCTATTCCTACTCTTCCTTTACCTAAAAAACAATCTGTTTCAACGAAAATTATAACAAAAACAAATCGACACTCCGCTTTTCAAACCAATAGTTTACAAGAAATAAACCAGGCTATCCTGGAATTCAAAGACTGTTCGCTTAAAAACACAGCCATGAATACAATACTTTCTGTTGGAGATCCAAAATCCCATATTTACATTATCGGGGATGTTCCCGATGCCGATGAAGATCGTAGCGGAAGGGTTTTCGCAGATACGGGAAATTTCTGGCTTGAACAGATGCTTGATAACATCGATATTTCTCTTGATGCTTGTTTTCGTATTCCGCTTGTTCCATGGCGCCCCCCAGGTGGACGACAAATATCAACGAATGAATTAGAACTTTGCCTACCTTTTTTATATAAATTACTAATCCTGTATCAACCCAGATATATCCTGACAATTGGACAATTACCTGCTAAGACCTTACTAAAAACCCCAGTCAATTTTAACCAGCTAAAAAATCAATGGCATTCATTCACATACTCTGGAATTCCTAACCCCATCCAACTTTTTCCATTACACCATCTTTCCCAAATTAACATTAATGCCAAGATCCGCCAGGTAACCTGGAAAAATCTCCTTTACATTCGTGCCACCATAGATAAAAACACTTGATTGAAGCATTATATATATTTCAGCGATAATATTTAATTACCTAAAATAAATAACTCTTGAATTACATGACACTCTTTCCTAATTAATATGTATTATGCAAGGGACAAACATTCTTTCCCCTTTGGCTGTCCGGGCTTTATTGGCAAGCGCAGCCTTGTTTGCAGGCGTATCAACTGTATCCATACGGGCAACTACGCCAAAACAGTTAGATCAGCGTGAAGAAACAATCATTACACAAGCTAGAAATATTATTCGAAATGGTAATGGTCGTGTCAGCTTTCCTCGTCCGTTAAATTCAATGGATGAACAGCGTATTCGCTATATATTTGATCTACAACGCAAAGGGGATTTCACAACGGCTCAATCTGAAACAATTCAGATTTCAGACAATTTGTTGCTCGGCGATATTCTTGCCGAGCGTTACCTAAACCCACATTTTTTACCAAATACAGGGCAATTAAAGTTATGGCTGAAAAATTTTGCATCTTATCCTGATTCATCTGATATTCAAAAGCGTCTGAACAATCTTGGCGCTATTAAAGTATCAATTCCCGTCAGTCAGAATCTACCTATTGATAACAACAATAATGTCATGGCTTATTTGCAAAGCCTTGATCATCTTAATTTCGAAACCAATTCCTTCAAAAGAAATCCTTTGTTGGATCAAACTGTTCGTGAACGCAGCGCATCAGGTTGGCAGGGAGCGAAAAGTGCCTTGCAGCTTATTCAACAGACACGCGGAATGAATAATCTATATGCCGCACAATTACAGGCAGAAATAGCTCAACAGCTCTTTGCAATGAATTATTCAGATCATGCCTATCAACTGGCTAAAAATGCGTTTAAATCATCCAATTACCGTGTTGGTTTGGCTGGATATGTCGCTGGATTAATTGCCTGGAAAAATAATGATATTGATCAATCCTTGAAATTTTTTGCACAGGCTTCAAAGGCAGATATTATCACTACCAATATTAGAGCAGGTACTTATTTCTGGGCTGCACGTTCATGTCTAAGAAAGGAAAATAAACAGGAATATATTATCTGGTTGCGCAGATCGGCTTCGTTTGTGCATACTTTTTATGGTATTTTGGCCAACCAGATTCTAAAAGAAAACGATCATGATACTTCAACAGAGAAGACTGATTTTCATCCTTTACTAAATTTCCTTAAATTTTCTTCTACAACACTTTCTCAAGTGGATATCAACACTATTGAAGCCACTGCTGAGGGAAAAAGGTTTTTTGCCTTACTACAAGTGGACGAAAAAAAACGGGCTGAGATTATTTTAAAACAGATATGGATAAAAAATAGAAAGAATCTTGCCCTTTTGCATTCCATTCAATTGATTGCAAAAACCATAGGCGCAAACGATTTATCTAAACAGCTTGTTGAGATAATTGCACAAAATGAAAATCTTCTCGACCACAATAAAAGCTTACCCTTACCCAATTTACATCCAAGGAATGGCTACAGAATCAATCCGGCACTTATCTATGCGTTGATCCGTTTAGAATCAAATTTCAATAGCAAGGCTGTTTCGAATACAGGGGCACGTGGCCTAATGCAAATCATGCCTATGACAGCAAAATATATTGCAAAACAAAAAAATAACGTATCGATTCATCGTTTGGATGAACTGCAAAATTCCGCTTTAAATTTGGAAATTGGTCAATTATACCTTATCCATTTATCAGGACTTTATAACAAGAAAAGCTATGATATGCTTCCAAAAGGGGGAAGCCTTATTCATATGCTGGCCAGTTATAATGCCGGACCTGTAATAACATCAAAATGGTTGAATTCAGCTGAGAATAATCAAGATCCATTACTGTTCATGGAAACAATTCCCATCAAGGAAACAAAAAACTATTTGCATAAAGCGCTGACTTTTCTTTGGATTTATTCTGATAAGCTTGATTTACCCTCTCCTTCCTTAAAGGCTCTGGCTCAAAACAAATGGCCTAAATTTACAAATGAAGTAAAATTGGCCCAAGCCATTACATTACATTAAAAAAAATCCCTTTTCTTTTTTTTAAGAAAAGGGATTTTTAAATACCTACTAGTTTTTTGCCACAGGTTGTCGACTTGCCTTTACACGAGTAACCCGACGATTTTCCATCTCCAAAACCTCAAAAAGCCAACCTGAAAAAACAACCTTGTCACCTGTAACCGGGACTCTTCGTAAAAGTGCCAAAATCAATCCGGCGACCGTATGATAACTTCCTTCCGCAGGTAAATCTCCTAAATCCAGCTGATCCCTGACTTCATCGACCTGAGTCGTCCCTTCCAGTAAATATTCATTACTTATCCCTGACTCAAGACGGGGGGCATCCAGAGACTGATTAATTTCACCCACAATTATTTTAAAAATATCCGAAACCGTTACAATTCCCTCAAATGAGCCATATTCGTCAAGAACCAGTAATATTCCTAATAAATCACCCCTCAATCGTTCCAGAGCGTCCAAGGCAGACATACTATCCGGAACAACAAGAGGACGCTGTAAACAGGCATTAATTGACAAGCTGTTTTTATGTAAAAGCTGGCTGAACAAATCATTAACCAAAACCACACCAACAGGATTATCAATTCCATTCTCACAAACAACCAATCGTGTATGTGAAATATTGTACAAAGCCTGTTTCAATTTGTCCCCTGAAATAGAACGATCAATCCATATAATTTCATTCCTTGGACGCATAACAGCCCTGACAGGTCGGTCAGCCAGTCGTAGCAAACGTTCAATCATATCCCGTTCTTCAACTTCCAGCACACCAACCTTGGCACCCTCGGCAATGTAGGCCCTTAATTCCTCTTCTGTTACAGAGACAGAAACTTTATTATGTCTTCTTAATAATTTCAAAACGCATTCAGAGGATTTACTGAGGACCCAAACTGCAGGAGAGGCAATCTTTGATATAATTATAAATAGCCAGGACAGGCGGACAGCAATGACCTCAGGCTCTAGTAACGCCAACTGCTTTGGAACCAGTTCCCCAAAAATTAGCATAAAAAAAGTAATAACCAAAACAACGATAAGAATCGACAAGTCATCTGCCCAGATTTTGATTAACGAAAATTGTTCAAGCCAATGCCTTAGACAATTTTCAATACGGGATCCCCCAAAGGCTCCCTCAAATATTGAAACAAGCGTAATACCAACCTGAATAGTGGGTAAAAAACTTTGTGGTTTATCAATTAATCGTAAAGCCCCTTCAACACCCTTCACCCCTTGATGTTGCATCGCAACCAGCCGGGCTTTTCGGCTTGATATTAAAGCAAGTTCGCCCATAGCGAAAATACCATTCAAAAAAATCAAGCATAAAATAACAATAATTGAAACAAGCATTTACTTAAATCCAATAAATGTAATCATAATAAAAAACAGAAATTACAAAAATAATCTAACAAAATTGTTACTAATAAAAAATAATAAATCTGTTATACTTATTTTTACTTTGAGTATGATTTAACATTTTTATTTTTATTTCTGTAATAAATTTGTTCCTTACACAACTATTAAAAAAGGCAAGCTTGAAAAAGTAAGCTTGCCTTTCCTTTTATTCCACAAAAGATACCAATGTATAATCAGGCTTCCTGAACAGCCACCTTTTTAACACGACGAACTGCTGTCCGTTTTTTAACTGAATCCTTAGGCAGTTTCTTCATTAATTCCGCCACCTGTTCATTATAATCATATTTTGCCTGTCTCTGTTGTGACAAATCTATTTCGGGTGCCATCACACCTTCAACCTTGGGTCCTGTTAAAGCAACCTGAGCAATATGCCATGGACGTTTGATCGCATCCTTAACAGCGGTAGCTTCATATCCGGAATGAACCATGCAATTGGCGCATTTTTCGTAATTGCCCGTACCGTACTGATCCCATTGAGTTTCATTCATCAATGCTTCAAACGTCGGTGCATAACCTTCTCCCAACAGATAGCATGGACGTTGCCATCCAAAAACTGTTCTTAAAGGCTTACCCCAAGGAGTACAGTGATATTGCTCATTTCCAGCCAGAAAATTCAGGAATAATGGAGATTGCGTGAAACGCCATTTATGTCCCTTTCCCAATCTGAAAATTTCACGAAATAATTTTTTGGTATTTTGACGGTTCAGGAAATGTTCTTGATCTGGCGCCCTTTCATAGGCATAGCCAGGAGCAGTCATAATACCATCAACCCCCAACTCCATAACACTGTCAAAAAATGCCGCTACACGATATGGATCGGCATTATCAAACAGGGTGCAGTTGATTGAAACCCTGAACCCTTTAGACTTGGCAAGTTTTATTGCTGAAACGGCACGATCGTAAACCCCCTGCTGACAGACAGAAGCGTCATGCATGGACTTGTCACCATCCAAATGAATATCCCATGAAAAGAATGGAGATGGTTTATAATCGTCAATCTTTTTTTCAAGCAACAATCCATTAGTACACAGATATACATACCGTTTACGAGCGATCAATCCCTCAATAATCTGTGGCATTTCCTTATGCAACAAGGGTTCACCCCCTGCAACTGCCACGACAGGGGCGCCACATTCAGCATCAGCATCCAAACATTCCTGCACACTCAATCGCTGATTCAATATCTCAGCAGGATAATCAATCTTTCCGCAACCAGAACAGGCCAAGTTACAACGTAATAAAGGCTCCAACATCAAAACGAGTGGATATTTTTCACGTCTTTTTAGATGTTGTTTAACAACGTAGCTACCGACTCGTACTGCCTGCATCAGAGGAACAGCCATTTATCTAAGCTCCCAAACCGGTTTAACCGATATTAACATATAACAAATGCGTCATTCATAAGATAAATGACCCTTAACAACAAGAAAAAAATATTATTAGTAAAAAACGTACTTTACGACAAAAACGTTTTATTTTAAATTTCAAAAGCCTTGCCGTCTCTCTTTTTCCTTCTTTAAAGTAACAATTTACTTCATAGATGTGTTCCTCAAGCAACAAATTTAATATCTCGTTTGAAAAAAAAGATAAAATCAGCCATAAAAGCTTAATAAAAAAGTGTAATATATTGTTCGCTTTTTATCCTTTTTTATTCATGAAAGGTGATAGATTTTACATAACGTGTATTTGAATATCATCTAAACTCGAGTATAAGCTAAAAAACTTAACATTTATATTAAGCTATTATGTAACAGTTACGGACGAAATATAACATGGATGAACAAACCGAAACGCCTAAGAACAAAGAAAATCTTATGGAAAATGAATCGGCTAATCATTTAAAATCCATTCCTACTTATGGACGTTTCCCTTTATTAGACCGCGTTCATACCCCAACAGATCTCAAAAACCTTTCCATTGAACAGCTAGAACAGCTAGCCAAGGAATTACGTGCCGAAACAATAGATGTCGTTTCCACAACAGGTGGACATTTAGGGGCCTCTTTGGGTGTGGTTGAACTTACTGTTGCATTACATGCTGTTTTTGATACACCAAATGACTCACTAATATGGGATGTTGGTCATCAGGCTTATCCCCACAAAATATTAACTGGTCGTCGTGAATTTATTCGTACATTACGTCAACCTGGAGGATTATCAGGCTTTACAAAACGTTCAGAAAGTATATACGACCCTTTCGGAGCCGCCCATTCCTCAACCTCGATCTCGGCAGGATTGGGTATAGCTGTTGCAAACCATTTTAAGGCCAAAAAAGATCCAGCATATGATGAACGCAGTGTCATAGCGGTAATCGGTGACGGATCCATTTCAGCTGGTATGGCCTATGAGGCCATGAATAATGCTGCAGTTGCTGGGCCAGGTGCAGAACGATTAATTGTCATCCTGAACGATAATGAAATGTCCATTGCCCCACCTGTCGGTTCAATGTCCGTTTATCTATCGCAGCTTCTCTCGTCACGTCATTTCTTGGGGCTAAGAGATCTTGCCGCCAGAGTTGCCAGCAAATTACCCGAGAGTCTTGAAAAAAAGGCAAAACGGGCCGAAGAATATGCCCGTGCTTTAATGACGGGCGGGACATTGTTTGAAGAACTAGGTTTCTATTATGTGGGGCCAATTGATGGACATAATTTACAACAACTGGTTCCTGTCTTAAGAAATCTGCGCGATGCCGAACATATCGGTCCAGTACTTTTACATGTCGTAACCCAAAAGGGACATGGATATAAACCGGCTGAATCTTCAGGCGATAAATATCATGCTGTCTCCAAATTCAATGTCATAACAGGAAAACAGAATAAAGGACCGCCCGGACCACCATCGTATACCTCGGTTTTCAGTAATGAACTGCTAAAATGCGCTGAAAAAGATGACAAAATTATTGCCATAACCGCTGCGATGCCATCTGGTACAGGATTAGACAAATTTGAACAGAAATTTCCTGAACGTTATTTTGACGTCGGCATTGCTGAACAACATGCGGTTACATTTGCCGCAGGTCTGGCAACCGAGGGGTTAAGACCTTTCTGTGCTATATATTCCTCTTTTCTGCAACGTGCCTATGATCAAGTCATGCATGACGTTGTCCTGCAGAATTTACCTGTTCGTTTCGCCATTGATCGCGCTGGACTGGTTGGAGCTGATGGGGCAACCCACGCTGGTACCTTTGATATTGCATATTTGGGATGTCTACCAAATATTGTTATCATGGCTCCCAGCAATGAAGTTGAATTAGCTCATATGACAGCAACCGCAGCAGCTTTTGATGAAGGTCCAATCGCCTTCAGATATCCACGTGGCCCTGGTATTGGTCTTTCTTTACCGGCAGAAAGTCAAATTCTTCCAATTGGTAAAGGAAAAATCATTCAGGAAATGGGAGAGCAGACCGGTGATGAAAAGGGGGGAATTGCCATCTTGTCTTTCGGAGCCCGTTTGGCAGAATGTTTAAAAGCTGCCGAAACCCTTAAACAATATGGATTGCCCCCTACAATTGTCGACGCTCGTTTTGCTAAGCCTCTTGACAAAGGATTAATTGATCAGCTGGCTAGAAACCATAAGGTTCTTATCACTATTGAGGAGGGATCAACAGGCGGATTTGGAGCATTTGTCATGCAACATCTTGCCCAGAACGGTCTTTTAGATCATGTAAGGTTCAGGCCAATGGTTCTACCTGATTATTTCATTAACCATAATAACCAAACCGCGCAATATATTGAGGCAGGTTTAGATGCTCCATCTATTGTCAAAACCGCTTTAAAAGCTTTAGATGTACCTTTGGAAATTTAAATATAAAAAGTTTAGGTAGATTCAACTATGAAATTTCATCGTCATATCCTGTTATGCAGTGTTACAGCCTTTATAGGCTTTAATTCTCCAATCGCAATTCATGCAAATGATACTGCCGTCCGTCCTGTTTCTGTAACCGGATCTGATACAGAAAATTCCATTAAAACACCTGTTGTCAATCTGTATCGCATCCTAAGCCAACTTCAACAGTCCAAGCAAACCCCTGCTGAAAAAGGCATGACCGCCCTTAGAAAAGTTTTAAATGATTCCTATGATTTCTCTTCAATTTTAAGCAGTACGGTTGGCTATCGTTACGATTCATATTCCGAAGCTGAAAAAGAGCAGCTTTTGCAAGCTTTCACTAATTATACAGTTGCACGGTATTATTCCAGTTTTGCCAAAGAAAAAGGTACGGGATTTAAAATTTTACCAAATGTTAAAAATGCAACGACAAACGATGATAAAATTATTAAAACCAGGGTTGGGGACGCAAGTGATATGGGATCAGCAACAGAAATCAACTATCTGTTGCGTAAAACCCCACAAGGATGGAAAATTGTCGATGTGTTGCTGAATGGTCATATCAGTCAAATCGCCATTCAACATGGTGACTTTAGTTCGACCCTGGCAAAAGGTGGCAGTCAAGGATTGATTGAAATGTTAAACAAGAAAACACAATCCTTCATGTCAAAAAACAACTCCTAATCTAACAGTCTATATGTTTTGGTCCTTACAAACGAAAATTAAATTAACACGAATTTTATCCATTTGTACATTACTGGGGTGCATTCAATCTGGAATCAGCTGTCTGCTTATCTATTTCTTTAAAAAAAAAATCAAAAAACAAAAAAAATATACAGCCCCCTCTTCCCTTCCCCCAGTAACAATCTTAAAGCCTTTGGCTAATACAGAACCCCTCCTTTATGAAGCTTTACAAAGTTTCTGCGAACAGAATTATCCAGATTTTCAATTAATTTTTGGCGTTCAAGATAGAAAAGACCCTGCAATTGAAATTGTTCATCATCTACAGAATCAATATCCCAATCGCGATATTAAACTGGTTATCAATCCAGAGATTCACGGGGTAAACCGCAAAGTATCAAATTTAATAAACATGTTTTCCTACGCAATCCATGACTGTCTGCTTATTTCAGATTCCGATATTCATACACCGCATCAGAATTATTTAAGAGAAACCATTCCCTTATTGGATAATGACAATGTTGGACTGATAACCTCTTTATATAGTGGATTACCTTATGAATCCTCTATTGTCCAAATGCTGGCCAGTGCTCATATCAATTATAACTTTATGCCGGGCGTGATACTTTCACGCTATCTGGGCCGTCAGGATTGTTTTGGTGCCTGTGTTGCAATCAAACGATCCATACTTATGAAAATTGGCGGATTAAAAGCTCTGTTACCCTATATTGCAGACGATGCAAAACTTGGAGAGCTTATCAGAAAACAAAATTTAGAGGTTATTCTTTCACCTTCCATCGTTAAGACAACTGTTTCTGAAAATACTTTTCAAGCTTTATATAAACATGAGTTGCGCTGGAATCGTACCGTTTTTACGGTGGAACCCCTTGGTTTTACATGCTCTTTCATCCAGCTTCCCCTATTCTGGATTTCTCTTGCTGTTTTACTGAACCCTCTGGAAAAAAAATCATGGATTAATTTTTTAAGCTGCTGGATTTTTCAATCTATTTGTTGTTTAGTAATCAATAAAAAGATTAAACTTGACCTTAAGTTAATTCCTTTCCTGTTACCCTTAAGGGACTGGACCTCGGCTTCTATTATGATGAGAAGTATTTTCAAAGAAGATATTGAATGGCGTGGACAAAAAATGACTTTTAAAAAAAACCAAGGTTCCAATAGTTAAACGATAGTGATAGATAATTGAACCAATTAAGTATTTTTAAACAACCATAATAAAATAGAAAAAATCAAAGGATTAGTTCCATCATGATGAAGACTCTGTTTCTACAACCTCCCTCCTTTGAAGGTTTTGATGGAGGTGCAGGTTCCCGCTACCAAGCCAAGCGCGAAATTAAATCATTCTGGTATCCAACTTGGTTGGCCCAACCGGCAGCCCTTATCCCGAACAGTCGCCTGATTGATGCGCCCCCTGCAAGAATGACGATGGAACCCATTCTTGCTGATGTGAAAAACCGTGATCTGGTGATCATGCATACTTCTACCCCATCCTTTTCATCGGATGTCAAGGTTGCAAAAATGCTCAAGGATGCAAATCCTTCCCTCAAAATTGGCATGGTCGGTGCAAAGGTTGCTGTTCAACCCCAGGAAAGTCTTGAAAAGAGCGATGTTATTGATTTTGTAGCCCGGAATGAATTTGACTTTACATTGAAAGAAGTCGCAGAAGGTCGCGATTTCAAAGATATTGACGGCATATCCTGGCGGGATGCAAATGGCAAAATTGTTCATAATAAAAACAGGGCAATGATTGAAAATATGGATTCCTTGCCTTTTGTTACCGAGGTTTACAAAAGGGATCTTCATATTGAAGATTATTTCATTGGATATTTAAAACATCCATATCTTTCCCTATATACTGGCCGTGGATGCAAATCACGCTGCACGTTCTGCCTGTGGCCACAAACAGTAGGTGGACATCGTTATCGTACACGAAGTCCAGAACATGTCGCGGCAGAAATTCGTTTGGCTCAACAATATTTTCCACAAGTTAAAGAATTTTTCTTTGATGATGATACATTTACAGATGATCTTCCTCGTGCGGAGGCAATCGCTCGTGAATTGGGAAAATTAGGGGTGACCTGGTCCTGTAACGCCAAGGCGAATGTTCCCCGTAGCACCTTGAAAGTGTTAAAGGATAATGGGCTGCGCCTATTGCTGGTTGGTTATGAAAGCGGAAATCAGCAAATCCTGCATAACATTAAAAAGGGAATGCGAATCGAGGTTGCACGTGAATTCACAAAAAACTGTCATGAACTTGGAATTAAAATCCACGGCACCTTTATTCTCGGTTTACCAGGAGAGACCAAGGAAACAATCCAGGAAACAATCAAATTCGCCACTGAAATCAACCCTCATACTTTACAGGTTTCCCTAGCCGCTCCATATCCAGGAACATTTCTGCATCAGCAGGCACTTGAAAATGGATGGCTGGATGAAAATAATGCGGAATTGATTGATGAACATGGCGTTCAGATCGCCCCTTTGCATTATCCTCATTTATCTCATACGGAAATTTTTGATAGCGTTGAAACATTTTACAAGAAATTTTACTTTCGCGCTCCCAAAATAGCATCTATTGTAGGAGAGATGATCACCAGCCCACAAATGATGAAACGTCGCTTACGTGAAGGTGTCGAATTTTTCCAATTTCTACGAGATCGCCATACATCATAATAAACGATAAAGAAATTTTGTGACAAGAAAAATTCTTATTTCAGCAGATGATTTCGGTTTATCTGTCGAGGTCAATGAGGCAATTGAAATTGCACATCGGCAAGGAGTCCTGAGTACTGCGAATCTTATGATTGCAGGCGATGCAGCTGAGGATGCAATCATAAGAGCCAAAAGAATGCCAAATTTGCAGGTTGGATTGCATGTTGTTGTCATTGAGGGAAAATCGATTTTGCCAAAAAGTGAGATTCCACTTCTTGTCGATGAAAATCGTCTTTTCCCCTCACAACAACTTAAAATGGGAATCAACTACTTTTTCAATCAACACATCCGTAGACAACTGGAAAAGGAAATCAGGGCTCAATTTGAAACCTTTAGGAAAACAGGACTGGCTCTTGATCATATCGATGTGCATAAACATATGCATCTTCACCCAACCATTGCCCAGCTTATTATAAAAATCAGTCATGATTATCGGTTGCAACGAATAAGACTTCCCAAAGAACCCGTTAAGACTCTCAGATCCATTGATCAGACAACCAATCTAGATAATACAAATAACTTGCTGGTTTATTATTGGTGCAAACTTCTTGAAGAACAGATCAAAAAAGCCGGGATGAAATATTTTGATTGGTGCTTTGGCTTATCCTGGTGTGGGCATATGACATTTGACCGTATCCAGAAATTAATCCCGTCCCTACCACAAGGTAATTCTGAATTGTTTTTCCATCCTGCAACCACAAAAACGGGATTATATAATCAACTTATGCCTCAATATGAACCTGAAAAGGAGCTGGAGACCCTCTGTCACCCAGACTTCCCCAAGCTGCTTCAGGAACATGGCATTCATCCAATTACTTGGAAAAACATTTAAAATATCTCAACGGATAGCTGTTTCAATCCAGCCTTTCAATTTTTCCTTTGGTAAGGCTCCTACCTTGGTTGATAAAGGCTGTCCATCTTTGAACAAGATAAGGGTTGGAATTCCCCTAACTCCATAATTTGTTGGCACCTCAGGGTTTTCCTCGACATTAACCTTGGCAACAACTAATTTACCTTGCATTTCTTTTGCTAATTCTTCCAAAACTGGAGCAATCATTTTGCAAGGTCCGCACCATTCCGCCCAGAAATCAACCAAGACGATTTGATCGGATTTCAATACATCCTGTTCAAAACTTTGATCTGTTACTTTTTTAGTAAATTCGCTCATTTCTACCTCATAACTTTTAAAATATTCTTCATATCTACTAAATAGATGACTGTCCTTGATGTCAAATATTATTAAGATTGTCTATATCTGTGCCGGCAAATAATTTTCAAGTAAAGCAATGGGCAATTTCATTATTTTTAGAGCATCCGTCCAAATCAGTAACGGCTCAATTTGATGATATGGATAAATTTCCTTTAATAAGATCCAATAAGATGCCATCTGCCTTAAATAAATTTTGGATACCATTTCAACAGTATCCGGCACTTTTTGACCGGATTTAAAATCACATAGTAAAATTTTATCCGGTAAAATACGCATACGATCAATCTGACCCGTAATGACAAGATCATTGACAATACCTGTTACAGGTTGTTCAACCAAACTATCAGAATCAAACAATTTTTGTAATTCTGGATTATTAATCAACTGGATAACTTGATGAACGATTTTATCCAATTCCTGACCGGATAGTTTAACATTTTCTCGCTTGAACCATTGATATGCCAAGTCATAACGCTTTTCACAAGGGTAATTTGGCAAATATTGTAATAAGGCATGAATGACTCGACCACGATAAAAAGGATCTTTTTTCTTTCTTGTTTTAACCGGTGATATTTTAGAAGGAACCTCACCAAATATTATCCCGTCTGGTCGACTTGGAATATAATGGGGTAATATGACATTTTCATCAGGTAACGCAACAGCCTTTCCTTTTTGTTGCAACCATTTGGGCAAAATTATTGATTTGCTGGATTGATTTCCAAAATCATCCGGTGAACAATTCATATTGTATGAAAGGGAATTACTTTTATTTTCTATAAAATGATGTGTTCCTTCCCAAATTTCTTGGAAAAAACAGGCCTGCAAATCAGGCAACTGCTTCATCGCCTTTTCACAATAATCATACCAAGTGTTTTCAGTTTTTTTATTTTTGGATTTTTGCCAGCCACAAACCAATAACCATTCACTTGCACGCGTTAAAGCAACATAAAGCAGACGATTGCTTTCTTCGGTATCCAATTGCAATTTAAATGACCTATATTCTTTACTTTCCCTAATATCGCAATTTTTATTTGGAACATATAAAGGGATTTTGATATTCTTTTCCGCATCCTCTTTCCAAACCAGAACCTGATCAGATTGAAACCCGCCCTGTTTAGATGCGGGATTCACGGTATCAGGTAAAATGACTAAACGCCCCTGCAGTCCTTTCGCACCATGTACCGTCATAATCCTAACCATATCAAGGTCTGCTTCCGCCTCGTTTTTTATGGTACGTTCGGATTGTTTCAACCAATATAAAAAACCCTGTAAAGATGGGATATGATTATCTTCATATTGCATTGCCTGGAAAAGTAATTCATCAATCGCCTCAAGTGCCTCTTCCCCCAAACGGGCGAGAAATCTTTCCCGTCCACGATGTTCCCCCAAAATCTCAACCAACAAGGCATAGGGCGTAACATAATCCACTCTGGCAAACAATTTTGAGAGCATTAACCATGCCTCCTGCCAGTCTTTCCTTTCCAAATGTCGAATAAACAAGGCATTCCACAAAGTCTGGCCTTTTATTCTTGATCCGGCAAGCTCCATAAGACTTTCTTCATCCAATCCCCCCAAAGGTGATTTTAAGACACATGCCAAGGTCAAATCATCCTGCGGCAATAAAAGCACCTCACAAAGTACCAATAGATCCTGTACGACTATTTGATCAAGCAATTGTGTTTTAACCAGATTGACCAATGGAATATTTTTCATTTTCAGAGCCCGGATCAAGGCCCGTGAAAAATCAGATCGTTTCCGGATTAAAATAAGAATATCACCTGCCCTGATGGGACGCCCACCATAAGGTGGTACCCTGCCGATCTGTCCCTTAATCCAATCGGCAAGACATTCAGCCAAAACCATGTCAGGTGTTGAATGATACTGATTTTTCCTCAATGGTTTCCATAAGGTTTCCAAATCCTCCTTTTCCATATCATCCATCATCGCTAATGGCCATATATCAACCCGCCCGGGAGCAGATATCTTCGCCGAACGATGCTGGCGAAACTGATCCATTGATAAATTATCCCAGACGCCTGTTAATCCATTTTCAGGCGAAAAGACCTGATCTACGAAATCAAGAATAATCTGACTGGAACGAAAGGAAACCCGTAATTGGGGATCCGCCCATAATTCACCTGCCTCTTTTACCTTTTTTGATATTTTTTCACGAAAATTAAAAAATTCCTGTGGCTTTGCCCCCTGAAAAGAATAGATGGATTGTTTGTAATCTCCAACGGCAAAAACCGTTCTGGAATGATGCGAAACAGGATCCTTACCCAATCCCGCAAAAAATTCAGACGAAATATTATCTGCAATCCGCCATTGTTCAGCCGAATTATCCTGTACTTCATCCAACAAAATATGTTCCAAACCGCCATCGAGCTTGAACAAAACCCAAGCGGCACCAGGATTATCAAGCAAATCCAAAGTGTAATTAATCAAATCACTGTAATGCAAAACCCCTTGGGCACGTTTAATATCTTGATAATGTTGCCAAATTAATGAAAAGACATTCAAAAGAGCCCCTGTATATTCATAAATGTCATAGCGATTGATTGTTTCAGCAATCTGATACATATAGTCAGCCTGTTCATTCAACAAAACTGCAATCGCGTTATTTTCCCCCTTATTGACAGTAAAATTTTTAACTTCACCATTTTTTTTAAGCAAGGTCTCCTGTATTATATCCCATTGAACAATTCGTTGATCGCTCGAAAGATCAAACCATCGAATACAGGATTCTATTGCCGCTCTAGATTTTTTATTTTTAATATCCCGATTCAGTTCCAGACATTTTCTAATGTCCTTTTCTGCTGGCCAGATTTCACATACACGAGCTAAATAATCCTGTTTATTGGAAAAATCCAGCTTTAAACATGACCGTAAATAAGCGGAAAATTGTCGCTGTTGAATCAAACGTAAAACTGGCTGTAAATATTGCTGATTTTGTTGTAGTTCCTGTAAAAGCTCCAAAAAATGATTATTATTGATTAATGGGCTTAAGACCTGAATATCATGATCAGAAATTTCATCAATTTTTTCGTTAAAAGCCCTTTTGAAGGTTAATAAATTATCACCCTCCTCAATAACCTTGAACTGAGGAATAATTCTGGCCTCCAAAGGGAAACGCTGCAGGATAGATTGACAAAATGCATGATTGGTTTCAATCCGCATACCCCCTGGTAAATCCAAAATTTCTGCAAACAATGCCCGAGCCGCTCTGCGCATCTTATCGCACGGATTGATTTGTAAATCGAGCAAAGCCCTATCCAGTTCTTGATTCGTATAGCCAACCCATTCACTTAATTTTTTTTGCAACCGAATTGCCATTTCGGCAGCCGCGGATTTGGAATAGGTTAAACATTGGATCCGCTGCGGTTGTATACCGGGATGAATTTTACCCTTTTTATCAGTCCAGGGCATCATTAACCGTAATAAACGATCAACAAGAAGTTTTGTCTTACCGCTTCCTGCCGATGCGGATACAAAAACTGAATAATGCGGATTAGAGGCATCTCTTTGTTGCCTGTTCGCTTCTTCAACAGGATCTGAAAAAGAAAACTGCCGCTGCATCATGATCCCCCAGTTCCCAATCCCCATTCAAGAAAACGAGCCAAATGCTTATAATCTCCAAAAACAGGCAGGGTTTGTACATATTCTTTTATTAAATGAGGACGTGGACGGGATAAATAAGGCTGTTCCTGATCACAATAGGCAATAATCAGCTTTTGAAGAACTTGCCAGTATCTTTCGCTTAAATTTGTGGCATCCCCTTCTTTTTGAATATTATCTATATGGATTTCCTTACCTTCCTCTATTCCCCCCTTTAACTCCCAATATGTAAATTTTGAAATTTCATGTTCAGCCAGACTTTTATCAAACCCGCCATAATAAGCCATTGCCGCTTCCAAGGGTAACTGCGGAAACAATCCGTTCTTCACATTTATACACGCAGGGGTAACACCTGTTTTGTAATCATATATTTCTACAGTTCCATCCGTGTTTAGCTGTATTCGATCCGCAACACCCCGTAAGGTAAAGTCAATTCCTGCGGACAACTGAAAATAATGATGGCCTTCTTTTTCAAGATAAAACTGAGGAAGCATTCGACTATTACGACGTGACTTTTCCTGTTGGTAAACCCAATGGGCAATTTTTAATAACCGTGCATGCCACCATTTCTTATAAGAAATTAAGATATCCTGACGTTTATCCAGTACATCCAAAAGAGTCTGCTCTATTCCGCTTAGCGTCCATTGTTTGCTATAATTTTCATAAACATTCTTTAACCCTTCATGAACTATCAACCCAAAAATACTGGTTGATCGATCTTCCTCCAAACCAACAATTTTTCTTAAATTAAGTATTTTTTTCGCATAAATCTCATAAGGATCCTTTATCCATCGCTCAACATCAGTTATGGAAATGGATTTTGGACGCAACGCCGGCAAAGGTTTCGGAGAAGGACATTCCATTGGGGTTGGAGATCCATCTGGTTGATCAAGATATTTTGTCCACATCAAAGCCGGATGCTGCTGAATTACACTCTTACGCCCCTTCAACCACGCCTTAAGACGGACAATCCAACGCGATTGCACAACTGGCGCATTTTCCTGTCTTAACGGTGAAGACAAAATCACTTCTGGTATCGAACAACACAAAGCCATAAAAGCATAGGCTGTACGACCTATTTCAATATCCGGCAATCCCATCCCCATTTTTTCACGCATCGGGCGGCTTAGCCAAGAACCAGAATCAATGGAGGGTGGCCATACCCCTTCGGATAATCCCCCTAAAATTACCATATCAACATTCTGCAACCGTGCTTCAAGCAATCCCCAGATATATACCCTTGGATGAAGCTGTTTAACCTCTCTCCCTTGTAGGGCACGGCGCGTATGAACAATTAATCCTTGAAACGATGCCCTGAAAATACTGGCAAATTCAGATAAAGTAACCACCTTTATATATTCAGTTTCAACAATAAGATCTCTTAAATGCTCGGCAAGTGCATTTCCCTCTTCAGCCTTCCATAAAATATCCTCTCCATTCTGTTCTTGATTAGAAGCAAGCTGTTCCGCAGCTCTTGCCAAATACGTCACCCATTCGCCAACCGTATATTTTGTAGTTTTTCCCAACAGAGTTTGCACATTCTGTTTCAATCGATCCAGCAAGCTGACCAATTCAGATGAGTTGGAAAAAAAATATGCGATATCGGTTCTTAGGGTATCCTTATCCAACAGCTTAATTTCTTCGATTTTCCGCTTCAATGCCGCTTGAATGACTGATAAACCAGAGGCTGCAAATTGTCTTAGAATAAAGATCTCCAGCAAACGGCTATAATCACGGCATAAACTGGCAGGCAATCCACAACAAGCAAATGGATGTTTAAGTAAGGATAATAAAGATAAAGGGGTAAAATCCTCGACACAAGCTTGTAAAATCAAATTTAAAAAAACTGTGCCGGCCGTTTTATAAAGTGGTTCACCAGCACTATCATCCGCGATAACCCCCCACCGTCCCAATTCCAGAGAAACACGCATTGCCAAATTACGATCAGGCGTAACAAGTGCAATTCTTTTCTGTGGAATTTCCAAAGCATCTCGAATCATTAACGCAATGGCTATTGCCTCTTGCTGCTGATTGAGCGGTTCAATTAAATAACATTGATCCAAATGTACAGGACGCCGATTTATTAACCAGCTTTCCAAACGGTCCGCAGGTAATAAAATTTGCTGAAATGCTGATACACGCTCCTTACCAATTGGTTGAACACATGTATAATCCCAGTATTGAAAATCAGAACGCTTAATACCTAATGCCGAAAACATTTTGACAAGTTCGGCATAAGGATGCGTGATAGGCAAAGCATTCCAGCTTTCCTCTGACAAATCCTCCTGTAACCCGGAAACAATCAAACGTCCACGTGGCAATTGAACAACCGTGGACAGAAATTCAACAATAACGGGCCTTGCATCTGCAAATCCGACCACCCAAACTGGATCCTGGCATCCAGAATTCCGCCAACTTTTAGCCTGGGCTTTTAAAAGAGCTATTACCCTTTCTACGGGATTCATCAATTGATTATCCTGTAACCATTGAGGCCATATCTCGGTTATAATTGATAGAAATTTTAGAATATTTTGCCAGTGCTGTGCATATTCATCCTCAACCGCTTTTGATAAAGCCGTCTTCAAATCACATCCAATCCATTCCGCCTCATCCATTAAATCAGCCAGGGATTTAGCCAAATTCCAAGCTTCACCAGCCTGAATTTGATTACCAAGCTCATAATTCATTTGTATAATTAACGATGTCAGAATTGATAATCTTTTTACAGGATGAACTGCGGGAAAAAGTATCAGTTCCTCTTTGCTATTAAAAGATAATCGTGCCTCTTCTATAGTGCCAATGGAAATAATTTTAGGTAAAAGCAGCGGTTTCCCTTTATTAACTTTAATAAAACTATTAATTAACGCTTTTACGGTTCTCTGATTGGGAACAATAACCATTCCACACGGGTAACCCCCTTGAGAATGCATTTCCTCCATCCATTTTTGAGCAATCGTATCCAAAAATACTGCATTAAAGGGAATCGTGATATATTTAGACATTTTCAAATAATCATGAAGGTCATTTTATTATTCAAGCAAGTTTAGCCGTTCATCCCAGCCTGAAAGGACAACACGACGCCCGGAATCAGAATGTAGGGAAAAATCAATATGCAAAGCCCCGTCAGGAACAAAATCCTGCAAACGCTCTGGCCATTCGACCAAGACAACACCCTCCATCGCATCATCCCAATCCAGCTCAATTAAATCCTGTTCATTTTCCAACCGCCACAAATCATAGTGATATAAAGAAAATTTTGGGCTTTCATAATGTTGTACCAAGGTAAAAGAGGGACTGGGAACTTCCATTTCAGAATCTTCACAAATAGATCGCAAGAATGACCGAACAAAAGCAGTTTTACCAATACCCAAAGGACCTGATAATAAAATGGCGTCACCTGTCTGTATTAAACGGGAAATTTTTACAGCCAAATCATTTGTTGCTTGCAAATTTGGTAAATCATACATTTTTATAATCATGATTACATAAAACTTAACTGGTAATAAAACGATTTAATAATAACTTACAGAAAGTTAACATTTCTAGATTACAGATATGTCTTGATAATAAATATATTCAATAAAATTCATTTTATAACAATTTTTTTTCAAACTATTATTTTATGCTTATTTTAATATGTAAACTCTTTGCAATCATCCTTATAATTCTATTTTTTTCTTATATTAAAGGTCAATATAATGATTGGAACCTCTATCACGACTGATATTGCCATAATTGGTACGGGTCCGGCCGGCTTATTTGCCGCTTTTGAATGCAGTATGCTAAAAATGAAGTCTATCTTGATTGACACACTGGATACAGTGGGGGGACAGTGTTCAGCCCTATATCCAGAAAAACCAATTTATGATATTCCCGCTCATCCAAGTATTACCGCACAATCTCTTATTGATTCTCTAGAAAAACAAATTGAACCTTTTGATATTCCACGCCTATTATCAAACAAGGTTGTAGAAATGGAAGGTCAGAAAGGGAATTTCGCTTTAAAAACCGATAAAAACAATATCATTCATGCCAAAGGCATAATCATTGCCATTGGTGCAGGGTCTTTCGGTCCGAATCGTCCACCGTTGGAAAATATAGAAGCTTATGAACAGGCCAAAACCGTTCATTATTACATCCGAAAAAGTGATTTATTTATAGACAAAAATATTGTCATTGCCGGTGGTGGGGATTCAGCGGTTGACTGGGCACTGGCCTTAAAAGATAAGGCCAAATCCATCACCTTGATTCATAGAAGAGACCGTTTCCGGGCTTCACCGGAAAGTCTTGCACGTCTTGAAACGGCAATTTCAGAAAAAAAAATCAATAAACTTGTCCCCTACCAGCTTCATAAGCTGCATGGAAAACAAGGCTTTCTAGAATCAGTTGATGTTATTTCACTAGACAAACAGATTAGATCTCTTCCAGCCGATCATTTACTGGCCTTTTTTGGCCTGACCACTGATCTTGGCCCTTTACAATCCTGGGATATTGACATTATTCAAGGGAGAATTCCAGTAACTCCATCGACCTGTGAAACAAGTCTGGAAGGAACATTTGCCATCGGAGATATCGCTTTTTATCCAGGAAAATTAAAACTTATATTACAAGGATTCAGCGAGGCCTCTATGGCTGCTTATGCGTTATATAATATTGTTAATCCAGAAACACCACTGCATTTTGAACATTCCACAACACACGGAATTCCAGTAAAATCCTAGATCCCAGTTTCCAAGGTCTTTATAATGATACAGCCCTATATTTCCATAAACCCTGATCTTTTTACCAAAAATGCGGGGGCAACTTTATCTATTGATTTAGGTGCGATTATAAAAAATTATGATTTGCTCAATAACAAAACAAAAATGACACGATGTGGGGCTGTCGTCAAGGCAAACGCTTATGGGCTGGGAATGTTACCGGTGGCAAGGGCATTACAAAAAACAGAATGCAAGGATTTTTTTGTTGCTTATCTAGATGAAGGAATTGCACTTAGATCAATATTGGGAAATGAATACGCAATCTATGTCCTGAACGGTTTTTATCCATATGATGCCAAAACGTTTATCAATTATAACCTGATCCCGATTCTAAATGACCTGAAACAGGTAAAGTTATGGGTACAAATATGTAAAGATGCCAATTTTAATTATCCTGCCGCCTTGCAATTTGATACAGGCATGTCTCGTTTCGGTCTTGACATAAACGATTTCAGAAACATCCAGGAAAAATCTATATCACCTTTCATTCCTACCCTGACCATCAGCCATCTAGCCTGTGCCGATGATCCAAATCATTCATTAAATCTTATTCAATTGCAACGGTTTAAGGCTTTTATCCATCACTTTCCTTCCGTACCGGCAAGTTTATCCGCTTCAAGTGGTATTTTTCTAGGTGAAAATTGGCATTTCGATCTAACACGTCCAGGAGCGGCATTATATGGGATCAACCCTGTTCCTGGACACAAGAATCCCATGTATCCTGTTGTGACATTACGAAGTAAAATCTTACAATTGAGGGAAATTCCCAAAGGGGCCACTGTCGGTTATGGTGCAACGTTCACGGCAGACAAAGCGTTAAAACTGGCTATCGTTTCAACGGGCTATGCAGATGGTTTTTTTCGATCACTCAGCAATAAAATCTGCGTCAAACATATTGATCACCCTGACATTCCCTTACCCGTAATTGGGCGAATTTCGATGGATTGTTTATGTATCAATATATCACCCCTTGCCAACAAAAAAGTTATGATTGACGATGAAATAGAAATTATTGGCCTCAACTGTCCAATTGAAACAATAGCCAACGCGGCAGATACAATTGGTTACGAAATTCTTACCGCCCTGGGAAATCGTTATCGGCGTATTTACAATTAAATAAAAAAGACAGGGTGCTACGATACAACCCTGTCTTGAACAACTAATTAAACGGAATAATTAGTTAGCAGCTGGAGCTGCTGCGTCTGTTGCTGGAGCTTCAGAAGCTGCCGCTTTTTTAGCATGATGCGCTTTTTTACCATGATGCGCTTTTTTACCGTGATGCGCTTTTTTACCATGATGAGTAGCTGGAGCTGCTGCGTCTGTTGCTGGAGCTTCAGAAGCTGCCGCTGCTGGAGCAGATGCTGGTGCTTGAGCCGCTGGTGCAACAGCGGCAGGAGCAGGAGATGCTGGTGCAGCTTCTTGAGCGAAAGCTGGAGCTGCAAAACCTAATACAGCTGCTGTTGATAGAGCGAAAGAAAGACGACGAGCTAATAATTTCATTTTATTCCCAATCAAAATTATCAATTAAAATCGTATCGAAAATCTATATCCGATATGTGAAAAAGTTAGCATAACCTGATGGGTTTGTCTTACATTATAATTGCATTATTTTTGCTATTTTTTACAATTATGCCTTAATTTGGTCTTATTTCATTTCTTAAAAGAAAACAGAAAATCAGCAATCCTTGCAATCGTGTTAATTATAAAATGACCTGTTTTAAAATCAAGTTACAAATTGTTACATACAGGATCATATCCTATTATAATCCTGTATAAATTTATGTATAATCAGCTTTCAGCTCTTTGTCTGACGTGACGTTTCCGCTCATGTGGATCAAGATATAATTTGCGAAGACGAATGGCTGACGGTGTAACTTCCACCAATTCATCATCCTCAATATAAGCAATAGCCTGTTCCAATGACATTTTTCTTGCCGGAGTCAATAAAAGTGCCTCATCTTTACCCGCAGCACGCATATTTGTTAATTTTTTTTCTTTGATTGGATTAACATCCAGATCATTTTCACGAGAATGTTCACCAATAATCATTCCGACATAAACCTTGTCAGAAGGTTCTACAAACAAAACCCCTCGATCCTGTAAAGAGAAAAGGGAATATTGAACGGCAACACCATTTTCAGCAGAAATCAACGAACCATTACGACGCCCAGCAATGGGTCCAGCCCAGGGACCATAACCTGAAAAAAGCCGGTTCATGATCCCGGTTCCCCGTGTATCCGTCAAGAACTCGCTATGATATCCAATCAAACCCCGGGAAGGAATTGAGAAAGTCAATCTCACTTTTCCGCCACCAGATGGATTCATATCCTGCATTATACCTTTTCGTAGGGACATTTTTTCAACAACAACCCCAGAATAAGGTTCATCAACATCAATAAGAACCTCTTCATAGGGTTCTTCTTTCTCACTTGTTTCCTCGTTAATGCGGGTTAGAACTTTTGGACGGCCAATAGTCAGTTCAAATCCTTCCCGACGCATCGTTTCAATCAAAACACCGAGCTGTAGCTCTCCACGTCCAGCCACTTCAAAAGCATCATTTTCAGCACTATCCGTAACACGAATAGCAACATTACCCTCAACCTCGCGATACAGGCGTTCACGAATTTGACGAGAGGTCACCTTTTTTCCTTCACGTCCACCCAAAGGACCGTCATTAATGCGAAAGGTCATAGATAGGGTTGGAGGATCAATCGGGGTAGCATGTAAGGGTTCAGTTATTTCTGGAGAAGCAATGGTTTCTGAAACCGTTGTATTGGATAAACCTGCCACAGCCACGATATCACCAGCCTGGACCTCCTCAACAGGAACACGTTCCAGGCCTCTGAAGGCTAACAATTTTGTTAGACGGCCTGTCTCAATAATTTTACCATCATGTTGCAAAACACGAACAGGCATATTTACCCTTGCCGTTCCCTGTTCTACCCGTCCGGTTAATATACGTCCAAGGAAATTGTCATATTCAAGGATAGAAGCAACCATTGCAAAAGGCGCATCAAGGTTAACCGTTGGTGCCGGAACGTGTTTGACAATAAGATCAAACAGCGCACTTAAATCCTCTTTATGATTTTCAATTGTATAATCAGCCCATCCCTGACGCCCTGACGCATAAAGCATTGGAAAATCCAGCTGCTCATCATTGGCACCCATCGCTGCAAACAGGTCAAAAATTTCATTATGCACTTCATCCGCACGAGAATCTGAACGGTCAACCTTGTTCACCACAACAATGGGGCGCAAACCACGATTCAAAGCTTTTCCAACTACGAATTTAGTTTGTGGCAAAGCTCCCTCGGCTGCATCAACCAAGACAACCGCCCCATCAACCATTGATAAGATACGTTCAACCTCCCCCCCAAAATCCGCATGTCCTGGGGTGTCAATAATATTAATTCTTACATTATTCCATACAACAGAGGTACATTTGGCAAGAATCGTAATTCCTCGTTCACGTTCCAAATCATTACTATCCATTGCACGTTCAACCACATGCTGATTTTCACGAAAAGTTCCGGACTGCTGTAATAACTGATCAACCAACGTTGTCTTGCCATGGTCAACATGTGCAATAATGGCAATATTTCGGATCTCCATGATGTTTTTCATTCTCCAACAATACAAAATATGTATGTTTCGCATTATCTACAAAACATACATATTATTCTTTTTTTCAAAAGTTACGTAAATTAATAACAAAAGTTATTTTTATCAAAAAAGCCAAAAATTAGAAATTCATGACTTCTTTCAATTCCGGTAATGGTCTGGCACCCACATGGGAAATAACTTCCGCAGCCACAACACTTCCCAGACGACCACATTCGGCATAAGTCCTGTCTGTTGTCCAGCCAGCCAAAAATCCAGCAACATAAGCATCACCTGCCCCTGTCGTATCCACAACAACCGTTGGAACACTTGCAACCTCTATCCGCTCTGAATTGGCAAGAATAACACTGCCCTTCTCACCACAGGTTATAACAGCGATTGGAATATCCTGCGAAGCATTTTGAATGGCTTTTTCCAAATCTTCCGTTTCGTATAGTGCACAAATTTCAAATTGGTTTGCGAAAACCATATCCACGTGATTTGATACAAAATCCTTAAACTGTACCAGATGTCGCTTTACACAAAAAGGATCGGACAAACTCAACGCGATTTTCCTTCCTGCTTTGTGCGAAATATCTGCAGCCTGATAGAATGCCTTTTGTGCAAGTTCACCATCAAATAAATATCCCTCCAATAAAGTTATTTTGGCATGACTTATGACATCTTCATCAACATCATCTGGTGTAAATTGAGTGCAAGCCCCCAAATAAGTATTCATGGTTCTTTGTCCGTCGGGCGTTACAAAAATAATTGACCGAGCTGTATATAGATTTGGATGCAGGGATGATTTTAAAGGGGTCGATGGAAAATAAACACCACCCTGCTGAATATCTTCTGCAAAGCGTTTTCCGACGGTGTCATCCGCAACTTTTCCCAAATAAGCCGTTTTTGCCCCCATCAGGGCCGCAACAAAACAGGTATTTGCCACTGATCCCCCACTCATTTGTTTTTCCGGCTTTATCAGGCTTTTCAAGGCCTTGACCCGTTTTGCATCAATCAAACTCATACTTCCGGGTATCATTTCCTGTTTTTCGAGAAAATCATCATTAACTCGTGTCAATATATCAACAATGGCATTCCCTATTCCTGCAATATCAAATTCAACATCATCCTCTTTCTTCCGACCAAGTAAATTTTTAAAACCACGCATAAAAAACTCTTTCCTTTCCATATAATTATAAAAATTATATTCACTAATCTTAAATGATGTTATTTCTTTTTCTTGCCAGCATACTTAAAAAGTAATTAATATATTTAAAACATTTACTAATTTTTCAAAAATCTTCAATCTGTTTTGACTAAATGTCATTTTTCCCTAGCAGGTCTGTTATACTTTGCTTTACAAACTATACAAGAAGCCATTATTAAACAACAAAAATAAACCGTAACCCAACGTTACCCGATTTTACTTTGTTCTTTAAACGAAAGTCTTATCTTACAATGAATAATATAACCCCTATTCTTGAAAAAAAACTTATTAACCGAAATACGCTTTTAAACAATACAGAACATACATATTCAAATGACGCATCCCTGAATCGCAGGGCTCTTGTCGTTGGTCAGGGTATACACATACAAGGTACGTTTAATGACGTTGAAACACTCATAGTTGAAGGAACGATTGAAACCTCTTCAATCAAGTTGAAAAAACTTGTCATTCAGCAATCTGGAGTTTTCCGTGGAACTGTTGAATCCCAGGATATTGAAATAACCGGGATACTGGAAGGCAATATTACCGCTCAAGGGAATCTTACAGTCACTGCAAGTGGCAAGCTCCTTGGCAAGGCGAAATGCCGACGCCTTAAAGTTGAAGATGGTGGACAAGTCACCGGACAGGTTGAAATGATTACCACGGACAAACTGAAACAAACGTCAGCTGTCGATTATAGCAACGATAAAGAGGAAGTGGTGACAGAAGAAGTTAAATCTTCAGCAACTTAGTCGAAATAATAAACAAATATTTATGTAACCATATCTTCTCTCATCAAAATTTAATTTTATGAGAAAAGATAGATTTATTAGGCAACGTTATTCTTACGATCTTTCAATTTTACATAGGCGATCTGAACATGTTCCAAACAATAGGGTTTACCCGGAACGATCGGCGCCTTGCAAAAATGAAAGTCTTTTTCGCCTGGATCACCTATCGGCCAACAGCATTCTGAATTTGATTTTCGATAAGAAGGCAGCTCTTTTGGTGATATAAATTCAAGCTTTTTACGTTTTTTAGTCCTAACCTCAAGCTTCTCTTTAACTGATTCGTCTTTGACAGCATTAATCTCTTTTGATTCTATAACAGTCTGTGTAACGGTTTTATTTTTTTTAGACTCATCCTTTTTTGATATAGCATTTTTTTGAGATTTTGTTTCACCCACTTTATCTTTTGTTACACTCGCCTTGCGAATCGGGGAAGGTCTTCCCTCAAGTCCCAATCGATGCGCTTTACCAACAACAGCGTTTTTCGTTACATTAAGCTGTCTGCCAATTTCCGCTGTTGAAAGACCTTGTGCCCATAATTCCCGTAGGCGGGCAACGATTTCATCAGTCCATTCCATACATTTTCACCTTAATTACATCACTTTATAAATAACAAATAATTTTTTAAAAACAAAATTCAAACTTTTACAAATTTTAATGTTTTATCTTGAACGGATATCATGAGTTTCCCTTCACATAGATCAATGGCATCTTTTCCAAAAACTTCATGACGCCAACCTGTAAATATTTCCAAATCTCGATAACCCAAAGCTATTTTTTCAATATCCTTACTACTGGCAACCAGCTTAGGGGCCACTTTATAAATTTCACATTTGGCCAATAGCATTACCTTTAACAACGAAACCAGAGCTTCTGATGGTTTTTCTGCAGGATTTTTATAGATAAAAGGGGTTGGTAATGATTCAGAATCAATCGTTTTCGTTTTTTTTATAATTTCTAAGACAGATTGACCATCTTGGCCGTTGGCAAAATCTCTATTAATACCTCTTGTTTTTTCCAAGGTTTTTACAGTATCGGGTAAAGCCACGGCAATAGCAATAAGACTTTCATCCCTAATGAAATGATGCCTTGGGATATTCACCTTTTGAGCTTTCTCTTCACGCCATTGTATTAAATAAGATAAACAGGCCAATGATCGACCATTACGAATTTTTGCCCCTAATTTTTTACAGATTTTTTCAATAGGAGGTAAATAAAAATCTGGATTGGACAAAAGTTCCATTTCAGAAGCAACCCAACTTAAGCGATTATCCAATCGTAATTTTTCATATAAAATTGGAAAAGCACTCCACAGATAGGTTACATCTGCAACTGCATAATCCTGTTGTGCTTTTGTTAAGGGACGTATTGACCAGTCACTAAACCGATAGGATTTATCAACCTTATGGTTCAGTAACGATTCAATCAATGAATCATAACCGATTTGATTTCCAAACCCTGCAACCATTGCAGCAATCTGCGTATCAAATATCGACACAGGCAAAAAGCCAAATAAATGCAAAAAAATTTCCAAATCCTGCTGAGCGGCGTGAAAAACCTTAACAATCTTTGGTTCAAGCAATAGAGGGGTTAATAAGGATAAATCAATTGTCTTGGAAAGAGCATCAACTAAATAAACCTGATGACTACCTGCAATTTGAATTAAACATAATTCCGGCCAATAAGTCGATTCTCTTACAAACTCAGTGTCCATTGTTACATAGTTTTCTACCAACAATGAATCAACCATTTGTCTCAGAGAATGACTGTCTGATATTAATTGAGGAGCAGGAAATTCCTTAAATGATTTCATAAACAATTAAATTAGTTACACTGAAAATCGTTATAAATAATATGATTTTCAAGGTAATTTAAATTTCCTCCAATTTCCTGTTTCTGTGTTTTTACAAGATAACTCTGCATGATTACAAACACGGTTTATAAAATAATTTGACATTAATCTCAAAGTATCAATAGACAAAAAAGATTAATTTAACAAAATTGTATTCATTAACAATTCCAAAACACTCGTTGATAAGAGACCTGGTCCAGTACGCTTCCCCTATATTGGCAAATGCTTTTGTTTCAGTCAGATTTTTTATTTTATTTTCCATTTTTGATACGATCAAACCATTTTCAATATAGGAATCATTTCCCTGAACATATAATAAAAAACAATCAAATTCCTGATAGACAAAAATATTATCCAGACTTGCATAACAATCAATTTCAACATCAATATATTTGCAATAGATAACAGAAACGAAAAATGTCTGATTGCATTACTGGATAAATACAGCAACCCTGAAATAAATTAGCAAATTCAAAAAGATAATATTGCTTTATAAAATCATAAGATTGATCAAACATTGGCGTGTAACAATATTTTAAATTTTGCCGCCTGTTTTTCTTCCTCTGTAAACATCTTGTTTTTTCAATCCTATTGTAATACCAACATCACTAAATTCTGTTTCCGTTTTCATATAATATGATTAAAGTAAATCCAATATAAACTTAATCGATATTATGAATTCAAAAATGTTATATTCAACCTTACAGTAAAAGGTAAAACAATGAATGATACCAAAGAACTTAAAAACTACCTGACCCAGCTTGGGGCAAATACCTCTTTACCTCAATCTCCATCCGAAGCAAAACTTGAAAAAGTGCCTGCCCCTTATCCGGAATATGATTATACTATTCGTTTTACCGCACCAGAATTCACATCATTATGCCCAATTACCGGACAGCCAGATTTTGCTCATCTTGTAATCGACTATATTCCAGATAAATGGATTGTCGAAAGCAAATCACTAAAATTATATTTGGCAAGTTTTAGAAACCATGGAGCTTTTCATGAAGCTTGTACAGTTGAAATCGCAACCACACTGACAAAATTACTTGACCCAATATGGTTACGAATTGGTGGATATTGGTATCCAAGAGGGGGAATGCCTATAGATGTTTTTTGGCAAACCAGCACACCTCCCGAAAATATATGGATTCCTTCACAAGATGTTCCTGCCTATCGTGGCAGATAATATCTTTCATTACTAAAGGGTTTGGTTATGTTTACCTGAAACAGCCAAATCAATAATAGCATTGGCTCCCTGCATTCTGTCAATCAACTCACGTTGCTTATCAGTATCATTGGTACCTGAAACCCTATTATACTCTTCCTGCAATTTTGCCAAACGCTTGATCCCTTCCTCTTCAGAAAGTTCATTCAATTTTCTGACTTGTTTGGCAAGAACAGTACAACAACTTTCTTGCATTTCGGCAAACCCGTCTTCAACAAACAGACGATGGATAACCTTATTGTCCTGATAAAGATCAATCACTCCAGCACGAAGAAGAAAAATCATTGGGACATGACCTTCCATTGCGGCAATATCCCCCTCTAAAGCAGGTAAAACAGCCATATCCACTGCCTGAGAAAGAACAACTTTCTCGGGACTAATAATTTCAAGTTTGATTGACATTATTATTTTCCTTTATGGCTTTTAACCGTTTATTTTTCTTCTTGTTTCATTTTTTCGGCTTTTGCAACTGCCTCTTCAATAGTGCCTACCATATAAAAAGCAGCTTCTGGCAAATCATCATGTTTTCCATCGACAATTTCTTTAAAGGAACGGACTGTATCCTTTACTGCCACCAATTTACCTGGCATTCCGGTAAAGATTTCAGCAACATGAAAAGGCTGAGATAGGAAACGTTGAATACGTCGTGCCCGTGCAACAATCTTTTTGTCTTCTTCGGAAAGCTCATCCATACCAAGAATTGCAATAATATCCTGTAAAGATTTATAGTTTTGCAGAATTTCCTGTACCCGTCGCGCAACCTCATAGTGTTCTTCACCAACGATACGAGGATCCAAGGAACGTGAAGTTGAATCCAGAGGATCTACAGCAGGATAAATACCCAATTCAGCAATTGAGCGGTTTAAAACTGTTGTCGCATCCAAGTGAGCAAATGTTGTTGCTGGCGCGGGATCCGTCAAGTCATCCGCAGGCACGTAGATAGCCTGAACAGAAGTGATAGAACCTTTTTGCGTAGAGGTAATGCGTTCTTGCAATGCACCCATTTCAGTTGCCAATGTCGGTTGATATCCCACGGCGGAAGGAATACGACCCAGCAGGGCAGACACTTCAGAACCAGCCTGGGTAAAACGGAAAATATTATCAACAAAGAATAATACGTCCTGTCCAGCTTCATCACGAAAATATTCTGCAACCGTCAGACCGGATAACGCCACACGCGCACGGGCTCCAGGTGGCTCATTCATCTGGCCATAAACAAGAGCAACTTTTGAGCCGTCAGTTTTACCCTCATTAATCTTGATAACACCTGCATCAATCATTTCATGATACAGGTCATTTCCTTCACGGGTTCGTTCACCAACGCCAGCAAAAACTGAAACACCACCGTGACCCATCGCAATATTATTGATCAATTCCTGAATCAAAACAGTTTTACCAACACCGGCACCCCCGAACAGACCAATTTTACCACCCCGTAAATAAGGGCAAAGAAGGTCAACAACCTTGATACCGGTTTGCAGGATTTCAGTTGTTACACCCTGTTCCTCGAATGAAGGAGCCTGGCGATGAATTGGCATCCGCTTGGCAGAATGAACAGGACCCATTTCATCAATCGGTTCACCAATAACATTCAAAATACGACCCAGTGTTTCAGGCCCGACAGGAACGGAAATCTGGCTACCCGTATTAATCACTTCCATTCCACGAACCATACCATCTGTTGAATCCATGGCGATACAGCGCACTTGGTTATCACCGATTTCCTGTGCAACTTCCAATACAAGCGTACGATCCCCGACCTTACATGTTAACGCATTTAAAATATAAGGAAGCTCCCCTGTAAACTGCACATCAACAACAGCACCCTTGATTTCTGTAACTTTTCCCACAGAATTACTTTTAGATGCCTGATTTTCTTGATTCCCCGCTTCTGAATCACCCATTGTTGCATTACTTTCATTAATTGCTGTATCCGACATAATAAGGTCAGCTCCTAGCAGTATAGTATAATTTATAATAACAATCAGGCAGCATTCGCACCCGATATAACTTCAGTAAGTTCATTAGTAATATTGGCCTGACGCGTCCGATTATAATATAAACTCAACTTATCAATAGCCTTTCCGGCATTGCGTGTCGCACTGTCCATTGCAGTCATTCGAGCACCCTGTTCACCAGCATTTGTTTCAAGCATTGCCGCAAAAATCTGAACTCTCAAATTTTCCGGAAGCAAACGATGCAATACATCTTCCGCCTCAGGCTCAAACAGATAATCTGCCTGATCTCGTAATCCTGAACTGTTTTTTTGCTCAGCACCGTCTTTACGATCCGTATCCTTTACGGCAAGCTCCAATGGAATAAGCTGCAACTCCATTGGTGTTTGAACCATCACATTTTTAAATTTATTGTAAATGACAGTACAAACATCAAATCGCTGTTTTTCTAATAAAGACTCGATATAGGCAGCGATCTGGTCTGCGGACTGATATTCAACGTTACCCAAACGATAATCGACATGTTCAGGTCCGATGATAAGATTGGGGAACTCACTACGGCAATATACATACGTTTTCAAGCCAACAGGAAAAATCTTAACAGTCTTTCCCTGTTCTTGTAGACGTTTGACCATATTGCGTAATGTACGATTTATATTACTGTTAAATCCACCTGCCAAACCCCGATCACTGCTCATTGGAACAATAAGATGAACCTTGTCTTTACCAGTACCTGTTAACAATGCAGGCAGACTAGGACGACCATCCAAAGACTGCTTCAAACTAACCAGAATACGCTGCATCGCCATAGCGAAAGGCTGAGCCTGACGAGAACGTCGCTCAGCACGATGCATTTTGGCTGCCGCAACCATTTTCATAGCACTCGTTATTTTTTTTGTCGATTTGACACTATTTATACGAGCACGCAATTCTTTTAAAGAAGCCATTCACAAAGTTCCCTAAGCCTGTTTGAATTGTGCAACAAATTTTTTCAGGAATGCTGCCAATTTTTCTTCCAATTCCTTAGTGATCTGGCGTGCATCACGAATTCCATTAAGAATTTCGATACCGGTAGAACGCATGGATTCAATATATTGATGCTCAAATTCCTGAATCTTGTTTACTGGAATTTCATCAGTGTAACCACGGGTACCCGCATATAAAACAACGACCTCTTCTTCCATGGTATAGGGAGAATTTTGGGGCTGTTTTAACAATTCTGTTAATCTTGAGCCACGTTCAAGCAACTTACGGGTCGATGCATCAAGATCGGAAGCAAATTGAGAAAAAGCCTCCATTTCACGATATTGGGCAAGCTCCAGCTTAATACTGCCGGCAACCTGTTTCATTGCTTTGCTTTGTGCCGCTGATCCAACACGGGAAACTGAAGTCCCCACATTAACCGCAGGACGAATACCACGATAAAATAATTCTGTTTCCAAGAAAACCTGACCATCTGTAATGGAAATAACGTTGGTAGGAATATATGCAGAAACATCACCAGCCTGTGTTTCAATAACAGGCAAGGCAGTTAATGAACCTGCACCACGTTCATCGGACATTTTTGCAGAACGTTCCAAGAGACGAGAATGCAAATAGAATACATCGCCAGGATAAGCCTCACGTCCAGGAGGACGACGCAATAAAAGGGACATTTGACGATAAGCTACAGCCTGTTTTGACAGATCATCATAACTAATCAATGCATGCATACCATTGTCACGAAAATATTCACCCATTGCCGTGGCGGCATAAGGTGCAATATATTGCATTGGCGCAGCATCTGAAGCGGTTGCGGCCACCACAATGCAGTAATCCATTACACCCTGTTCCTCCAACGTGCGAACAACCTGTGCAACAGTGGAGCGTTTTTGACCGATAGCCACATATATACAATAAAGAGTCTGCTTAGGATCCTTTAAAGCATTCATGGTTTTTTGGGCAATCATCGTATCAACCAAGATTGTTGATTTGCCAGTTTGACGGTCACCGATGATTAATTCACGCTGTCCACGCCCGATTGGAACCAGAGCATCAATAGCCTTGATCCCGGTCAACATTGATTCACATACGGATTGACGCGGAATAATTCCGGGAGCCTTAACATCTGCCAAACGACGTTCGACATCTTTCAAGGGCCCCTTTCCATCAATTGGATTTCCCAATCCGTCAACAACACGACCCAACAATCCCTTACCAACAGGCACATCCACAACCCGATTTGTACGAGTAACGTTGTCCCCTTCACGAACTTGACTGTCGTCACCAAAAATAACAACACCAACATGGTCGATTGACAGATTTAAAACCATCCCGGTCAAATTGCTGTTGACAAAAGAAACCAATTCCCCCGCCATAACGTTTTGCAGGCCATAAACCAATGCAATACCGTCACCAACAGACAGAACAATTCCTGTTTCCTCAATGTCAGATTCTTTATCAAAGGACGCAATTTGTTTTTTAAGGATGTCCGAAATTTCTGCGGGACGGATTTCCATCACGCGGCTCCCTTCATAACATTGTATAGGCGATTAAGACGTGATTGAAGACTAGCATCGTAGAGCTTTGACCCAATACGTACGATAATTCCACCTAGTATCTTTGAATCAATACGCTCTTGAATATCTACTTTATTGTACCCTGCTTGGGAAAAACGATCCTTTAATTGGGCACGTTGCATATCCGTTAAAGGAGAAGCTGTAATGACTTCAGCAGCAGTAATGCCACGACGAAGATTAACCAAAGCAAAAAATGCCATTAAAAAAGATTTTAAATCAGCAAGCCTTCGATTATTTGCAACCACACCTACAAAATTCTGCAAAATCTGACTGAATCCACAATGATTCATCAACTCAGCCATTATTGCTTTGCTTTGTACAGTATCCAAAGAAGGGTTATTTAAAACATTTCTCAATGTTTCATTTTCAGAAATAATTTTTAACAAACCCTCGGCCTCTGCAATCACCTCATTTAAAGCATGCTGTTCTTCAGCAAATTCATATAACGCGGTAGCATATCGCCCTTTAAGATTATTTGCCGTAAAGGCGGAAGCTGCAAGCGCAGCATGTGTTGCATCGGTATTCACTTCGCTTGTTCTCTCATCGTTCACTAAAATGCAATTGAAACTTTACCCGCTTCATTTTACCTCTTCAGCAAAGGTTTTACAGTCCAAAATGATATTATTAAAAGCCTATATTTTAAAGTAAATCAATAATAAAAACAAAAATATTTTTCAAAAATAAATTTGTCTCAAGTCATACAGAATGATTGTTATACCGACAATCATTCAAACGATCAATTCGATTTAATATAATTTTTAGTAAAAAATATTTTTATTTAAGGAAAAATAACAATTATTGGATATCAATATTAATGTGTCGACAAAGATATAAATAAATCATTTTCTTACCCGTTATTGGCAGTCTATGCAATGCCGACGAATAAAAGCCTGTTCCGATAAACATTATTGTCTCAGCCAGTTTGGACACAGGGCAGCACGATAAAATTACAACTGATCTTGACCCACTCAATCCCGACGGATCGGATAATGCATCCAAATTGGCAGAACATGCGCGTTTCGATAAATACTCCGATAAGCTTTTCATAGGGCCTGAACGGGATAAGAGAAACAAATCGTAATGCGGGAACATTCTACCTAAACACTGCCGCAATCTTTAATCGTCACAGGCACTAGATGGCGATTACTGCTAAAAAAAATAGTTATCAGCTATTATTAAACCTCTGTATTTAACACGCCATACTACGAGAATATAAGATAATACTCAAATTGCTATTCGGTTTTATCTGCTATCACGATAATCACCGTGTCATCATAACCAGTGTGAAAATAATAAGTCCGATAATACAAATCTGGCTATATTTATAATAAAAACATTTTCTATGCTATATTATTTTCCATATATTCATACGTTGGCATTAAAAATCCCCGCACAATTAATTAAGCCCGTTGAATTTTTATCTAGTGAACTAAATAAAAATGACAACTACCAAACGGTCAGGATCAAATTTTTCATCATCTGGATAAAACCACGTCCTTCTTCACCTATTCATTCACTTTTCATCAAGTTTAACGTTGTTAAGAACACCTCACAATTATTCACTATACTCAAGTCAACTGTATATAAATCATGATGCTCAACACTTGATGTGCCAAGGTCATCTCACCATAGATTGAAATCTGCTTTATTGCTCTGAAACTTGATTTTACGGATTATTATTAGCACATGTACCAGTATATCTCGGCGAAAAGGCGCCAACTCACTGTTAGGAAATGAACAATTAAATCAGCTGCTGCATCAGAAAACATCACACGCCAATCTATCTCACACCTCGATATTAATTAATACGCCATCTCAATTCTTCTTCAGCCGGTATAGACCAATTAATTTTACATATCCATAGCCCTTGCCTTTTATCCGAACTAATTGGCATTATATCACCGCAGTCAAAAAGAAACGGACAGAAACTATCGTAAGACGAAATTCAGAAAAGAATTTAGTTATTTATCTAATACGACACCTCAAAAAATGTTATTAGAAATGCGTATGCGCAAAGCGCATCTAATGCTGCAATCAAAGGATCAGGTTCGCAAACCGCCTGGAACGTAGGATATTGAACCTCCAAAAAAATTCTAGCATCGTATCCAGCTATTTTCTGACTATAAATAATATTAATTTTTATAGCTCTGATTCCATATCATTATTGCAATATACAATATAATACCAAAAATAAATATGCAGAATGGATTCATTTTCAGTTTAAATTAAACTCATTTGAGCATAAGTTTTTAACGTTGATTTTATTTTGAATGTCCAGATAATGAGCATGACAGTAAAGTAGCGATATAACCCAATTATCGTCTCAGTATCACTCACAGCCAGCTTATGTCTATCAATAACCATCCAGAAGCCGGCAACAATTGCCAGTCGCAGAGGAAAATCCTCGAAAATGAATTCATTTTACATTTCCCAACCAATTTTAGATGTGAGCGCATCATGATACGGTTGAACGCAGCTAAATTCAGTGAAATTCTGAAAATTTGAAAATGGAGCGGGCGAAGGGAATCGAACCCTCCTCGGTAGCTTGGAAGGCTACTGCATTACCACTATGCTACGCCCGCTTGATAATGCTCGATTGAGTCTGAAAAAACTTTTAATGATTTTTCTTCCCAAATCAAGCTTTTTTTTATCATTTTTATAAAAAATAATTTTTATTCATTTTTTACTTGACTTTCTGTCCATTCCATTGCTTTTTCTTGTATCAATAGATATGATGGTTCTGATCTATTCATATCAAATTTTTTGCAGGGGTGTAGCTCAATTGGCTAGAGTGCCGGTCTCCAAAACCGGAGGTTGCGGGTTCGAGACCCTCCACCCCTGCCAAATTAAATATGAATGACAAACATTCATTTTGTTTTCAACCCATCCTGATATATTATAATAATTTAACATAGTATTTTAGGATCATTTTATGTAGGGAAGGTATTTCGTGCCGGTCAATCCCACGAAATTTCTAAATGAGGTTCGTGCTGAAGCCAAAAAGGTAACTTGGCCTTCACGTCGTACAACATTAGTCACAACCGCCGCTGTTCTGGCAATGGCTGCGGGTGCTTCTGCATTCTTTTTCATCGTGGACCAGGCTATCGGCTTTGGAATACGGATTTTATTTGGCCTAGGAGGGTAAACCAGTTATGGCAAAACGGTGGTACGTCATTCATGTCTATTCTGGTTTTGAAAAAAAGGTTGTTCAACAGATTAAAGAACAGATTGAACAAAAAGGTTTAACTGACCAAGTGGAAGAAATCCTTGTCCCTTCAGAAGAAGTCATAGAGGTTAAACGTGGCCAGAAAGTCCAAACAGAACGTAAATTCTTCCCTGGTTATGTTCTGGTCAAAATGGAGATGACTGATGAGGCATGGCATTTAATCAAGGATACTCCCAAGGTTACGGGTTTTCTTGGAAACAGAATGCATCCATCCCCAATTTCCAATGCAGAGGCCGAATATATCATTAATCAAGCCAAAGAAGGTGCAAATAGTCCGCGTCCTTCTGTAGACTTTGAGGTTGGCGAGCAAATTCGCGTTTCCGACGGGCCATTCACTTCATTTAATGGTGTTATTGAAGAAATAGATACTGAAAAAGGTCGACTAAAAGTCAGTGTTTCCATTTTTGGACGTTCTACACCTGTTGATCTGGAATATAATCAGGTGGAAAAACTTTAGTCCCTTAAATACTGGATGCAAAACAATATAAAACAGCTTTTCGTTTCCCATTATCATTTTTTGCATCCTTATTGACTTATCCAAATATTCAGAACCATTTTTACTAAATTCTGATTTTTTCATAAAACTTAAATAAGATCCATTGAGACAAAATCTCTTTTTTTATAATAGTGATTGATCAATAAGCCTAATAAAACAAATCTTATATCCAAAAAATTTCTATAATAAGCTTCATTTTCATATTTCTTAATAAATTTCACCCTCCACTCTTGAAGAATAAATAAAGCTCCTATATAAAACAAAAACCACGCCGACATAGCTCAGGGGTAGAGCAACTGATTCGTAATCAGTAGGCCCTCGGTTCAATTCCGAGTGTCGGCACCATGAACATAATAAAATCATTTTCTAAATATAATTTAACGTGATCCGACTTGACTTAATAATCTGACGTTATAGTAGACAATAATATAAAACTAAATCCGCTTAAAAACACATTATATATATTTTGTTTTTTTAATGTCATAAAACAAAAAATTGTTTTATTGACTTCAATAAAATTATTATAAATTCTAAAAAAATTATTTTTCAACTATGAACAATAAGCAATTCCTGCTTTTTCAGCCTTTTTTTGCAGATCAGGGGCATTTTTTAAATTCAAGGGTTGTAATATATGATTCTTTGTCTTTTGACAAAAATTGGCCGCCATATGAAATGAAGGATGATCAGGAGAAGATAATTCTTTACGCAGGCATCCAACATCACTTTCCAAGGGTAAACGCCCCATTTCTGGATTACAGGCATTAAGCAGTAATCCAGTAAATAAAATTAAAATCGATTTATAGTTTATCACTGTATTCAACCCTGAAATCTTTAATAAAATTTTTGATTATAATGAGAATAGCTATTATCGTTAATTTATTCTTTTTACAGTGACAAGCAATATAGTTTTTTAAAAAGTTACGTTGGTTTTCAAACCAACAATCGTTGCATCTTTATAGGCCTTCGTCGCGGCAACATGATGAAAATATTCAAATACTGGCATAATCATGATTCCACGATAGGCAGCAAAACCATAATTAGCTTCAAATAAAATTGAATCTCCCTGAACTCCAGGGGCGCCATTCAATAGAGCGAAAACTCCATTACCATTTAATGGTGCTCCATGTGCCACTTGAAATTGCTGTGCATGCCGAAGAGTATGAGGGATCGTATAATATGTAAACATCACCCCAATTTGATCATAGGCTCTGTCTTTCCAAAATCCACGATCCAAAAACCCGAAATTGTAAAAGTCCTTAAATGTTGATGTTGTCGTAGAATCATGCCCATAATTTGCCAAAACAAATAATCCATGATCATCAATTGCATCATGACGATAAATCATTTGGTAGGATTGAATCCAGAATTGGGTACGGTAATCTTTTTTATTGTTATTTAAAACTTGTGAAGACCAGGTTTGAAAATGACTGCTATCTATACCTGCACCAATATGAATGCTACCCACTAAATGATGTTTTCCGATATCAGGATTATAACCAAATTCAACAGGAACGAAAGCACCAGTTGTTCCCTTGGTTCCCCAATAAAATCCAGTTGCTCCTCCTTGTGGCCAAGGTGTACTTTGATATGCACCCACTTCAAAATAACTATTAGGTGTCATATTAACAAGAATTCTTCCCCCCCAAACTGCACCAGGCCAATCTGAAAATCCCTGTTGAGATTGAGTACTTCTTGGATGGCCACAAGTTGAAAGAATCATAAATTGACATGCCATGGGACTATGGGCAAAATCATCTCCAACACTCATACGACCGACTTTAATATCGACCCGACCATTCCATAATTTTTGTTCACCATAAACATCATAAATATGAAATAAGCGAGAATAGCCTCCTCCATATACTTCCTGGGCCTGAATCTGCGTATCCCCAACATAATCAGCACTGGCATTACGACCTGAACGATTCATAACAATCATATGAGTTGAAAAGCCCTTTAAGCCCGCGATTTTTTCCCAATCCATATCAACTGAAAATGTTATTTGCTGTGTAAAATCAGCACCGTTTCTCCGTCCACCATGAACCACACCAGCTGTCTCTGTCACCCAGTTTAACCCAAGCTGAATACCATATTTATCCAGATAATCATTTATCGGTTTAGAAAAAATGCTTTTTGTTGGATCAAGACTGGACGGGTTTACTTCACGTGTATTGAATTTATTCATCTCACCAAGTGCAACATTCCGATTCGTCTCTGGTACTGAACTATCATCAATATTTTGAGGAGGTTTACCATTATTGGAAAGATCAAGCGCCATTGATTTGTTAATTGGCATAAGCAAAATCATTACGTTTAAACCCAATATAATATACTTTTTCAGGAAATTTATAGGACTATAAAAAGCAATTAGACTATCCATAACTTAACCTTTCCTCATAAAGTACATTCAATCAGAGGATATATTTTCTCTAAATTGAAAATTTCAATATTAGTTAATCATTAGATTAATATATTAAAATATAAATTTATTGTTACCTTAGATAAAAAATGAAAAATTGGTTAAAATCTTTAAATTTGTGTATTTTATAATACACTTCATTTTGAATTATTTACTAAATACAAAAAATGATATTAAATAATTTTTTTTTAATTTTTAATAAACAAAATATTTTTGATATAAAAACAGAAAAAATACAGAACTAAATATATTACCTATATTTTGTTTCCAGTATTAATTATTCTATAAAAAATTTTTATATTTATTAAGTTATGATATTTATTTGTTTTTTTACGGTATATGAGAGGTGGACATGCGATATTCACAAGTGGTTTATTCATTTTTTGCATGAGGGAATGGAAGGGACTTGGCGCTGGATTTCATGTTGGTTTTGCAGGTCAGTGTTTGCAACAATTCATGATATTTTCAAGTGATACGCCGGCCTCGGGAATAAAGAGCGCCAGGTGGCCATGTTGTTTGCCAAGATTGCCATACAGGACGCATTTTTTCACGGTTTCATGGATAAAAGGATGATGCGTCTCAACGCGGGGTCAACAGGATATTGTCCGTGATGATATAGCAATTTTGAGTGGAAGTTATTGGGAGCGGGGAGAGGATTTGAACCTCTGACCTTCAGGTTATGAGCCTGACGAGCTACCGGGCTGCTCCACCCCGCACTAGTGTAACAAGGATGCCTT
>NZ_WNII01000012.1:0-203831 GCF_009725775.1 Commensalibacter sp. ESL0382
TCTAAGGCTCCTAAAAACCCTAAACATCATAGCGCCACAAAAAACACTACAACCAATACGCCACCAGCATATCCCCTTCTCATCCTATACAATTGTCAATGAACAAAACCGTAAAACACATCAAAAACCTTTTGTTCTCTCAATGTCTGTGTGAACTTATCTATACAATTTAAATCTAAGAATCAACCCCTAAATTTTATTTTTTTATTTTTAATTTTAAATCCTTTTTTATTCTAAAAAACCGTTTTTAATTAACAATGTAAATCCGCTCATTTAACAATTTATAGAATAAGATATCAGGTTTACTTCTTTTCTATTTAAAAAATTGACTATTTTCATACTGAAAATGAAATATATTTCCCACTTATTAGTATATAAGTATTATACATACATAAAACGCTGTTCATTCATTTAAACTGATTGCAATAATGGGATTTGATTAACAAAACAATAATCAGTCCAAAAAAGATCTGGTTTTAAAAAAACTGTTTCATATAAATGTATATTTGCATAAAAAACTTGCGAAATCTTTATTTTTTTTTAAAAACAAGATTGTTTTTTATTATAAGCCCTATTAAACGTAAATACATAACCATAACAATGAGTTTTTACATGTTGCAAAAAATACTTTCTTCATTTGTAGAAAGCTTCTATACACAATATGTTTGGCAACAGCCAAACAGGATTGCTCTTTTATAATCATAATGAAGTGATTATTATTTATCTTTAGGTATACTTAACAAAAGCAATTTATATATACTGTTTTGTAAAAAACTTGGTGGAATTTTAATTGTGGACATAAACAAACATCCAACACCAACGGATTCTGGTCTTAAACGACGTTTTGGTGATTTTGTTTCTCTTTCTGAGGCTTTAGATTACGCCGCTCAAGGAAAAAGCGGTATTAATTTTTATTCAGCCAAGGGAGTTTTATTAGAATCATTACCCTATTCTGACCTGCGACAACAAGCTATACATGTTGCCAAGCAACTTTTGACCTTGGGACTAAAGAAAGGCGATCGCCTGGCCATTGTTGCAGAAAGTGACAGTGACTTTAGCCGTATCTTTTTTGGCTGCCAATATGCAGGTATTGTTCCCGCCCCAATGCCTCTGCCTGTTGCTTTTGCTGGAAAATCTTCTTATATCAACACCTTGCGGGGAATGATTGAAAACTCTTCCGCAAAAGCGGTTATTATTCCACAAACAATTCAAAGCTGGACGCGGGAAATTATTGAAAAATTTCCTTTATTGTTCGGAGGAAGTCCTGCCCAGCTAAAAGAAATAAAAGTTAATAGCGCCATAGAATTACCAGTTATTCAGGCTGATGATCTTTCTTATCTTCAATTTTCTTCAGGAAGCACTCGCTTTCCTATGGGGGTTGCTGTCACCCAGAAAGCCTGTTTGGCCAATGCTCATGCAATCTCATATTATGGATTGGCAGTAAAAGAAACAGGAGACCGATGCGTTTCATGGTTACCCTTGTATCACGATATGGGGCTGGTTGGATTTTTTCTAACCCCTATGACATGCCAGTTAACCATTGATCTTTTGCCTACCAGGGATTTCGCAAGGCGTCCACATGTCTGGTTGGATCTGATCAGTCGTAATAAAGGGACCCTATCTTATAGTCCATCTTTTGGGTATGAACTTTGTACACGCCGTATGCCTTCCTCAACCCTGGAACTTGATTTATCCTCTTGGCGTGCGGCAGGTATTGGCGGAGATATGATACGTTCTCATATTTTAGAACAATTTGCCGAACAATATCAAAAATATGGTTTTAATTCAAAAGCTTTTGTCGCAAGCTATGGTATGGCGGAAGCGACATTAGCCCTTTCATTCGCACCTTTGGGAGAGGGACTTAAAACCGATACTATTGATTTGCCCCTTCTTGAAACGACAGGTATAGCAAAACCTTCCAATGATCCTTGCGTTACAACCAGGACTTTTACTCTTTGTGGTCCGATACTTCCTGATCATGAAATTAAAATACGGGACGAAAATGGAAATATTCTTCCCGAAAGAAGAGCGGGCAGCATTTACGTGCGAGGCCCAAGCCTTATGAAAGGTTATTTCAATAAAGAAAAAGAAACAGAAGCCGTTCTTGACAAAGAAGGATGGTTAAAAACAGGTGATCTAGGTTATATTTTAAATAACGAAATTGTCATAATTGGACGCGAAAAAGATTTGATTATCATTAATGGGCGAAATATATGGCCCCAGGATCTGGAATGGGCGGCTGAACATGCTTTTAACTCGCTAAGAAGCCGCGATGTCGCTGTATTCTCGGTTGATAAGAATAATCAGGAAACTGTCGTTGCACTTGTCCAATGCCGTGCCATTGATGAGTCTGAAAGAAAAAGACTTCAAGAAGATATGACCAGTCTGTTTAGAAGACAAAATGGTGTAGAAGTATCTGTCCTGTTAGTCCCTCCACATAGCCTGCCGCAAACCTCCTCTGGAAAATTGACACGGGCAAAAGCAAGACAAATGCTTTTAAAAGGAGAATTCGGATTTCATTTTTAAAAATTCAGGTATGAAATGAAATTTTATGGCCTCTTGAACAGAATTTAAAAGCTATTTACAATAAATCAATTCTTTCCTTAGGATATGCGACTGATTGCGTTAAATGTCATCCAATCAGTCATAATCGTTCAAATATTGATATTTAACAAGGTAACACTATGACTGAAACGGTTGAAGAAATTTCAAAAATAATTATTGATACATTATTAGAAAACCCAAAAGTTCCCAAAAACATTTCACCAGACAGCAAAATTATTGAAGATTTGGAATTCGATTCTCTAGCTGTCATGAATTTCGTCATGGAAATTGAAGATAAACTAGACGTATCCGTTCCTTTGGATCGCCTGACAGACGTAAGAACGATTCGTGATCTTGCAGATGCCATCGTTTCCCTTAAATAAAAGCTCTCTCCTATGGATATATTTACAAAATTCAAGCCACTTGAAACTGCTTTCAACCAACTTATTTCCTTTGCCCCGCACAATCCGTTTGGGGTTACAATCGAGAAAACACTTACTGCAACAGTTGGTACTATCAACGGGAAAGAAACACTTCTTTTTGGAACAAACAATTATCTAGGCCTCAGTCAATCCAAAGAGGCACGAAAAGCAGCTGCTGAAACAGCTATGCAATATGGTGTTGGAACAACGGGATCCAGAATTGCCAATGGCTCTTATTCCTTACATCAATCACTCGAACAAGAGCTGGCTCAGTTCTTCAACCGTTGTTCCTGCATGGTTTTTTCAACAGGATATCAAGCAACCCTCGGCATGGTATCAACTCTTGCCGGTAAGGATGATTACCTTTTCTTGGATGCGGACTGTCATGCCAGTATTTATGATGGCAGCAGACTCAGTCAGGCACAAATTATACGTTTCCGACACAATGACGCTGACGACTTACGTAAGAGATTACGCCGAGTTGGCAATATAAACGGTATTAAACTGGTTGTTGTGGAAGGAGTTTACTCCATGTTTGGAGATATCGTTCCCCTCAAAGAATTTATCCAGGTCAAGAAAGAGGAAAATGCTTATCTCATGATTGATGAGGCACATTCTTTTGGTGTTTTTGGTGAACATGGTCGAGGAATTGCAGAACGTGAAAACGTGGAACAAGACGTTGACTTCATCGTGGGAACTTTTTCTAAAAGCTTGGGTACTGTTGGAGGATATTGTGTTTCCGATTATCCACAAATGGATAAATTACGTCTTTGTACCAGACCCTACATGTTTACGGCCTCTTTACCTCCCGAAGTAATCGCCGCAACACGTGAAAACTTGAAAATCATCGCTAACCGTCCTGAATTGAGAAATAAACTAAAGAATAATGCCTCCCGGTTTTATCATGCATTACAGAATGCTGGTTTTCAAACTGGTCCAGATATCAGCTCTGTTGTTTCTGTCATCTTGAATGAATTACCTCAGGCTGCTCATTTCTGGAACAGGGTGTTAGAATTGGGGGCTTATATTAATCTTAGCCTGCCTCCCGCTACACCAGATAACAGACCTTTATTAAGAGCGAGTATCGCCGCGGTCCATACAGAAGAACAGATTGACCGACTAGTTCAAATCTACATTCAGGCGGCTAAAGATGTAGGGCTAACTCTTAATTAAAATCTTTATCGTTTGAATAAACCCTGTCGATATAATTTGAATAATATCCAGGGTGCATTTATAAGGGGATATTTTTTTTGGAACGCTGTCAACTCAAGATTAATGTCACGGTGTCGATTAATTTTCCACACAATATACTGCGCCCCCCCTTCAAACGTGAAAGCGGCCTTAATTAATCGGCAAATATTCAAGGGTCGACCCAATATTTTCCGAATCTTCCAGCGTTTTCTAGCATATTCTCGTTGATCCTTTGACACAGATGGAAATAAAGAATAATTTTTTGTCTCGTTATAGGATATTCCTGCTTTTTGCCAGCCCAGTTTTAAAAGTTGCTTAAAGTAATCTTCTCTATTTTCCAAAATCAACATTGGACGATTATTTGATTCCACCCTTAGCTCGACATCATAAGTATGACGGAATAATGAACACCAATATTTTTCCGCAGTCCCATATTCTGGCCCCAAAAAAGTGGCCCACCATATAGCTGTATTTACCGCTTTTATGAGACAATCCAACAATGCCTGTTTTCCTTTTTCATCCTTCCACCAAAGAATCTTAACAGGCTGACAAAAACGCGCCCACATCGTTGTATCAATGGATTGTAAAGCAGTAGCTTTTTGAAGTTGATCTATTGATAATATCGCAACTTTGGCCCTTAAATTAACATTCCCCTCACTCCATTCATGATATTCAATATTCGGAGGTAGACAATAATTAATCACAATTTTAAAACAATCTTCCGGATACCAATCAGACAAATTTTGACAAACAACATAAAAATCAAGCAAACCTGTCAGTTCTTTTTTCCATAAAGAAGAACCGTAATAGATAACACCTATGGGTTGCCGATCTCCTATAATCTGTTTAACGAAGGCGGTAACAGATTCTGGAACAGAATGCTGATCAAATGAAGTGGCTAATAATTGTGACAAGGATGATGACATAAACAGCCGACATTATCTATAAACGGACAAACGAAAATTTGGGACCGGTCGAAAGAAGGACACAATGATCCTCGCCTGTATCAAACTGTTCTCCATCAAGAATAATATCCTCTTTGATTGACAGTTTTATTTTATTGGCGGTACCACTAAGATAATTAGGATCATTCAATAACCATTCCGGCGTTTTACCTCTTAATAAGGCGAAACATGCCGCCAACAGATGTGGAGGACGTGCTTTAACATTCAAATAATGAAGACTATCATCCCCTGCATATCGGTTAAAAAACGGCCACATTCCATGAGATAGGCTCTGTAAAGTCGTCGATAAAAACAAAAAGCAATTCTCCTGATATGATTTCTTTTCATCAATGAAAAAAGAGCATACATTACCGTTAAGCCACAAATCCCGTGTTTTTGAAAAAAATAATTTTAGTAAAGACGTTATAATGGTGATTGCCACAGCACCATCATGAGGAAAATTTTTTAAAATCGTCGGATTATGTGCAATCTGAATAGCCTTCGTAAATGCCGCTGCACCTTGAAACATTCCCAAAACAGGCGGGCGAGAGGGATCAGACCATTCAATTTTTAATGCATGACGATGCTGAACCATAAAATGCAATCGCTGACGTTCTGCCAAAGTCCTGATACGCTTAAGAGCATTGATTCCCCGAATACCGAATCCAATATCCTTGGCTATTAAATTTGTATTTCCTGAAGGAAGAATAATGAGGCTTGGCAATTTATCATGTGGATAACAGCTATAAATAGCTGTCATGACATGACTAATCGTGCCATCCCCACCATCTATAATGATACAATCAACTCCTGTTGCGACAAAACGATTTAACGTTTGCATCATATCATCAACAGTTCGTGGCGTAGAATAATTTTCACCTAACCAGTTCAAGGCAAAATCTGTAAATTCCTTATCCTCTTTCTGATTTAATCGACTGACAGGATTTTTAATTAAGGCAATATTCTGATTCACGGATTGCTTCTAACATTCTATAGTATCTTGTTTTAATTTAATATGAGGAGTAATAAACGTTTTTATAGTTTTGATGTTATCATTCCTTCCCATTTGCTTCTTTTATGAAAAAAATTGTGCAAAAATCAACTATATTATCATGATTTCAAGTATGTTACATAAAATAGCATAGAATATATTTAAGGATAGTCTCTTTTGAAACGCTTTACAATTGCCCATATTTCGGACATTCATCTTCCCTTGGAAAGCATTCAATTTCCGAAATTATCCCTTGTCAATAAACGATTTTTAAGTTTTCTGTCCTGGAAAAAAAGACGCCTTTCTTTGCAAAAAAAGAGACTTGATATCATTATTGACGATATTTCCAGAGAATCTCCCGACCTTTTGTTGATATCGGGAGATCTCACCAACTTAGCTCTGCCTGAGGAATTTAAACAGGCAGCTGACTGGTTGCATCATCTTCCTTTTAAAAATATAAATATTATCCCAGGGAATCATGATGCGCTTGTTAAAACACAATGGCACAATAGCTACGCTTTCTGGTCACCCTGGTCACATGCTTACAATCATGACGATTACCCTATCATAACCCGTTATGGTTCTATCGCTGTCATTGGCATTAATACAGCTGTTCCCACGCCTCCCTTTTTTGCAAATGGCCAGGTTGGAAATTATCAGCTGAATCAAATCAGATATGTACTCCAACAACTTAAAAAAGATAATTTATTCAGGATTGTGATTTTGCACCATCCCCCTGTATCAGGAATTGTTTCGGAAAGAAAGGCCTTAAAAGACAGGAAAAAATTGCAAAAAATATTATATGAAGAGGGTGTCGAGATTATTCTTTTTGGGCATGTCCATCGTACCATTACCCGAAAATTTCTTAACACCAATATACCGATGCTGGGAATTGCTTCAGCCTCTTCCAATTCAAACCGTCCGTATCACCAAGCCGCTTGGCGTAAAATCGTAATTGAAAAATTGGATGATCACTTTCATACATTTTCAACGGTACGCTTTATAGACAAAAATGGTGATTTTTCTCAAACCCACTCCTTTTATATAGATCATTATTTTCAGTAAATCCTTGTTGAAATTTCATTTAAAAAACCAGAGTTTGACCAGATTTTTATCAACGATCCACATCAAAATGTTGGATTCCTACCTTTTTGCGCAAGCTCTCCCAAGTTTTATTGTTTCTCTTGGAGTTATTCTTGCCGCCTTGATGCTGGAAAGATTGCTTGTATTACTTGACCTATTAGCGGCAGACAGCAGCCCCCTCAGTACTTTTCTTGGCTTGCTGGCAGATCTGATCCCTCATTATCTTGGTCTTGCCATTCCGGCAGCCTTTTGCGTATCAATTTTTTCAAGTATTCGTCAGTTAAATCTTAATAATGAAATTGATGCACTATTAAATGCTGGAAAATCCCTTTTTCAATGTACACGGTCTTACATCATAAGTGGTATTGCCGTCAGTTTTTTTTGTATAATATTATATGGTTATATTCAGCCATATGCCCGATATGATTTTCGCGCAGCTTTTTTTTATGCCTCTCATGCTGGATGGGCACCCCATATTCAAAGCCATATGATTGTTCAACCCAATAACCACACTGTTATGATCGTTGACAAAGCTAGCCAAAACGGAACCCAGCTTTCAGGAATCTTCATAAGACAAACAAAATTAAATGATAAAAAACAACTGGTTGAACAAATTATTCTGGCCGATAAAGGGAATTTTTATTCACTGGCCGATCATTCAAAAATAATGCTGACCCTTTATGATGGTCAAAATCTTACATTAAATCCGAATAACAACAATAATATAACAGATTTTTCCAATGCTTCACGAATAATACAAAACACAAACAAGAAAAACATTTTTAGGGAAAGAGGCAGCGATGAACGCGAACTAACCCTGACAAATCTCTACGAACAAATTCAGCACCATACCTATCAAGACATTCCAATTTTAGATATAAAGGCTGAATTTCATTTTCGTTTAGTCCGCGCCTTATCAATTATTGCCATTCCTTTTCTTGCTGTCGCCTTAGCCATTACACCAAAACGTCGTAAAAGAAATTTAGGTCTTGGAATCGCGGCAATCATTCTTGTTGCCTATGATCATATTCAACAACTGGGTTTAACCCTTGTTTCACACGGACATGACAATGCTTTTGTCGCTTTATGGCTACCATTTTTTATATTCTTGTTTTTTTGCTTTGGCTGTCTATTCTTAAAAAACAATCCCTTTCTCTTTACCTCTCGCAATTTGTTAAGACACTTTTCAAAGTCTTCGGATAAATAATGAAAAAATTATTGAAACGTTATGTGTTAACCTTTTATTTATCCAGTCGCTTGTTAGCAACGACTTTTACTACTGTCATTATTTTAACAGCAATCATGGAGGTTTTAACCCTATTGGAACAAACCTCTTCCATTTTGGAACGACAACTTGGGCTAAAAGGGGTTGTTCATTTCATGATGCTGAAATTACCTTTACTTTTTAATTCTGTTTTACCCTTAAGTACCCTTATCGGTTTCTTGATCGCCCTCACTCAATTGACAATCAACAATGAGATAACCATCCTACGATCCATAGGCCTATCGACATGGGGACTGATAAAAAAATTAATACCTGTTACGCTATTGCTAAGTTTTCTATGTTTTATTATGTCTGACCAAATTACACCCAAAACGGAACTGGATCTGGCAACATGGTGGAACAAAACCAACCCGCATCCCGAAAAAGAAAATAATTTCTATTTTTACAGCAATCTTGATATCATCAATATTGATCATATTGCCTATGGAGGAAATAAAATAACAGGACTGACGATCATCAAGCGTCGCGATTTATCTCATATTGACTCGGTGCTTATTGCTGATGAAGTCATTCACAAAAATCACCAATGGATTTTCTCTCATGCAAAATTCCTGCAAAACAAACCGGATATTCCATTAAAATTTCATGAATTAACAAATGAAAAAGAAAGAATATGGAATATTAACCTGACACCACATACCCTTATAAGACTATCTTCAAAATCAATGCCACAATCCATCCATAATATGGTTCTAGAATTATCATATCAACAACCTTTCAAAATGCCTACGAATTATATAAAAACAACAATTTGGGGAAGATTGTGTTTACCCTTTACTTTTATCATGATGCTAATTATTACTGTACTTGTGACCTACATCCCGCCACGTGCCGGGTTACGTAGCTGGATTCCCATATATTGTTTGGGATATGGATTGTTATTTATTATATTCCAAGAAGTCCTGCATGCTTTGGGGAAAGCAGGAACCATACCCGCCCCAGTGGCTTCACTTTCTGCCTTCCTTGTCTTTATGTTAGCTACATGCACTATCATTCTATCAGTTGAAGAAAAACAATGAGCAACCAATCTATCTTTCAAATTATGCGCAATCAAGACCTACGTTCCGGACGTAGTTACGATTTAGGTAAAATGGGACTAAAACAATTATGGGTGGCCTATTTGACGCATCCAACCATCCTATTATATTTCAGCCTTATTATTGGATGTATTGTCGCCGTCTGCTACACGTTCAATGGATGGGTTCCTGTCTTAAGTTCAATTATCGTCATGATATTTGGCTTTCCATTAATCTGGTATATTATCCATCGCTGGATCATGCATGTTTCGTTACTATACAGAATGAAATGGTCGGCTTCACTATGGAAACGCATTCACTTTGATCATCATCAGGATCCCCATCTTTTAAATGTATTATTTGGATCACCCTTGAATACCATACCAACCATCATTATCATTGGGGGCGGCTTGGGATATTTAGTTGGTGGATTTTGCGGTTTCTTTGCCTCTATTGGTACAGCTGTGTACATGTCATGTTTTTATGAATTTTTTCATTGCATTCAACATTTGAATTATAAACCAAAATCCAGATATGTAAGTCATATTAAACAGGTTCATGTTTTACACCACTTTCATTATGAGAAGGGAAACTTTGGTATTACCAACTATTTTTGGGACAAAGTCTTCGGTACCTATTATGAAGATGCCAAGGCACGCCCACGGAGCCCAACCGTATTTAACATGGGATATACAGTGAAAGAAGCTGAACATTATCCTTGGGTTATGCTAAAAACCGGGGCTCCTCCACGTGATCGTCCCGCAGGATCTAATTTTCGGGAGCATAAAAAAGATTGCACCCAACACACCCAAAAAGCAGCCTAAAAGGAATTGGGGCCATTATGGAACGTGAACCCATCAATGCTTTAATTCTGGCTGGGTCAAGGCAAGGGAAACAAGATCCTTTGGCTTTGCATGCTCACGTTTCGCACAAGGCGATTATTCCCGTATTGGGAAAACCAATGATCGAATATGTTACCGAAACCCTTGCAAAAATAGAATCCATTAATAAAATTTCTGTTTCAATTGAAAAGTTCGAGGTTGTTAGGGATATTCTACCCAACTTTATTAAGTATCTTCCCACCTGTCCTGGTCCAAGTGCAAGCATCATCCAAGCCATTCAAGCATTGGGAACCCCCCTATTAATAACAACCGCTGATAACCCCTTACTTCAACCGGAATGGGTGGAATATTTCATACAGGAAGCGGAGGCCTCACAATGTGACCTTGCTGTTGGTATCGCCCTAAAGGAACAGATTGAAAAAGATGTTCCAAACACAAAAAGAACTTACATCAAATTGGCTGACGGTTCTTTTTCTGGTTGCAATATTTTTATGTTTCGAACACCAAGGTCCATTCAAGTCGCGAAACTTTGGCAAAAATTGGAAAGTTATCGTAAAAGTCCAGTAAAAATGGGCTTGCTATTGGGATATTCAATAATCTTGCGATATATCCTGCATCGCTTGACTAGAAAAGCACTTAAAAAAAGAATTTTCAAATTAACCAAGGTTAAGATCCATTTTGTAATTATACCCTGGGGGCAGGCTGCCGTGGATGTGGATAAACCCGATGATCTCCACTTGGTTAATAATTTGATGTCTGACCGATCAAATTAAATCGATTCTTACACATTTCATTGGTTTAAAATCAAAAAATATTCCAAGCTTTTTAAAATATTCCATGTATTTGATATCGCATGTCAATCAAGAAACGCCTCACAGGCTGTCTAAGTATTTTTTTACCATCTATCAGACTATAGGGGCCAGCCTTACTTAATGTATGCACCCCTTGATTATATTCGCCAAATATTGAACCTTTATTGAACTGGCCTGTAGTTCTTGCTTCAAATTGATCAGGGGTTAATTCAATAATGTTTAAAAATGTCAGTCCCCCTCCATACGTCAGGCTACAATCCTGTGTCGGTAAAATAATACCCTGAGATGTAATGACTGCATTACCACCAGGACGTGCACTTGAGGGGGAAATCCTTACGGGATTAAGTGAATGAGAATGCCATGTTCCTGCGAGACTTTCCGACCAGGCAACAGATAAAACGCTTTGCCGACTTAACCCTTCCCTTACAGGGGTATAAAACATCCACCATAAATCATTATAAAATAATACAGTCGGATCAATGGCCACTTCAGGAAAAGAAAAAGAGGATACCTTCTCCCAATGAAATGGAAACTCAACTGCTTTATATAAACTGGTTTCACCTGATTTGTATGCCTCTGGCAGCATGTAAACCAACCCCTGATCCTCAATTAACATTGGATAGGATAGATGCCAGGGTTTCTCCAATACAATTTTTCGATCAATAAGTGAAAGCTGTTGATCAAGAATTAATACCTCTATACGGCCATGACGATCTCTGTAATCATATGCTTCCGCAAAAACATATAGTTTATTATCTCTATAGAGGCCAAAAGGATCAGCAAGAAATTTGAACGTATCCTCCTCTTTTATCCAATGAATATCGCAAATATCACAAGCTATTACATCCTCAACCGGTGCCTTGACAATACCAATGCGCCATATATCCGTTTCAAAAATCGACATCAGAAATACAAATTTATTTTGCGGGTATTAAATTCAGTAATTCAAGGGGCTTCACAGCAAAAGGTTTTACCACGCGCATCAGATTCTGGAAATGTTCCGTTTCGCAATGCGCATCCAAAGCCTGTTGATTTGCCCAACATTCAATAAAAACAATTTTATTAGGCTTGTCACTTTGAAAATAGGCTGTATAGCTGTGATTTCCTTTTTCCTCTCTTGAACGAGAAACACACACATTCACAGCATCTGAAATTTTTGACCAGGCCCCTTCATCAATTTCCAGTATAGCAACCAAATTAACTTCCTGAGACATAATTTGTTCCTTATTTTTTAAATAAAAATAATACGTTTCATCTTTATCAGGTTTTTATCTTAAAATAGTAAATAATCTGATTCTATAAAAAATTAAATATTTCTGATAAAATTCACTATAATCACATGATTTAAATTCATTCAATCATTTAAGGTTAAGACCAATTATGAGTGACGCACTTTCACGTCGTTTTATAGCTGCACAAGAAATTGTCAAAAATGCATCTGAAATTGCCTTACAAATGCGGCCCAGTCCAGGGGGACCCCAAGGATCCCTCAAACATGCCCAAGACTGGTTGACCGAAACAGATGGCAAGATCGAGTCTTATATTTCAAAAGCAATTCAATCCCTCTTTCCCGAAGATGGTTTTCAAGGAGAGGAAAAGGGAAAAACACGTTCAGGGTCATTAAGATGGATTGTCGACCCTATCGATGGAACATCAAACTATGCACGTGGCAGAAATCGGTGGTGTATTTCTCTTGGCCTTATGGAAGAAAATGTTCCCACTCTCGGTATTATTGCAGCTCCATGCGTAAACGAATTCTATACTGCCCGTCTAGGAAAAGGGGCATTCATGAATGAAAAGCCCATTCATGTTTCCGATGTTAAAGATCCAAAAATATCCATGATTGAACTGGGCTGGAGTCACGTCAGTAAAATCGATGAATTTCTAAAAAATGCAGAAGCTATCTTAAAAACTGGCGCAATGATTCGCACTTTGGGTTCTGGCACCATGTCCCTCGTCGATGTTGCGAGCGGTAGACTGGATGGACATTTTGAAATGGCCATTAATTTATGGGATGTGGCGGCAGCACTCGTTTTGCTTAGAGAAGCTGGTGCCTGTATTTCACCTTTCTTGGAAAATGGTGGCCTTCATCAAATGACACCTATTTTAACCGCAGCTCCAGGAATTTCGGATATCCTCTCGAAAACACTTCATATGTCCTTATCATAAATCGCTTTTATGTTAAACTACCGATCTGTTTTTTCTTTTTCGTCAAACCTGAACTAAATTGTTAATCCTATGAAAAATAATTTCATCTTTAAATATGGTACGATGTTTTGCTTTTCAATGCTGTCAATATTTTCTCTTCAGCATGCCAAGGCCAAAACTGACAAAGTACAATCTATTGTGGACCATTCTCTTTTAACAGTTGAGGATGTCTTTGCAAATATTCCCACATCCAGCCGTGTCTATACCCGTTTAAAAAACGCCCGGGCAGTGATGATTTGCCCAAATATTACACATATCTCCCTCGTGTTTGGAGGCTCCGGGGGAGATTGTGTGCTTCTTTCTAGGGATGCAAGAAATTCTTGGTCCAGTCCTGCTTTTTACAAAATGTCAAGTGGCTCTTTTGGTATACAGCTTGGTGTACAAAATACAGAAGTCATGCTTTTCATCATGAACGAACGCAGTTTGCGCAAATTGTTGGACAGCCAATTTACAATGGGAGCCAGTGCCTCTGCAACAGCAGCAAAATCCAGTAGCGATGCCAACAAGGATACAGCAGATATTTATAACCTGCAAAAAGCATCAGGATTATTTGTCGGAGCCTCTCTAAAAGGATCTAAATTAAAAATTAACAGTAGTGCCAATCATAAATATTATAACCAGATTGTGGGACCAGAAGATATTGTCATGGCAATGCGCGTTAACAATCCAGCGGCAAACCGTCTACGTAAAATCCTGATCAAATATTCAAATATGGCAAAAACTGTCCAACCTGACAAAAAATCATCCAAAAATCATAATGTAGAGGATGATAATGGCGATACCAATACCAACGATGATTCAGGTGCGATTGACCTTGCCCCACAAAAAGGCTCCTCATCACATAATATTAAATCTGAAAATTTGCCCTCCCCTTCAAAATCCAGAAAATAAAAAAACTATTCTATATTTTAAAAGATAGTTTTTAAAAACTATCTTTTTTTCTCTGCGGCAACATTGTGATTATGTTCTGCAAGACTTGTTGAAAAACTATGTCCACCCGTTCCATTTGCAACAAAATATAATATTTTTCCTTCTGCAGGATGTGCAACAGCCTCCATAGCGGCTTCACCAGGAGAGCATATTGGTGTAGGAGGTAAAGCGCTGGTCCAATAAGTGTTATATGGGTTGACAATTTCCAGATCCTGTCGAGTTAGCCTGCGATCAAAATCATTTTTTCCATCAGTCAGGGCATAAATCACTGTGGGATCTGACTGTAATCGCATGCCAAGATGCAGGCGATTGATAAATACACGGGCAACCATGGGACGTTCGCGTTTTAAAGCGGTTTCCCGCTCAACAATTGAGGCAAGGGTAACCAAATCCTGTTGCGTTTTTATCTCAGCAAGCACCTGTCGTTCACCCCAGATTTTTTGCAGTTTTTTCTGCATTGCCTGTTGCATACGGAATATCATCTTTTCACGAGACATACCCCATTCATAGGCATATGTCTGGGGCAATACCGTTCCCTCTTCTGGTGGCTGTATCTGTCCTGTCATATAGGGGGCATCATTAATCAAATTCGCAATCTGATAGGCTGTCAGCCCTTCTGGAATGGTTAATTTATGCTGTACAGGTTTTGCATACCGCAAGATATCGATAACCTGTTGAATCGATGCCTGCTTTGGAAAAGAAAACTCAGCCGCGTGTAACGTTCCGGCCTTATCTGTCAGCTTTATGCCACTACGAAAAATAAAACCGCCCCAATAGGATTGAGTGACAACCTTTTCTTTCTGAAGTTGGTTTAATATTGCCGCGACATTTCCCTTGGCAATAACCACATTTTTAGCATTATCCAAAGGACCGGGAGCAAAATAGGTATATTTTCCGTAAAAGAATACAGCAAGCAGGCATACAAGTAATGCACTGACCCCATATAACAATCGACGCATTACAATTTAACCCATGATATATCTTAGTAAATTTTCATATTCTTTTAAAAATCAGGCTCGCATTCGTGCCACCGAAACCGAAACTATTGGATAGGGCAGCATCAACTTTTCTTTGCTGGGCAGTATGAGCTATACGATCAATGACACTTTCCCTTGATGGATTATCAAGGTTCAAAGTGGGAGGTACCTCATTATTACATATTGATAATAGAGAGAAGATCGCCTCAACCGCACCTGCTGCACCTAATAAATGACCAATAGCCGTTTTTGTTGAAGACATTGCCAAATGTTTGCTTGCATCCCCAAACAACCGCTCGACAGCTTCAAGTTCAAGATCATCCGCCATGGTTGATGTACCATGTGCATTAATATAATGGATATCTTCCAATGATAATCCTGAATGCTTAATGGCCGATGCCATTGCACGATAAGCACCTTCATGCCCTTCTGCTGGAGCAGTGATATGATACGCATCACCTGACATGCCATATCCAGCCACCTCACCATAAATTTTTGCGCCACGGGCTTTCGCATGTTCATATTCTTCTAACACAAGAACACCGGCACCTTCTCCCATAACAAATCCGTCGCGATCCTTATCCCAGGTTCTTGACGCTTTTGTAGGTGTATCATTGAACCCCGTGGATAATGCTCTGGCAGAACAGAACCCTGCAATACCCAATTCACATACAGCCGCTTCCGCTCCTCCGGCAATCATTACATCAGCATCGCCAAGCGCAATCAAACGGCTTGCATCTCCAATAGCATGCACTCCTGTTGCACAGGCTGTCACTACCGCATGATTGGGCCCTTTAAAGCCATATTTGATGGAAACATATCCTGAAACCAAATTAATCAAGGCAGATGGAATAAAGAACGGAGAAACTTTTCGAGCCTGACCTTCATTAACCTTGATTGACGTTTCATAAATGGTTTGCAGCCCACCAATTCCTGAACCAATCATGACACCGGTAGCCATTTGATCCGCTTCATTTTTGGGTGTCCAGCCAGAATCCTCCACTGCCTGAATAGCCGCCACTAAACCCAATTGAATAAAACGGTCCATTTTCTTTAAATCTTTAACGGGGATCCATTCAGACAGGTTTAACCTGCCCTCTTCCTTTGAACCTTCAGGAACTTCCCCGGCAATACGTGCAGCAACACGTGATGCATCAAAACTTTTGATTTTGTCAATGCCGCTTTCACTTGCAACAAGTCTTTTCCAAACATTATCGATACCAATTCCAAGAGGGCTTACAATCCCCATTCCAGTAACAACTACCCTGCGGTGTGGCCATGAACTTGTACTCGTCATTAAATTATCCTGTAAGTTTTATGAATCGATAATGTTATAGACTTTTAATTAAGATGCTTGTTTCTGTTTTTCAATATAATCGATAGCATCCTTGACTGTTGCAATCTTTTCTGCGGCATCCTCAGGAATTTCCACATTAAAAGCCTCTTCAAAAGCCATAACAAGTTCAACTGTATCCAAGCTGTCCGCACCCAAGTCATCAATAAAGGAAGCTTCAGGAGTTACCTTTGATTCTTCAACACCAAGATGTTCAACAACAATTTTTTTTACTTTGTCAGCAATTTCACTCATTATATTCGTCCTTTTACAGCTATAAAGCTTACATGTTTATACTATATTACCAAAGTTCCAAAGAATTTTTAGAACTTTATACGATTTTATCACAACGGTATTGGGGAAATATCACATTTCCCCCAAATAACCAAGCAAAAGCAATATTATAATTTTATAAAATGTTCAAATGGTTCACAAAGCAAGGATCTTTACACCATATACATGCCACCGTTAACATGCAAACATGTTCCAGTAACCCAATCTGTCTCTTCAGAAGCCAGATAGACAGCTGCGGATGCAACATCCTCCACCTGTCCCATTCTATTTCTTGGAATTCTTTGTAATAATCTAGATTGTTGCTCTTCTGATAATACGGCAGTCATTGGTGTTTCAATAAAACCGGGGGCAATAACATTAACGGTAACGCCTTTTTTCGCCACTTCTAACGCCAGACTTTTACTCATAGCGATTAATCCGCCTTTTGCAGCTGAATAATTGGCCTGACCAACATTACCAATAAACCCAATGATCGAAGCGATATTGATAATGCGTCCTGAACGCCGGCGAACCATTCCCTTTAACGCAATCTGACATAATTGGAAGGGCACAGACAAATCCACATCCAGAACCTCGGACCATTCCGATTCCTTCATTCGGATTGAAAGATTGTCCCGCGTTAATCCGGCACTATTAACCAGGATATCGACAGGTGCATTTGCCTGCCTCTCTGCATTCGGGATAAGCGCTTTTAAAGATTCCTGATCCTTGAGGTTGGCTGTTTGAACAAATGCGTTCTGTTCACCCAACTCTTTTTGAACCTCTCTTAAAACGTTTTCCCTGGTTCCCGACAAAACAACCCTTGCCCCTTGCTGAACAAATGCCTTGGCAATCGCTTGACCAATTCCACCCGAGGCACCAGTAACCAACGCTACCTTATTATCTAGTCTGAACATAATCTTCATAATCCTTGTGTTCTTTTAAAAAGCAGAAAGAATTTTTGCAAATTCTTCAAGATCTGCAGGTGTATCAACAGAACAAACCTTGCTATCCCGTGCAGTACGCTGCATGATTTTAGACAAAACCTTACCTGCACCAACTTCAACAAAAAAATCAACTTCCTGATCAATCATATATCGCATAGTTTCTGCCCATCTTACAGAACCTGTTATTTGTCTAACCAATGAATCCCTGACAAAAGAAGAAGAATTTTCATAAGGGCAGGCGGTTATATTTGCGATAACAGGAAAATTAAATGGTTTGGGATTTGTTTTAGCCAAGGCATCCCGCATTTCCCGGGCAGCGGGTTCCATTAACGGACTATGAAATGGTGCTGATACAGGCAATTTAACAACTCTACGGATACCAGCTTCCTTGGCTATGGCTATAATCCGTTCAATCGCGTCCATATGCCCAGAAACCACAACCTGAGACGCGCCATTATCATTGGCAACTACAACAACCGAATTTCCCTGCGTGGCCTGTTTACATAAATCCTGAACCTGTCCAATCGTGACGCCTATAAGTGCAGCCATTGCTCCCTGACCAACCGGTACCGCATTTTGCATTGCACTGCCGCGCGTCCGTAACAAATTGACAGTTGTAACAAAATCAAACACATTGGCAGCACAAAGAGCAGAATATTCACCCAAGGAATGTCCTGCCGCCATTGAAACCAGATGATTGGCATCAATATTAAATTCTTTTTCCAAAACCGTGATTAGGGCCATGGAATGTGTCATTAATGCAGGTTGTGTATTTTGCGTTAAAGTCAACGCTTCCACAGGCCCCTCCATCATAATTTTGGATAATGGCTGCTTTAACGTTTCATCCAACGCTTCATAGACTTCTCTGGCAATTGGAAATGCTTCAGCCAATGCCTTACCCATACCAACATATTGGCTTCCCTGACCGGGGAATAAAAATGCACATTTCATAATAGATGATTCCAATAAAATAAATTAAACGGCAGATCTTACAAAAAGCTGGTTAATACTTCGTAAAATTTCAAAAGTCTGCTTCCACAAAGGTAAAATACGGTGTTCCTCAATACCCCGTTTTTTGACAATCTCAATTATTTCTCCAACCGAACGGCGATTGTCAACAAGTCCCAAAAACCCGCGTGCCTGTGCAGGTAAAGGAAGCATAATCGTCAACATTCCAAAAGAATAAGGAAGCAGATTGGATGGTAAAATCTGATTGGCAAGTATTTCTCCAGGCGTTTCCCGCATAAAAGGAATTGAATCAGAGGCACATGGATCAGCAAATTGTATATTATCTTCCGCGCGACGCACATATACAACATGCGTTGACATATTCCCAGCCAAAGATTCAGCCAGACCAGCCTGTGTTCTTATATCAAACTGCCTGAATTTTTCTCTGATCTTTGGATCTGTTATTAAATAAGCAGGATCATAACGCGCAGGCTCCACCAAACAGTTTACCGCCAACTCATTTTTATCCAACAGATCCCATAATTCGGCAATTTTATAGGATCGGTCACGCGGGTTTAATAAAAGATCATACAGACCAGCGTCACCTCCAGTTAAATGATCACCAAAATTTCCATTAAATCTGAGCCAGGCAGTCGATGGAAGATGCTTCATGATTCTTTTTGCAACATCCAAACGCTTTACTGGTGGATCTGACAAAGAGGTCAGTTTGGATAATGCTTCCTGCACCATATAAACGCCAGTACGACCATAGGGAGCATAAACCATCAATCCCATCCCGCCGCCAGGATTTAGTTGTTCCCTTAATATTTGCAGGGCAGCAGCAGGATCAGGCAAATGATGCAAAACACCACAACAATCAATATAATCAAACAACCCGAGATTTAAATCTGGCAATTCAAGAATTGAACCCTGAACATAACGGATATTACTCAATTTCCGTGTAGCTGCCCGTTCTTTAACAATTTTCAAAACTGCCTCGGCCCGATCCAAACAGATCACTTCACCAGAACGTTGGTGTCGTGCCATTTGTTGAGCCACCATGATTGCTGCATCACCGGTTCCACAACCAGCAATCAAAATCCTTAATGGTTGCGTATAAGAACGATATCCTCCAAATACCCAATAATCAATTTCATTCAAATGGCTTGGACTGCCTATTAATAAGCGTTTGGTTTCATCCTTTGGATTGCGTTCGGGATACGGATAGGCCTCATATTGCCTTGCCAACCCCAAATCTTGCTGATCATTTTTATGGGCCATTACGCTCTTACAACCAATTTACCACGCTGCCAAGCTTCTGCCGCCTCATCGGCACTCATCCCCTGATTGCGTATTGCATTTTCCATGAACTGAACAATCTGATTACCCAACATCATTTCCTCAAGCTCATCAATCAAGTCACCCCCAAATCGCTGAATCCAATTGGGGTTTAATAGCATGGCCGCTTTTTGTTTCCGTATAAAAATATTCTCGGATTCCCTCAGACGATAAAAATTTCCTGAATCCGTGAACAATGCCGGTTCATAAAGCATCATTAACTCGGGTTCTTGTGAGTGGATTATTTCCTGATAATGAGTCAACGTCTCTTCATCTGCAATAGATTTCAATTGATAACCAGCCTCGATCAAACCATATTCTTTCATGATTTTATTCGCGAAAACCTGCAAAGTTTCACATACCGTGATTTCACGATGAAGAAATGAAGCCGTTATAAGTTGATCAATAGAACCCACATGTTCTTGAAACTTTTTTGGCAAAGCAAAAGAGATAGAGGGTTGATAAAGATTTCCAATCACCTTGAAATTCGGATTGGATTGAATGATATCGGCATGAATATCAGGCAACCATACACTTACAAACAAATCAATTTTCCCAGCAGTCAGCTCCTGAATCAAATCCTTACATTCACCGGTAATTAATTCTATATCCGTTATTCCATGGGCCTCTAACACACGTGTTATAACTGCTGCTGTTGCTTCATGTATCAAATTATCAAAAAAACCAAGCTTCAAAGAATCCATCCCTGTTAATGTCCCACTCTTGTTCAGAAAATTGTTATATTATAGATAAAACTTGTTTGGTATAGGCTTTCTGTTGTTTATTAATAATCATTAGTATCAATTTAGACAAATATCTTTGCCATTTTTCTGAAGGCATCCACCCAATAACCTTACAAACCATATTAACCACCCTGACAATATGATGGATTTTATATAATGACATGGCCTTTTCCATATAAAGGGCTATACATCGTTTATGATTATATGGCATTCCATGGGGCTCATTGGTGGCATGAAAGGCCGAGGCAAGCTCATCATCCTGACTTTCAATTATACGACCCAAGGCAATCCTGGCTCGTTGCAACCTGGAGAGCTTTTGAGATTTCAAATATAATTTAGCATAATCATAAAACAATTTATAATGACGATATTCATCTCCAGCAATCCGTCTGCATATCTCCTTCAGGACAGGTTCCTTTACATAATCTGCCAAGGCACTGTAATAAGATGAAGTGCCAACCTCAACCATAGCCCGGGCGATAAATTCTCCCGCCTGTGATCCACGGATTGAGTGATCCGTCTTTAAGTCAATTTTATAAAAATTTCTGAAACGCTTATAACTTTCCTGATAATCCCAAGCAGGATCAGCCATCATGGCCCATCGTCCCAATGTTTCACCATGTTGCACCTCTTCATCTTCCCATTTCCTGAAAAGCTTTGTCAATTCAGGATCATGACCAAATACATTAGTCAAATAAACCGTATAGTCTACACTATTTCGTTCAACAACAGCAGCTGTTTTTATCAAAGGAACAATATCAGCATCTATTAATGAAGGGTCAAATTTATCCCAGTTAACCTGTTCAATATCCCAATGTTTCATAGTGCCACGCTTTCCTTATCAATTTTATTTTTAATTCAGAAATTATAAAATGACTATAGTAAACCGTAGTATGAGAAAATGACTAGATATTTTTATTAAATTCAATAGTCAAAACAGGAATTAATCTCGGACTCTGAAATTGACGCCTGATTCCATCTTGGGTTATGATCCTTGTCAATAATTGCAGCCCTCACCCCTTCTAAAAAATCGGCCCGTTGGATAAGATGACTAATTAACAATAAATCGCGTGTTAAAACAGCTTCTTGAGTTGGTAATTTCAAATGCCAAGCTCTATAAGTTACCTCTAAAGAAAATGGACAAGCTTTTAATATAGTTTTAAAATCACATACGGCCCAATTATATTTACTTTTTCGCAATTTCTCAATAATCTTTGCTACAGAAGAAGCTTGATAAATATCAGCAATTTGTTTTAAAGTTTTATTATCAAATTCATAGGATTGCTTATATGTTGAAAGAAAAAAATTAATTTCATTTGGCTGTAATTCTGTTAATTTTTGTAAAAAAAGTTCTAATTCACTTGAATAAATCATATAATCTGCAAACCCCAACTTAATAGCAGTGTTACCATTAAAACGTTGTCCCGTTAACATAGCCCTTAATCCAGAAAAACCTGGAGCATTTTGAAATAAAAAAGAACTACCTGCATCTGGGGTTAATCCGATCATCACTTCTGGCATTGCTAAAATAGAACGTTCAGTAACAAAACGATATGTAGCAAACGCTCCTAATCCTATACCTCCCCCCATGGTAATGCCATCCATTACTGAAATAATGGGCTTAGAATAATGTAGTATATAATTAGCTAATACATAATTATATTTAAAAATTTCTAAACCTTTTTGTCTTTTACCTGAACGAACTAAATCAGCAATTTTCCGAATATCACCACCAGCACAAAAAGCTCGTTCACTACTACTATTAATTAAAATAATATAAATACGCGAATCGAATTTCCACTTTTCTAAAACATCTAATATTTGATTTTGTAACACATCATCAATCGCATTCAATGCTTGCGGTCTATTCAATGTTAATACACCAACATAATTTCTTTTTTGTACTATAACTAAATTAGACACTTAAAATATATCCAACAAAAATTTATAATTATTCATAAATATTGATAACAATTTAAAAAAGTTTATAAAAGTTAATAGTTTGAAAGTATATTTTTATAAGGTTGCGTCATGGACTTACTCCATAAAAGAAATGTATCCCTTGATTGTTTTCGTGGAATTATGGCTTTATTTGTCGCTTGTGGACATTTTTTTTATTGGAACCATAAACCAATAATTCCTTGTTCTTTTGTTTTAGCTGTTGACTTTTTTTTGGTTCTCAGTGGTTTTGTCATTTGTCATTCCGTTTATCAAAAAAGAGAAAATTTTAACTCTATAAATTTTGCTTTTAAACGTTATCTAAGACTTTTTCCAGTATATATCGTTTGCGTAGTTATTTCTTATGTATTTAATATTTTTAATAATATCACTCAACCTAATTTATTTGATTGGTTTAAAATATTAACTATTTCAGAAATGATTCCCTTAAATACGCTTCACCCTTCAATACCTTTTGAACCAATAGGAATTTCATATACTATTTCAGCCGAACTTTGGGTTGGAATAATAATTTTTCCAATATTTGTAACATTACTAGATAAATTTACGCATTTGATATTTCCTGTTTTAATTCTAGTAATCTTATATTGTTTAATTGTATTAAATCAAACCTCTATAAACTATATGGATGCGCATCATAGGCTGTATAATTTATTTATAGATTATGCAATTATTAGATGTTTATTAGAATATTCACTAGGAATTCTTACTTATTTAATATTTATTAAGATTAATTTTAAACCAAACAATTTTATAATTTCTTTTTTTCAACTTTTTATAATTCTTTTATTTTCTATGATTTACTTAAAATTAAATTATAATAGAAATAATGAATTTATAGCTCCTTTTTTATTCGCTATATTTATCTATCTCTTATCTTTTAAAACTGGAATTATTTACAAAATAACTTCTAATAATTTTGCAAAATTTTTAGGAGATATTTCATATTCTATTTACCTAATTCATCCTATTTGGATAAATATCTGTTCAAAATATTTTCATTTACATACCACAAAAGGAATTAATATCGTCATTTATATATTTTGCATATTAACATCTGCATATATAATTTATCAATTTGTTGATAAACCTTGCCTACAACTTCTACGATACAAAAATAATACTTAAAACCAATTTTCAGTAATCTCGTAAAATTATTTATGATAAATTAAGGACTTATATATGCCGCTTAAAAGAGATTTCTCAACAACGATTTTTAATAATTTTCCGATTCGTCACGACTGGACCAAGGAGGAAATTGCTTCTTTGTTTCAGCTCCCGTTGCCCGAGCTTATTTACCAAGCACAAACTGCCCACCGATTAAATTTCGATCCAACACAAATTCAGGTTTCAACCTTGCTCTCGATCAAAAGTGGAGGATGTCCCGAAGACTGTGCTTATTGTCCACAAAGTGCAAAACATGAAGAAAAAATTAAGGCAGACCGTCTCATGTCCGTTGAAAAAGTGCTTGAAAAAGCACGAGCTGCCAAAGCGGAAGGTGCGACACGTTTTTGTATGGGTGCCGCCTGGCGTTCCCCGAAAGATCACGATCTCGAGACCGTTTGTGCTATGATAGAAGGCATTAAAAATCTTGGGCTGGAAACATGCGTAACCTTAGGAATGCTTAATCTGGAACAAACTGAAAAACTTAAAAACGCTGGGCTGGATTATTATAATCATAATCTTGATACTTCTGAAGAACATTATGAAAAGATCATCTCAACCCGTACATATCAGGATCGTCTGGATACCCTCGCTTTTGTTCGTGATGCCGGTATCAAAGTATGTTGTGGGGGTATTCTCGGAATGAATGAAGATGAAGCAGACCGTGTCAGCATGATTGCAACCCTTGCCAATTTACCCAGACATCCGGAAAGCGTGCCTATCAATATGCTTATCCGCGTCAAAGGAACACCTTTGGGTAACGCAGACCCCATAGATCCCATTGATTTTATTCGTACAATTGCTGTCGCCCGAATCACGATGCCTGAAAGCTATGTCCGATTGGCAGCCGGCAGAACGGAGATGAGTAATGAAATGCAGACCTTGTGCTATCTGGCTGGAGTCAATTCTATTTTTCTGGGTGAACGTTTGCTAACCTGTCCCAATCCAGAAAAAAGCAGTGATTTGACCTTATTCAACAAATTAGGACTACAAATTGCCAACCAGCAAAACCGGGCCATATCCTAAATTAACAACACTACTATAAGAATTAAGATTTTGAATTTTGGAAATCTTATCTAGATTCTTGCTTTCCAGCGTAATAACCTTAAAGCGTTCATAACAACACATACGCTACTTAAAGCCATGGCTCCCCCTGCAATAGCCGGATTTAAAAATCCGAGCATTGCCAAAGGAATACCGGTAATATTATAGATAAACGCCCAAAACAACCCTTCCTTGATACGCTGACGAGTTCTTTTGGCAATATCCAACGTATCAGCGACCAATTCAGGATTATTCCGCATCAATACGATCCCAGCCACCTCGGCCGCCACATCCGTTCCCTCGCCCATTGCAATGGCAAGATCCGCCTCTGCCAAGGCCGGAGCATCATTTATTCCATCTCCAACCATGGCAATTGACTGATGATCGATACCCTTTGAACCATGTTTCTTGATAAACTGTTGTTTATCTTCTGGTGTCAGATTCGCTTTAACGTCATCTATTCTCAATATATTACCAATTTTTTTGGCGACAGCTTCATTATCCCCCGTCAACATAATTGATTGGATTGAATGCTCTTTCAATCGTCGAACCGCCTCTACCGAACCAGACCGTACATGATCCTCAAAAGCTACAATACCCAATAAACGATAGGAATCTTGCATCTTCTCAAGAAGCCAGGATAAAGTTGATGATCGAATTTCTGACGGCACATCAGGAATTTTACACCCATGCGATTCAACCATCCGCTGATTGCCCAATAAGAAAACCCGTTCTTTTATCTTTCCCATGACACCACGTCCCTGTTCTTTTATAACCCGGAATTCTTCTGGTTGTTTTAAAGAAATAGTATAAGAGGAGGCTTCAGATAGCAGTGCCTTTGCCAAGGGATGTTCGCTTGATAAAGACAAACTGGCTGCATGATAGAGAATTTCTTTTTTTGAAAAATCGGATAAGGAAACAATTGAAACGACTGACAGTTTTCCTTCTGTTAAGGTTCCTGTTTTATCAAATGCCACCTTTTTGACATGCACCGCTCTCTCTAAAGTTTCAGCATCACGAATTAAAATACCAGAACGAGCTGCTGCCCCGCATCCAGTGGCTAAAGCTGTCGGCGTTGCCAAACCCAATGCACAAGGACAGGCAATCACCAATACGGCAGCGGCATGCATTAACCCTATTACAAAAAGACCGTTTATCAACCACCAACCCAGAAAGGTTAATAATGCTAGAATAATAACAACAGGTACAAAAATACTGCTTATCCGATCCACCATTTTTTGGATTGGCGCCTTGGAGGCTTGTGCATTTTCAACCAATTGGATAATAGCGGACAATCTTGTCTGTCTCCCGGTTTTTTCAACCTTAATTGATAAACGCCCATTATCATTTAATGAACCACCAGTAACTTTATCCCCAATTTTTTTCTCGATTGGCAGGCTTTCCCCAGTCAGCATCGACTCATCAACCGCACTTTCACCCTGTATGACCACACCATCACAAGGAATTGTTTCACCTGGACGAACAACAACCTGATCACCAACCATTAATTGATCGAGGGGAACTGATATTTCTTTGTCATCAACAAGTTTACAAGCTGTATCAGGACGCAGAGCCTGTAATGCCCTAATTGAATCAGCGGCTTTATATCTTGCCCGCTTTTCCAACCAGTGTCCCAGTAAAATAAAGGTTATAATCAATGAGGCGCTTTCATAATAAAGATCAGGCTCAACCTTGCAATAACCCAACAACCAGGAAAGCAATAAACATGTGCTCAGAATCCAGGCGGTACCTGAACCAAGTATCACCAGCAAATCCATATTTCCATTTCCTGATTTTACCGCACGATAAGCAGCAATATAAAATGGTTTTCCCAACCAGAATTGCACAGGAGTTGCCAATAAAAACTGAACCCAGCCTGGAAGCATCCAATGATGGTTGAAACCGCCAGCAATCATTGAACCCAATAATGGTGCGGAAAATAAGGCCGCGATAATCCAATGATATAAATCCTTTTCATCACGATCCCCATTCAGGTTGATAGCTGCATGACCGGGATCAAGCCATTCCGCATGATAACCAGCCTTTGTGACAGCCGTCTCAATCTCAGCAATTAAATTTTGTTGTTGGATAGCTGGTTTAGGAATTACCCTGGCCTGTTCCAATGTCAGATTCACATTGACATCTTCAACTCCTGCAACACGCTTAATGACTTTCTCAACACGTCTGACACAAGATGCACATGTCATTCCACGAATTACAAAATCAATTTCTTTATTTTCCAATGCTGCAGACATGATCGACCAATCCTACACTTTATCGGTATGCAAATAAGAATTAGTATAAAATATAAAACATGCTATAATAATCAACTTTCATAGTCATTAACTAAATAGGATTTTCATCATGAAAATATATCATGTCGAAGGAATGACATGTCAACATTGTGTCCACGCTGTAAAAGAAGCCGTTGAAGCCCTTCCAGATGTTCAGGAGGCCAATGTCGACTTGAAAACCGGAACATTAAAAATCACCGGTTCGGTCAATGAGAATGAACTCAAAAAAGCGATTGAAGAGGAAGGATACACACTCTCTTGAAATAATCCCATAATGGGCATTTCAGGTTCAATAATAATTATTCGCAATTATATTCTTGTCTGGCATTTTTTACAAAATGTTGAATTAGGATTGGATCCTTTTTCCCCAATACAGATTCAACCCCTGATGAGACATCAATTGCCTCTGCACCTGACTGCTGAATGGCTTCTTGCACATTATCGGGCGTTAATCCACCTGCCAGCAACCATGGCTTTGCCGGATTCCAGTTTTTAGTCAGGGACCAATCAAACTTGCGTCCATTACCGCCCGGTCTTGTATCCGATTCATAAAATGGCGCCTCAATCACTATTCCATCAACTTGGCAAGGTTCAAGCAAATCATCACGCGTTTTAACCCCCTTTGCCAACCAAACTGGCAGACCGATTTCCTCTCGAATAATTGCCGCCTGCTTGTCAGAACAATAAAGTTGCAGAATATCCAGCCGAACCTTGTCAAGAATTCTTTTTATATCATCTAATTTTGGCCTAACAAACAAACCAACCCTTAACAGACCTTCCTTACCATAATCAGGCAACTGTCTCGCTTGGGTAACAGATAAAAAACGCGGAGATGCTGGATAAAAAACCAATCCCACCCAATTGACCCGTAATTTTAACAATAAATCACAAGTCGCCGTTTCTCTTACACCACATATCTTGATAGAAACCATAAAATTAATCTTGTAACTGACAAATGATTTCCTCAGCAACCTGTTGTGGATTAGCTGACTGTGTTATTGGCCGACCCACTACAATCCAATTTGCACCCGCCTTATGTGCCAACGCGGGTGTCATGATTCGCTTTTGATCATCTGTTTTGGCATTTTCCAACCTTATTCCCGGCACCACCAATACAACTTTATCTCCATAAATCTTACGCAAAGTTGCAACTTCCTCAGATGAACAAACAAGACCATCGACACCAGCGTCCAAAGCCATTCCTGCCAGTTTCATTACTTGTTCAAGAGGTGTCGTATGAAGATTTACACTATTTAAATTCTCCTGATCCATACTGGTCAGAACCGTAACCCCAAGTAATAACGGTTTCTGATTATCAGGAAAATTGACATCTATTGCCTTACGTGCGGCTTTAATCATGTCTTTTCCGCCCAACGTATGAATAGTCAACATGGCTGGTTTTACAGAAACCAAACTGGCAATTGCGGATGCAACGGTATTGGGAATATCATGCAGTTTCAGATCAAGAAAAACTTGCCGACCCCTAGCCAGTTTCCTTACCGCATCAAATCCGCAAGCGTAGGTAAACTCCATACCTATTTTAATCATTTGCCCTGTTAAATCAGCAATTTGAGCCCATTGCTCAGCCAAATCATAATCTTTTGTGTCAATCGCAAGAATCAAGCCGGTTTTTGTCATTATTTTTCTTAAGTGATCTATCAATTATTTATTATAATATGTGGAAATAAATCTATTCTTCTGAATTCTGTTGCGAAGGTTCAACCCCGGCAGGGGAAAAGGCAGACGTTGCTGTTGGAACTGGGGCCCCATTCTGTCCTGTTCCCTGCTGCGTTGTATTCTGTTGAGTCAGGGCTATATACTGGGCCCGCAATTCATTTAACTGTGTTTCCAAATCACGTATCTTCTGTTCTGCCTTTCTGGCTCTTTTCCATTGACTGACCAAGGAGGTGAAAACTGTTAAAGCTCCTATCGCAAAAGAAATGATTCCAGCCAGCAATACAATCATTCCAACAGAACTTTGCCAATTAGCAGAAAAGAAATTCATTGGCACAGGCGTCATATTTAACAAGAAAAAGATAATTAAAAGTACCAGGAATGGTACAACGATAATTAATCGCAACACGATATGATCTCCCTAACCCAACCATAATCAAACATTATGAATATGACCAGTATATAATACACAAACCCTTACATAAATAAGGAATTTTAATCCAGATAAAAAAAACATTTAAAATAATAATTTAAAAAAAACAAAAAATAACCATATAGTTATAAAAAGATAAATCGTTTTTTCTTATATAAATCAAAAAGCTATGCATGAAGTTGTTTCATTTAAAAAAATAAAGAACAAAATATGGGCCAACATTTTTTATATCGGAAACAAACGATACATCGCTAATATTTATCATTCTTATGAAAAAGCATATCAGGATTGTGAATGGCGGAAACAGGAAATTACTGCCTACAGACATTTACTAGTCAATCATGAACAACCCGTACCACAATATTTGACAATCCCGATTCACCAATCAGAGATTCCAAAAAATTGGCAACCTTTGCCTGTATTCGGTTTTTTGCTTTCCTCAAAAAAACTTTCAAAAAAAACAATTTGATTTTATAAACAGGTCTTTCGATTCAATTTATTAATAATTTTATACCTATAAATATTTAATTTAAAAGAGAATGCTCAATGTCTAATAAACAACATGAAGAAAAAACATTTTTTTTACCTATCATCCCAGTTAAGGATTTAGTCACCAACATTGAATATATTCGAGAATTAAACGTAAAAATTTTTAATACACCCAAAGTTTTTCTTAAGGTATCTCCAAAATCCGACATTACCGTAACCGTTAATGTCAATGCCCAGCAAATTGAAAAGGATTACCCCCAATTCGAAATTATCGTTATCCTAAATTGTACCAGCCAAAAACAACTTGAAGATGATGATGAACCAACTTCTATTTTTGAAATTGACTTACAATATGGTGCAGTTGTGACCCTTCCCACTTTAAAGGCTGCCAATATAGAAGAATTGTTGATGATACATGCTCCAGAATTATTATTTCCAGAAATTCGCAATATCATCCTGAATATAAGTCGCACATCCAATCTACCCTCTATTCTTTTGCAACCCATTGATTTCGCAGAATTATGGAAAGAAAAAAAATCCACCATGAAAAACAAAAATTAAGAAACCCTACAAAAATGGATACAACAATGCCCCAAAAACTAGACACGGACAAAAAAATTATTGGTCAAGCAGATCCAGGCGGGATTGTTCCGGAATCATCACGTATTGCCTATGAAAACCGTTGGCTAAAAATCCGTGAGGATATCATACGCTATCCCAACGGGTTAAAAGGCATGTTTGGTGTTGTAGAACGAAACGAATTCGCTGTTATTTTACCACTGCATATTAATAATGAGGGAATTAAAATAGTCACCCTTATTCGACAATACCGATATCCTGTGGGTAAATTTATGTGGGAACTGCCGATGGGAATGTGGGAATTAAAACCAGATGCCACCCCCGAGATGGTTGCTGCCGGAGAACTGGAGGAAGAAACAGGTTTGCGTGCCGCCAATATGGTACATGGAGGTATATTATATCAGGGGGCAGGCTATTCAACCCAAAAAGGTCACGTTTTCCTTGCCACTGATTTAACACAACATTCCCCGAAACGCGAAGAGACAGAACTGCATATGACCTGTCATACAATCCCGTTAACTCAATTCGAGGAAATGATTCAAACCGGACAAATAACTTGTATGGTCACAATCGCTGCATTCTGTTTGTTACGTAGTAAAAAATTAGTTTGACTCTCTCTTCCTTCGTTACCTAAAAAAAGATTTAATCGTGTAATTTATGACTTGAGGAAATATAAAGTATGGCAGAAACCCAGCTCCAATATAATAACCCTTCTACATCACGTACCTTTGTCAAACATGCGGTTACAATTGGTTCCACCATGATCTTGGGACTTGTTTTTGGGTTGATCTGTCATGCTTTTGGAGATGTTATTATCTATAAGTCAGCAAATGGCTCAATAACGTTATCAAATTTTATTCTGACCTTGTCTGAATTAATTGTCAATTTGTTTTTGCGCCTGATAAAGATGATCGTGGCACCTCTGGTTCTGGCCACGCTTATTGCCGGGATTGGGAACGTTCAAGATACTAAAACCATAAAAACCATCGGGATCAAGGTTATTTTTTGGTTTATCGGTGCCTCTATCGTTTCCTTGGGTGTTGGAATGCTTGCCGCCAATATCATCCAGCCAGGCAAGAATTTTACGCATAATTTACCACCTGTCTCTGAATCTCATGCAATTTATCATTTTGACCTTATTAAATTTACACTTCATATCGTTCCTGATAGTGTCATTGACGCAATGGCTCATAACGATATGTTACAGTTGGTTGTTTTCGCTGTCTTTTTCGGTTTGTCTTTAGCCGCTTTACCTGACAAACAATGTCAACTGGTAAGAGATGTAACAGATGGAGTAGGCAAAGTTATGCTGAAAGTCACCGATATGGTCATGATTATTGTACCATTGGTTGTCTTTGCTTCACTTCTTTCAATAGCAACCCGTAATGGATTACATGTAATTGAAAGCTATGGACTGTTTTTAATCGAGTTTTATGCTGTCATTCTCGTCATGTTCATTATTTTGATTGGAACTGGTTATTTCATGATGGGAAAAAAAGTGTTTAAACTTCTTCCATTCATAGCCGAACCTGTAATGGTGGGATTTGCAACCGCCAGTAGTGAGTCTGCCTTTCCAAGATTACTTGAACAACTTGAAAAATTCGGTGTTCCACCCAAAATATCTAGCTTTGTCGTTCCCTTAGGCTATAGCTTTAACCTTTGTGGAACCATGATGTTCATTTCATTTGCCGCCATTTTCATCGCACAAGCCTATGGTATTCATATGCCCATTGAAAAACAAATCATGATGCTCCTGGTCATGATGATCAGCAGTAAAGGCATCGCAGGAGTTCCACGCGCCTCAATGGTAATGCTCGCCGCTGTCATGCCAGGTTTTGGAATACCCGAAGCTGGACTGCTATTAATTGTCGGAATTGATCAGTTTCTTGATATGGCAAGAACTGCAACAAGTGTTTTGGGTAATGGAATTATTGCAGCAATCGCCAATGAATGGGACATCAGGGCAAACAATACAAAAGAAACAATATGATTTTATCTTTCCCCAAAACCAGTTGAATATAATAAAGGTCACTGATATCTTATGAAAACGCAATTAATTGATGGCAAAGGCTTTGCCGCAAACATGACCCAGAAAATAGCTCTGGAAGTCAAGCTGCTGCAGCAGGAAAAAAATGTAACCCCTGGTCTTGCCGTCATTTTGGTCGGCAATGACCCTGCCAGCGAGGTATATGTCAGAAACAAGACAAAACAGACACACAGGGTGGGAATGCGTTCGTTCATGCATCTTCTTCCTGAAACAACCACACAAGAAGAAATCCTGAATCTAATTGCAAGATTGAATAAAGATCCTAATATTCATGGAATTCTCGTACAGCTACCTCTTCCAAAAGGGTTGAATGCAGACACCATTATTCAGGCAATCACCCCTCATAAAGATGTTGACGGCTTGACAGCCTATAATACAGGAAAACTTGCGCTTGGACATAAAGACGGATTTATACCCTGCACCCCACTTGGATGTCTAATGTTATTGCAAAAAGAACTTTCCAGTTTGAAAGGATTACATGCAGTCATTATTGGAGCGTCAAACTTGATGGGCAAACCCATGGCACAACTTTTATTACAAGAAGGTTGCACTGTAACTATTGCCCACATTCATACACGCAATCCTGAAAAACTTGCCCGTCAAGCAGACATTCTTATTGTTGCGACTGGTTGCAGTGAGCTCGTTAAGGGATCATGGATCAGTGAAGGTACGACTATTATAGATGTCGGCATAAACCGTATCACGACAAAAGATAACAAGACCAAACTGATAGGTGATGTCGCTTTTGAAGAGGCTTTGGGTAAAGCTGCAAAAATTACACCTGTCCCTGGTGGTGTCGGTCCTGTCACTATTGCCTGTTTGTTGCATAATACATTACAAGCAGCAAGAAATACGATAAAATAATTTACACCAGAACTATTTCTTATTATAATTATTGCAATAATATAACAATAATTTCTTAAACCGCTTGATTAATATTAATAACTAAATCATTTAAAAGCGGTTTACAATTTATTAGATTGTTTTCTATAAACGAAACTAAAACTTGCTAATATAATATTTAAGTGAACAATTAAAATGACTGAAATTGATTTTCCCTCTTTACTGTTTGATTCAGCCTGGTATTTAAAAACCTATCCAGATATTGCAGCCGCCAATGCGGATCCTGTTGAACATTATCTGTTTTTCGGATTTCGAGAGGGAAGAAATCCTAACCGTTTTTTTAATACCACCTTTTATCTGAATACCTATCCTGACGTTGCCGCAAGCACTATTAACCCTTTTATCCATTATATAATGTATGGTGCCGCGGAAGGGAGATTGCCCAGGGCTTCTGATCAACCACCTATACCTTCTACAACGGTAAGCACGGAACTATCAACCGGGACCGATATTCCGTATATGGTTGCCACCGAACCCAACCCACAATCTAAATCTGAAATTAATTTAAGTTTTAAAATCAGTGATTCAGAACCTCCCCAGCAATTGCAAGATAAAAAAACTGCATCCTATGATAAATTAACCTTGAATGCCGTATCTGAGATTAAAACAAAATTACCAAACAAGAAAACGACTGTAAAACCAAAAAACTCATCTGTAGCATCCTCTCGAAAACGAAGTCCGAGAGTTAAAACTCAACGCGTAGCACATGGTAATAGTATAAGCGGATAGGCTGATTTTTGTATAAATTCAAAACTAGATAAATAATCAGTTTCTAACGGTTTTCTTTTTAAATTTTCTTCTTTTTTTTACATTCATTAAACGATGCTGATAAGGAGAGAGATATTTTCCAGCTTTTTTTCTCCTTATTGAAAAATTATTGTTCAAATAAGAGGCTTGAATGATTTGAAACTGATAATGATTGTTTAATTCAGGTGTATGAGAATGATAATTGCCAATCGCCTGCATTAAATTTCCATTTGTCTCTGCAAGATACAATTTAAGAATCGCCCCCGCCACGGCTATATTATAACAATTATCCTGTTTTAATCGTTGATAGATGACTTGACCGGTTTCATGCGTTGTTTCCATCAATGGAACAATCCAACGTGTATTGATCTGCATTACCCCCAAATCCTGCGTGCCATTCTTGTTATTGGAGACAAGATTAGGAGCCCCACCCTCCACACGTTGTATTGCCGGTAAAACAGAGGAAGGCAAATGATGAAACGCAGCAACCATCATCATACATTTTAAATATGTCGCAACCATCTAACTAAATTAACTTTATTCTATTTTATTTTTATATTAACAATTTAAACATTAAAAAAATTGAATCTATTATTTCAAATCCACTCATTTTCATTACAAGGAATTCGTTATGACACGAATCTCGGTAGAGTTAATTCCTAGAGATAGAAATCATATCATTAATGATATGAAACAAGTCAAGGAATGTTTTCCAATTGCCGACAGCATCAATATTCCAGATCTCATGCGTTTTTCTTTAAGAAGCTGGAACGCTTTTCAGATTACCTCTTCATATTATACACGTTCCATTCCTCATATAAGAGCAATTGATATTAATCCCGATCTTCCATTGCCCGGCCATGATATCAATAATTTACAAGAAATTCTGGTTATTCAGGGAGACCCTCCCTCCGATTTCAACAAACATACATATCCCAATTCAACTGAAAGCATTTTAAGACGATATCGAAGGGAACTCCCAAATCTGAAATTGTATGCTGCCTTTGACCCATACCGTCGTTCTCCCAAGGAAGAACTTGAACATGTCCTGTCAAAAAAAGAAGCGGGAGCCAGTGGTTTTTTTACACAACCCATTTTTGATGAGAAAATGCTTGAACTCTGTATGGATTGGTTACACAACAAAACCGTTTTCTGGGGTTTGTCACCTGTCATTGGACCAAAATCGAAATCATATTGGGAAATTACCAACAAAGTTGTCTTTCCACATAATTTTGAAACAAGTTTACAGGCCAACATTGATTTTGCAAAAAAAGCCTTACAAATGATCAAAAAAACAAACCAAAATGTTTATTTAATGCCTTTACGCGTCAAATTAACCACCTATCTATCACCATTACAGGAAATTTTTCAAAACTAGTCTCCCAACGCATATAAAATTCGAATCCAAGATCGTATCCCCTTATGAAATGAACGAAGATTATATTTTTCATTCGGGGAATGAATGCAATCATCAGCATTTGCAAACCCGATTAAAAAAGATTCTATTCCGAATTCACGCTGTAAATCATTAACCACAGGTATGGCGCCTCCACTGCCAATAATGGCTGTTTTATGAAGCCATTCATCTTCGAGCGCTTGACTAATTTTACTTAAATTCTTTCCTTCAAGGGAAACCATACTTGCATTTGAAACACCATGGGAAACAAATTCAACTTTACAATCTTCGGGTATTCTCGATTTTACAAACTGCCGAAAATTTTTCCGAATTTGAATTGGATCCTGTTCCCCAACCAAGCGAAAAGAAATTTTGGCTGAAGCCTGAGCTGGAATAACCGTTTTAAAGCCAGGTCCTTCATATCCCCCCGTAATTCCATTGATTTCACACGAAGGACGACACCATGTCTGTTCAACGGCATTGAATCCAATCTCACCCGCCGGATATTGCAAACCGATTGGATGAAGCAGTTCACTATCGGTTTTACCAATTTCCTGCCATTTTTGACGAATCGTTTCAGCAATTTCAGGCACCCCTTCATAAAAATTTGGAATGGTGACCCTTCCTGTATTATCACGTAATGCTGCAATAATTTCAGCCAAAACCTGAATGGGGTTTTGAGCGGCATTTCCGTATAATCCCGAATGCAAATCCCGATTAGCCGCGTAAACGGTAACCTCTTCCCCAACCAAGCCACGAACCATGGCAGTGATTGCTGGCACATCCGGAGTAGCCATATCCGTATCACAAATAAAAGCAATATCAGGATGTAAGATTTCTTTCTGTTGCGCTAAAAAGATAGGTAAATGTTCTCCTCCACTTTCCTCTTCACCCTCCAAGATAAAAGTGATATTCAATGGAAATTGCTTGTCTTTCATATAAATCGCTCGACAGGCTTCCAGGAAAGTAAGAATTTGACCTTTGTCATCTGATGATCCACGCCCATGAATAACCTCTTTTCCTGTTGCGTCGGTTCGGATACAAGGTTCAAAAGGTGGTATTTCCCATAATTCCAGTGGATCGACAGGTTGTACATCATAATGTCCATAAAATAAAACATGCGGGTCTCCCTTTATTTCAGGAGAATTTGCCATGACGATTGGATGTCCCCCAGTTTCACAAATCTGCACATCCAAATCCATATTACGCAAGTAATCATGCAACCACTGTGCTGCCTTTCGACAGTCTTGGTTATAGCTTGGAATAGCTGAAATACTTGGAATGCGTAAAAATTCGAATAAACGATCAAGAGATTCTGTTATCCTATGATCAACATTGCAAAGAATTGATTGCAAAATAAACTCCTATTATTATAAAATTTTATTTTAAAGAGATACTTTTTTATTTAATAACCAATAATGATTTTATCCTATCTGAAACCAAAACCCATTACATTAAAGATTCTTGCCGCGGCCATTTTTAATCTTGTATGTTTCATAAATATCGGTATGCCTTTGGCTACAATACCTGTATTTGTTCACAGACAACTCGGATATAATAGTATAATTGCCGGAATTGCTGTTTCCGCAGCCTATCTTGCCACCTTTATAAGTCGCCCGGGAGCGGGTCAATGGCTGGATATCAAAGGGGCCAAAAGTGCAGTCATTATAGGTTTGGGAATTAGTGCATGCGGGGGACTTTTGACAATTTTGGCTTTATTGTTTACCCATCAACCTCTTATGGCATTAATAATCATCCTTCTAGGCCGCTTTTGCATGGGTATTTCAGAAAGCTTGGCATCAACAGGTGTTAATGTCTGGAATATCGGCAGGGTAGGAATTGAAAACGCAACCCATGTCATATCATGGAATGGCGTAACCACTTATGGCGGCATGGCCATTGGTGCCCCCTTAGGGGTTTATCTTGCTTCACAGCCCATCGGTTTTATTGGTGGGTTATCTGGATTTTCTATTCTTACTGTCATTCTGGCTTCAGCATCAATGCTTCTAGCATCAACCTATCCAGCCATCATTCCCGTTTCAACCGCTAGACGTTTACCTTTTACCAAGGTTTTCAAACGAATTTCAGCTTACGGCTGCTGTCTTGGTTTATCAACTATCGGATTTGGCAGTATTCAAACTTTCATTGCCTTATATTTTATTAGCAACCACTGGACAGGATCTGCCATTGCCTTGACAATTTTTGGCGTTTCCTTTGTCATGATCCGATTTATTTTCAAAAATTCACTTTTAAAATATGGTGGTTATATTGTCTCTATCATCTCCCTAATTACAGAAACCATTGGTCTTCTTCTGCTTGCCACACAAACCTCAATAATTGGTGCATATATCGGAGCAGCCTTGACAGGATGTGGTTTTTCACTCATCTATCCAGCCTTGGGTGTTATTGCCATATCAAAAGTCAGTAGTGAAAATAAAGGGGCGGCCCTTGCCTCATTTTCTTTATTTCTGGATATGGCCCTTTTTATTTCCGGTCCCCTACTGGGTCTAATCCAAAGTCATCTTGGATATGATTATCTTTATTTGTCAGCCAGTTTTTTTGCTTTTTGTAGTGTTCTGTTAACCTATGGGCTATATTATCAGAATAAAACAGCCTCTATTTAACAATGATATATTAAAGAAAATTTCATGACTCATTACAATTACTCAATTACCGTTTTCTGCGGTTCAAAATGCGGAAACAAATCCATCTACATTCAGGCGGCAAAAGAATTGGCAAGCCATTTTGTTCACAATCAATTACGACTTGTCTTTGGAGGAGGCAGTGTGGGTTTGATGGGAATAATATCAAATACCATGATTGACCTTGGTGGATCCGTCAAAGGTATTATCCCGCAATTCCTTATCAAAAAAGAGGGACAACATTCTCGTGTAAATGATTTAACCATTACCGAAGATATGCATTCCAGAAAAAAGATTCTTTATGACGAAGGAGATGCCTATCTGATTATGCCTGGAAGTATCGGGACTTTTGACGAATTCTTTGAAATACTTACTTGGCGCTATCTAAAACTCCACAATAAACCGATCATCATTGTAAATGTCGATAATTGGGCTAGGGGCATTCATGATCAATTAAACAATACCATCGAACAGGGATTTGCTGATAAGTCCCTGTTAAAACTCTTTGAAGTTGTTCCTGATGTACCTTCAGCAATAGAATCTTTGAAAAAACAGATGAAATTCTAGAAAATAAATATTCCTGTTACCATAAAATTCTGTAACAGGGATTTCACATATTATACAATATTTTCTAATGAAAATTGGCAAGATACCGTTTTAAATGCCAGTATGCTCGAGCCATATCCATACCCACGCCAAACAAATCCTTAATCTGAAATGGACAGGTTAACAGACTTCCGGCAATCCTGGAAAAATTCAATTTGCCATCCTGTGTCAAGACTGAAGAAACAAGAAGTGGAAGATTCCGACTTGCCGTATCGCATACAACACGTAAAACAGCAAACGGAATATGTTTCTCCTGAGCAAACTGCGCAACCAGACCACTTTCCATATCAACTGCCAAACAGGCCGAATCTTTAAAAAGCCTTTCTTTTTTTTGGGCAGAGGTCACAATTTCATTGCTATGCAATAAACTTCCGAGCTTGACTTCTGATTTTTCCGCCCCCAACCAGGTCCTTAATTCAGCATCCGCATGATATTCCCTATTCTCGGCAACTACACTATGCGGCAATAATATTGTACCTGCCTTAATAACGGGATCCAAACCGGCAGCAAATCCAAAAGATACGATTGAATCAATTTTTTCCACCGACAATCGCTCAAGGGCTTTTTTTGCACCCAGATAGTTCGCCCCGCTCGTTTCAACAGCAGCGGGAGCTAAAGTTGAGGCTAATCTCGCCTCAAAATCCATTCCAACCAAAATGCCAAGGCGGTTGTATATCATTAAAACCCAACCTCGACTTTTCCACTGTTACTCGCTTGAAGATTGCGAAAACGTGATAAGGCCAATAAAGGAAAAAACTGTTTATATCCATGATAACGAAGATAAAACACTTTTGGAAATCCCACGGCATTATAAGGGTTTTCTTCCCAGTGACCATTTTCTTTCTGGGCGCTCATCAGCCAGGCCATCCCTTTTTGCACCGCTGGGTGTTTGACTTGTCCCGCTGCCATTAATCCGAGTAATGCCCAGGCAGTCTGAGAAGGCATGCCTTGATTATAAACGCCTTTTGGCGCATCCTCATAGGAGGCTTCATCTTCACCCCATCCTCCCTCTGGTCTCTGTACATAAAGTAACCATTTAACCGCACGTTTTACCATTGGATCTTCATGAGAAACTCCAGCTGCATTTAAGGCGCATAAAACCGACCATGTTCCATAAATATAATTCGTTCCCCAACGCCCGAACCAGCAACCTGCATCTTCCTGTTCAGAACGTAAATATTGAATTGCCTTATCGATTACCGCTTTATCTTCAGGATAATTAAGCTGTGCCAGAAAAGAAACACAACGCGCCGTTACATCAGCCGTAGGAGGATCCAGCAAAGCGCCATGATCAGCAAAAGGGATATGATTCAGGATCATTTTATTATTGTCGATATCAAAGGCCCCCCAACCACCATTCGAGCTTTGCATGCCAATTATCCACTGACGGGCACGTTCAATTGATTCGGCATGTTCCGGATTACAATCACGATGTAGCAACATACCGACAACAGCCGTATCATCAACATCTGGATAATAATCATTTCTATATTGAAATGCCCATCCTCCAGGAGCTGTTTCGGGAGAGTTAATAATCCAGTCTCCCTTTACATCCAAAATCTGGCGATCTTTCAGCCATTTCAAACTTTTCGCCAATTTTTGTGAGGTTACCTCTCGATCCACTGCTCGATTATGACTTATGGTTTCAATTACGGCATGGCCAGTCAAGGCAGTATCCCAAATAGGTGAAACACAAGGTTGACAATAGGCTTCTGTATCCGTCTCAATCAATAATTTTTTCACAGAACGCCAGGCAATCGCAGCGCGTGGATCATCATCGGCAATTCCCAACGCATGATATGCCATCACAGAATTTGCCATGGCTGGATAAATTGCTCCCAGCCCGTCTTCCCCATTCAATCGTGCATCAACGAATTCCAATGCTTTCTGAATGGATTTTTTCCGTAAAACAGATGGAATATATTTTTCAGCAGGTCTTACAACTTTATCCAGTCCTTTAAAGACATGTCCCCAATAAGACCGGAACGGACCCTTAATCCAGTTGCTGACCTGATCAGGCGGAGTTACAAACAATTCCTGAATATGAATACTACGAGGGTTAATCGCCTTGGGTTTCAAAGCGGCCAGAATCAATAAAGGAACAACAACTGTTCTGGACCAATATGACATATTCCAAATGGAAAACAATGCTTTCTTGGGCATCAGCATCAATTCAATCGGCATTGCAGGAGTGGCATGCCATGGAACCTCACCAAACAACGCCATTTGAATACGTGTGAAAACATTGGTTCTTTCCGCACCGCCATGCGCAAGAATGGCCTCTCTGGCACGTTTCATATGGGGTGCATCAATATCATCCCCAATAGCCTTTAAAGCAAAATAAGCCTTTACGGAAGCCGAAAGATCAAATTTTCCTTGATAATAAAGAGGCCATCCACCATGATCCCCTTGGATACGGCGCAAGTAAACGCCAATTTTATTTTCCAAATCCCGGTCTATACGATTCAGAAAATGTTCCAACAATACATATTCAGCAGGGATAGTTGCATCCGCCTCCAGTTCAAATACCCAATGTCCATCTTCATTCTGATGTTCAGTTAATACATGCTGTGCTCGAGAAATTGCTGCGTCCAAATCGTCATTATCTATTCCCTTTCCCAAATCACCAGTATGATCTAGCATAATTGAATATTTCCTTATTTTATTATAAATAAACCATTACTATTTGAATTTTGATAAAAAATCTAACCTTAATTATCCCGAGTTTATAAGCTATAAAATAGCCTGAGCCGCCTTATATCCCGAACGGATAGCCCCCTCAATTGTTGAGGGAAGACCTGTAGCGGTCCAGTCTCCTGCCAAAAACAGGTTTGGACATATCGTATAACAGGAAGGACGACGTTTATTTTGTTCTATCGTTGCGGCAAAACTGGCCCTTTTTTCCCACAACAGACGATAGGACGGCACGTCTTCAGGCAAAGGGGAAAAAAAGAAAGGTTCAAGGGTTGTCCTGATTTCCTGCCAAATTAATTTTGATAAATTTTCAGGATCGGACCCCGTAAAACGATTGGCGGCACTTACAGTTACCGAAATCACCCCGTCTTTAACAAAAATCCATTCACTAATTCCACCAATAACACCGATGAACCTTGCCTTTTCGACACTCCCCTTCATTTGCAAGGCAAAATCAACTTTATAATGAAGATTCAATATACTTTCAAATTCATCTGGCAAGGGAATGTCAGGTAAAATCGGAGATAAAACCTGTCTTGCCGTATAAGGATTAACCGCAAGAATAACCTGGTCCTCTGAATTAAGTTCTATTTTTTCATTATTCACGATAAAATAATCAATATATCCGTCTTTCCGATGCAGTTCAGAAAGACGGGATGTCGCATGAACTTTGCCCCCTTGCAATTTTATCAGAGATAAAGCCGGTTTTACAAAGGTTTCTGACAATCCCTCCCTTGGAAAATAGGGAACACAGGCCTTTCCTCCCTTTAGCAAAGACTGACGCACAACAGAACCCAGCAAAATTGCGCTACCAACCTCACAAGAAGTATTCAAAACAGAAATGGCAAACGGTTTCAGAAGACGACGGGAAAATTCACCATTTACCAAACAATCGGCAACAGTTTGACTATGATTTGCCTTAATTAAATGCCACAAAGCCATCAATTCGGGAAATTTAAAACCTGGAACCCGACGGTTTTTACTAAATAGCCACCAAGGGAATCTTCCATTTGATAAACTAACATCCCAATGTTTGTTTTCATCAAGATCAAAAAAGGGAAATAGGGGAATTCCTGAACTGGTCAGACTGTTCATGGAATCTATTTTGTTCAAATAATCAAAAACGGCATCATTTCCAGAAAGAATTAAATGATTACCGTTATCGATCAAACGATCCAATTTTGAATCATAAAAAGAACGGGCCCGCCCACCAAATGTTGGACTTCCTTCATAAAGCGCGATTTGCGCATCTGTCCTTGAAGATAAAAAGACAGCGGCAGACAAGCCAGCCAGCCCCCCACCAATAATATGAATATGTTTCTTTGCCATATTATTGAACGCTATACCATCAATCCAGCCATACCAACAATAACTTTTTCCCCTGTCGATAAGGATGCTCTTTTAAAAGGTTTTTTCCACCCCAATTTTTTTTGTTTACCCAATAAAAAGCGATAAGTAGCTGCCATAATTTTTGCAGGCCGAATGGCATCAACTTTACATTGCCTCATATAGTTCGCGGCAGAACGAAAATGATCCAGGGCACGATATGACATAATATTGCAAACTTCTTGAATTGAGGGATTCTCCATACATCGTTCAGGAATCAGGGAAATATGAAAACGTTCCAACAATTCTTTCGGTAAATACAAGCGCCCTCGTTCGATATCTTCCTCTAGATCGCGCAAAATATTTGTTATCTGTAGTGCCCGGCCCAAATGATAAGCGACTTTTTCAGCCGCTTCTGATGAATCCCCAAAAATCCGGATTGCCAAACGACCCACTGCCGAAGCGACCCGATCACAATACAAATCTAGTTTGACTTCATCAGGAGCAATAACAGGATTTAATACATCCATTTCCATACCATCAATAATGGCAAGAAAATCTTCTTTCCTCAATCCAAACTGTTGAATTGAGCCCAGCAATACATTCTCAACGGAACCATCAGCCTTTCCATTATACAGAAGCTCAATTTTATCGCGCCATTTCTGCAATTGTTTCTGTTTAACCTCAGGTTCACCCATATCGTCCGCAATATCGTCAACAATGCGACAAAAACTGTACAAGGCGAACATACCGTAACGACGCTCAGGGGATAACATTTTCATGCCTGCGGCAAAAGATGTCTTGGCATGACGAACGATTGCCTCGACAAAGATCAAATCAAGCTCGCTACATCCCATTATCTGTGCAGTTTCAGCTAGCGGCTTTTGCATAATTTGATCGGACCTTTCCATAGTTAAAAATAAATTAAGTCAGTTTTAAGCAAGAAAACAAAAATTAGCAAATTAAATAATAGGATAATCTATTACCCTATATCAATAATTTATCTTTTTCAGGACTATTATCTTAAAATATGTGGACAAGCATATAGAACAGCCTTGATCGCATCCTTATAATTCAGTTTCACTCTTGTTGCCAATGGATCCTCTTTTCTCAAATGCTCAGTCAAGGAACATGCAAGCGTAAGAATTACAGAACTCTCCATTCTTAACCGTCGATTGGACGTCAATCGTATTAATTGTTCGGCTTCCCTGTTTAAATCATCAATATAGTCAAGAATATAATCAAATACATTCCTTAATCCGCTTATTGTTCCCTCGTCTTTAACCGCCTGCACGTCAACATTTTCTGCACGCAGCATATCCAACGGGATATAACAGCGATCAAGACGAATGAGGTCAGCCCTACAATCCTGCAAATGATTAAGAATTTGTAAAGAGGTGCATAACGCATCTGCAGCTGGCCTTGTATCAGCATTTTCCTTATGAAGATCAAGTAGATAATGACCAACAGGATTGGCAGAGTATCGACAATATTCGAGAAGCTCGGAAAAAGTTTCATACCTATTTTTTACTGCATCCTGACGAAATGCAATCAATAAATCCGTTGCAGTGTCAAAAGATACACCCGTTTCCAACAAACTGTTACGTAAATATCTTGCAGACTGGACATCAGCCCGATCGGGTGCCGGCACATCATCACATAAAACAGCCTGCATTCCATTCAATCGTTTAACTTTTTCTTCCGAACTTAACATTTCGGAATCAGCGATATCATCAATAACCCTTGCGAAATTATAATATGCCTGTACATGAGGTCTCAATTTACGGCTAATCAATAAAGATCCTACTGGAAAATTCTCATCTTTTGCCCCCTTGCCAGAAGAAACATCTTCATTCCCCCAAATTGAAAAATCATACAGATCACAATGATTATTCACTGAACGCATAAATTAATCCTTCTGTTTTGCATTTTTGTGCCCATTCCGTACTGAAACCAGATCTCCTAAACCCATACCGGTTTCCTGTTCATGAGCTGTACCGGAATTGTCTGTATAAGCCCTGCCTTTCCAGACCATTCCCTTCCCCCGGTAATAATTAATTGCTGAACCAATTGTCGCAAACAAATAGAACAAAGCAATAAATGGTAAAACCAAAATCCATAAATAGGAAATTTGAAAACGAGATAAGGTCGGAACAAATGACAAAATTGACATCATATAGGTGATAAATGCCAGTTGCTGCACACGTCCCTGGGAAAAAACAACCTGTAAAAAAGGCGTGAACCAAATCAGCGTCATCAAGATAATGGTTACCATTAACCAAACCAATGAATAATTCAACTGAACATAAGCAGAACGTGTAATCATGTTCCAAATGGATTCAACAGATTCATAAGGCCTTAATGAAACAGCTTGAGAACTATGTCCCAGATAAATTTTTCCGCAATTTCTTTTAACCAAAGACGCCAAGGTTACATCATCAATCAATGCATCTTTCAGCGCTGCAATACCACCAATCCGATCCAAGGCCTCTTTTCGAATTAAAACTGTTCCGCCCGCCCCTGCCGCAACAGTGCTCGAAGCTTTATTCACCCTTGAAAAAGGATAAAGCATACAAAAGAAAAAAATAAAGGCAGGAATCAAGGCTTTTTCAAAAAAACTTTCACAACGAAGCTTTACCATTTCGGATACTAAATTCAAATTATCCCGTAAAGCCTTATTTACCAAAGAGGAAAGATGAGTCGGTTCATGAAAAATATCGGCATCAGTAAAAAAGAAAAAAGAATTTTTCATTGACCTCTGTTGAGTAACCTTTGTTATTCCTTGTGACAAGGCCCACAATTTACCACTCCATCCATCGGGACGAAAAGATGCATCAACAATTTGTAGTTTTTCACGTTGATCTTCCGACAAGGTCTCCCTCAGTTTCCTGACCAGTGTTCCGGTTCCATCAGTACTTCCATCATTAACCAATGTAACATCATACCGTCCAGCATAATCCTGATTTAACAAGGATAAAATGACGTTCTCGATTGTTTTCGCCTCATTACGCGCCGGGACAATAACATGCAATTCTGGCCAACAATCCTGCTTCTTTTGCTCTTCCCGAGATAGAGGATATAAAATCGGTCCCCTACTCCAAAAACGACCATGAAAAAAAATCAATCCTATCCAGATTGCAAAAGAAATACCTGCCAATACTAACATAATATTGCACCATTTATATTCATCTTAAATTTCAAGTCTTTAAATTATTTTATTGTTTAAGATATCCTTGCTTCCAAAACCATAACAGGGAATCTTTCAAGGCCTCTTTTGCAGGCCTGAATGTATAACCAAGTTCCCTTTCTGCCTTGGCAGGAGAGAAAAACATTTTTTTATAAGACATCATCAGCATTTCACGCGTAACCCGTGGCTCTATATTAAGTGTACGAGCCAACCACTCCGAAATAACAGCTACCGGCCACAAAACCTTCTGATTAAGTCTTATTAAGGGAGGTTTTACACCAGCAATTTCAGCGACAATTGAAAAGAGTTCCCGTAATAACATATTTTCACCACCTAAAATATATTTTTCACCAATACGTCCCTTTTCCAAAGCCAACCGATGCCCATTGGCAACATCATCAACATGCACAATATTCAAGCCTGTATCAACATAAGCGGGCATTTTTCCAGAGGCACAGTCCAAAATCATTTTTCCCGTAGGAGTGGGTTTTATATCGCCAGGACCAATGGGGGTAGAGGGATTAACAATCACCGCCGGCAATTTTTTGTTTTTTACAAGCTCCAACACAGCCTGTTCAGCCTGATATTTGGACTGTTTATAAGCACCAATTATATGATGAACAGGTGTTGTTTCATCAGCAACACTGCCGTCCCCAACCAATCCAAGGGCTGCCACAGAAGAACAATAAACAATTTTTTCAATGCCAGCTTCCATTGCGGCCAGCATCAGCTGACGTGTGCCTTCGACATTAATATACATCATTCTGTTAGGATCCGGTACCCATAACCGATAATCAGCTGCCACATGAAAAAGATATCGACACCCTTGCAACGCATCGGCAAAACTTGTGGGATTAGCCAGATCCCCCTCGACCAATTCAGCCTCCAATCCATGCACATTTTGACGATTACTATTCGCCCGAACCAATAATTTAAGTTGATGTCCATGGGCAATTAAATTGCGGGCTACGGCAGAACCTACAAAGCCTGTTGCTCCTGTCACAAACGTTGGCGCGACCATCTCGACCTCATTCATCATGTTTATATTTTTTAAGTTTTGCAAATCAATAACTAAGATACGTAGGAACGTGTATTGTAATTAGCTCTATTTCTAACTAGTATGCAAATAATTTAATAATATAAAATAACTTTCTAATAAAATAACATACGGTTTGTTTTGAAAAAAATCTCAATTATTTTGTTCTTTCTCGGACTTACCCTTCTCATTGGCGGAGCTGTCTGGGTTGGTATGGACAGTATTGTTCAATCTTTTTCCTCGGTGGGAATAAAAGGATTACTCATTCTTTCTTCATGGCAGGTTATTGTCATTCTTTTACTAAGTTATGCTTGGCATGTCATCTGTCCTGATATAGGCATACTGCGCTTGATATGGGCCCGTTTCTTACGGGAATCTGCGGCAACCTGTCTACCTTTTTCACAAGTTGGCGGAATTCTTTTAAGTATCCGCGCCGTATGTTTTAAAGGTTACCGTTATATTAAAAACCCTAAAGATCTTTCAATTGCCCATGCCGTCAGCTCGAATATCGTTGATATTACCACCGAGACACTTGGACAAATTGTTTTTATCATTGTTGGCATATGCTTCCTGATAATTGGACAATATCATGAGACCTTACAAAATATTACCGTTCCCGGCACCAAACTCAATCTTAAATGGTTTATCATCATTGGAATTTTTTTTCTGTTGATAGGCAGCATTTCCCTTATTTGGTCCCAACGACAAGGAAGCGCCTTAATTAAAAAACTTGTCAATTTTCTCAGCAAAAATATTGCCCAACAATGGGAGGATCAAGTTAATGCCAATGCAGATTCCTTTCAAAATTCAATCAATCAAATCTGGTCGAATCCAAAAAATGTTCTGTTAAGCTGTATTATCCATTTAATAGGCTGGTTGGCTGGTGCAGTTGGAACATGGCTTTGTTATAAATTCCTGGGAGCTTCAATCAACATTCAGGAGGCCGTTATTATCGAGGCTTTTGTATGTGTTGCCCTTTCCATCGGGTTTCTTGTTCCCGCTAGTGTTGGTATACAAGAAGGCGCATACGTTCTTTTAGGCAGTATATTTGGCATTGATCCCCATTTATCCTTCAGCCTCTCTCTCTTGCGCAGGGCCAGAGATATTTTAATTGGGGTGCCAACCCTTCTATTATGGCAAATTACTGAAATTCATTATTTGAATAAATATTCAAAAAATAAAAAAAATTGTTGATCCCTCTTCTGAATAATTTCAAGTAAACAAATTAACATTATGACCAATAAAATTACATCAATTCCAATTTTTAAAAATATCACCGTCATTGGCCCGGGATTAATCGGTTCTTCAATTCTTCGACGCATTCAAAAAGATCCCACTATTTCAGAATATACGGTTGCTGTTGATAATCACCCTGAAGTTTGTCATCGCGTTAAGAAATTAAAAATCGCCAACAAAGTCAGTTCAGACCCTGTTGAGTCAGTTAAAAATGCAGATTGCGTCATCCTCGCAATACCTGTTGGTGCCATGCAAGAAGTTGCCAAACAAATTATTCCACATATGAAAAAAGGGGCCATTCTTACCGATACAGGATCCACCAAGGCTTCTGTCATCGCCGCCATTACTCCCTATCTAACTTCTGATATTTCCTTTGTTCCAGCACATCCCATGGCCGGAACAGAATTTTCCGGTCCTGATGCCGGTTTTGAATCTCTGTTTGAAAATCGTTGGTGCCTGATAACGCCCACCACCTCAACCGGAAAAGAAAGCGTTTATAAGATCGAGCGATTCTGGCAGGCCATGGGGGCGAATACGCGCATTCTTGATATAAGACATCATGATAAAATCTGCGCAATTGTAAGTCATTTGCCACATCTACTTGCCTTTACTATCTGCAATACAGCAGATAGTCTGGCCGATGAAACACGTTCCGAGGTATTGGATTATGCGGCATCCGGATTTAGGGATTTTACACGGATTGCAGCATCTGATCCAATTATGTGGAAGGATATTTTTCTCAATAACCGTGAAGCCATTCTGGAAATGCTGGCTCGCTTTACCGAAGATGCCCAGGCAATGGCAAAAGCGATTCGCTGGCAAGATGAGGACTATATTGTAAAAACAATTAAAAAAGGACGGGAAATTCGTAAATCCCTTATCAATAATAAGCAAGCATAATCATTTTATTGGTCTTATTCATTAAGATATCTTATTTTAATTTATCGGCTTTTTCCTCAGCACCCTAAAATTAAGATAATCATAAAATGAACGTATTGCCATCAAAACTCCCATCGATTCAAAAACTGATGAATACATTTGAATGGAAACACACAACGCTGGGAGAACAAAAAAATTGGCCGTCCACATTACATACAACGATTTCCCTGTTAATGAATTCTTCACTTCCCATGATTCTTTTTTGGGGAGAAAAGTATATCACGTTTTATAATGAAGCCTACATTCCCTTTATTGATTTTAAACATCCTGCCCTTTTGGGGCGTCCTCTACTGGAGGTTTGGCCAGAACAGAACAAGAATTTCAATAAAATTATCAAACTTGTTTATCAAGGAGAATCCTTCAGTTACACATTTCAACAGCAGCACGCCAAAAATTCATCCTCTCATCCCTTACAAAAAATTACCATTACCTTTAATCCTGTTCATAATGAACATAATAAAATAAGCGGTATCCTTGGAATCATTACAAATATAACCGATCACAAAAAACCAGAAACAGAATCAATCGAGCATTTAATCGGTGGCATAGCTCATGATTTCAACACTCTGCTTGGTGGAATAATTGGAAATCTGGAATTAATGGAATTGAGAATTCAACAAAAAAAACTGGAAAAATTACCCACTTATATCAATGCTGCCCAACAAGCGGCATCCCAAGCCTCAGTCATTACAAATCAGCTTCTTTCCTTCTCAAGAAGGCAAACTCTCATTCCGCACGTTACGAACCCCAATCACATCATTCAAATTCTGACTGATGTTTTTCAAAACATACTTCATAAGAATTCAGATAAAACCATTTTTCTTGATTTTTCTTTGAGTCAAGATATTTGGCCTGTTTTTTGCGATCCAGAACAATTTAAAACCGCACTGATCAATATTTTTACAAATGCTTGTGAAGCGATACAATCCCTGACAGGAAGAATAAATATATCCAGTAAAAATTTATCTATTGACCATACTCTTGCCAATCAGCTTTCCATTAAACCTGATGACTACGTAAAAATAAGTATAAAGGATAATGGTAAAGGCATCAAGCCTGAATATATTGACCGTGTTACAGATCCATTTTTTACAACCAAACCCTTGGGAAAAAGAGCCGGACTCGGCCTTTCAATGGCTTATGGTTTTACCAGACAGTCACGCGGATATTTAAAGCTGCATTCCAGGTATATGGAAGGCACTATTATTGATTTATATCTTCCACGATATCGACGCCCTTTGGTTGTGGAAAATTTTTTCACAAATGATACCCGGCAATTATGCTATAAAACATTAATTATTTCACAAGATTACCATCTTCGTACACTTTTAGGCGAGGCATTTGAAGATCTTGGTTATACAGCGACCATGGTTAAAACTTATCCAGAGGCGACAACATTACTAAACAATAGCTCAAATTTCGATTTTATCACTATTGATACCAGGATATTACAGCAATTCAACAATCAAAATATAATTTCAACACTTCACAACAATTATCCAGATCTACTAATTCTTTTCATTACCGGTTATGAAAAGAACTTTGTAAATTTATCCGATTTTACAGACGAGAAAAATTTTATTATTCGACAACCGATAACATATTCTCTTCTTGCCGATCAAATTGAAACAATAAAAAAAATACGGGAAAAGAAATTCCCGTATTAAAAAATGGAATTATTTTATTTTTATTAAAATACTAGTTGATTTCCGTAACACGAATCAAATTCGTGCTGCCTGTCTGACCAAAAGGAACACCGGCAACAACAACAATTTGGTCACCCCTTTTGACAATATTGTGTTCTTGCGTCGTTTTACGGGCTTCATCAACAATATGTTCAACAGTACAGGAAGGTATGCAAGCCTCATTTGTTGTACATGGATGAATACCCCAAACCAATGCCAACCTACGAGCCACTTCAACACTTGGCGTTAGACTGAAAATCATACTGTTTGGACGTTCTCTCGACATGCGCAAGGCTGTTGTTCCCTTATGCGTATAGGCAACAACAGCGGGTGCAGACAAAGTCGCACAAATTTTCTGGGCAGCGGCAACAATAGCATCAGCAATATTACGTTGAGGTTGTTCACGCGTGGCTTCCATTAATTTTGTCCACTCTTTATCTTTTTCAACCCGTGTAATAATACGGTTCATAATGGAAACTGCTTCTTTCGGATATTGACCTGCCGCACTTTCAGCAGACAACATGACCGCATCAGCGCCCTCCAATACAGCAGTTGCAACATCAGAAGCTTCAGCACGGGTAGGTGTTGGTGATGAAATCATGCTTTCCAACATCTGAGTGGCCACAATCACTGGTTTACCAAGACTGCGCGCCTTGCGAATAATCTGAATTTGAACCAGGGGCACCTCTTCAGGAGGCATTTCAACACCAAGATCACCACGGGCAACCATTACACCATCCGTAACTTCAAGAATTGAATCAAGATTTTCAATTGCTTGTGGTTTTTCCATTTTGGTAATAATCCAGGCTCTACCATTGGAAATAGCCTTGGCTTCCTGAACATCCTCTGGACGCTGAACAAAGGAAAGCCCGATAAAATCAACACCCAGATCCAATGCAAAACGTAAATCTTTATGATCTTTTTCTGTCAATGCTGGAATGGGCAAAACCATATCAGGAACATTCACACCTTTATGATCAGATAAAACACCGCCGACAGTAACTTCGGTTTCCAAATAATCCGCACCAACATTCCGAACCGTCAAACGTAACTTACCGTCATCAAGCAATAATCTTGCCCCTGGCTTTGCACTTTGGATAATCTCTTTGTGAGGTAAACAGACACGATTTTCATCACCTAATGCCGGATCTAAATCTAAACGAAAAATTGCTCCATTTTTTAGAGTAACCTTACCATTTGCAAAATTACCTACGCGCAGTTTAGGTCCCTGAATATCGGCCAAAATACCAATAACCTTACCTGTTTCCTCTTCGATTTCACGGATAATACGATATCGTTCTGCATGATCCTCATGTGTACCATGGGAAAAATTCAAACGAAAAACATCAACCCCGGCCAAAAACAAAGCCTTGATCATTTCTTTTGTTGAGGAAGCAGGTCCCAAAGTTGATACAATTTTTGCCCGACGATCTCTTAAGATCAATGATTTATCTTTCATAATATTAGTTCCTTACATTTTTAATTGTGAATTCAAACGTATCAAATTTGAATTCTTTATTCCTATATATCATTATTCAATAAGAAAATTAATGAGGCTGGATAATTTCCTGGGGAAGCAAGCCCCAGATATTTGATCTTGGTATCCATCCTATATAGGTATTGATTTTAACTTTACACCAACTGGCGTTGGGTTGGCATTCTTTTATACTTCCAACAACTCCGGGTTTCAAAATCGCAACTGGATCAGCCGACTCTTGTGGAACAGTCCTTACAATGACACCCTGACCCGATAATTGGGAATTTTGTGTTTTGGATACATATTCTGAAATATAGCTGTCTGTGCTTTTTACTTCTGATTTCTCTTTTGTTTCGTCTTGTAATTTATCTTTATCATCCATGACACTGAGCGGCATTCCAGTTGTAATGAAAAAACGCTCTCTGGATAAAATAGCCTGCTGGATCCATCCTTTTTGTCCATCCACGTCCTCAATAAGACGCCAAACATCAAATTCCCTAAGAATTTTTACTGGCATATGACGTCTGTGATAAATCATGATAATAGGATAACGGGTTCCAGGACCTGCTCGCATGTTCACCACATCCGCACGTAAAGAAAGAAAATGAGGGATAGGCAAACCTGTTACAGAACCCTTTTCTGGTTCCTGAGATGGAATGCTGCTTGCAGCGGGGATTGCGGCCGCTGAAGCGGTTGCGACTCCCACTGCTGTTCCAGCTGCAGCTGTGCCCCCCCCCTCATTATTATTCACAGATTGAGTCTGAGAGTTTTCCTGTATATGAACCTTTTTTTTCTTGTGAGAAACTGGGTGGCTTTTTTTCCTGATACTTTTTTTATGAACAAACTGTTTATGCTGATTTTTTTCCTGAGTAAAAGCGGTCGAGGAAAAACATAAAATATTTAAACAAAATATTGATATAAAAAATGAAATGTATAAAAAACAATTTAAGCTTTTTTTAATAAGATGATCTAAAAAACCGCATTGCATTTTATCTTGTCTTTCAAATATAAATCAAGGGATCAAATCGTTACTATAATATAAAATAATAATTATGTTATAATAAATTCAATGCTTTCTTTCAAAAAGGCAAGAGACATATTACCATAAATCTTATTCAAACAGGTTAAATAACAAGAATATGACTTTTTTATACATATCCCAAAAAAAATATAGAAAAAATCTGTTTTTATATATAAAATGGTTAATGGTCATAATTGTATTTTGCACGATATACGTTGCCTATCCATATTTGACCCTATGGTCAATTTCTAAGGCGATACAGACCCACGATACTAAATATCTAACCAAAAGTTTGAACTGGCATTCTATTCAAGATCACTTAAAAAAATATCTCACTCAGGATTTTCACAGCCCTTCAAAAGAAGACCTGGATGAATTACCGGATTTTGGAACGTCTTTTGCGACTGAAGCGGTAAGTAATGCTATTGATCATCATATAAATCACAATAGTTTACATGTTTTACTTGATTATATATCCCCGCCTACATTGCCATCATCCTCTTCTTTGAAAAATAAGAAGAATGCATTACAAATTTATATGTCGAGCCATATCTATTTTTCTTCGCCTTTTACAATGCACGCAAGAATTATCATTCCTGGTGAAAACATGCCACCCTTAAGCCTGACAATGAAATTACAAAGATGGCGTTGGAAAATTACAAACATATCTTTACCTGATCAGGTTATTGCCCAACTTTTCCAACAGAATAAATAGACTAGTTCTGATTATACAAGATCTTCTTCTAATATTGTCATTGAGATCGCATAAGAAATTTCACCTTCATCCTCATCACGATAAACTGTTCCAATTGACTCAAGCGTTTTTCCATCTTGAATACATAATTCAACAGGCTGTCCCTGACGTTTAGGCAAAATAACCTTCAAATTGTTATTCCCTAATTTTTTCTGTAAATATGACTGTAATGACTTGCCTTCTTTTTCAGTAATATTCATAGACTTTCCTTATCTTGAAATCGAAAATTGAAAATGATTCCATATTAGTTAACCAACCCTTTACCAAATTACCAGTTCTTTATTTGAAATTATCATTTAATTTTCTCTGAAGAATCAACAACAACCAACAGGTCACCAGCAATTGGTGTAACCTGGCGATTTCTAGATAAAATAGCTTCAAACCGTTTATTCTGTTTTGCGGCCTGCTCATATAAAACATCTATGATACCATAATGATCTATAAAACGGTTCATATGGGCAGAAATACGAACGCATCCTTCAGATGCAGAATTGCCCAGTCTTGGTTCCAAATATACAGGATCTGTTGCATGCATTTCCAACCGAATCTGACCTTTTACATGATTAGGCAACCACCCTTTTTCAGCCCATTGCCAACCAAAATCCCATACTCGCATTCCTTTCGTTCCGTTACCACGAATCCCTAATTTATTCTTGGTACCCAACGCGCGATATCCCAACCTTTCCGTAGTATTCATGAATACACCTGTCGGTGTGACATAATATAATTTACGTCCTTTTTTTCCTGTAGATACATGCCCTCCCCCAAATGCCATCCATTGATCCGTGCCTTGAGGAAAAGCCAGCACAAAACATAAAGCTTGAACCTTGGGATTGCGATCAACCACAACTAAAATCTGTGCCCGTTTCAAGAGAATACCTGATTTTTCAACTTCTTTTTTGGCCAGTCTAATCCATTCCATATTTTGTTTATTGCTATAAATTCGTGCACGGGGAACATTCTTGCTTAATAAACGCTGAAGCCTTCTGGCCTCTAAATAGGCCTTTTCCGGCGCAAGGACTGGTAAAGGAGGTAAAGTGACAAAATGATTATTACCAAAGATCGAGAAATTATTTTCAAACTGAGTATAATCAATATGACATTGATTTCCTGTCAGACTTGAAAAACAGTCATATATAATTGGAGAAAAATCACGATCATCAATTGGACAATAATAATGTCGTCTTAAAGAGTTCAATTGATCAGTAACATTGAAAGAGGAGAGAGATGTTTTAGCAAAAGGCTGCATAATAAAGATTAAAGAGCACAATAATATGCAAACCCTTAATCGATAAAGCTTCATCCTCTCTCCTTATTATGTAAAATATTACAATTATTCATTAATTATATATAATATTTTACAAATAAAAACAGAATAATTTAGTTTACATATGGATTGCCTGGTTCTGTGTTGCCAAGGCCGCCTCTTTAACCGCTTCGGACAAGGTAGGATGCGCATGACAAGTCAAGGCAATATCTTCGGCAGAAGCACCAAAAGCCATTGCCAATACGGCTTCTGCAATCATTTCACTGCAATTTGGACCAATCATATGAACACCCAAAATTCTGTTGGTATGTTTATCGGCCAGAATTTTTACAAAACCGTCTGTTTTACCCATTGCACGGGCACGACCATTAGCGCTGAATGGAAATTTGCCAACCGTATAGGCTACATTTTCTTTTTTCAATACTTCTTCTGTTTTACCAACCATGGCAACCTCAGGTTCTGTATAAACAACACCTGGAACAAGGTTGTAATCAACATGCGGCTTTTTACCTGCAATAAATTCTATAGCTGCCACACCATCCTCTTCTGCTTTATGCGCCAACATTGGACCAGCTATCACGTCTCCAATCGCATAAATACCCGGAATATTGGTTTGGAATTGAGCGTCTGTTTTAATTCTTCCCCTTTCATCCAATTCCACACCAATTTTATCTAGTCCCAGACCTGCAGTTACAGGACGGCGACCAACTGCCATCAAGACTACATCTGCCTCAAGAGTTTCCTGATTCCCTCCTTGAGCGGCTTCAATTGCGATCTTAAGCTGTCCATTCATCTTGTCAATTTTACTAACTTTATGAGACAGTTTCAGTTCAAAACCTTGCTTGATCAAAAGACGGGCTAATGTAGATGAAATTTCCTGATCAAAACCAGGCACCAACCGATCAAAGTATTCAACCACAGTAACCCTGGCACCTAAACGTTTCCAAACACTTCCAAGTTCAACCCCGATCACACCACCACCAATAACGACCATATGACGAGGTATTTCAGAAAGAGCCAAGGCTCCTGTTGAACTTACAACCTGTTTTTCATCAATTTCAATTCCCGGCAATCCTGCCGTCTCACTGCCAGTTGCAATGATAATGGAACGCGCGCTAATCTCTTGCCCATTAACGGAAACTTTTCCTGCGGCAACAATGGTTGCCTCGCCCTCAATACGCGTTACCTTATTCTTTTTGAATAAGAACTCGATCCCATTAACATTCGCCTCAACGACTGACTGTTTGTGCTCCTGCATTTTTTTCAGATCAACTGAGACATTCTTAACAACAACCCCCAATTTTTCAAATTGATGCCGGGCAGCTTCATATTGCTCGGAAGCATATAATAAAGCTTTTGAAGGGATGCAGCCAACATTCAAGCATGTTCCACCCAATGTTTTCCGTTTTTCTACACATGCGACTTTCATGCCCAGTTGTGCAGCACGAATGGCGGCAACATATCCTCCTGGTCCCGCACCAATTACAAGAACATCATAATCATATTCACTTGCTGGCGCGGAAGCATCAACTGGTTTTTGCTCAGGATTTGAGCCCGAAACAGATGACACTCTTGTATCATTTCTTGTAACTGTTTCTCCTTTTCCCAATGGTTCCAATGTCACCAATAATGCACCTACTGAAACCTCACTGCCCGCTTCGACAACATGTTTGCCGACAATTCCCGCAGAGGGGGCCGGCACTTCAACATTTACTTTATCCGTTTCAAGCTCAACAATCGCCTCATCCGCAGCAACTTGATCGCCTGGCTGTTTCAACCATTTTGAAACAACAGCAGATGTTATACTTTCCCCCAAAACAGGTACGACAATATTTATGGTCATGTTTTTTACCTTTCCTATCCTTTATAATAAATTTCACACGACCCCTTAAACATCCAACAACAAGCGTTCTGGATTTTCAATACGTTCCTTGATATGAACCAAGAAACTGACCGCTTCCTTACCATCCACGATACGATGGTCATAAGAAAGAGCAAGATACATCATTGGACGGATAACAACCTGTCCATTGACTGCAACTGGACGCTCTTTGATCGCGTGCATCCCCAGAATTCCTGATTGCGGCATATTTAAAATTGGGGTGGACATCAGAGAACCGTAAATTCCTCCATTTGTAATCGAGAAGGTACCCCCTGAAAGGTCAGCTAATTTCAGCGTATTACTGCGTGCACGTTTTGCAAAATCAATGATCTGCCCCTCAATCTGAGCAAAACTCATTTGATCCGCATCTTTGAGCACGGGAACAACCAGCCCATTTGGGCCACCAACCGCAATTCCCATATTCACAAAATGACGATAGATAATATCTTCACCATCAATTTGTGCATTGATTGCAGGATATTCCTGAAGGGCAGATACAGTTGCCTTTACAAAAAAAGACATAAATCCCAAACGGCTACCTTCATGTTTTTTATTGAAGGCTTCCTTATACAGGGTCCGCATATTTATGACGGCAGACATGTCAACCTCATTAAAGGTCGTCAACATTGCCGCTGTTTCCTGTGCTTCCTTAAGGCGACGCGCAACCGTACGACGTAACCGGGTCATTTTGACACGCTCTTCACGAGGATCATCCTGACGGGGTACAACAGGACCAGATGCCTTGGCAGGATTTTCCTTTTGATCCAGAAATTGTACCACATCATCCCGTGTAATCCGGCCACCCCGTCCCGTACCAGCCACCTGATCAACCGTAATATTTTTTTCTTCCATCATTTTACGGGCAGCCGGCATTGAAACTGGCTTATTATCAGCAGGCACTGAAACCGAGGGTTCTGCCTGTTTAACATCCTGTACAGACACACTTTTGGATTGAGCTGATTCAATAACCGAAGCCCCATCCTCCAATACAGTCAATAAGGTCCCAACACTGACCTCCTGCCCTTCATGTACCAGCTGTGCACCCATCACACCTGTTTTAGGCGACGGAACCTCTACACTGACCTTATCTGTTTCAAGCTCTACAATCGCTTCATCCATATTCACAACCTCACCAGGTTTTTTTAGCCATCTGGCAACTGTGGCCGTACTGATACTTTCGCCTAATTGCGGTACTTTAATTTCAATGGACATATTTGTTTTTCCTAATTAAATCTTATTATTTCTCAATATAGTTCTTATAAATTCAAGGCTTGTTTAACCAATTGTTCCTGACCTGCCTTATAAACAGACATCAACCCTGCTGCAGGACTTGCCTGAGCCGTACGTCCGGCATATTCAATTTTGATTGGACTATTTTTAACCGTGTGCACAATCGCTTCAATCTTACCAGAAATAAACTGCCATGCCCCCATGTTCTGAGGTTCTTCCTGACACCATACAAATTCCTGTGCCCCAGAATATGATTGTATCAATTTCTTAACAATATCGATTGGGAATGGATATAATTGTTCGACACGAACCAAAGCCACATCATTTTTCTTGGCTTCACGACGAGCTATCAACAAATCGTAATAAACCTTACCTGAACAGAATACAACTCGTTTGACTTTTTGACGATTTACAGAGGCATCTATTTCATCAATAACTTGTAAAAATTCTGTTTTATCCGCAAATTCTGCCAATGTTGATTGTGCAAGAGGATGTCTTAATAAAGATTTCGGGGACATGACAACCAACGGTTGACGATAATTCCGTTTCAACTGCCGACGCAAGGCATGAAAATAGTTTGCGGGAGTTGTAAAATTACAAACCTGCATATTTTCCTCTGCACTTAGCTGCAAGTAACGTTCAAGTCGGGCAGATGAATGTTCAGCCCCTTGTCCTTCCTGGGCATGTGGCAATAAAAGCACCAACCCCGATTGCTGGAGCCATTTACTTTCAGCAGCCGAAACAAACTGGTCAATGATAATCTGTGCGCCATTGGCAAAATCACCGAATTGCGCCTCCCACAAGACCAAGGCATTTGCATTTTCACAAGAATAACCGTATTCAAATCCCAGAACCGCAAATTCAGACAGCAATGAATTATAGATGTCCAATTTCGCCTGATCAGTGGCAATATGATTTAAAGGAATATAAGGTTGCTGCGTCTTCTGGTCAAACAGCATTGCATTACGATGACTGAATGTACCCCGTTGACAGTCTTCACCGGAAAGACGAACCGGATGCCCCTCCAACAAAAGGCTACCAAAGGCCAAGGCTTCACCAGTCGCCCAGTCAAACCCTTTTCCTGTTTCAAACATTTTGGCCTTAGCTTCAAGTTGACGAACCAATTTCGGATGGCAATTAAACCCTGTTTGGTATGAGCTAATCGCTTTACCAATCCGCTTTAAATCATCAATTGAAACTGCCGTGGAAAAATCTTTACGATTTTTTCCACGCCATTGCATTTTTTTCCAGTCACCTTTTAACCATTCTGGAGTTCCGGGATGATAATTATCAGCCTCTTCATAGGATTTTTGTAAATAATTCTGGAAATCAGACCAATATTTTTCCGTTTCTACAGCAGAAATCACTCCTTCATCTTGTAATTTCGCTGCATAAAGCTGATAAATATCCTTATGTTTATGAACAGCCTGATACATGATTGGCTGGGTAAATGTCGGTTCATCCGTTTCATTATGTCCAAATCGACGATAACAGACAATATCAACAACAATATCCGTTGCAAAACGTTCCCGATAATCAACGGCAAGCCGCATGACTGAAACTACAGCCTCAGGATCATCCCCGTTGACATGAATGACGGGAGCTTTAGCAACTTTAGCGACATCCGTACAATAATATCCAGAATGTCCATATTCTGTAGATGTGGTAAATCCAATCTGGTTATTTGTAACAACGTGAATTGTTCCGTTTGTTTTATATCCGGGAAGCCTGGACATGGCAAAAGTTTCATAAACCACACCCTGTCCAGCAAAGGCAGCATCACCATGCATTAAAACAGCCAGATGTTTCTGACCATTAGCATCTTGCATGGCACGAACCCTTCCCTCTACAACAGGATCAGCCGCCTCAAGATGGGACGGGTTAAATTCCAGGACAAGATCGACATCCTGTCCATTCATTTGAACCTGTTTTCGATATCCAAGATGATATTTCACATCTCCAACACCAGGAATATCGTCAGATTTATAAGATTTTCCTGCAAATTCACTAAATAAGGCAGGAAAAGACTTGCCAACGATATTGGTTAAAACATTTAAACGTCCACGATGTGCCATGCCCATCGCCACAGATTGAATATCATAATTTGCTACTGCATGTCGAATAAGGGTACGTAAGGCAGGAATAAGTGATTCCCCGCCATCCAATCCAAACCGCTTTACACCAACGTAACGTTTTTGACAAAAAGTTTCAAACCCTACAGCCTCTGCAAGTTCCTGTAAGATTGTTTTCTTATCATCTGCATTCAGCACATGATTTTTCTGGCTTTCAACCTTTTCACAAAACCATTGCTGTTGTTCACTATTTTGCAGATATGTATATTCCCAGGCAATTGAACTGCAATAAATCCGCCTTAATACAGGAATGACTTCACCAAGAGTATGAATTTCACCTGGAAGGAAATTCTTAGTAACATCTCCCATAAAAACTGGGCGATCCAAATCCTCTTTTTTAAATCCATAAGTTTCAGGATTTAATTCCTTGCACTCTATAGGCTTATGAATGGACAAGGGATCCAATACAGCATTAAAATGACCAAAGCTTCGATATGCATTTATAAGCTCTACGGCTCGCAGACTGTCATTCGCAGCCTGATAAAGTTGTTTGGCTGTTACTTTTCCCTCTTTCGTCAAAGCGGGCTTGTCATCGGGCTCCAATTCAATTTTTACAGGTTTGCGAGGGGCCCATGAAGGTCCCCTTACATCATCCATTACAACTGTCTTATCATCATTCATCGCAGAAAAAATCTGTGCAAATGACGGGTCAACACTATTAGCGTCCTGCCTCCACTTTGCATATAATTCCGCAAGATACGCAGCATTCGATCCACTGAATACACTGGCAATTTGATCAGCAATCGCCATAATATTTCCCCTTAATTATTTCTACTAAAAACTCACTATTCAGAGTTTAATTTACCTATTAATATAACAAGTGCACCTATAAGCCACTTCAATTTTTCTTTAACAAATGTCAGAGAACCTTTACTCTCGAATGCCTATTTTGTCCAATCTAGACTTTGCATTTCATACAAACGTGAAACAGTACGCTCAAAAAAAGCCGCCCTATTTTCCTCAGGATAAATATGCTCCCAATCCGTCTCCGCAGATACATAGAGAATTGTATGCCGTTCGTACAATACATCAATCAAAGTGGTAAACCGTTCAATTACATTCATATTTTCAGGGTTAAATATCGGTATGTTATCAATAATCAATACTTCATATTTTTGAGCCAAAACCAAATAATCACCAGCTCCCAGTGCCGCATCACATAATTGTTCAAATTGAAACCGGGCCACCTTTCCTGCTGCGCAAGGTATGGTAAATTGACGTCCCATAACGGTTAAGATTGTCTTTTCGCCCTCTTTGCCACCTGATTCCTGTAGGAAGATTTTATCCAGAAGAGCATGGTTTTCCGGATTACAGCCGATCAACCATTTGGTTTCAATTTCCTTGCGACCCAATCGATAATCATGTGCCGAACATAATTCAAGTTCAATCATATTTTGTGCTAATAAAGCAATAAACGGCTTGAAAGCATCAGCTCCCGGTCTGTTTTGAAATAAATCCCTGATGTGAACATTCGAAGTGGCAACAATGATAACTCCCAATTTAAAAAGATATTCAAACAGTCGCCCCAATATCATTGCATCAGCTATATCATTGACTTGAAATTCATCGAAACAAAGCAACCATGTCTTTTCGACAATTTCCTCAGCCAGTTTTGGAATGGGATCTTCACCCTTTGGATACTGTATTTCCAACGCATGAAATTTCTTATGCACTTCCTGCATGAAAACATGAAAATGTGTTCTCATCTTTTTTTCAACAGGGGCCTGACTGTAAAATAAATCCATCAACATTGATTTACCTCTACCAACAGGCCCTACAAGATATATACCCTTGGGTTTTACAATAGGCTTTTTCCACAATTTTTTAAATGAATTCAAAAGCCCGCCAACGTTAGTCTGTTCTGGCACATAATCAGACAATTCAACACAAAGATGATCCAGTCGGTCTGCAATTTGTTCCTGTGCCTTGTCTGGTTTAAGCTCACCATTCTTTACTTTTTGTGCATACAACACATTTAAACGACTCATAAATAAAAAAAACCCTGATTAACAATTAGTATAAAGACCTTTTAAATTATTACTAAGAAGAACATAGCTTCTTTTTTTTTCCTAATAATTTTCTTTATTTTCAAACAATTTTGATAAAATTTATTTACATAAATAATAAAAGAGTTAAAATATTTGGCTGGTTTCTAAAGACTTCTTTAAAATTTATTAAACTTTATTATCTAAGGATTATATACTATGGGATATCGCATAGCCGTTATTGGAGCAACAGGGGCGGTAGGTAGAGAAATCTTAAAAATTCTGGCGGAACGTGATTTTCCAATTAAGGAAATTGTTGCCTTGGCTTCTCCACGTTCGGCAGGAAAAGAAATATCCTTTGGTGACAAAAGAATTCTAAAAGTCCAAAATCTTGAAACCTTTGATTTTAAGGGATGGGATATCGCTTTATCCTCTCCTGGCGCATCCGTATCATCCGTCTATTCACCCAAAGCAGCCAAGGCAGGCTGTATCGTGATTGACAATACTTCCCATTTCCGTATGGAACCTGATGTTCCATTAGTGGTTCCAGAGGTTAATCCGGAAGATTTAAAGAAAATCAAGCGGAATATTGTTGCAAATCCAAACTGTTCAACCATTCAGATGGTTGTTGCCTTAAAACCTTTGCACGACTTGTTCAAAATTAAAAGAATTGTTGTTTCGACATATCAAGCCACAGGCGGGGCAGGCAAAAAAGGAATGGACGAATTATATATCCAAACCAAATCATCATTGGTTGGGGATTCCATTTCAATAAACAATTTTACCAAGCAAATTGCCTTTAACTGTATACCTCATATTGATAAATTCATGCCAGACGGATCGACAAAAGAAGAATGGAAAATGAATGTGGAAACCAAAAAAATTCTTGATCCAGATATCAATGTTTTTGCAACCTGTGTTCGGGTTCCTGTTTTTATCGGACATGGCGAGGCAATTACCATTGAATGTGAACGCCCCGTTGATCTTGCCAAGGCACAAAAAGCCTTACGCAACGCTGAAGGTGTCATTCTATTCGATAAACAGGAAGATGGCGGCTATATTACCCAGATTGAGGCGGCAGGAGAAGATGCCTCCTATGTTTCACGACTCCGTATCGATCCAACAGTTCCAAATGGCTTAGGACTATGGTGCGTTTCCGACAATTTACGTAAGGGTGCAGCATTGAATACAGTACAGATTGCCGAAAAATTAATAGAAATGAATCTAATTTCTAAATGATAGTTTTTAACCAACAGATCATAAAATTGATATGATTTGTTGGTATCGAAATTAAAAACATAAATAAATTAATGATTACCAATTTCACGTTTCTATAGCCATTAATCCAATTTATACAAATTAATTTGATATTTATTTTATTATCCTGAAAATTGTTATTATCATATTCTTATTGTTACTTTAGAAATAAAACAAAAAACTGTTTAGTCATCAAATAACAAAGACCCCGAATACTTCATACACAATCAATTGAATGTCCAAAAATTGACTGGATCAATCTTTTAGTGGGGTATAAAGTGCAATTAACTTAAATCGGTATCAGCCGTGTTATAAGGATTAATTAGGAAATCAAGAATGTCGGATATACGCAAAACTTTTTATGTAGGTTACAAAAGTGACGGATCATATCGAAACCGACCAATGTCGCCCCATTTACAAGTTTACAAACCCATTTTATCAATGGTCTTGTCAATCAGTAACCGCATTACAGGCGGTGCACTTTCCGCAGGAAGTGCATTAATGGTTGCCTGGCTGGTTTCAGCCGCAAAAGGACCAAAATCTTTTCAAAAAACTCAAAAATTTACAGGAAGTTTTCTAGGACAAATTATTTTATTTGGTTTTTCATCAGCATTCTTTCTCCATTTTATTGGCGGTATTCGTCATTTTATTTGGGATTTAAGTGGCAAACGTCTTGAAAAACCTGAAATTAATCAAGACAGTAAATCAGAGGTTATCGGTGTTGCTGCTTTAACTTTAGCTTTATGGACTATTATTCTTGGTAAAAAAATCAAAAAAAGAAAAAAATAGACAACCTTCGTATTGATTAAAAAATATCAAAATAATTTTCTATAAACAATTAGGAGAAACTCCAATGAATACCTCTGTAGAACGCCCCACCATTCTACGCTCTTATCTTGGACGTATGCGTGGATTGGGGACAGGACACAATATTTTCGAACATTGGTGGACCGAACGCATAACCGCGGCAGGCAGTGCCCCTTTATCAATCTGGTTTATTATCCAAATGCTAAGATTGGGTGATGCAGATCATAAGGATGTTGTAAAATGGGCTGGAAAACCTACGAATACAATTTTATTACTCACACTTGTCTTGCTAACATTCCGTCATATGCAACTCGGCTTGGAAGTCATTACATCAGATTACGCACGTGAAAGAAAAAGATTGGCTCTTAATTACTGTATTAAAGGTGGGGCCTTATTTTTAGGAATTCTATCCGTAATTTCTATATTAAAATTATTTTTTACTGCATCCGCCAGTAAATAATTCAGCATTTAAAGGATATATATCGTAATGACTGATACTACTTTATCATTAAAAGATACGTATCGTATCGTGGATCATGCCTATGATGTCATTGTCATAGGGGCTGGCGGTTCTGGCTTGCGGGCAACATTGGGAATGGGTGCGGCCGGTTTTCATACAGCCTGTATTACAAAAGTATTTCCAACCCGCAGTCATACAACAGCAGCCCAGGGGGGAATTGCGGCTTCACTTGGAAATATGGGAGAGGATCACTGGCAATGGCACATGTACGATACCGTAAAGGGCTCTGACTGGCTTGGTGATCAGGACGCAATTGAATATTTATGCCGTGAAGCGGTTCCTGCCGTTTATGAACTGGAACATATGGGAGTACCCTTTACCAGGAATAAAGATGGTAAAATCTATCAACGTCCATTTGGTGGACACATGCGCGACTTCGGAAAGGAACCCGTTCAACGCGCTTGTGCTGCGGCAGACAGAACTGGTCACGCTATATTGCATACACTTTATCAACAATGCTTGAAACATAATGTTGAATTCTTTGTTGAATATTTTGCTATTGATCTTATCATGGATGAAAATGGCACATGTCGCGGTGTTACGGCATGGTGTCTGGAGGATGGCAGTATACACCGTTTCCGTGCAAATCTGGTTGTTCTGGCGACAGGAGGATATGGACGCGCTTTTCAATCCTGTACTTCTGCCCATACTTGCACAGGTGATGGAAATGCCATGGTCATGCGTGCTGGCATCCCAACACAGGATATGGAATTCGTTCAATTCCATCCAACCGGTATTTTCCCAGCCGGCTGTTTGTTAACAGAAGGATGTCGCGGAGAAGGCGGCTATCTGACAAACAGTGAAGGTGAACGTTTCATGGAACGTTATGCGCCACATGCAAAGGACCTTGCTTCTCGTGACGTTGTCTCTCGTGCCATGATTGTGGAAATCAATGAAGGACGCGGATGTGGTCCCAATAAAGATCACATCATGTTACATCTTGAACATCTGGGGGCAGACCTTTTACACGAACGTTTACCTAGTATTGTTGAAACATCGCGCATTTTCTCCGGAATTGATGTAACGAAGGAACCCGTTCCTGTATTACCAACTGTCCATTATAATATGGGTGGTATCCCAACAAATCTTCAGGCCGAAGTTATTCGACCTACCAAAGACAATCCAGATGCAACCGTTCCGGGATTAATGGCAATCGGTGAATGTGCCTGTGTTTCCGTTCATGGTGCAAACCGCCTTGGCACGAATTCATTACTTGACTTGATTGTATTTGGTCGTGCAGCTGCCTTACGTGCAAAAGATATTCTTAAACCTGGCGCTCCTGTTGCTCCATTCCCTAAAAATGCCGGGGAAAATGCATTTGGCCGTTTAGATAAACTAAGATTTGCCAAAGGTGGAACCCGTGTGGCTCAAATGCGTGACACCCTGCAAAGAACCATGCAACGTCATGCAGCCGTTTTCCGGAATACTAAAAACATGAAAGCGGGCGTTGAAAAGATTAGGGATATCTGGTCTGGTCTGGGGGACATCTCTGTTTCCGATCAATCCCTGATTTGGAATACAGATTTAATGGAAGCCTTGGAATTCGAGAATCTATTGGCAAATGGTACCGTAACCATGGTAAGTGCAACCGCACGTCATGAAAGTCGTGGCGCACATGCCCATGATGATTATCCTGAACGTGACGATAAAAACTGGTTGAAACATACTGTTTCATATCTTAATGACAAGGGAGAGGTTTCACTTGATTATCGCCCAGTCCATATGAGAACTTTAACCGATGAAGTTCAGGTTTTCCCTCCTAAAAAACGGGTATATTAATCAGAGAAGGTGATGACTAATGGTTGAATTAAGACTACCCAAAAACAGTAAAATTGGAATTGGAAAAGTATTTTATGCCTCTTCACAGGCAAAAAATATCAAGAAATTTAGAATCTATCGTTGGAGCCCTGATGATAACAAAAATCCAGTCATCGACACTTACGAGGTTGATCTGGACAAAATCGGCCCAATGGTTTTAGACGCGTTAATTCATATTAAGAATGAAATTGATCCGACTTTATCATTCCGTCGTTCTTGTCGTGAAGGGGTTTGCGGATCTTGTGCCATGAACATTAACGGATTAAATACCCTAGCCTGTTCAAAACACATTAATGAATATGAGGGGGATATTGCAATTTATCCTCTCCCCCATATGCCCGTCATTAAGGATTTGATACCTGATCTTAATGGTCCATATGCACAATTAAGGGAAATTGATCCATGGCTTAAAGCTGATACCCCTCCACCCCCTGACAAAGAACGGTTACAATCCATTGAGGAGCGTAAAAAACTGGATGGTTTATATGAATGTATCCTGTGTTTTTGCTGTTCAACCTCTTGTCCTTCATATTGGTGGAACGGGGACCAATATTTAGGCCCATCCGTCTTATTGGCTGCCATGCGTTGGGTTGCTGATAGCCGTGATGAGTATAAAGGCGAACGCCTTGATGAATTAGAGGATTCAATGCGTTTGTATGCATGCCGTACTATCATGAACTGTACACAGACCTGTCCAAAAGGGCTTAATCCAGCTCATGCAATTGCTGAATTGAAAAGATTACAAATTGAACGTAAACTTTAAATAAGCTAAAAGATGAGTCATGAAAAAGAAATATATTTTTGACTCATCTTTTCCAAATCGTCGGGACTATCATATCGCATGGCTCAACAGCCTATTTGTTGACCATGCGATTTTTCGTTTATTCTGGTCAAATTTTCAGACAGTTATCCCCGGTAAAGTATATCGCAGCAACCATCCCACTCCAACCAGATTATTGAATTTAACAAACAAATATCATCTTAAAACAATTATCAATTTACGGGGTAAAAGAAATTGTGGTTCTGATGCGCTATCCCGCCATATCAGTAATAAATTAAATTTAAAACATTACGACCTCCCTTTTGAAAGCCGTGGAGCACCACATATCGATCGAATTCTAAATCTTGCAAATATTTACAAAGCTATTGAATTCCCTCTTTTAATCCACTGTAAATCTGGAGCTGATCGTGCAGGTTTAGTTTCCGCATTAATTCTTCTATTTGAAAACTACGATATTCATTCTGCAATGCGACAGCTTTCATGGAAATACGGTCATTTTAAATATTCCAGAACAGGAATTCTTGATGCTTTTTTTACCCAATATCTTCAGCAAACGCATGGAAAAGTGAATTTTTTATATTGGCTTCAATCCCAATATAATGAAAAGCAATTAAAAGATTCTTTCAAATCGAAAAAAATCTCCTCTTTTATTACAGATAACATTTTACATAGAGAATGAAATATTTTTTAAATCATTCTGCCATAACCTTAATAAGATGTAGCAACTTTTTCCTGATTTCCTTATCTTTAATATGATAATACGCCTTTAACAAATCAACCGTTTCCTTATTATTCATAACATTCAAATCTGTAATTTTAATTTCCTCCTTAATGGCATTTTCCTTATCCTTGGTAATTAATATTTTTTTAACATCTAATGCCGTTGAAAATGATGGAGGAACCTGACTTTTATTTTCTTCGTTTCCGGTCAAAAACTCATCAAAGAAAAAATTAATCGGAACTTGCAAAAACTGTGCTATATAATAAAGTCTCGAAGCGCCAACACGATTAAATCCCTTTTCATATTTTTGAATCTGTTGAAATGATAAACCTAAAGCTATAGCAAGTTTTTCTTGGGAAAAGCCCAATAACTTTCTTCTTAACCGGATACGGCTTCCTACTCGTTTATCTATAGGATTGGGAGGAATTTTTTTTTCTTTTGAAATACAGTTTGATAGCAACTCATTTGCTTTCATCAAATAATAAACTTTCACAATAAAATACTTGTAAAATCATATCCACAATAAATATTTATATTAAATAACTCTTTCAAAACATTATATATTACTAGACAAATATGATTGTTTACATTATTCTAAACTAATAAATATATATATATTTACATTTAGCCATGAAATATAATTTTAATTCAACACCATTATCTCTAATTGCATAATTTTTACCTAATTTATAAATATTAATAAATAATTAAATTGTTTACCTAAAATTAGCAAATAAATTTTAAATTTTGGTATATCAATCCTTTTTTAAGTATTATTCAGTTTACAAATCTATCTATTCAACCCAGTAGCTCTAGTAAAATTTTAATAATAAATTATATTTGATTTAATAATTTTGATTGATTAAAAAAGAAATTAATTAAACTAAAACAATATTGTTTATATGTTGCGTAATGTTTATAATTAATGAAATCTGTATAATTGCCGAGAACTATTTATGAGGTTTTTTGATAATCCACCCACAAAGTTTCATTTTTTATCCATGGATAAACCCGAGGCAATTCAATATAAAAATGACCTGGTAAAAAAATATGGAAACGCAAGTATCGACCAAGCCGAAGTCATTATCTGTATTGGTGGTGATGGTTTTGTTCTAGAAACACTTCATACTTATATTAATTATCAGATTCCAATTTATTGTATCAATTTCGGTTCTGTTGGTTTCCTTACAAATCCCAAGATCAAGAAGGATCTTCCATCACTACTTCAAAAAACCCAACCAACTTGCCTTCATCCTTTGGCCATGTCAGCTAAAACAGTTGATGGTAAAACACACACAGCCCTAGCTTTTAATGATATATTTTTATACCGGCAAACCAGACAGGCAGCCAAAATAAAGGTGATAATTAATCATAAGATCAGGTTATCTGAACTGATTTGCGACGGTATCATTCTTTCAACACCCGCAGGATCGACAGCCTATAATTTATCAGCACATGGTCCAATCGTTCCCTTAAATTCTGATTTGTTACCCTTAACTCCTATTTGTCCTTTTCGGCCACGCCGATGGAGAGGCGCATTACTTCCTTCAACAACTCTTTTTCAATTCTTGACCATGGAAGAAAATAAACGCCCTATAGCAGCTGTAGCCGATTTCACAGAGATACGTGACGTTGTCGAGATTACTGTCAAAGAAAACAAATCTATAAAATCTTGTTTACTATTCAATCCAAATCAAAGCTTGTCAGAACGGATTATTTCAGAACAATTTTCCGAATAAAGATTGGTGAAACGTAATATCTATTTTCATTCACTATCCATTGTTGATTTACGGAAGATATAACCTTGTCCCCATATTGTTGAAATAAAATCTTCCGCACCAGCATCTTGTAATTTTTTTCTTAATTTACATACAAAGACATCAATAATTTTAATATCGGGTTCTACATTGCATTTGTATAAATGGTTTAAAAGTGCCGCCTTTGTAATTAAAGTGCCCCGTTGTAAAATAAGCAATTCCAAAATAAGATATTCCTTGCCTGTCAAATGAACCAATGCTTTATTAACGAATACTTCATGTGTTTCCAAATTGATACTTAATGCATCAATATGAATAATTTTTTTGGAAAATACTTTTTGGACACGTCTCAAAACCGCCTTGCATCTTGCAATCAGCTCATCCTCATAAAATGGAATTAACACATAATCATCCACACCTGCCTGAAAAGCTTTTATCTTACTTTCCAGATTATTTTGTCTGGAAACAACAATAATAGAAATCTTTTCATTTAATGCGCGCAATTCTCTAATGGTCGAAAAAAACAATTTATCCAAATTATTTCCTTCAACTATAATAAGATCATATTCATACAGATGAGCCGTTGATAATACCTCAATATCAAACGATACCCTATCGATAGAAAAGTCTGTTACTTTAAGTTTTTGGTAGAATTCATGCTCTAAAAAAAAGATTTCTCCCATAAGAAGAACGTGCATACTTCTACTCCAGGTTATAAAATGAATTTAAAATACTACTATAAAGTGCATAAGTTTATAAAAAAAATCAACAAAAACTTAATAATGAGAATGATAAATTTGGAAAAACAATTTTTTTTCAACAACTTCGTAAATAATGTTGAAGTATTTATTATAAAAACCTCAACATTATAAATAAAATCTATTCAGATTTTTTTTCTAAATTTCTTTTTAATAAACTGCCATATAAAACTTCGTAAATATCCACCCAACGGCCCTGTAAGTGCAGTAATTAAAGTTGTCAGGGCAATTGAATCACGCAATTGCTTTAAATTATGGTTCCGAATCACCTTGGCTTCTATCTCTTCTTCACCAATTTTTGCCTGCAAGGCTAGATAGAAAAAGATACCAGCACACAAAATATCAAAAATTAGGATAATTAATGATGATCCCAAAAAACCAATATGAAACAACCAGCAACACAGCGCCGCCAAAACAGCATGCAAGGAAATTAAAACAAATAATCCAAATACTGCCCCTATACAGCATAACAGGATTTGCTTGCTTACTCTAATTGACTTTTTTTTCAAAAGCAGGAGCTCTGCATCCGCTGCTGCTTTGCCAAATTCAACAATCTTCATGTATATAGACCATTTCTACAACAAATATTACTAGCGCGTCATCCGACCCAGTACAAAACCTATAATCGTGGAGATCAAAACCGCTTTGATCGGTTTGGATTGAACTTTTTTAGAAAGCTGCTCTACTTGTTCTTCTGCAACATCCTTCATATCATCCTTAATCTTATCTGCTTTATCTGCCATTTCAGCCAAGGCAGGATTAAGCTGTTCTTTTGAAGCCATGACATTATCTTGAACCTGATTTTTAATTTGCTTTAAATTTGTTTTTTTTTTCTTGCAAAAAAACATTTTAATTCCTTCTACATATCCGATAAAACTTGTTTTCAAGTTTAATATATATTTAAATTAATAATAATAAAAAAAGACAAGAAATATTATTTATTTTACTTTGAATAATGTAATAAGACTTAATGACAAGATCTAAACATACAATTAGATTTATTACTAATAAATGATATAACTCATAAAATGCTTTTTTTATCTATAATTGCATATTAAAATTACTTGATTTTAATATGCAATTTAATTTTTTCTATTCAAATTTTCCAATTATGGACCAAATATTTCCTTTCTATTTTAACCTAAATTTTATTTACTGCAAAACGCATTGTAAAATAAAATTAATGTACATATACAATGAAAATATCTTGACTTGAAAATAATTTAGGCATAATCCGCACGGAGAGCATTTAATAATTCTTGATTTATTCCCTTACTTAAATATGTTTTAAATGCTACCCATATCATTATCCGTTTCTATCATAAATGGATTATATTATAAACAATATTAGAGTTAATTTTTTAAGATCAAATTGATTGATTCATGTTTTGTGCTTTAAAGAAAATTTTGTCCATAAAAAAAACAAATTTATATTACTCTTTTTTATTTTTCTGGGAATTTACAAACTATCCATTAAAAATTAGTAAAAATGTTTCCTTTTTTCTGAGTGCAACAAGATGATCGCAGAATTTGATTTTTTTGGTGTCTATATCGCCCCTTTTGTTGTTTATGCTTTATTTGCATTCGCCTTAACTGTTATTATCCGTTCTTTCCTGTGGAAAACAGGTTTAATAAAATTATTTTGGCATCTTGCTTTATTTGAAGTAGCTTTATATTTCAGTATCCTATGTTTGCTTATCTTATATGTATAACTTCTGACTTTAAGAATTTGTTTTTCAATCATGGCACCCATTAGTAATATCATCCGCATCATCTTGACCCTAATCATTGTAGCCATGGCTATAATTCTAGGGGTAGCCTTGTGGGACACCTACATGATTGCCCCATGGACCCGTGATGGTCGTGTCAGAGTATACGTCGTTAAAATCGCCCCGGAAATTTCGGGCACCATTGTACAGGTTCCTGTCAGGGACAACCAGTTTGTTCGCAAGGGTGATCCCCTTTTCGTAATTGACCCCTTACGTTTTAAAATCGCCATTCAACAGGCAGAGGCAAATTTGGAAAATGCGGAGGCCAATCTTGCCTTACAACGTCGTAATGCAATGCGTCGCAAAGGATTGGAAGGCATTGTTTCAACAGAAGAAAAAGAAGATTTCAATACAAAGGTTAGAACCGCACAGGCAAGTGTAGATACAGCAAAAGCAGCCCTGACAGAAGCCAAGTTAAATTTGCAGCGTTCCATACTTTATTCACCTGTCAATGGCTATATTACAAATCTTAATTTACGGGTTGGTGATTACGTCAATACAGGCAATTCATATTTATCCGTTATTGATGCCGATTCTTTCTGGGTCTATGGCTATTTTGAAGAAACCAAAATGTGGGGCATTCATGTCGGCGATGTCGCCCGGATCAAGTTAATGGGATATAAACAGATACTGCCCGGACATGTTGTCAGTATTGCCCGTGGTATCAATGACTCTAATGCCAACGCTGATAATTTTGGTTTGCAAAACGTTAATCCCATTTTTACCTGGGTTCGTTTGGCTCAACGTATTCCCGTAAGAATTCATATTGATCATATTCCAGACACGATCCATCTTTCCGCCGGCATGACCGCCACAATCAGTGTCGGCCCACAAACAAGTGGCAGAAAAGGAAAACTGGCCACCTGGTTACAAGATCATCTATGAGTATTTCAAACATGTTCCGTCTAAAATCTATCTGGCAGAAAGCAATTACATTTTCCTTGATTGGATTGAATGCCTGCACGGTTGGCCCCAATTTTCATCGGGATCACATGAAAATTCCGGAACAATGGACTGAAAAAGTATGGAAAAGACCAGCCACAGCCCAAGAGATTGTCCAGGCAGCGAACAACATGCGTCGTTGGTGGGAACAGTTTCATGATCCATTGTTAAATCAACTTGTTGAAAAGGCCATCCAGAACAATTATGACCTTCAGATGGCGGGACAACGGATTTTGGCCGCTCAATCCTTGCGTGATCAGCAGGCGTCTAAATGGTATCCCCAACTGGATGGTTCTGGCGGATTTGGATATCAGACATCTTCCAATACCTTATCCAGCAATATCTCGATATCAAAAGGAAATCCAAATAATGCCGTTATACGTCGTTATGGCGCGACATTCAGCTGGCAACTGGATACATTCGGTTTGATCAGACGAATGGTTCAATCCCAAGAAGAGGCTGTAAAGGCCTCGATCGAGGATAGAAGAGCCGTCCTTTTAGCCATGCTTTCTCAACTGGCCAATAACTATGTAACCCTCCGCACCATGCAGCTACGGTTACGCATAGCGGATGAAAATGTTGCAATCGCCCAATATATCTATAATCTGGCACAAAAACAGTATATTGAGGGTACAGGCACGACTCTAAGCACTGCCCAGGCAGAAGCCGAGCTTGAAACCCAGCGAGCAAGTCGAGAGCCCTTGAAAACCAGCATTACCCAGATTACCCATACAATTGATGTTTTGCTGGGACAAACGCCGGGAACCACGGAAACACTTCTTAAGATAGAACAGCCTTTACCAGACTTACCCCCATTTCCACCCTCCATTCCTTCCATTGCCCTAGCCAATCGTCCAGACATACGTATGGCCGAAAGGCAATACGCCATGGCAACGGCAAATATCGGTGTTGCGGTTGCAGAACTCTATCCACAATTCACCATTGACATGAGTGCGATGCCAACGACTTCTTTTACCAGTCAAATGGCCAATATTGCCAGTCTGGTATCCAGCAGCTTTATCAATCTTTCCATTCCAGGTCTGCATGGTGGCCGCCTTAGTGCCGCGGTTAAGCAAGCGCAGGCTCAGGCAGAAGAGGCACGGTTAAATTACCGTCAAACAATCCTGACATCCCTGAAGGAGATCGAGGATGTTATCGCGGCCTGGGGTGATGATTCAGAACATGTTGATCTGTTGCACAAATCCAAAGTAAGCAGCCAGACTGCCCTTATCCGTGCCCAAAAACTCTATAAGGCAGGACTTACAGGATATCTGGATGTCCTGACCGCGCAACGAACAGCCACAAATGCCGCCAATGAAGAGGCTGTGGCCATTTTGGAACGTTTCCAGGATTCCATCAATTTGTTCACGGCCCTTGGAGCCGGCTGGCAGGGTGTGGATATAACAAAAACGGAACTTCCCATGACCATCGAACAACAAAATCTGTTAGCGAAACTGGTCAAACAATAAAATTCGAAAGCAGTTTTAAAAATTATACTTCAATTATATTAACGTATAACCTGATCCAATTTTATAGTTTTAATTTAAAATTTATTGAAATTTATACTTTCTCTGGTAATTTCAATTGTCCAGATTTAGCCCACTCTAACGCTTTTTTTGAATCTGGATCTTTAAAATTTTTTATTTTCGTCAATATTAAATTAAAATCACCTTTAACTGTATCTAAGTCATTTATAACATTGTAATAATCCGAATAAATATTATTATCTAAAATCCAATGATAAACTGATGAAATAAAATGTAAACTACCCCATAATCCCTGTAACTGTTTAACTTGTTTTAAAATATGATTTGTATTAAAATTTTTATAATAAGCAATACAAGTGATATAACGTTTAAATAAAATTCTTTTCTTTACTATGTCCTTACAAATATTTTTATACGTTTGATCATCATCAAATAAACTATAATATTTATCAAATTGATTTATATTTTTCTCAAAAATAATATCTAATATTTGCTCACAAATAGGAAAATTAATAATATTTCCATTTAATTTTTCATTTAGTAATTGATCCAATCCATTTGCATTATTCCACTTTGTATCTTGGAGCAAATAAAATAATTCATCAACATTTTCCATTAAAGGCTCAATTCCTTTATCTATATCTTTTATTTTTTTTATTCTTTCAAAAAGATATGCTGCCAATTCATATTGGTTAATAAAAGGCTGTTTTTGATATGAAACACGATTTTGAAAAGCAGTTTGCAATTGTTCAAGCAATCCCTCTCCTACTAGTACTAACCCATTCAATACATCCAGGATTGATTTTTCTTGTTGAGACAATTCACCATTAAATTGCTTATAGCCTAGATCATGATTAACCTCTGACCACGCATGCATTAATACTGAAGCAACTTGAATCTCAACAATATGATCAGAATATTCCTTATTCTCTTCTAAAGTGTCAGATCTGATTTCAACACGATAATGATCTGCATGGTAACCATCAAATCTATTGTTGACCAGTTTTACTTCATTAGGAAATTTTTTATCTTTAATAATCTTAAAATTCTTCTCAATTAACTGACTCACTCTCATACGATCTGCAGGATAATATAGTGCTATTCGAACACCAGACAAATCAATAATATCTTTACTAATAGCTTCTTCATTTTGGTAACGTTTCTCTTTGCAGCGTTGAATAATTTTTTCTTTTAATCGCTCAGATGTTTTTGCACGATATGTAACAATGGCTTTGATACCATCACTCTTTAATGCTTTTTCACATTGTTTAGCTACTAATCGGGCAAGCTCATTAAAAAAACACGTTTTTGTTTATAATGACTTAGAAAAGATTCAATTAATTGATTTAATTGTTCCATCCTTTTCCCCGTTTTCAGTTAACATTAATTTCAAATTATATATAAAACGTAACAAAAAATTATTGTATTATTTTAATTAAATTTCTCAAATTTTAAAAAAAGGGAAAAATCAATAAATTATTCAGGTGGTGCGAACTGTGGGACTTGAACCCACACGTCCAAAACGGACACAAGATTTTAAGTCTTGAGCGTCTACCATTCCGCCAAGCTCGCCCATATTTTGTAAAAGGATTAATAGCATGAAGAACGAAAAGGTCAAAGAATAAATTTAAAAAAAATTAATTATTTGATAAAAGATTTCAAATCCATGTAAAATTCTCCAATACAAGTAAATATACAGCCTACAATGAAGGAAGAAAACCGCTCATTGTGTTTTTCAATCGATCCATTCCACTATATAATCCTCCAATTCCCCTGCATCATGTTCACTCACAACCTTTCCCCGCACGGAAATACCGGCTTTATGCATGGCTTCAAAATTACCGGCAATCAAATAATGCCAAGGATAAAGTGTCTTGCCTTCCGCTATTAAACGATATGCACAGGTGGAGGGCAGCCAGTCAATCCTTGATAAATTCTTTCGGGTCAATTGGATACAGTCCGGAATCCTGATTTTACGATGACAGTAATCCGAACATTGCCCTGTTTTTATATCCAGCAACCAACAGGCAACATTTGTATAATAAATTTCATTCGTATCATCATCCCGCAATTTATGCAGGCAACACCGACCGCAACGGTCACATAAAGCCTCCCATTGCTCCTTGTTCATTTCTTGAAGTGACAAGTTTTCCCAATAACGATCCGTAACCATAACAACCAATATAATATTCTGATCAAAAAAATGATTTACAATATTTCAAAATTCAATTTTTCAATAAATCAACATTCATCTCAATTTATATAATTCAGGTTACGATTTAATTAAATTGAATAATTAAACAGGATTGATTATAAACCGTTTAATCAATTTACAGATCAAAACTTTCCTGACGGTTTTCCTGCCGCTTCAAAACACGCACGTCTTTCTGCCCATCATAAAAAGTTAAGATCAAATCAGATCCAGCTCTCAATCCTCTTGCTTCAGTTACAGCCTGACCTTTCTTATTCTGTACCAAGACATATCCCCGTGCCAATACAGCCTTGGGGGAAAGGGCTTCCAATCTTGCCGTGACACTTTCCAATTTCAGCTGCCTTTCTCTCAATAAATTACGTACATTCGATATGGAGAACAGGGGTAAATTATTTTCCAACTGACGCATATAATGCAGCCAAGAAATTGCATATTGTTTTTCATTAAAGGCCAGTTGTCTCTTGAAACGATCAATCAGTCCCAAAAGATATTGATCAACAGCCTGAATGGAAGAAAGCTGATGTCTCCTTTTCAGAACCAATGCTGGAAGCGCCAAATCCAGACGATAGGAACGGTCATCCAGGCGCATGCGATTTTGAGCCAATAGAGTGGGAACGTCCGGCAGTATGGTAATGGCCTTGTTCAAACGCAGTTGATAAGATTGAATAATCTGTATTAATGCTTTATTCAAACGCGTAACCAGCTGCATTATTCCAGCAGCAAGATCAACCTGCGAAGGAACAGCCATTTCCGCAGCTGCAGTTGGAGTCGGGGCCCGACGGTCAGATGCGAAATCAATCAAGGTTGTATCTGTTTCATGTCCAACTGCTGAGATCAGGGGAATTTTCGACTCTGCTGCGGCTCTTACAACAGCCTCATCATTAAAGGCCATCAAGTCTTCCAGTGATCCACCCCCTCGTGCAACAATCAAGATATCAGGACGTGGAATTTTACCATTAACAGAAAGAGTGTTAAATCCAATAATAGCCCTGACAATCTGTTCACTTGCCCCCTCTCCCTGAACCGCCACTGGCCAGACCAGGATATCCCTGGGAAAACGTCGTTGAATTGTTGTGCGAATATCGTGCAAAACCGCGCCTTTAGAGGATGTAATCACACCTATTACTTTTGGCAATAGAGGAAAAGGACGCTTTTTTTCCTGGTCAAATAAACCTTCAGCTTCCAATTTCTTTCTTAATTTTTCGATACGGGCCAATAAAGCACCTTCGCCGGCATAATCAATCTGATCGACAATGAGCTGATATGATGAACGTTCCCCATAAGAAGAAATCTTGCCTGTTGCAATAACCTCAATACCGTTTTCGAGTTTTATAGTAAGTTTTGCCGCCTTGAACCGCCAGATAATTGCTGTCAGTTTTCCATTTTCATCTTTTAGGGAAAAATAAATATGTCCAGACGGATACTGTTTTAACTCGGTAATTTCCCCCCTCACTTTAATCCGAGAAAAATTTCCTTCCAAAACGCGCTTAATCGCTGTAGAAATATCCCCTACACTAAATTCTGGTATATTATCCGTCATTCGATCAGAAAGTTGCTCATCTATCGACATAAATATGATACAGCCTTATCCCAAAAAAGAAACATCAGTAAAGGAAATCTCTATGCGCGTTTTACTCGTCGGTTCTGGGGGAAGAGAACACGCCCTTGCCATGGCTCTTGCTTGCTCACCCAATCTTACCGAGCTTTTTATCGCACCAGGAAACCCAGGTACTGCACAATATGGTAAAAATATAAACATTAAGGTAGATAATATTACCGATTTAGTAAAATTTGCACAAGACAATCATATTGATCTTGTTATTCCCGGACCAGAATTACCTTTGGTTAAAGGATTAACCGATGCTTGCCAGCACGCCGGAATCCTCTGTGCAGGTCCCAGCCGAGCGGCTGCACAGCTGGAGGGAAGCAAGAGTTTCACAAAAATGATCAGCGATGCCGCCCAAATCCCAACTGCAGCATGGAAAGAGTTTACAGATAGTGAACAAGCGATTGCTTATTTGAAAACCCATTCTTTTCCGATTGTTATCAAGGCAGATGGTTTGGCGGCAGGAAAAGGCGTTATTATCGCCTATACCTTTAAGGAAGCTGAAGAAGCGATCGAAACAATCCTGCAAGATAACCGTTTTGGCGAAGCAGGCAATAAAATCGTTATCGAGGAATTTCTGACAGGAGAGGAAATTTCCCTATTTGCCTTTTGCGATGGAGAACATGCGGTTTTAATCGGGGCGGCTCAGGATCACAAACGCATTGGCGATAATGATACGGGACCCAATACTGGCGGAATGGGGGCGATATCCCCACCACCCTTTTTTGATCACGCAGCCCAAGAGAAAGCGTTGGATATAACAGTCAGACCCATGCTGCGCGAAATGGTAAAACGTGGAATTCCTTTCCGTGGCATTATTTTTGCCGGACTGATGATTACAAATGATGGGCCTTATCTAATTGAATATAATGTTCGTTTTGGAGACCCGGAAGCGGAAGTTCTGCTTCCTCGACTGGAAACAGATTTGTTAGATATTCTCTATAATCTCAGTCAGGGAAAATTAAAAAAATCAGAAATCAAATTCTCTGATCAAGCAGGGATTTGTATTGTTATGGCGGCAAAAGGATATCCGGGAACACCAGTTGTAGGGGGAATTATCCAAAATATTGACCAAGCTGAATCCCTACCCCATGTAAAAGTCTTTCATGCTGGAACCAATTATAACGCTCAACAAGAACTTTGTGCAGCAGGAGGTCGTGTCTTATGCGTTGCCGCTTTTGATAAAACACTCAAACAAGCACAAACAACCGCATATAATGCCGTTAACAAAATTAACTGGAAAGATGGTATCTGGCGCACGGATATCGGTAATAAAGCTTTAAAACAGTAGAATAATATAAAAACGATATTTCAAAACAGGTTAAATTGAATGTATCTTAAAATACGTTCAATTTTTACAATTCAGCAAATATGCATTTTATTTTCTAAAAATTATAGTAAAAAATATTGCTATTTAATTTAACTCTATCTTCATACTCTAAATAATGATTAAGATCAAAAATCAACATCTTCAATAAAAGACTTCATTAGATCTGGCGCTTCCATTTTTTTAATTTTTGAAACCTTTGATCCTGCCCAAAATGCGGCATACTGAGGCTGTCTAGTATATTCGTAAATTTTCTTGGCAAAATAATAAGTATAAGGATAAGGTGGTGTTAAAGGCCGATCTGGTGAATCAATTTTTAAATGCCAATCATTGACCAACCCTCTGGCAGGTCGACCAGAAATGGTCGCAGTAATTTGCGTAACTTTAGAATTAAATAATGATTGTCTATAGGTTTCACTCGCTTTTGACGAACTGCATTGGACGAATGCCGTTCCTAACTGAACACCATTTGCCCCCACTCTAAGACAATCATGAATATCTCGTGCATCCATAATACCACCGGCAGCCACAACTGGTATTGATAAATTATTTTTAATCAGAAAAACCAGTTCTAGTGTTGGTATCGCCGAATCAATATTTGGATTAAAAACACCCCGATGACCACCCGCTTCTATACCCTGCGCTATTATTATATCTATACCAGACCTTGCTATGTATGAAGCCTCTATCAAATTTGTCGCAGAAGCCATCGTAACAATATTGGCTTGTTTCAATCTGTGAATTTGACTTTTGCTTGGGATTCCAAAATGAAAACTAACAGCGGGAACTTTTTCTTGAATTACTAAATCCAGAAAATTGTCATTCTCTAAAAAACTGGAATAAAGACAGGAAAAAGCCTGACTAAAATTATTCATCAGATCTATCCTGCCAAATTTTGAACAGCAATATTGAACCCACTGATTTTCAAGTGTAGCGTCTGATTTCTCTGGTTGATGACAGAAAAAATTGACCTGAAAAGGTAAGGAGGTCAGCTGTTTCAGCTGTTCAATTTGCTTTTTCGCCTCTTCATGATTGCAGGATCCCAGTCCCAACGATCCCAATCCACCAAAATTTGAAACCTCAGCTGCCAGTTTTGGTGTTGATACACCCGCCATTGGTGCAAGAAAAATAGGATATTGAATATTCAAAAAATTTCGTAACATTTTTTATACACTTAAATACTAATAATATACTTCTTAATAAAACCAATTAAATTATAACTTTATTAGTTATTTTAATTTGTATTATATTTCGTTTCAATGTGTTATTTATTATAAAATAATAATTATATTAATAATGCATTAATTTTATTTAAAAATATTAATATATTAATAGAAGAAAAAATTATGAATAATGATTATAATAAGATTAAGATATCTATAATAGGATTGGGATCAAGAGGCCTCAACGTACTTGAAAGAATTATATCCCATTGTATTTGGGATGAGAAACTAAAAGATAGGCAGATTATTTTACAACTATTTAACGAAAATAAAGATTATGGTGCCGGTTGTCATGATATCAATCAATCAGAAAATTTATTGGTTAACACTATTTGCAGTCAGATTACTGTTTTCCCTGATGATACGGTTAAAAACTACAAATATGCAATCCGGGGACCAACCTTTTATGAATGGTTAAAAATCAAATATAAATCACAAGATAAAACAATCAACCCTTTAAACTATTATTCACGAAAGGATCTTGGCGAATATCTATGCTGGGTCTTTAATTATTTATGTTCTATCAAGGTACAAAACCTTCAGATCATCAAAATACAGGAAAAAGTTATAAACATTTCCGGAAGTGATAAAAAAAAATGGAGTATCGTTACGAAAAATAATACTTACTCATCTGATATTATTTGTATAACCACCGGTCACGATACCCAAAATTGCGAATTTCCAAATAAGAAAAAAATATATGCATATCCTTTGGAAAAATTAGACCATATCATTACAAATAAAGAAACCGTTGCAATACAGGGACTTGGCTTGACCACATTTGACGTTATTTCCAAATTGACTGAAGACAGAGGAGGGAAATTCATTAAGGAAAAAGATCACCTAATCTATCAACCCTCTGGAAAGGAACCTAAAATTATAGCCTTTTCCAGATCAGGATTGCCCTTGAATGCACGGGGGAGAACGCAAAAAGAATTAAGAGAACAATACAAGCCCCAAATTTTTACCAAAGAAAAAATAATTGAGTTAAAAAACAATAAAAAAATTGATTTTGAAAAGGATTATCTCCCGTTATTGATTGAAGAAATGGAATGTGTTTACAGTTTTACCTATCTCAAGAATCAGGACATAATCAAGGCTTATAATTTCCTTAATGACTATCTAAGAAACAAATCACAAAGAAACGCGATTGTAAAAGCCTATATTCCCGATGAAAAAGAAAGATTCTCATGGGAAAAAATTAGCGATCCGCTTGCCCATACTTCCTTCAAAAGCCAGAGAGAATTTCATGAATGGCTTTTAAACTATTTACAGGAAGATATACATAACGCTTTACAGGGCAATATAGACAATCCCACCAAGGCAAGCACTGATATTTTAAGGGATGTACGTGATTGGATCAGATTAACCGTTGACCATTGTGGCCTGTCGGAAAAAAGTGCTATCTGGTTCAATGAAGTATTTAAACCTATCATGATCCGAATTTGTGTTGGTCCACCCCTTGAGAGAATTCAGCAAATGATCGCTTTAATCAAGGCCAACATATTGCGCATAGATTTGGGGCCGAATGTTAAAGTAGAAGAAAAAAAGGAAAGCTTTTACCTAACAACACAATTTAACGAAGTCATTCGTGCTGATTATTATATTGTTGCCATGGTCAATGCACCCATTGCAAAGGAAAGCAAAGACATTCTTTTTCAAAATATCCTGAAAAACAATATAGGCTGTCAGTTCCATATTGGCAATTATGCTCTAGGAGAATTTAATGTCAATGCAAACTTCAATTTGATCAATCAAAACAATCAGATAATCAAGTCTATTTATGCTCTAGGTGTTCCCACTGAAGGCAGTAAATTTTATACTTATATTTTACCAAGACCTTTTGTTAATTCGACAGCTTTATTTGATGCAGAAGTCTGTACCAATAATTTGTTATCGCAAATTGCCAGATAATATTTTAACAAATATTCAATAGTTTTTTAAAAACTAGTTTAATCCAAAAAATTCTAAATTATTTGAACAGTAATTTAGAATTTAACATTCGATACTGGATAAATTTATCATTAATATCCGGTTATAATTCGATCAACCAACTGTTTAACTGTTGGAATAAACCCATTATCATAAAATGGGTCAGATCCAAATCGCCACCCTGTGGTTCCACTAAACATCAAATTATGATCAACCACCTCTTTTGCGTCAGGACCATTCGCATGAGCTATTGCCTGTAATGTTTTCTGAATACAAAAAGAGCGGGGATCGGGTCGATTTCCTGTCGTATAACTGGGACCAACCTGTGACCAATTTGAAAACTGGCACATTGACAGGCATCCCATGCAGTTATTCTGATCCTGTTGTATCTCTCCTGCTTTTTCAGGAGTTACAAAAATGAATGTATGATCTGGAGTCCGGAGAGGCTGAGTAAACCCCTCGCTTTCCCATTTCTTAATATTTTCAAAACTCGTCTGGGTAACATAAATCAAACGTTTTCTAGCCCCATATTCATATGGAACATTCATCATTTCTGTAGCTTCCCTTGAAAAAGGAACTTGCCTTTGAGACCGTTCCCTCAATTCATTAAGAAAACTATTTTGAACTGCCGATGAATAAAAACCTGTAGGAGAGAAATGATTAAGATATACATCACCCTTTTTCAATGTCCGCAAACGATCTTTCCAAGCTTGAGGGATTTGGCTTTCCCTCGTTAACAAAGGTCTTGTACCGAACTGAAATGCAATCATACCCAAATCTGGATTATCAATCCAATCTTCCCATTCAGAAAGCCACCAGACATTACCTGCCATAATGATTGGAACATGATCCAGTCCATATTGGCGCATGACTCTTCTCAACTCTACAACGCGTAGAAAAGGATCCTGCGGTTCTAATGGATTTTCACTATTTGATAACCCATTATGCCCCCCAGCCCTCCATGGATCTTCATAAACCACCCCACCAAGCCATTCTGGCGTTTTTCTGTAAGATCGACGCCATAACGCATTGAATGCACGTCCAGAGGAAACAATGGGATAGTAATATAATGCATGTTTTGCAGCAATTTCTGATAAACGATAGGGCATTCCCGCTCCACAGGTAACACCATTAATCAAGCCTTTTGATTGTTCCAAAACCTGAGATGCAATCAGTTCACTTGCTGCCATTTCCCACATAATATTGACATGAAGAGGCACTTTTGGCCCCGCAATATCACGGGCAACCCTTATTTGGGTTATTCCGCCCTTAATTGCATATTGAATGAGTTCTTCATGTCGTTCACGCCGTGTTTTTGCATGATAGATCTGGGGAATAACATTGCCATTTTCATCATAACTATCAGCATTTACAATGGAAATGGTTCCAATTCCACCCGCAGCAGACCAATGACCAGCAGATACTCCTGTAGAAACAGAAACCCCTTTACCCCCTTCAATCAAAGGGAGGACTTCTTTATTTCCCATACGAATTGAATTAACTGCTTTCATTATTACTCCTGCTCTATATGCAGTGGACTAAACAATCTAAACCAAAAAAACTTTGAATAGCCCACTTATATTTATTCCAATAAAAAAATCAAGAATCATCTTTTTATTGAAAAAAATGATACACATAAAAACCTATGAGCGTTTGGACTGGTTATCATTGCGATTACGAGATGACGAGCTGTTTTTGACTCCAACGGCTTCACTGATGTCAGCACCTGTTTCCTGATCTACCTCACGCATGGAAAGCTTGATTTTTCCTCGATCATCAAAACCCACAACCTTCACCTTGACAGTATCCCCCATTTTGACAACGTCACTTGTACGACCGACACGCCCGGCTGATAATTCAGAAATATGAACCAGCCCGTCACGAGCCCCCATAAAATTGACAAATGCTCCGAAATCGGCAACCTTTACAACTTTTCCTGTATAAATGCGGCCAACTTCTGGTTCAGCAATGATTGCATTGATACGCTCCTTGGCTTTTTCCGCCTGTTCATTCGATGTAACAGCAATTTGTATTGTACCATCATCATCAATATCAATTTTACAACCTGCATATTCAACAATTTCACGAATTGTTTTACCGCCAGATCCAATAATATCCCTGATCTTTTCCTTGGGCACATTCATAATGATTACATGTGGTGCATTCTCTGCAATGTCATTACGGCTTTCTGTCAAGGCTTTTGCCATTTCACCCAAAATATGAATTCTTCCTTCACGAGCCTGTTCCAAGGCCTGTTCCATAATTGCTGGTGTAATGGATGTAATTTTAATATCCATTTGTAAAGCGGTGACACCAACTTCAGTACCAGCAACTTTAAAATCCATATCTCCCAGATGATCTTCATCACCAAGGATATCACTCAATACAGCAACACCCTTTTTCTCCTTGATCAATCCCATGGCAATTCCCGCTACAGGACGTTCCAGTGGCACACCTGCATCCATCAGGGATAAAGAGGTTCCACAAACCGTAGCCATAGAGGACGAACCGTTACTTTCCGTAATTTCAGAAACTACACGCATGGTATATGGAAATTTTTCCTTGCTTGGCAACAGAGGATGGATAGCTCTCCATGCCAGTTTTCCATGACCAATTTCACGACGCCCAGGTGAACCCAACCGTCCACATTCCCCCACAGAATAAGGAGGAAAATTATAATGCAACATGAAATTAGAACGATATTCCCCTTCTAACGCATCCACAACCTGTTCATCTTGAGTTGTACCTAAAGTTGTCACAACCAGAGCTTGCGTTTCACCCCGGGTAAAAAGAGCGGATCCGTGTGTTCTAGGTAAAACACCAACTTCACTGATAATGGGTCGAATCGTGGTTAAATCACGTCCGTCAATCCGCAATCCTGTCTTTAGCACTGAATTACGAACAATATCGGCTTCCAATTTATCAATCAAGGAACCCGCCTTGACTGTATCAAATTCTTCCTCAACAAGCTTATCAATAATTTTGGTACGTGCCGCATCCAGTAAAGTGTAACGTTTTTGCTTTTCCTTTTCCTTATAGGCTTCCGCCAAAGGTTTGCGTCCAATCTTGTCAATACGAGTTTTTAATTTCTTCTCTTCTGCAGTAGGTTCAGACAATTCCCAAGGTTGACGGGCAGCATGCTCGGCCAAAGCGATAATTGCATCAATAACAGGCTGACAGGCCTCGTGACCAAAATTAACAGCCCCCAACATTGCTTCTTCACTTAATTCCTGGGCTTCGGATTCAACCATCAGAACCCCTTCGGAAGTACCCGCCACAACCAAGTCCAATTTGGTTTGATCCATCTCCGCCAAAACCGGATTTAGAACATATTCATTATCAATATATCCAACCCGGCAACCCGCAATCGGTCCAAAGAAAGGAATACCGGACAGGGTCAGCGCTGCAGAACAGCCAATCATGGCAACAATGGCAGGATCATTTTCCATATCATGACTTAAAACAGTCGCTATAACCTGCACTTCATTACAAAAATTATCAGGAAATAATGGACGAATAGGCCGATCAATAAGTCGAGAGATCAATGTCTCGATTTCAGAAGCGCGCCCCTCACGTTTGAAAAAACCGCCAGGAATTTTTCCAACTGCAAAAGCCTTTTCCTGATAATGCACGGTTAATGGAAAAAAATCCTGATCTGGATTGGCTTTCTTATTTCCAACAGCTGTACATAATACTGTAGTCCCGCCATAAGTGGCCATCACTGCACCATCTGCCTGACGCGCTATTTTACCTGTTTCCAGAATAAGAGGACGTCCCCCCCATTCAATTTCCTTACGATAATATTTAAACATTTTTTATCCTATGAAGTTATACGCAAGAAATTTTTTTTAACCATCATTACATTCAATGCTGTAAATAACAGCGTTTCGGACGGCATGGAGCATTTATATTTTGTTATTTTCACACCATGTGGCCTGAAACGCTGTAAAGCTGGATTTCAAAAAACTTTCCTGTTTTGATTATAATATACTCAATATTCTTAATTTATAAAATAAAGACTGGTTTAATAGATAAACCAGTCTTTATTTTTTAACGACGCAAACCTAAACGCTTGATCAGGTTTTCATAACGGCTTTTATTAACCCGACTGATGTAGGCCAGCAAACGACGACGTTGACCAACCAATTTCAATAACCCACGCCGGGAATGAAAATCCTTGGCGTGTTCTTTCATATGTTCAGTTAAATTATTAATTCTTTCTGTTAACAAAGCAATCTGAACCTCAGGAGACCCTGTATCATTTTCTTTGGTTTGGTATTCTTTAATTAGCTGGGTACGACGATCCGGTGTAATCGACATCGTATATCCTTTCATCAATTTAAATATTAAAAATACGAACAGGACGCAGCCATTTATTGTTTAAATGGCACAATCCTATAAAATGCTCCTTTTTCATTGCACGAACAATGCCATCATATGAATTCACATCCAGTGCAAAACGATTCCGTATCTCGGTCAGATCAATAGATTTGCCAAAATTCAGGGATTCAGCCTCCTCTTCAGTCATAGCTAGAGCCGGGATGTCGTCCAGCGCAGTTTGAACGGGAAGAAGCATATCTAAAGAAACAATTCCTTTTTTGCCATTTTCAACGAGTTTGTCCAGTAAAAAAGCATTTGCAATATCAAATGGACCCACGCGAAGGCGGCGTAATTCAGAAACATAACCAACTGTATTACAGGCAACCGCCAAATCCCTGGCTAAAGAACGCATATAAACGCCTTTACCAGAAACAACTTCAAACTTTGCACGATCTTTATCAATCCGTTCTATCATTCGAAAAGAATCAATACGTGCCAACCGTTCTTTTAGTTGAGGTTTTTCCCCTTGACGTGCTAAGTCATAAGAACGTCTACCTTGCACCTTTACCGCTGAGTAAATAGGAGGTACCTGATATATTTCTCCTTGAAAGGACTGTAAAGCTTTATTGATTTGTTCATCACCCGGTCTGAACTCTGAATGGTCAAGAACCTCACCTTCAGCATCATCCGTTGTACGAGATTCTCCAAAAGTAAGTTCAAAATGATAAACTTTTGTCTTATCCATAATGTAAGGGATTGTTTTGGTTGCCTGGCCAAAAGCGATGGGTAACAACCCTGTCGCCAATGGATCCAAGGTACCACTATGCCCTACCTTACAGGCATTAAAAACATATTTCACCCTATTTACAACGTAAGCAGATGTCACATTTAATGGTTTATCAACAAGAAGCCATCCATCCAACTTCTGTTTACGTTTTGTATGCATCAATCAATCAAAAATCCTAATTCTCTGAAAAGTAACTTTTATATTACCAATACTTCTCTTTTTTACATAGTTACTTTTTACAAAAAAAACCATATTATATAAAAAATTAAAATGATAATAAATTCACCTACATTTCATATAAGTATATAATGTTTTATATATTTACCTTTTTAGTATAATTTTATGAAATAAAATTATTCAACATTATTCAGACAAAGCATGAGCGATATAAATTCAGATCAGCAGCCTCAGTGGAAACTAGAGCAGCAAGAAAATCATTATGTTATTTCCTTAAGTGGGCAATGGTTAGCAAAAAACAATAACATTCCCCGATTTTCTCCAAAAAATCTAGAAAGGATCCCTGCTCATCAAACGCTTTATTTTGATGCTAGAAATCTTAAAAACTGGGATAGTGGATTGATTGTCTTTCTTTGGGATATCAAATGTCAGGCCACCAAACATTCCATAAAATTCTTTGACAAGGATCTGCCTGCTTCCGCACAAGAACTTCTTTCCCTCTTGCATGAAAGCAAAGATGAAGGACCTGTTAAACATTCATCTCCCTTTCGTCCGTTATATATGATTGGTGAATGGACTATCAACGGACTGACCAATCTTGGCATAACTGTCCAGATGCTTAAGGAAGTTATTATTGGTATTTTAAAATCCCTCACTGGCCGTTCTTACATGCGAATTGTGGATTTGATTTCTGATGTCCAGAACGCTGGTCCGTCTGCCTTCTTAATCATCAGTGTTGTTAATTTTCTAGTCGGGGCAATTCTTGGTTTTGTCGGTGCAGTACAATTACGCAGGTTTGCAGCTGACGCTTATGTGGCAAACTTGGTCAGCATTGCAACTGTTCGGGAAATGGCTGCCGTCATGAGTGCTATTGTTATTTCAGGCCGAACAGGTGGGGCCTATGCAGCCCGTATTTCAACAATGCAGGGAAATGAGGAAATTGATGCGTTAAAAGTCATGGGTGTTTCCGTTATGGAATATCTTATTCTTCCATCAATGCTCTCACTTGTAATCACCATGCCGATTTTATATCTTTATGGCTGTTTTATGGGAATTCTTGGCGGATTGATTGTTTCCATTTTCATGTTAAAAGTTTCAATCATAGGATTTTTACAACAAAGTTTCGGAGCGGTTGCTTTCAACCAATTTGTGTTTGGTGGTCTCAAAACCATTTCATTTGCAATATTTATAGGGGTAAGCAGCTGTTACATCGGGTTAAAATCAGGACGAAGTGCGGTTGATGTCGGCTTGGCTGCGACCAAAGCTGTGGTTACTGGCATTGTAGGGGTGATCGCTATTGATGCCATATTTGCCGTTATTGCTGATATGATTGGAATATAAATAATGAGTAACCAATCCAGCAATATACTTCTATCCGTTAAAAATCTCACCATTGGTTACGGTACAAAGGTTATCCAGAAAAACATTAATTTTGACGTTAAGCAAGGCAGCATTTTTGCCCTAATGGGTGGTAGTGGATGTGGAAAAAGTACACTTCTTAAATCCATGATAGGGCTTTTAGAACCAATAGCGGGTGATTATCTTGTCAAGAATGAAAATTACTGGAGAGTTTCGAGAAAACATCGCATAAAAATCGCGCATAATTTTGGTATTTTGTTTCAAAATGCTGCTCTATGGAGCTCTATGACAGTAGGTGAAAATGTTGCACTTCCATTGCAACTTTTTACCAACCTTTCTCCAGAAATGATTCATCGATTGGTAGAATTAAAACTGGGGCTGGTTGGAATGGAATATGCCATTAACCTGTATCCCTCTGAATTAAGCGGAGGAATGAGAAAACGGTGTGGCTTGGCTAGAGCTCTTGCCCTTGATCCAGAAATCCTATTTTTTGATGAACCCTCAGCCGGACTTGATCCTATCACTTCTAAGAGACTTGATGATTTAATTCTCACCTTACGAAATGGATTGGGAAGCACAATCATCATAGTCAGTCACGAATTATCAAGTTTATTTACAATTGCAGATGATGGTATATTCCTTGACGCGGAATCAAAGACACCCCTTGCCCATGGTTCACCACAAGAAATGCACGATCATCCATCCTGTCAATTGGTATACGATTTTATGCATAGACAACGTTATGAAAATGCAGAAGAGAAAGAAGAACAAAGATGACCATTAATAAACAAACCACAATCGGGGCTTTTGTATTGGGAGGAATAATTCTTGCTCTTTGTGCTGTTATTTTTTTCAGTAATTTTAATCTTTTTTCAAAAAAAGAGCATGCCATAATCGTTTTTCCAAGCTCAATATCAGGATTATCCATTGGAGCGCCTGTTACGTTCAGAGGAGTACAGGTAGGAACCGTTGATTCCATTAATCTCCAATTCGATCAAGGCAGTCACAAAGCATATATCCCTGTAGTAATCAATATTGATCCCAGAAAAATCCGCATAGGATATAAATATAATAATTTTAAAAAACTATTGGAAAAAATGATAGAAAATGGACTTTGTGCAGAAATTAGCACAGAAAGTTTTGTTACCGGTACGTCCAATATTTTTCTTGATTTTGATTTGCAGAATGCCCCTCACTTTCATCCTGTGATTGCAAAAAATCTTACAGAAATACCTTCCCGTCCCTCTACGTTTCAAAAAATCAAATCCGAATTAATGAATCTACAACTTGAACAACTTTCCAGAAACCTAAATGACACTGCACAAAAAATAGGACAACTTGCCGAAACTTTAAACAAACAAACTCCTGATCTTATTAATAGCGTCAAAAAAACATCAGATAGTACAAATATTCTGGTGACTCATATCAACAAAAACATAGATGGTTTATTGAAGAACTTTAATAAATTGCTTGTTGATGGAGATGTCCAACTTCGTTCACGCGGAAAAGAGCTTCACATTTTATTAAACAATTCAAACAAAGCCGTGTCATCAGCATCAGAAATGATTGATAATGTGAAAACGCTTACCTCATCCCGTTCACCTTCACGAAACAATCTTGAAATTATTCTGAAGAACCTTGCTGATGCTTCCACTTCACTTCGAGGATTTTCGCGGGAAATAGAACGTAATCCTAAATTATTACTGATTGGTCGAAAACAATGAATAAATTCATCGCTTTATCCTCATTAAGTACCTTATTTATTCTCGGGGGATGCAGTGCTCCCCCTCTTAAATATTACACTTTCAATGAAAATATTATAAATCAGTCGACAAACAAAATTACACAATATTCTGAAACTTCCCCCACTATTATCATTACACCGATCACAGTACCGGATTACCTTGACACAACCGATATTGTTACCCGAGAAAACAGCAGTCTTCATCATAGTGTCAACGGAAGAATGAGTAGCGTTTTATCCGTTGCCGTAACCGATTATGTTACACATTTGCTATCCATAAAAAATCCAACTCTATTCATAACCAATCAAAGACAGGTTGGTATGCCAACAAGTCAGATCCTGATCAATATCAGCCACTTGGATGTACAAAATCTGGGGAATCAAAATGGCTCAGCAATCTTGGAAGCTGATTGGTCCATTATTCCCAGAAATGAACATCTACCCATCAACAAACAAAAAGGAACCTTTTTCGCATCGGGTTCCATTGCTTCTGACAGTGATGTAATCAAAATAGAACAGGCTCTATTAATCCAACTGGTTAATCAAATCAGTAAAAATCCTTTGTACTAACTTGATTATTGATTTTCTTTTTCAAGGTCTCTCAAAACTTCCGGACTATTCAGCACTGCATCAATCTTAGCTGCATAGTCCAAAGTTGTATCAGGCTGAAATCTCAAATCAGGTAAAAATTTAAGTCTAATTTTTTGTGATAGCTGATTTCTCAAATAAGGTGCAACTCGTTTTAATGCAGGTAAAAAATCCCCTACATCACTTTTCCCTAAGTGAGAAATATATACAATTGCATGACGCAAATCAGGCGTCATGCGCACTTCTGTTACTGTAAATTTCTGTCCCTGAAGTTCAGGCACACGAAATTCGATCCGGATGAATAAATCTGCCAAAATATGCCTGATTTCTTCAGCAACGCGCAATTGCCGTTGAGAAGGGCCTTTTGAATCCTTTTTCAAAAAATCCTTCCCAGTTACTATAAATTTATCCATCAAGCCTGTACTGTTTCAATTTCATAACATTCAACAACGTCTCCCTCTCGCAAGTCATTGTATCCTGAAAAAGAAAGTCCACATTCATAATCATGTGCCACTTCTTTGACATCATCCTTGAAACGTTTAAGCTGGCTTAAATTACCCTGATGAATAACAACATTATCACGCAACAACCGAACACCGCAGCCTCGACGAACCACGCCCTGTGTTACGTAACATCCTGCAACCTTACCAGTTTTACTAATGGTAAAGACTTTACGAATTTCTGCATAACCCAAGAATTTCTCACGCTGTTTTGGTGCAATACGTCCTTTAATAATCTGTTCAATATCATCAACCACCTGATAAATAATTGAATAGTAATGAATATCAACACCTTCATGCTGCGCAAGTTCTCTAGCCTGCGTTGTTGCCCTTACATTAAAGGCGATAATGATAGCCTGTGATGCTTTGGCAAGTTGAACATCACTTTCCGTAATCTGACCAACTGTTGCGGATAAAACGCGAACTTTAATTTCCTCATGTTCAAGTTTCTGAACTGTCGCCTGAATAGCCTCAGCAGATCCCTGAACATCAGCCTTGATTAAGACAGCAATTTCTTTTTGCTCATTTGCTTGAATACGCGCAAGCATCTGATCCAAGGTTCCACGTGCAGCCATTCTAACCGCTGCCTGTTTTTCACGAGCCTTACGTTGCCTAAATTCAGAAATTTCACGAGCTTTACTTTCATTATCCACAACAACAAAAGGCTCACCAGCACGAGGTACACCCGTTAAACCCAAAAGCTCTACGGGTGTGGAAGGTCCAGCTTTTTTCATATTCTTGCTTTTATCATCCAGCATCGCACGAACACGACCCCATTCAGAACCAGCGACAATAACATCTCCTTTATTCAAGGTTCCTTTCTGAACCAATAAAGTCGCAACAGGTCCACGTCCCTTGTCCAAACGGCTTTCAATAACAGCACCCTCTGCCACTCTATTCGGGTTTGCTTTTAATTCCAACAATTCAGCCAGCAAAATGATTGCTTCTTCCAGTTTGTCCAAACCGATATGTTTTTTAGCCGAAACTTCAACATCCTGAGTATCACCCCCCATTTTCTCAACGACGATTTCATGATTCAAAAGCTCCTGTCTTACACGGTCAGGATTGGCTCCAGGCAAATCACATTTATTAATGGCGACAATAATTGGAACATTTGCAGCTTTAGCATGTTTAATTGCCTCAATTGTCTGAGGCATGACCCCATCATCCGCAGCAACAACAAGCACCACGATATCCGTCACTGACGCTCCCCTGGAACGCATCGCCGTGAATGCCTCATGACCAGGCGTATCTAAAAAGGTGATTTTAGCACCTGACTGCATTCTAACCTGATAGGCGCCAATATGCTGGGTAATCCCACCAGCCTCCTTATGCGCAATATCCGTTGTCCGCAGAGCATCCAGCAAAGAGGTTTTACCATGATCAACATGTCCCATCACCGCTACAACAGGTGGACGGGGCAATTTATCCTCATCCTTATCCTCTACACCTTCAATACCAAGTTCAACATCACTATCGGCAACCCTATGCACACGATGACCAAATTCCTCGATAATCAATTCGGCCGTGTCTGCATCCAATGACTGATTAACTGTTGCCATCACACCCATTTTCATCAGGGCTTTAATAACGACTCCTTGGCGTGCAGCCATACGATTGGCAAGTTCTTGTACGGTAATTGTTTCTGGAAGAGTGACATCACGAACAACCTTTACCTGATCCGTACGTAATTTCTCCAACTCTGCTTGACGGCGTTCACGTTCTCTTTGACGACGTACCGAAGCCAACGAACGAACTTTATTATCATCCTCGCCCTCAATCGCTGCCTGAATATCTATTTTACCAGAACGTCGACCATCCCCCTTGCCTCGACTACTGCTTTTACGATTTACACCGCTTCCACGACGGGACGAACCACGACGACCTTCCCCTTCATCAGAATCCATATCATCCTGAACATTAATCCTGCGTGAAGATTCAACAGATTTCTTATTTATTTTTCCGTCTTTTTCAGATGTTTTGACATTGAGAACAGATTCACTTGAATTTTTTACTGAGGTTTTACCAGATACGGATTCTCCATTCTTAACAGACTCACTCACCACAGGTTTTTCAGGCAAAATAGCCCTTTTTGCCAAAGGTTCCACAGGAACAGGCTCTGGTGCCAAGGTAATTTCACCAGGAATAGGAACCTTGGAAACCTTGACCCGACGTAATGGAGGTTCAGATGCAGTTTTCGTTTTTTTGGATTTTATAGTTTTTTTAGATTCTTCTTCTGTCTCAGATACAGCAATTTTTTCCTGCTCAACAGTTTCCTTGCCTTCTTCCTGCGCAGCCTTTTCAGCCTCTGCCTGTGCCTTGGCTAGAACTTTCTCTTCTTCCTGTTTTTTACGTAATCTCTCCGCTTCTGAAAGAATAGATATTTTTTCCTGTTCTTGACGTTCAAGATTTTTACGCTGCTGTTCAAGCTTTTGTTCTTCCAGAACACGCTGTCTGATGGCTAATTCTGCAGCTGTCAAGGAGCGTTTACTCGAACCAGCAGATGCTTTTTTTGCCGCAGGTTTACGGACACTATTAACCTGTTTTTCCTTACTGCCAGGCGCACTACGCTTTTTACGTACTTCAACCTGGACAACCTTGCTGCGTCCATGGCTAAAACTTTGCCTAATAGATCCGGCATCGACAGTCTGCCCCACGTCCCTTTTTACTGATGAACGTAAAGATAAACGTTTTTTACCCTGTCCTTGTTCTTGATCGTTGCCTTCGCTCATATACCTGCCTGTTCTTAAATCCATTTTCGATGGGTTGACTTATTCCATCGATTTATACCCTAATTTATTATTCCTGATAACCGTTTATTATCAAAAAGAATTTGCTTTACAAACGGTCCCCTGTAAATTGCTGCATGAACTATATATTCTCGACCAAAAATCATTCCCAATTCTTTTGCCGTAAAAACTGCCATGACAGGTAAAAGACCCGTTCCTGATAATATACGCTTTTTTTCTTCTTCACTACCATCTATAGCCTGTATAATCAATCCAGCAATATTCTGAGAAATCTTTTCTCTTACTTTTACAAAACCGTACGTAATCTGTCCAGCACGTCTTGCAAAACCAAATGTATCCTTAATTTTATTCCGCAAACCATCCCTAATTATTGACACCAAATTTTCCGGAACCGTAACCTGACATTGCATTGCACGTGAGAACGAACGCATTTCTATCGCCTTATGTATGATATTTTTATCGGCTTTCAACCACATCCCTCTTCCAGGAAGCCGTTCTGTCAAATCTGGAACAATATATCCATCTGGCGACAAAACAAAACGAATTAAATTTTCAGGATCATCTCTTTCCCTTGTAACCACACAGAAACGTTGACGATTCGCCGAGCTATCAGGACTTTTATTCATTAGCGTAAACTATTCAAAATTAAAAGAAAATAATAAATCAAAATGATTAGGCCTCCCATGAAGCCTAATCATTTAAATATCATTATCAAATTTTATTCTTTATCTTGACTTTCCTCGCCTCCCTCTTCTTCAAACCAATGTTCTCTGGCCTGCATAATAATTGCATTGGCTGTTTCTTCATCAATTGCATCTGCACCAAGAATCTCGATCAGTTCATCACTGGCAAGGTCAGCTAAATCATCGAGCGTTTTCACCCCTTTTTCACCCAATAAGATCAACATTTGTTGTGTAAAGCAATCAAGTTCCACAAGCTCATCCGAAACCCCAAGAGCCTGCCTTTTCTCATCCAGAGAACGATGTTGTTTTTCCAAACATTCTTCTGCCCTCTGGACAAGCTCTTGCGCGATATTTGCATCAAAACCTTCAATTTCAGCCAATTCCTGGGGATCGGCAAAAGCAAGCTCCTCAATAGTATGAAAACCTTCTGTAACCAACAGGCCGGCAATCACATCATCAACATCCAGCTCTTCGGCAAAAATAGCGGATCTGCGACGGAATTCTTCTTGTCTACGATCTGATTCTTCTGTTTCGGTCAGAATATCAATGTCCCATCGTGTCAATTGACTGGCCAAACGAACATTTTGTCCACGACGTCCAATAGCTAAACTCAATTGATCATCTGGAACCACAACCTCCACACGCCCAGCTTCCTCATCCATGACAACTTTTGTAACTTCCGCCGGTGCCAAGGCATTCACGACAAAGGTGGCCGCCTGACCGCTCCAAGGAATGATATCAATTTTTTCCCCTTGCAATTCCTGTACTACAGCTTGTACACGAGACCCCCTGACTCCAACACAAGCACCAACAGGATCAATGGTACTGTCTTTTGAAATAACAGCCATTTTCGCTCGGGAACCCGGATCTCTGGCGACTGCCTTAATCTCGATAATACCATCATAGATTTCAGGCACTTCCTGTGCAAACAATTTCGCCAAAAATGCGGGGTGCGTCCTAGATAAAAAGATCTGTGGACCACGTGGCTCCTTACGGACATCACAAATATAGGCTCTTACACGCTCTGAATTCCGAAAGTTTTCTCTTGGAATCAATTCATCACGCCTTAACAAAGCTTCGACACTGCCAATTTCCACCAACAGATTGCCATATTCAGTTCGTTTCACTGTTCCATTCACAATTTCACCAATACGGTCCTTGAAATCCTCATATTGACGATTCCGTTCACATTCACGAACACGTTGCACGATAACCTGCTTTGCAGTCTGTGCAGCGATACGGCCAAAATCTATGGGTGGCAATGGATCAATAAGATATTCACCAATCTTAATATCAGGCTGTATCTTGAGCGCAATTTTATATGGAATTTGTGAAGCCTCATTTTCAACTTCCTCCACGACTTCTGTCCATCGGGAAAGGCGCACCTCTCCCGTCTTACGATCAATTATCGCACGAATGTCTTTTTCATGACCATATTTAGCGCGTCCAGCCTTTTGAATGGCCTGTTCCATCGCTTCGAGAATCTCTTCCCGGCTAATGGCTTTTTCACGTGCAACAGCATCAGCAACCAATAACAATTCAGGACGAGCAACAGACGTATCCATTTTAACCTCACAATCTATTATACCAGATTAAACCGGTTTTGATTTTATTTTCACTTATACTTTATTCAGTTTCCGACCCAGATAAAGCATTGACCATATGACTGCATGCATCAATTAAAGAATCAGTCAGCACCAATTTAGCCTTGCGTATTTCTGACAAAGGCAATTCAATTTCAGAACCTGTATCTAAACGCATACGCGCATTCTGTTCATCCGCTCCCAGGGCAATCCCGGAAAACCGTCTTCTGCCTTCAATTGGAATCATCATTTCCACTTTGGCAAGATGACCCGCAAAACGGTTCCAATCTTTTACGCGCACCAAGGGACGATCGATTCCGGCGGAGGAAACCTCCAATGTCCAGGCACCTTCCATAGGATCATGAACATCCATTACAGCACTTACAGCGTGACTAATCTGTTCACAATCCTCAACATTAATCAGACTACCATCAGCCCGATCCACCATAATCTGTAAGGTCAAAGCTTGTTTGCCCAACAAAGCCACTCTAACCAACTCATATCCCATATTAATCAAAATGGGTTCAATCAAAGCGATAACACGTTGTTCAATACGTACATCAGAAATATTTTCTACGGATTCCAAAATAAAAAAGGCGGCCGACTAAGGCCACCCCCCACATCTAACGGAAGACAATTTTGTATTAATTTAACAATCTTATAAATGCTTTACAAGTAACAAATCCAAATATTTATAATTCCATGATAATGACACGTTATGTTTGGATATATTACAAATGAAAAGTGACCTGTTTAACAAATAAACAGGTCACTTACACTTTAAAACAGATTTTAAGACTTAGGCCATTAGTCTGAGAACATAAGGCAAAATGCCACCATTACGATAATATTCTACCTCTTCTTGCGTATCAACACGACAGATCACAGGAATATCCTGATGTGAACCATCATTGCGAGTTATTCTCATAATCATTTTTTGACGCGGTTTTAAAGTTTCGATACCCAAAATATCGATTTTTTCATCACCCTTCAATCCCAACGTTTTACGTGTTGTACCCTCCTCAAATAAGAGTGGCAATACACCCATTCCAACAAGATTAGAACGATGAATACGTTCAAAACTTTCAGCAATAACGGCTTTTACTCCCAACAACGTCGTACCTTTTGCCGCCCAGTCACGGGAGGAACCCATTCCGTATTCTTTACCGCCAAAAACAACCAATGGTGTATTTTCTTTTTGGTATTCCATGGCAACATCATAGATTGCCCCTTCCTTACTATCAGGATAATGCTTGCTATATCCACCTTCAACTCCTGGAACCATTTCATTACGAATACGGATATTGGCAAAAGTGCCACGCATCATGACCTCATGATTACCACGACGTGAACCATACGAGTTAAAGTCCTCCACCCTAACTCCATGTTCAGTCAAATATCTGCCAGCAGGGGAATCTTTACGAATGGAACCAGCTGGAGATATATGATCTGTTGTAACATTATCCCCTAATAACGCCAATATTCTTGCCCCTTTAATATCATGACGGGCTTCAGGATGCCGCTTCATTCCTTCAAAATAGGGAGGATTACGAACATAGGTTGATTTTGAATCCCAATCATAAGTCTGAGATCCAGTTGCCACAGCCAATCTCTGCCATTCAACCGTACCTTTACTGATATTATCATATCCCTTACGGAATTCTTCACGCGTAATCGCTGCTGCCATTACCTCTTTGATTTCCTCTGTTGAAGGCCAAATATCATGTAGATAAATTTCCTTACCATCCTTGGAAACACCAATAGGATCCTTTGTAATATCCTTACGCAAGGTTCCCAATAAAGCATAAGCGACTACCAACGGTGGACTTGCCAGATAGTTTGCGCGAACGTTTGGAGAAATACGTCCCTCAAAGTTACGGTTTCCCGAAAGAACCGCTGTTGCCACCAAATTGTTATTTTCGATAGTGTCAACAATTTCTGGTGCCAGAGGACCGGAATTTCCGATACAGGTTGTACAACCATATCCAACAATATTGAATCCAAGCGCATCAAGAGATGGAATTAACCCGGCCTTTTCTAAATATTCAGTAACAACTTTTGAACCAGGTGCAAGAGACGTTTTAACCCAAGGCTTCCGCTTCAATCCCAAAGCATGTGCTTTTTTTGCCAATAAACCAGCAGCAATCATCACTTCCGTATTAGAGGTATTGGTGCATGAAGTAATTGCCGCAATTACAACTGAACCATGTTCGAGTTTAAAATCTTTACCGGCAACAGCACAAGCGACATCTTGATCTTTACCTTCAACATGGAATCCTGAAGACAGCTCTTTGACGAATGCAGAGGTTGCATCGCTGAGGCTGATACGATCTTGTGGACGACGAGGACCTGAAATAGAGGGAACAACATTACCAATATCCAGTTCCAAAGTATCAGTAAATTCTGGTTCTTCCGCATTCGCTTCACGGAACATACCCTGTGCTTTAAGATAAGCTTCCACCAACTTAATCTGATGATCGTCACGACCGGTTAATTTGAGGTAATCCAAAGCTTGCTGGTCAACCGGGAAGAACCCACATGTTGCGCCATATTCAGGTGCCATATTTGCAATTGTAGCCCGTGTATAAAGTGGTAAATGATCCAAAGCCGGACCATAAAATTCAACAAACTTGCCAACAACACCCTTCTTACGTAACATCTGTGTAATTGTCAGAACAAGATCTGTTGCAGTTACACCCTTTGCCAATTTTCCTGTTAACCGGAAGCCGATAACATCCGGTATTAACATTGTAATCGGTTGCCCCAACATGGCTGCTTCAGCTTCGATACCTCCAACACCCCAGCCAAGAACACCCAATCCGTTGACCATTGTTGTATGGGAATCTGTTCCAAAAAGAGTGTCTGGATAGGCATAGGTTTTTCCATCTTCATCACGAAGCCAAACAACCTTGGCAATATGTTCCAAATTAACCTGATGACAAATTCCAGTATCAGGTGGAACAACGGAAAAACCTTTGAACGCTTCTTGTCCCCAACGAAGGAAAGCATACCGCTCAGCGTTTCGTTCAAATTCAAGCGTTATATTTTCTTTCAGTGCCGCATCAGATCCAAATTTATCGACCATTACAGAATGATCAATCACCAGATTTACCGGAATTAGTGGATTAACCTTTTGCGGATCACCTTTTAACTGGGTCATTCCTTCACGCATGGCAGCCAAATCGACAACAGCTGGAACCCCTGTAAAATCCTGCATCAAAATACGGGAAGGACGAAAAGGCACTTCGGACTGGCTATGATGATTCTTTTGCCATTCTATAATTGCCTTGGCATTGTCTACCGTAAAAGATTGACCATTTTCAAAGCGTAAAACATTTTCCAGCAATACTTTTAAGGTATTTGGTAAACGACGAAAATTACCCAATTTTTTCTCTGCTTCAACCAGTGAAAAATAATGATAGGTTTTTCCATCGACTTCCAACGTTTTACATGTTTTTAAATTATCCTGACCAATCAGTTTCATAATGATATCCTTAAATTATGTCGTTAGATAATCGTGTATAAACAACATTTTATATTTGTTATCTCGCCAATTACACTATACTTATTATATCTTGAATATCATAAAAGCAATTATTCATGGGCTTTTACAATTTCACTAAACAGTGTACTTTTGTAACTTAAAATCATTTTTGAAACCCTTTTCATGACCGTATCTATTGTCAATCTAACCACATTTCGAAATGAAAAACTGGTCCTGAACAATATCAATTTTTCTCTATCTGCAGGGGAAAGTCTCTGTATCCATGGTCCAAATGGCGTTGGCAAAAGTACATTATTAAGAATTCTCGCAGGGTTCAGAAAACCAGATTCAGGTAATGTTTTATGGAACTCCAGAAACATCTTTGAACATCATGAAACTTATGAAAATTATCTTCAAACTATTGCCTGGTTGGGTCATTCAAACGCCTTAAAACCGATTATGACTGTGAGAGAGAACCTGCAGTTATATTCAAAATTTTACAAAACCAATCTTCACGATTGTTTGAAAAAATTTAATTTATACCATTTAATTGATACTCCCGTTCGATTATTATCCGCTGGTCAAAAACGTCGCACAGCCCTGGCCCGCATTTTGCTTAAACCTGCAACAATTTGGTTGCTAGATGAACCAACCGTTGGATTGGATAGAGAAAACATGATCAATCTTGCTGAAATATTTGCCTCTTTTCAAAAAAACGGTGGCATGATTTTAGTCAGTACACATACAGATCTTCCATTGATCAACGCAAGATCTCTTAATCTTTCACTTCCTTCCTTACATTAAGATATCTTTCCCATGCCTTTCATTCTTCTTTTACAACGAGAAATATTACTTTCTTTCCGGCATGCCAGTGATACCATTGGAACAATCCTGTTTTTTATTTTGACAGCGACTCTTTTTCCGCTTGCGCTTGGACCAGAACCTCAAAGACTTCAGCAAATAGCCCCCGCCATTTTGTGGGTTTGCGCCCTGTTGGCCGCTTTGTTGCCTATGGAACGCATATACCAGCAAGATTATGAGGATGGGTCCCTGGATCAATTTTTTTTGCTTGGAATATCTCCCTCTACCTTGGCCTTCACCAAAATGACAGGTCACTGGTTATGTACAGGAATCCCTCTTCTCTGCGCCAGTATCCCCTTAACAATTTTATATAACTTGCCCGTATCAATCCTGCCCATTTTTATTATCAGCCTTTCACTTGGAACCGCCTGTCAATCTCTTGTCGGGGGAATGACAAATTCTATTGCCCTTGGAGCCAAGAAAAACTCTTTTTTGCTCCCTTTATTAACTTTTCCCTTGTTAACCCCCGTCCTTATTTTTGGCACCATGCTTATTGATGCAAAATTAAATAATCTCGCATTCCTACCCAATCTTCAATTACTCGGGGCATGTTTTGCTATTGCTCTACCTTTTTGCCCACTTGCTGCTGGAGCAGGTTTACGATTGGCAATAGAATGAACAAAATCAGGGATTAACAGCCTCAAAAGGAATTTCACCTGTACTTTCCTCCCCCTTCCAATTCCAAACATGCCATTGCAAGATATATTGCCCCGCCTTTAACGGATATGATGTTTTAACTTCCCTGTGATTTAAAGCGGTTGTTGCGGGAATCAAATCAGGTTGTCCAGATTGATTTATCAATAACAAACGACTGCGGAAAGGATCAAATTCATGGTCATAAACCAAATGAATTTCTTGATTCCCAGCCTTAATTTTCTGATGTGGCTGAGGATTGGAAAACTTTAAACCGATTGCTTTAGCTGTACCAGTCGATAATAACAAGGCAGTGCAGCAGGCCATAAAAATTAATTTATTTTGTTTTTTACTCATTTTGAAAGCCCTTTTAAATTTATTCTTTCAAATCTTTCAAAAAAAACTATAGCCCTATAAAATGGTTAAAACCAGTCCTTACAATAATGACTGCGATCACTTACCTATTAATCTCAACTGGAAAGATAAATGATCTTTCATCTGCGCTCTTTGGCTGTAACCATAATTGCTGGAATTAGCCTAAATATCCTGTTTACCTGTAAAGCTGTCGCCCAATATAAACGATGCTGGCTGGAAAATGGTGTTGTTACTATCAACTGCGCCCCTGCTGATGGTTATTTTTTCATAAATAGACAAAATATATATAAAAAATGTCCAATAGTTGCAGGTAGTTTAGAAAAATCCTGTAATATAGAAGATGGTTATGGGTTATTTTATAAAAATTATCATTGGTATCAATGTCCCGTACAACAAGGTAAAAAATTGGATCATTGTACTTTGGCTTCCGGATACCAGATTATTAAACTGCATCAAACTTTTTTAAAAGACTAACGATCTTTCAACATTTTAAATGTTCAAAAATCAATGTGACGGCTGTTATCTCTTCTTACTGCTTATATAAACTCTAAAAATGATAACTGTATGGCTTATATTAAGATACCATACAGTTCGAACCCTATTTCCTGTTAAAGGGGATACCGTTCTCAGGATAAGCGGTTTTCCAAGAAGGAGACTGAGGCATAGATACAGGATGATCCCTTAACTCTTTTAGCAAATAATCTATTGCCGTTTCCAATTGTCTATCATGCCCATGCTGTAATTCATCTGGAGTATTCTCAATTTCAATATCTGGATCGACCCCGTGATTTTCAATAATCCATTCTGATTGTAATCCATACAAGCTTTCTTCTGGAATAGTAATATATCCTCCATCCCTTAGCGGCCAAAAACCGCGAATACCACGTACGCCACCCCAGGTTCGCTTGCCAATCAGTTTACCCAAACCATATTTACGAAAATAATAAGGAAAGATATCACCATCAGATGCAGAATACTGGTTGATTAACGTGACCTTAGGTCCAACAATCAACTGTTCAGGCAAGGAATGAGCCATTTTTTCACGGTTTGTGGTCATTCCCACCAAGATTCTCCTTAAACGCTCAAGAAGAATTTCATCGATAAAACCACCACCGTTCCAGCGATCATCAATAATAACTGCCTGTCTATCCAGCTGGGCATAAAACTGACGGATAAACTGCTGCAATCCAAGCTCTTCCATATCTGAAAGATAGATATAGGCTATTTTCCCACCTGATAAACGATCAACCAGTCGACGATTATGTTCAATCCAGTCTTTCTCTCTTAATGACAGTTCACTTTTAATCGTATTGACTGTTACATTTTTCACGGCTTTTGTTTGCCGATCCTCAAAAGAGAGTTGGACAGGATTTTCGAGCCCGACAAAAAACCGGTAAGGGTTAATACCACTCTTTACCTCTTGACCATTTACCGTTAACAGATAATCACCTGCATGAATATTAAATCCTGGTTCAGATAAAGGACTGCGATAGGCTTTGCGGCTATTATCCCCGGAATATATTTTTGCCAAATAATAACGCTGCTTCTGTGCATCATAGGCAAAGTCAACCCCCAATAAGACTGTGGGAACTTTTTTTGTCAAATTCTGTTGATCTCCACCTCCAACATATGTATGTGAATTGCCGATTTCTCCAACCATCTGACCAATAAGATAATTGATATCCGATCTTGATCCAGCCAATGGCAATAATTTGGCATAACGATCATGAATTTCATGCCAGTTCTGTCCATTCATTTGGGGATTAACGAAAAGATCACGCTGTAGACGCCAGGCATTATCAAACATTTCCCTCCACTCTTCAGACGGAATGACAAAACTTGTTAAGGATTCAAGCTTTAATGATTTATCTTCCGTATGTTTTTCCTTGGCATCACTAATAACCCACTGGTTATTCTTGTTATATAAAAATTTCTGACCGTCATACGAAAGACTATAATTCTGAATACCCTGTTCAATTATGGTATCTTTCCTCTGTTTAACGTCATAAACATGCAACGCAGGTTTTTCACCGGGAAATTCACTAGAAATCGTTTGTGGAGGACTCATCAAGTAATAAACCTTATCCCCAGCAATCTGCATATCTGTAATCATGCCACCTTCAATTGGTAGGGGAACAATTCGACCTTCCAATCCTTTTTCATCGATCTGAATTGAAGAGATCGTTTTTCCATCCTTCTCTCTTATAACCCTATCTTTATCTACAATTCCCTCATCAGAACGAGGGGCGAATAAGGATGGGGTTGCAACCTGTAGGGTTGCCACATATATTCCCGCGCTTTTAACCGTCAGGGCATTCATTTCATTGTCAGCAAAAACAGTATTTTCATGGCGATTGGAAACAAAATATAAATATTTTCCATCAGCAGAAAATAATGGCAAATAATCATTATTGTTTCCGGATGTTAGCTGAACAATCTTATTCGTAGCAAAGTTATAAGCCCAAATTGCCCGTTGCTGATTGGATTGAGTTAAACTATAAACCAACCAATGACTGTCAGGAGAAAAACTAAAATCATGTATTTCCGCATGAATATCGGTGGCAATTTTTTTTACGGATTTACCCTCAAAATCAACTGTCCATAAATTATGGTTGCCATCTGAAAAGGCAAGCAGTTTTCCATCGGGAGAAAAACGCGGAGCATAATAATAACCTGACTTGAAATGGGTTAAAAGCCGTTCGGCCCCTCCCAGAGATGGACGAACAGCAATATTCTGTTCACCATCACTATCTGTTGTATAGGCGATCCATTTCCCATCCGGTGACCAGACGGGATGATCTGCATCTACATTACTTGCATTAATCAAATTTCGGATAGCTCCATTTTCAACAGGAACGGTGAATATATTTCCCCTTGCGGCAAAAGCGGCCCGTTTTCCATTTGGAGCAATCGAGAAATCAGGTTGTTGGGCAGAATCAGTTTTACGTACATCATCAGTCAAAGACACATAACGACGCATGATTTTTATACCATCATCCGGTACAATAACATGGATTTCATGCAGGTGCTCCGATGGAAGATCAAGCACGTATAAATGACCGCCCTGTTGAAAGACAATGCCTTGATCACCCAATGACGGAAAATCAATATCATAATCGATGAAATGCGTTACCTGACGTTTTTTTCCTGTCGTCTTGTCATAAACCCATAAATTAACGCGTCGATTTGCATCCCTGTCAGATAAAAAATAAATTTTGTCCTGATACCACATCGGAGTGGTATCTGTGCCTTTCCAATGAGTTATTTGTTCCAGTTTTTTTGTATCAAAATCATAAATATAAATATCCTGTGCCAGACCACCATCATAACGTTTCCAGGTTCGAAAATCACGATAGATACGGGTATAAGCAATTTTTTTTCCATCAGAATCATAACTTAAAAATCCAGAACGATCCAGGGGAAGCGCTTTTGGCAATCCACCTTTTATGGATACGGAAAACGGCAAACTCATCCAGCTGTTCCACGCATTCCGACGAGATAAAAATACGATTGATTTCGAATCCGGTGTCCAGGTGACAACCATATTATCAGGTCCCCAACGTTCCGGTGCAGAAGCAACAATGTCGGAATGATAGGTTAATCGTTTGACCTCTCCACCCGCAGCGGGCATGAGATAGACATCTCTATTGCCTTGATAGCTTCCTGTAAAAGCTAGCCATTGACCATCCGGTGAAAATCTCGGCATCAAATCCTCACCCTGTTCGGAAGTCAACCGAACGGCCGTTCCACCTGATTTTGAAACCTGCCAAAGATTACCCCGTGCCGAAAAAACAATTTTATTCCCATGTAAAGTTGGATAACGCATGAGAACTTGATTGTTTAAAGTTTGACTTTCCTGGGCAAGACCTGGAAAAAAAGTTCCTGCACAACCGATCATTCCGACATGAAACAATATCGTATTTACTAATAACCTATTCCATCTGTTCATGCCAAATCCACGCACTTTATTATCTCCATCTGTTCATGCCCTTTTCAGCCATTAAAATCTTCAATCGCAAAATTGCTTGTCAGGCCGAATCATTTTTTTGTAATAAGTTAAAAACTTATCGCTAAAATCACAACAAGGAAACCTAAAAATGTCAGACGCGCTTCCCGATCGCCTTTCTGCCGATCCACAAAGCCCATACTATAATGAAGAGCTTTTAAACCGTGGAGTTGGTATTCGCTTTAAAGGAGTGGAAAAAGATAATGTTATTGAATATTGTCTGAGCGAACAATGGGTCAAGGTATCCATCGGCAATACATTGACACGCAGTGGCAAGCCCATGAGCATGAAACTCAACGGCCCCGTTGAGGCATACCTCAAAGAGGAAAAATAATATTAAAAATTAAAGTAACGTAAATTTAAATATCATTCATACGTTACTTTATCGACAGCAATCTAAAAAGAATCCCTTAAAAACCGAATGACAAGCCCCATACAGGTTTGAAACAGGGCGGGATCATAGCGTGGTCCTTCATCCCTTAAAAAAGCGTGCTGGGCATTGAATTCATGCCATTCATACTGAACCTCTGCTTTTTCCAGGGCTTCACGAATCAATTGCCGACCCGCAAAAGGGATATGGGGATCCTGTTTTCCCCACGTAAACATAACCTTTCCCTTGATATCCTTAAATCGTTTCAAGGTATCATCCCTTTGCCCCTTACCAAGGGTGGCATCATGCACATTGGTGGCATAAAAACAGACAGCTGCTGATATTTCAGGGTTCAGGGCAGCTCTTAACGCTAAATGCCCTCCTAGACATACCCCCATTGATCCAATCTTGCCATTAGAATAAGGATAGGTTTTTAACCATTCAATAACTGACATCGTATCGGAATCATAAGCTGAAACAGGTTTTTCAAATTTCAAACAGTTACCCCGATCCGTCCCTTCCTTATCATATTCCAAGGCAACCCCTGGATTTTCATATTCATGATAGACTTCTGGAACAATAACAATATAACCCTGCCCTGCTATATAAGATGCCAAACGACGAATTGGCTGAGTTACCTGATAAATTTCGGAGTAAAATATGATCGCCGTATATTTTCCCTCTTTGACAGGTCGGAAAATATGACAACGCATCAAGCCTGTTGGCGTGTTAAGATCCTCTGCCTCATTCGAATAAATAATCACCCATTCATCCTTTTGTTATCATTATTTAAAATATTTTGCGGTTATTAATATCTTATTATTTTCATCAAGCAACCTTAGATATTTTCCACCAATGGAAACTGATTTAACCAATTTTAACTTGTCAAAGAAAAATTCATCCTGCGCATTAACCTGGGGATCCAAACAGGTATTTTGCTGACGTTCAATTTTACTGATTGTAATTTGGTTTCCATTGTTTTGAAAAAATCCAAGAAATTTATTACATAAACCACTTCCATTAATTCGATGTGTATAAGGATTAAAACTTAAATATGTGAATTTCTGATCATTTTGATAGGATTTAATAAATGTTTTTTGATGACTTAAATGTTCAACACGCCATATTGATTCATCAAAAGGAGCTTTACTTTTTGAATCTTGGGCAAAAGCTGAATTTATTCCTGCCCCCAATAACCCCGTACCGAAAATCATTACAATAATTTTTTTCATTTAAATTTATCCTTCTATTGCGCTTTCCCATTCAAGTAAATCTACCTAATCATACGAATAAGTTGAAGTAAACAAAATGAATGCGAAACAATCAATGAAAACAAGATCTCATCATATAGACCGTTGCAATTCCGAGAATGGTCAACCCTATTGAACAAATAAGATGCGTAAACACTATAACTCCTGCCCACATAAAACGCCCTTCTTGCATGGAAAGAACAACTTCTGCAGAAAAAGATGAAAAGGTTGATAAACCACCCAAAAAACCCGTAATAATGAAGAGGCGCCATGGTAGCAGGACTGGAATTACCACAAAAATTGCCACGGCAATACCAATAAAATAACCAGCAAGACAATTTGCAGCCAAAGTTCCAAGGGGCAAATAAGGAAAAAAAGCGTTCAAGGCAATCCCCAACCACCAGCGCAACAGACAGCCCAAGGCCCCACCTATACTGACCATCATAATTGAATTGATCATTCATTTACCTTGTTCATACAATTTATTGAATCAATCCTATAAATAAATCATTCATCAAATTGATATAATTTAATTTTTTATTATCATGTTATTACTTATTTCAATTAACTGATCATAAAAATCATGAATGTTAACAATATCTTTTATATTAGTTTCAAAGATATTTTTCTCCACTTTTTTTCCCTGTATATTTGAATAGGCCTCAACAAATATTTTTAGATGACCATCCCATGATAATCTAAGCATAAATTGACCGACAAATCTATTTACTGATATTTTCCTTTGATTTGCCTCTTCAACCTGAAGATCCTGTAAAAAAAATAACTTGTCATTATTTGGCAAGGTCTTACACAACCTTCTTAAATTCACCCAATCACTATCATTTAAAAATTCTCTCTCTTTGAAATCTTTTGAAAGATAAGGGGTATCGAATGTATTGCGAATTTCCACTTTAGAAGCATTATAATCATTAACAAGCCTATTAAATAAATCTGGCAATTCTTTCACGTTGGACTGATATGCCATGATTATAAATTGTATTCTAATTGGATGAACAGATGTCAGGACCGCTTTTTTCAACTTCTCCATATTTTCCAAAAAAATATGTTGTTTGGCACCTTTTCTCAATTGTTCATAAATTACAGAATCAAAGGATTCAAGGGAAATATTGATATGATCTATCCCGGAATTAACAAGCCAATAAAAAAACTGATCTGACATTCTCTTGGCCAGATTAGTTGTGAAAAAAATTTTATTTCTATAAATTTCAGGAACCTTCTCAATATAATCCATTAATTTAGGATGAAGAGTAGGTTCATGCAGACATGAAAACCAAAATTCACTGTTCCGAATATAAGGCAAAAAACGTAAAGCTGACTCTATGACCTCTTCACTCATAAAATATGTTTTATTTGTCGAGGTATAATCATACAAACAGAATGGACAGCGTAAGTTACAATTATTAACAATATCCATTGCCATATGTACAAATGGTTGAAATTCCAATCTAATATTTGATGCAAAAGGTATTTTATAATTTGAATTTTTTACTCGAATAACAACATTTTCATGCTCTTTCACACTGAGTACACGTGGGAATTTCATATAGAATGCATAATAACAGCTCCCATCTCCAATTTCTTTAATCGTTTCATAATGCAATTTATCAGCTACAGAAGAGACCAGTATTTCATTTGTTGTCTGCAAAATTGCTTCACAAATCAAACGCTGATTAGGAAAATCCTGATTGCATACCCAACCATATGCATATGAATCACTCAATTCATCTACAAATCCTATAAAAGGCTCAGGAACTGTAAATAAGGATTTTAATTTCTTTAATAGTATTTTAGAAATATTGTACATTATGCAGATTCATAAAAATGAAGGCTGGCTTTATATAATACATATTCGAAAAAATTACGGTAAATAAAATATATTTGTACAGAAATAAAATTGGTGAGCCATAAAAAACAATAAATTATTTATAAAATTTCATGAACAGTTATGTATGATCTTCAGCTTGATTGATCAATCCTGTACAAAACCAGTAATAATTTCATAATGTTTATATTTATAATATGCAATATTTATGATTGAAATTCAATAAAAGAACCGCTATTAAAAACCCGTAATTAATTTATTAATAAATAATTACATATTTTAGTACTTATTTTAATATATTATTGGATTTATAATGAAAAAACTGTTTTTACTAGCAACCACGGGATTACTAGCCGGATGTGCGGGTGGTAAATCACCAGTGGGACTAGCTTTAATCAGTAATGTAAAAGGCCCTATTTCAGCAACTGATCACACTGTCACCTCAAAAAAAGGTGCAAGTTGTGCCCACAATCTACTAGGTATTGTTGCAAGCGGAGATGCATCAATTGATTCTGCCAAAAAGAAGGCAGGCATAACAAAAGTTTCTTCTGTTGATTATAAAACCACAGGTATTTTCCCTTTTTATGGAAAAACCTGTGTCAATGTAAAAGGGGAATAACTTCCTTTATATAAATAATTAACTTTTTTGGAAGTTGTTTATAAATTATTAATATAAACAATTTCTAAAAAGTGTTTTTTTCGCTTTATAAATAAGAAACAACACTTTGCGATTGCTTTTAACTTACTGATAATCATGCAATTTAATCATTATCTCCGAGTGTGACAGCGATAAATATGGACTGGCCATCTCTTAAAATTCTCAATAAAACAGTTTTGTCTGTTTTTAGAGATGAACTAATCAACCGGTTCGCCATTTCCGGTTTATCAACATCTTGGTTATTAACGGATACAATGACATCACCGTTCTGCAATCCGGCATGATCAGCTGGGGAATCGTTTTTAATCGAGGTAACAATTACCCCCTTGATTTTTTCATCAATACCAGCCTGTTGCCTTATTTCAGGGGTTAATAATGATAAGGAGACACCCAAACTGCCAGGAGCAGGAGCTGGTGTTTTTTTACTCTTGGTATCCTCGTTTAGATTACCTACCTGAACCTTTACAACTTTCCGCGTGCCATTTCGCAAAATATTCAGATCAATCATTGTATTTGGAGTAATAGCCGCAACCTGGTTGGCAAGATCCCTCGGATTTTCAACCTTTTTATCATTCAAAGAAAGAATGACGTCCCCAACCTTCAGTTGGGCCTTTTCAGCAGGACTATTGTTTGCAACAGATGCAATCAAAACCCCTTTTGGTGGAATACCATGCTCAGATGGAGGCAATTTTAACATTTTCACCATTGAAGGTGTGATCATCTGGCCCATAACCCCTAAATAACCACGGGTAACATGTCCTGTCTTTTCCAATTGAGTAACGACATTTTTCACCGTATTTGATGGAATGGCAAACCCGATACCGATTGATCCTCCTGATGGAGATAAAATTGCTGTATTAACACCGATAACCTTACCATCTTGAGAAAAAAGAGGCCCTCCCGAATTTCCACGATTGATTGGAGCATCAACCTGGATAAAGGAATCGTAAGGAGTATCACCGATATCCCTTCCCCGGGCAGATACAATCCCTGCGGTAACGGTACCTCCCAAACCATATGGATCTCCAACTGCAATTACCCATTCACCAGGTTCAATACCATTTGAATCTCCAAGCTGGATAAATGGCAAAGGTTTTTCAGACTGGATTTTTAACAACGCCAAATCTGTTTTTGAATCCCTTCCAATAATTTTTGCCTGATATTTCGCACCAGTCTCCAGGGCAATCGTTATTTTCTTCGCCCCTTTAACAACATGATTATTGGTTACGATATAACCATCAGGCGAAATGATAAATCCTGATCCACGTGCCTCAGCCACCTGCTTGGGCATTTGTTGTGGAAACATGGGAAAGGGAAAAGGAAACGGAAACGGATTCATATTATCATCGCCATTGGGAAATCCATTTCCCATCATTGAATCATCATTGTCTCCGACAACAACCCGTGAAGTAATAGATACAACGGCAGGTTTGACCTGTTTAACCAAATTTACAAAATTAGGCAGATTTTGCGTTGAGGTTACCGGCTTGATCGCATCAGAATGATCTTTTAACAAATCTGTTGCCTGGGATGAATTATAACCTGTGACTGCACTGCCCAGCACTAAAGAAGCCAATAAACCCTGTTTAATTTTTTTTCCACAAACATGATTTATAAGCTCTAGAACCGTTTGCTTTTTTTTAGAATATTTATCCATAAAATTCCTCGTAATTTCTTTATTTTTACATAAAATTAATTATTTAAGAAATAATATGATGATCAATTATGGCAAAAATTAAAAATTTTTTACCGTAAATTCATAAAAAAATTTCTTAATAATTTTTGACAGGCATGCTCCCGAACACCTCCAATTATTTCGGGATGATACATCGTTTGCTGGTGTGAAAATATACGCGCCCCGTGCTCTATTCCCCCACCTTTTGAATCATATGCTCCAAATACAATTCTTGCGATCCGAGCATGCATTGCAGCAGCGGCACACATAGGACAGGGTTCTAATGTAACGACCAGACTATATCCCATAAGCCGTTTACTCTTGACTTTTAGACAAGCTTTTTTCAAAACGATCATTTCGGCATGCGCCAAAGGATTTTGATGCGCCTCTACCTGATTAAAAGCCTGCGCAACAATCTTGTTTTCCGGTGATAAAACAAGCGCTCCAACCGGAATCTCTCCCCGCTGATATGCTTTCCTCGCAAGATGCAGAGCCTGATCCATTCTCCAGTAAGATTGTTTAGGATACAATGATATCATATCTTAAAATTAATACATGTTATAATTCTATAGTAAATTTTGAATATAGAATATGTCATCTAAATCACCAATTCTTTCAATTAGAAGAACTATTTTCATCTTTAGTTAAAAGATACTTTGACAAAAATATCTTTTTCTTATTAAAAACGTCTATCCAATATATTCCCCTTAATATTCACCGTCTCCATGATTCTTGTATGACAAATTCTTCTTTACCCTTGATTGGCATCACGCTGGATAGTAGTACAATTCCCTTTACAGATAATCACAACATTTGTTCCTATATTCTGGACAGAAACTTAAAAACAAGTGTTCTTGAGGCAGGTGGAATTCCGTTGGGTATTTTTCCAGTCAATCAAAAGAATTTATCAATGATTCTTGACAAAATGGATGGGCTTGTCCTTTATAAAAATAAATTTTCCGACTCTTCAAAAAATCATGATCCCTTTGAACAAAATCTTCTTCAATATGCTTGGGAAAAAAACATTCCCATTCTGGCCATTGCAGGTGGGGCCTGTCACATGACCTTTTTTCTCCAAGGGGAATTATATAAAAATATTCAAACGGAATTGCCTGAAAGCCTTCCCCATATTCAAATAAATTCTCCCTATCAAGGAAGTCACTGCATTCAACTTCAGCCAAAAAGCTGTTTATATTCTTTAACCAAACGAACAAAATGGATGGTAAATTCTTTTCATCAATCTGGAATAAAATCTGCAGGAAAAGGGATCCCAAGTGCCCTTGCCGAAGATAACACTATCGAAGCAATTGAAGATCCTTCAAGGTTTTTTTTTGTTGGTGTACAATGGCATCCTGAATTTGCTGTTGATTATACTGATCGCAAATTATTTTCAGCACTAATTGCCAAGGCCAGAACCTATGCCCAAAACAGATCCTGATTCTCCCAATCTCTCATTTTCAAAAGGAGAACGCATTGCCAAATGGCTTGCACGTGCAGGTGTGGCATCCAGAAGAGATGCTGAGAAACTGGTTTCGGAAGGTAAAGTCTTTATTAACCAACAGCAAATCACCCAACCCGCCACCTTTGTCTCGAATAACGACAATGTCTATGTTAATGGAAAACTCATTGCTTATCCAGAACATTCTCGTTTGTGGCGGTATCACAAACCTGTTGGCCTGATAACCACCCACAAAGACCCAGAGGGACGACCCACTGTTTTCGATGCACTCCCGCCTAACATGCCACGTGTTATCAGTGTAGGTAGATTGGATTTAAATAGTGAAGGCCTTCTACTACTCACCAACGATGGCTCCCTGGCAAGGCAGCTGGAACTTCCCTCCAATCACTGGGTGCGTCGGTATCGGGTCCGGGTATTTGGTCATATCGTACAAGCAAAACTGGATCAGCTAAAAGATGGCATTACAGTTGAAGGAATACACTATTCCCCAATCATTGCCAAAATCGATTCACAAAAAGGAATGAATGCTTGGCTTACAGTTTCATTACAGGAAGGTCGTAACCGGGAAATCAGACGTGTTATGCAACATTTTGATTTACAAGTTAATCGTCTAATCCGAATTGCCTATGGACCTTTCCAGCTGGGTTCATTACCAAAAAATAGTCTTGATGAGGTTTCGGGAAAAGTCATTAGAGAGCAAACGGGTAAACACATACCTTTATCCAGAAATAAATAGATACATGCGAATTATTGCCGGTAAATATAAGGGTACACATTTGTACCCCCCTGCTGGTCTGGAAACCCGTCCAACGGCCGATCGTGTAAGACAAACATTATTTGACATGCTTATACATGCAGAATGGGGAGGACAATATTTTTTGCAGGACAGCCTTGTTCTCGATGCTTTTGCCGGAACGGGTGCCTTGGGTATTGAAGCTTTGTCCAGGGGGGCAAGAAAAGGTTTTTTTTGTGAAAAAAATAAATCAACTCGTCAGGTTTTAGAAAAAAACTTGACCCGTTGTCATTGCCATTTGAATAGTGTAATTTACAGTGATTATCAGGCCCTGCCAATAACTGAACACCCCTGCAACCTGGTTTTCTTGGATCCCCCATATCGAAAAAACCTTATACCTTATACACTCCAGACGCTAGAAAATAAAAATTGGCTTTCCACCCGATCCATTATCATTACAGAAATTGCACAAGATGAAAATCTTATGCTAAATGATAATTATCATATGTTAGCTGAACGAAATTTCAAAAATACATGCCTAAAATTTTGGGTAAAAAGAAAATAACCAAGGGTATATTTCAGTTTTATAACCCTATAAAAATAAATAAACCCCTGTAAGGATTTGGATAATTACTGTGCCTAACCAGAATAAAATTGGAAAAAACACGACTTCAAAATTTCAATCTTCATTCAGTAAAAGGCTGATACAGGCAAGCGGCTGGATTCTATGGATATTTGCCTTGTTACTTATGCTGGCATTGATCAGTTACAATCCTTATGACCCTTCATTCAATACCTCGTCAAACCAGCCTCCCAGCAACTTGCTCGGTTATATTGGATCCCATTTGTCAGATATTTTAATTCAATGGGTTGGAATAGCCAGTTTTTTCCCAGTGCTCGTTTTTATTGCATGGGGTTGGCGCATCATACGGTTTCAATATTTAAAAGGAATAATTATCCGTTTTATAGCCATGATTATTGCCATACCAGTCATGGCTGCGCTAATTGTGGCAACCATCCTGCTATTTTCAGGCAACAAAGTTCCTACGCTTGTTATTCCACCTGGATTGGGGGGATCAATTGGTTACGTGATCGCGAGAACATCTTTGATAGCGGCTCAGGATACACTTGGCATTATGGGAAGAATCTTGATCTGGGTTTTAAGCGCCATATTTTGTTTGCTGTTAATCCCTCTAACAATGGGATTGTCAAAACAGGAATGGAAAAAAATCATAGGTTTTTTCAAAAAGATCTTTCAATTCTTCTATTATACTTTACTCAGGAAATCTAAACCTGCCGAACCAGAAACTGATCATTATATCAATAATTCTTATAATGTCCCTTTACGGACCTACAACCATTCACCTTTTAAATCCAATCCAGATATCCTGAAGGAAGAACAAACCTATACCCCTCCCGCCTATCAGGATTCTGTCAGGGAAACAACCCATGCCATTCAGCCTTATGCAAAAAAACAGAAACCCTCTTCACTGGCACCAGACAACACACCTATTTTCAACCCGGAGGACGATCAGGAAGATGCCCAGAATAATTATCGGCCGGCATCGCAGTCCTTGATAACAAAGCAAGAAACAACAGTATCCACCACAGTTAATAAAAACGAACAACCTCTGAGAGAATTAACAAAACCCACCGAATCAATAGAATATGGAGACACCCGGCAACCTGACAAACCTTATGAAAAAAGGGAAACTACGCCCATAAAAAATAAAGGTATTTTTTCCCTGCTCCATAAACCTCTTAAGGAACACTTTGTATCTTCCAATAATGCATCTGAATCTCACCCTCCCTCATTTGAAGAACAATCAGGAAACAGTTGGTCTTTTCCTTCCCTTTCCCTGTTAAAACCCAATTTAAATCACGAAAGCAATAAACCTACACCTGAAATGCTTCATGCCAATGCTCGCATGCTGGAAACCATTTTGGATGATTACGGGGTAAAAGGCACTATAGGTAATATTCTACATGGCCCAGTAGTAACTTTATATGAATTGGAACCGGCTCCAGGTATCCGGTCTGCTCGTGTCATTGGCCTGTCCGATGATATCGCCCGCTCTCTTTCCGTTATATCAGTGCGCATTGCCACAGTTCCAGGCAGAAATATCATCGGGATTGAGGTTCCCAATAATATTCGTGAAATTGTATATTTTTCCGAACTGCTTAATACAGAAAACTGGTACAGAAATTCTGCACGTTTATGTCTGGCTTTAGGGAAAAACATTTTTGGTGAGCCAATTTATGCAAATCTTGCAAAAATGCCACATCTATTAATTGCTGGAACCACCGGTTCAGGGAAATCAGTGGGCGTTAATGCCATGATTCTATCCTTATTATATCGCCTGTCTCCTGATGAATGCCGTTTAATCCTAATTGATCCAAAAATGCTAGAGCTTTCTGTATATGAAGGTATTCCCCATCTTTTGACCCCTGTTGTTACCGATCCGCACAAAGCCTTGTCTGCCTTGAAATGGGCGGTAAGGGAGATGGAAAGACGTTATCGTCTTATGTCCCAGCTTGGAGTCAGGAATATTGATGGTTATAACCAGCGCATAACCAATGCAAAAAATCAAAGCAAGGTCATGACAAGACGCATACAAACAGGCTTTGATCCTGAAACTGGTAAACCAACATTTGAGGAACAGCAAATTCCCCTTGAACATTTTCCCTATATCGTTATCGTCATTGATGAAATGGCTGATCTCATGATGGTGGCCGGCAAAGATATCGAAGCTGCCGTTCAACGTCTTGCGCAAATGGCTCGAGCTGCCGGAATACATGTTATCATGGCAACACAGCGTCCTTCCGTTGATGTAATTACCGGGACTATTAAGGCCAATTTCCCCACTCGTATCTCTTTTCAGGTAATCAGCAAATTTGACAGCCGAACTATTCTTGGTGAACAAGGAGCCGAACAATTATTGGGACAGGGAGACATGTTATTCATGCAGGCGGGTGGACGTATTGAACGCATTCATGGTCCCTTTGTCTCTGATGAAGAAGTTGAACGGGTTGTTCAGCATTTACGCACGCAGGGTGAACCGATTTATGTTGAAGATGTTACCGTTGACCCTGTGGAAGATAATAATGGACGTTCAGGCGGCAATAATGATGAATTATATAACCAGGCAATCAATCTTGTTTTAAGGGAGGGAAAGGCTTCCACCTCATTTATTCAACGTCATTTATCCATCGGGTATAATCGAGCAGCCAAAATTATTGAACAAATGGAAAAAGAACGGATTGTCAGTCCTGCCAACCATGTTGGTAAACGTGAGATCCTTATTAAAAGATCAGAATAAAGGGAAGATTCTTTACCTTGCTTCCTTTTAGAATTCTTTATCAAGATAACTATTATATTATCATTGACAAACCTGCTGGAATGCCTGTGTATTCGAGCGATAAAAATGATTCCATTCCCTCTGTCGAAAATTTTTTTCCCCTGTTATCAAGACGAAAGGAAGGGCCATGGCTAGTGCACCGTTTAGACCAGGATACAGCTGGATGTTTATTAATAGCCCTACGCAAGCAAGCCCTAATCAAGGCCCAAGCCTGTTTTGCGCAACATAAAGTAAATAAAGTCTATTGGGCCATTGTTCAGGGTAGACCGAAAAAATATTCCGGTATCATTACATCACCCCTTTTAAAAATAACACAAAAGGGCCAATGGAAAATGATACAAGATAATAAGGGTCAGAATGCACTGACAAAATGGAAATTTTTGAAAGGCGATAATACTTGCAGTTTAATTGAGCTTAATTTACAAACGGGTAGAACCCATCAGGCCAGAGCCCATTGTTCCATTATGGGACATCCAATTATCGGTGATACAATATATGGTGCCAAGAAATATTCATCCATTCCATTATCACTATTGAGTCGAACCCTAACGCTTCAATTGGAAACAGCCATTTCTGCTACGGCTCAGCCACCACAACATATGCTACATTACATAAATAAATTCAGCATATATAAAAAGTCTTAACCCTCAAGATCAAGACCTTTATATTTAAATTCTATGTCGAGAAAATTTTTTTAATGACATTATCAACACTTTTATGCCAATCCGGTAACCGTATGGCAAAAGTTTTATAAAGCTTGTCCGTATTCAACCTTGAATCCTGTGGTCTTTTTGCAGGAGTTGGCCAATCTTCAGTTTTTATAGAAGTAATGGAAGGCATTTTTTGCCCATAACGCTCTGCCTGTCTCAATGCATATACAGCCAAATCATACCAAGTCGCATCACCCGTTCCAACAGCATGATAAATACCGCTCCAATTATCCTGCCATTTTTGACCGACAATCCGATCTGCTATTTTCATAATCGCCCAAGCCAAATCATCAGAACAGGTTGGATTTCCCTTCTGATCCCCTACAACACGAAGCGCTGGATTTTTGGCTCCCGCATTAATAATAGTACGAACAAAATTTTTTCCGTGTTCCGAATAAACCCAAGCTGTCCTCAATATAATTGCATGAGGATGAGCCTGTAAAATAGCCTTCTCTCCTGCAACCTTACTTGCCCCATATACTGTTTCGGGAGAAATTGGATCCGTTTCAACATAGGGAGTCCCCTTTTCACCAGAAAATACATAATCTGTTGAAATATGAATCATGGGAATATTATATCCTGCACATAATTCAGCAAAATAAGCAGGCCCATCGCTATTGACCAAATAGGCTTCATCTCGATGATCCTCTGCCGCGTCAACAGCCGTCCATGCTGCGGTATTTACAACAAGGTCAGGTCTATCTTGCTCAAAAACTCCGGATATCGTATTATGTTGTGTAAAATCAAACTGTGGACGGCCGATGAACTTTAAGCGTTTATCATGCAAATTCCGTAAAGATTCTGCCAATTGTCCATTTTTCCCGCCAATTACAAGAATTGTCACCAGTTTATCCTTTTATGAATATGAAAACCAATTCTTTGCTGCTGAAAATGATGGATTTTGCATATCTTTTTCTGATAAAATCGCATCATTTACAGCGATTGGCCATTCAATGCCAATTTCTTTACAATTCCATAAAACAGCACGCTCACTGGCTTTATTATATAAATTTGTACATTTATATTGTACCATAACGTTTTCTGTTAACGTACAAAAACCATGTAAAAATCCTGGTGGGATCCACAATTGAGACCAATTGTCAGCTGATAATTCCGCAGCAACCCATTTCCCATATGTCGGAGAACCCGTTCGCGCATCAATAGCCACATCCCAAATCGAACCTTGTGTACATCTTACCAACTTCCCTTGTTCATAAGGGCCCAACTGACAATGCAAACCCCTCACCACACCTTTCTGAACAGAAAGGCTTTGATTATCCTGCACAAAAGGCAAATCAATCCCGACTTCTTTTAATCGCTGTGCATTATAGGTTTCTGAAAAAAATCCACGATTATCCTGAAAGCGAGGAGGTGTTATCAATAATACTTCTGAAATGGCTAATTTTTCTATTTTCATGACAAATATTTCTTACTTTTAATAATTAATTACTTTTGATTAAAACCTTCGTTTGCAACATCCATCAACATTCTCCCAAGGTCTGTTTTATTCAATTTTTTTGCAATTGCACGTAATTGCTCCGCATTAATAAATCCTCTATGGTAGGCCACCTCAGCAGGAGATCCCACCAAAATCCCTTGTCTTGCCTGAATCATTTGCACAAAATTTCCAGCCTGCATCAAACTGGCGGGAATACCGGCATCCAACCAAGCACAACCCCGACCCAGACGCTCTACATGTAAATTGTCATTTTCAAAATAAATTTTATTTAAATCCGTGATTTCATATTCACCACGTGCTGATGGTTTTATTTTTTTTGCATATTCTGTAACCCTTGAATCATAAAAATACAGTCCTGTCACAGCCCAGTTTGAGGGAGGATCTTTCGGTTTCTCTACAATCTGGGTTACCTTGCCATTTTCATCAAATGTCACAACACCGTACCGTTCAGGATCACTAACCTGATAACTGAATATCGTTGCACCGGATTTTCGTTGAACCGCCTTTTGCAACAGCTGACTTAAATGTGAAGCAAAGATCAAGTTATCCCCCAGCACCAGGGCACAAGGGGAAGCATCCAACCACTCTTCAGCTAAAACAAAGGCTTGTGCAATACCTTCAGGTTTGGGTTGAACACAATAGTCAAATTTCATTCCAATATCAGAACCGTTTCCCAATAATCTTTTGATTTGTGGTATATCATGAGGGGTAGAGATAATCATGATTTCCCGAATACCTGCCAGCATTAATGTTGTCAGCGGATAATAAATCATGGGTTTGTCATATATAGGCAATAGCTGTTTACTGGAAACAGCTGTCAAAGGATATAACCTTGTACCTGATCCACCAGCCAGTAATATACCCTTTATTGATTTTTCATGCTGATTTGTCATTGTTTTATTCCCAACCGTTGTCCAGCATAATGTTTTTGACGAATATTCTTCCACCAATCCTCATGATTCAAATACCATTGAATCGTTTTACGAATTCCTTCTTCAAAATTGTGTTTTGCTTTCCATTTTAATTCGGTTTGGGCATGGACTGGATTTATTTCATATCTAAAATCATGACCTGGACGATCCGTTACAAAATGAATCAACCGCTCGTATTTTCCCTGAGGATCAGGCTTCAGTTCATCAAGAATATGACAAATCGTTTGCACAACCTCCAGATTAGTTCTGGGTTGTTGGGCACCAATTGCATAAGTTTCTCCCGGAATTCCAAGCTCTATAGCTTTTACAAGCGCTTCAGCATGATCTTCAACATACAGCCAGTCTCTTATATTATCTCCCTTACCATAAACTGGTAGAGCCTTGCCTTCCAAGGCATTGATAATCATTAACGGGATTAACTTTTCTGGAAAATGCCAAATGCCATAATTATTTGTTGTGTTTGTCACAAAAGTTGGAAGTCCATATGTATGAAACCAAGCCCTAACCAGATGATCTGAAGCTGCTTTTGAAGCAGAATAAGGACTGCGCGGATCATAGGGAGTTTGTTCTGTAAATGGGGGATCTCCAGACTGTAAAGCGCCAAAAACTTCATCTGTTGAAATGTGATGGAAACGGAATTTTCTTTGTCTATCTACTGACATTGCTCTCCAATATTCATAAGCAGCCTGTAATAAACAATATGTTCCATGAATATTGGTCCGAATAAACACTTCTGGACCATCAATCGAACGATCTACATGAGATTCTGCAGCCAGGTGCATTACTGCATCAGGCTTGAATTGATTAAATATTTTGTTTAATGAAATAAAATCAGTAATATCAGTTTTGCAAAAAGAATACCGGCTATTTCCGGCTATTTCTGCCACATTATCAAGAGAAGCCGAATACGTTAGGATATCGATATTAACCACTTCATGCTGCGTATTTTTTATAAGATGTCGAATCACAGCTGAACCAATAAAACCACATCCTCCAGTGACTAAAATCAACATTATTAATGTACCTTAAATAATTTTTTTGTATTTTATATTATAAATTTATTGAATATCTTCAAAATATCTTAAAAATTTATAATAATTAAATCAAACCAATTTGCAATTTATGATATAAATACCCATATTTTTTGACTATATAAAGTATATCATTGCTTATGTCTAACAATAATTTTAGTTTCATAGACCATCCTGATTCTATTGGTGATACGACACGTTTCTGGTTTATTCGTCATGCAATTGTTAATGAAAAGGACCGTTCTTATCTTTATGGCACTAAAGATGTTCCAATCTGTCCTACACATTTAAAAAAACAACAAACATACTATCAGTTTCTGGCCAAGAAATTACCCAAGACACAACTTTGGTTCATTACCAGCCTGTCCCGTACAAGAGATACGGCCTTACAAATTCAAAAGGCGGGTTATGGATCTGAGAATTTACAAATCGAAAATGCTTTTCTGGAACAGAATCTTGGAGCCTGGCAGGGTCTATCACATGTTACAGTTGAAAAACACCGAAAATTTTCTGCGCACCCTTTTTGGCCCTTCTCAGCCGAAGAAACTCCACCTAAAGGTGAAAACATGAATGATGTCCATCAAAGAGTCAGTTGCAAAATGGAGGAATTTAGCAGAATATACACAAATAAAGATATTATTGTCATATCTCATGGCGGGGCTATTCGGGCTGCCCTTGCCTATGCTTCAAAAATCCCGGTTAATTCAGCATTATCCTTTGCCATTTATAACCTTTCCATTACTCTGATAGAAAAAACACGTGAACATTGGCATATTATTACGGTAAATGATATGATTTAGCCTTTTATTTTTCTAAAAAAAGTTACTATATATTTTAACTTAAAAAAAAATTGCTAAGGCATTATCTCTTTAATGCCCTGAAAAACTGAAAATAACAAAATCTGTTTACTTGAAACTATGGAATAAAGAGTGCCAAAGAATAAAATCCCTTCCTATAGAGGCAGTTTAAGGCGGTCAGGATATAACGTATTAAAATTATTAAGCGGAAAGATCATCAATGTTCCTCTTGGTTTAGCCCAAATTTATTTAACAACCCGACTCATTGGCGATAAAGGATACGGTTTTCTGGTTCTTATATACGCTTTTGGCCAGCTTGTGGGCGATGTGGCAGAATTTCAATCATGGCAGACTGTCTTGCATTACGGCCTTAAACCCTATCAAAATAAAGATCTTCCCCTTTTTCAACGAGTGTTGCGATTTTCTTTTTTACTTGATGCATGCAGTGCTACCTTTGCCTTGGTCGTCAGTGTTCTGATTGCCATAAATTTCAGCAATATTTTGGGGTGGCCACCTGAATGGCATTATCTGGGTATCATTTTCAGTTTTTCTGTTTTATTTACGACAAGTGCAACAGCCAATGGCGTTTTATTATTATTGAACCGTTATGATTTACTTGCCATTCAAGGAACAACAACAACAACAGTTCGGTTCTTGGGCATCGCTTTTCTTACCCTTATTCATGGTGGTATGTTGGGAGCAGTTATTGTCTGGACTTTTGCCACTTTCATGAATTTCATTACTATTTTGGTCACCGCTTTGTACCAACTTTACAAGCAAGGTTTTTTAAAAGGATTTTTCAATCGTATTAATGATGGGCTTACCAAAGATTTACCCGGGATATGGAAATTTGCCTGGAATACCAATATAAACATGACTTTTTCCCTTGTTTCCGCCCATATAACCGCTCAAATTATTGGAAGTATGCTTGGTACTGTTCAAAATGCACGCTATTCGATTGCCAATAAAATTTCAGAAGCGATTGCAAAACCTGTCATTATGCTACAATCTACATTATATCCGGAAATGACCCGCTCATGGCAGGGCAGCAAACCATCGCACCTTTATAAAATGGCCTTGCAAATCACTCTTTTAACCGGCGGTATCATTTCCGTTATTTTTCTCATTCTACCTTATATTGCACCATATATCATTTCATTATTACTTCATAAATCCACCACACCTGAAACCCTTCATTTACTATATTGGTTGGCTGGTGCAAAAGCAGTTATCCTATGGGGAATTTCCTTGGAACCCATTTTAATCACAACAGGAAATACCAAAGGGGCATCCATTTCTCGTGGAATAAACAGTTTCATTTATATACCAATGTTGATTATTTTTATTCAAAAATGGGGGATACAGGGGATTGGACCAGCCACCCTAATTTCATCTGTATTACTGGTTATTTCCCAAATCCTTTTTGTTATAAAATATAAAAAGAAAACTATAACACAATAATAAATCCTGCATTATTATGAATAATGTTCTTATTAAATATTATAATATTGTTTAATGCTCATTAATTTTTTTATTATTTAAATAACCAAAATTCAAAAACATGAATTTTAAGCTCATAATATGGGGCTTTTAACTTAAAAATGCATATTTCTCAAAATTATATTTGATAAATAAAAATTGCTGTATCAAGAAAATGGTGGGCGCACAAGGGTTCGAACCTTGGGCCCGCTGATTAAGAGTCAGCTGCTCTACCAACTGAGCTATGCGCCCCACACAGAACTTTTATCAAGAAGCGATCAAAAATACAAGATGAATTCAGTAATTAGACTGAACTTTCCTTATAAAATTTAAAAATTAAATTCTCCGCTTTTCCCACCCTTTTTAGAAACAAGATGAATGTTATGCATGACCATTCTTTTATCTACCGCTTTAAGCATATCATAAACGGTTAACAATCCTACAGAAACCCCTGTCAACGCTTCCATTTCAACTCCTGTTTTGCCCTCTGTATCAACAGTAACCCGCATATGCACAATATTTTTACTTTCTTCCAATTCAAATTCCACTTTTAGATGATTTAGCGATAATGGATGACATAAAGGGATCAAATTTGAAGTCTGTTTGCTACCCTGTATGGCGGCAATTCTTGCTATACCTAATATGTCACCCTTATGACTGTTTCCTTTTTTCAAAAGTTCAAAAGCTTCCTGAGACATCTGGATTGACCCCCCAGCCATGGCAGTTCTTTTCGAGATTTTCTTATTTGCGACATCAACCATGTGAGCTTGCCCAGACTCATCAAAATGCGTCAATTTACTCATGATATTCTTCCTATATTAATCTTTAAACTCATTCTAGCAGATGCTATATATATAATATGATAAAAATCCGTTATTTTGGTTTTCTTAAAGATATTTTACAAATTGAAGAGGAAGAAATTACCTGGGACAAAGGTAATTCACAAGATTTACTTAATTTTTTAAGAAGCCGCAATGCCTCTTGGTCGGACGCCTTGGCAGAAGAAAACATTTTCCGCCTGGCCATTAATCAACGCATTATCTATCAACCCACTCCCCTTCATCCTGATGATGAAGTTGCCATTCTACCTCCTGTTACAGGAGGTTGAATTGTTCTCTGTCAAAATACAGACCCAACCTTTTTCACAAGAGGAATTCCGAAAAAAGATTCACATTTTCAATTGTGGTGCAATTGTCAGCTTTACCGGTATCGTCAGGGGGTTTGATGAAAAAGAACCGCTTGATTATCTTTATCTTGAACATTTTCCGTCTGTAACTGAACAAGAAATTGAACGAATAATTCATTTGGCAAAAAAACGATGGGATATACAGGGTTGTCAGGTTATACACCGCGTGGGGAATTTACGGGTAGGAGAAGAAATCGTTTTGGTTCTGACAGCGGCCAGTCATAGAAAGGCTGCATTTGAATCTGCTGAATTCATAATGGATTATTTAAAATCAGAAGCTCCATTCTGGAAAAAAGAATTTTTTAGAAACGGACAGTCAAGATGGGTCAGGGCTAAATCATACGATTTAAAAGAAAAAGAACGATGGTCCAGTCATGAATGATAAAAATATTGCCGCCTTTATTCTGGCGGGTGGGGAAGGTCGGCGTGTAGGATGTCAAAACAAAGGATTGCTTTCTCTTAATAGTCATCCCCTTGTCAATCATGTTATCCAACGTATTCAACCGCATGTTCAAAACATTTTGATAAGCGCAAACAATCATATTGAAACTTATCAATCTTTTGGTTTTCCAGTCTACCAGGATCTCCCCCAATGGAAAGGAAAAGGTCCCCTGGCTGGCATTGTCAGTCTTTATTCCTTTATTCCCGCTCATACAGATTACATATTGGTTGTTCCCTGCGACACTCCCTTTTTACCCGCAAATCTAGTTTCCTCACTTTATCACGCATTGATATCAAATCCAGACTTGCTAATTGCGTACGCAGCGACACCAAAACAGATTCATCCAAGTATCCTCTTATGCAAACCCTGTACGAATGACTATCTTGCCAATCATTTAAATCATCAGCATTATAGCCTTAAATCATGGATATCTGCACACCCAAATATAAAAGTGAATTTTCATGATGAACATGAATTTACCAATATTAACGACCTTGACACATTAACCCGTTATCAACAAGACAGGCACCATGCTAAAAAACTATGATGAGGCCCTTGAAGAACTTCTGCAAAGAACCTCTATTAAACAACCCATAGAAGATTATCCCCTTTTAAAGGCAAATCATCTAGTTCTTGCTGAAAATATTTATGTTCAATATGACACACCTTTTTTCAGCAATAGTGCCATGGATGGCTATGCTCTGGGTGGTGATCCTTGTCAATGTTCTGAATGGCAAATTACAAACCGGATTGCAGCAGGAGATTCCCTTTCCAATGCCACCCTCCAAACTGGTGAAGCCGCACGAATTTTTACCGGAGCTCCAATTCCCCCCGGAACCAGCGCTGTAATCCAGCAAGAAAATACAAAAATTGAAAACAACACCCTAACTCTTACCTCGCAGATCAAAAAAGGACAAAATATACGCTATCAAGGGGAAGAACTAAAAAAAGGTGATATACTGCTTACACAAGGCCATAGGCTTACGCCCGCAAGTGTTGCTTTATTGGCAAGTCAAGGCTATCAAAATGTCAAAATATATAAACCTTTAACCATTTGGGTTTATTCCACAGGAAATGAATTGATCAACCCAGGTCAGCCTCTATCTTCTGGCAAGATTTTTGATGCAAACCGTTATCTTTTGATAACCTGGCTTCAAAAAACCAGACATCATGTCATTGATGCAGGCATTCTTCCCGATAATCGGGATAAAACTGAAATCGCATTAAAAAAAGCCAGTAAAGAAGCAGACATCATTATCTCATCTGGTGGAGTTTCGGTTGGTGAAGAGGATCACGTTCATGCCGCCTTACAACAGCTTGGCCAACTCATTTTCTGGAAACTTGCCATTAAACCCGGCAAACCTTTTGCCTGGGGACAAATCAATAGCAAAATATTCTTTATGTTACCCGGTAATCCTGTCAGCACCCTCGTCACCTTTCAACAACTTGTTATTCCCGCTTTACGACATCTTGCCGGCGAAACATTACAGAATTGCCTGCCAAAAACTATTCTTGCTCAAGCCCAATTTGAAAAAAGGAAAACCCAAGCAAGACGGGAGTTTTTACGGGTGCGGGTTGATTATTCTCAATCACCTGCTCATGTTAGTCTTTTAAATAATCAGGGTTCTGCCATGTTGGCAACATTTTCCCAGGCAAATGGATTGGCAGAAATTCCGGAAAATACCCCTGTTCATAAAGGAGACTTTATAAAAATTTATCCACTTGACTATTCTCTTTAGACTTTATTGATAGGAAAATATAAAATGACAGCAATAAAAATTGGTTTGGTTTCTGTCAGTGATAGAGCCAGTCAGGGTATATATGAAGATAAAGGTTTACCTGCCTTGAAAAATTGGCTGGATAAAGCGGTTCTTAACGAAAAACAATATATTGAGCATTTAATTCCTGATGAACAGGATCTGATTGAAAAAACATTAATCGATCTGGTCGATCATCAAGATTGTCCCCTTGTTTTAACCACGGGCGGTACAGGCCCTTACATCCGAGATGTGACACCTGATGCAACTCTGGCCATCGCAGATAAAGTTATGCCCGGTTTTGGTGAGCAAATGCGTCAAGTCAGTTTATATTTCGTGCCAACCGCCATTCTGTCACGACAAGTGGGCGTAATCCGTAAAAAAAGCCTGATACTAAACCTGCCCGGACGTCCGAATGCCATTCGTGAAACATTGGAAGGGGTAAAAGATCAAGATGGCAAGGTTCTTATACATGGAGTATTTGCCGCGGTTCCAATGTGTATCGATGTAATTGGTGGACCCAGGATTGAAACAGATAAAAAAGTCGTAAAAGCTTTTTTACCTAAAAAATAGGACTGTCAACCTATCCTCCTGTCTTTGACATAATACGCATAATTTTATTGGGCTGTTTTAAAAAATCATGTTCTTTTGGCTTTAATTCTATCGCTTCTTGAATGGCCTGATCCAGTTCTTTATCACTACAATGATTTCTTAATAACGGCCTTAACGCAAAGCTGTTATCCTGTCCCAAACACATATAAAGGGTTCCATCAACCGACAATCTAACCCGATTGCATGTCGCACAAAAATGCTGTGATAACGGTGTAATTAATCCAAGACATACATTACCTGTTGCTGTTTCCCAGTAACGCGCCGGACCATTTCCTATTATCTTCATCGTTGAACGCAAATCGTAATGTTTCCTTAATTCTTGTATAATGGGTTGCAGCGAGACAGTTGTCATATTTTGCCCGGTTTTTCCCATTGGCATGACTTCAATCAAACACAGAATAAACCCGTGTTCAATACAAAATTCGAACATTCGTTCAATTTCTGCCATATTCTTGTCTGGCAATACAACCATGTTAATCTTTATTTTATGAAAACCGAGTTGTTTTGCTGTTCGCAGACCCTCCATAACCTGCTCTAGACAATCCAGACCTGTAATATCCTCTATATTTTTACGATTCAAGGAGTCAAGACTTATGTTCAAACGATCTAAGCCAGCCTCAAACAATGATTTGGCATGGGATGTCAGCAAGGTTCCATTCGTTGTAATGGATAAATCCTCCACCTCATCAATTTTTTTAATTCGATGCACCAGATCTGTTAGGTTTTTGCGAACCAACGGTTCACCACCAGTCAAGCGAAAACGTTTTGTACCTAATCTTACAAACGCACGAACAACACGCATTAATTCATCAAAAGTGAGCCAATGGTCTGGAGTTTCAAAATCTTTAAATCCTTTCGGAATACAATAAGAACATCTTAAATTACAGCGATCCGTAACAGAAATTCTTAAATAATCAATTGTTCTACCAAATTTATCAATCAGCATCAGAAGCTCGGCCACGTCATAATTGCAATAAAGACTTTGTAGTTATGAATTTTATATATGTGTTTAAAAATCAAAAAAAAGACTTAAATATTTCTAAAAAATCATTATAGATAAAATACAATCAGACTATTATTTATTAATTCATCTAATAATTACTATTTTTTCCCAAATGTAAGATATCCTCACCAAAACACTCTACATCCTCATCATCGTGCGATATAACCATCATCAAGCATTGCAACCGTTGTTGAATATCCCTTATTTCATACCGCAATTTGCGTCGCAAGCGACTATCAAGCATTGAAAACGGTTCATCTAGTAACAACAAATCGGGTTGCGCAACCAATGCTCTGGCCAATGCAACCCGCTGTTGTTGCCCCCCCGACAATTGATATGGATAATATTCAGCATAGTTCAGGATTTCCAAGCGATTCATCCAGTCCTTAACAATTGCAAAATCCTGACTGACACGGGGATTAAATATTCCCTTGACAAGTGAGAAGGAAATATTCTGTTTGACTGTTAAATGCGGAAAAAGACTATAACCTTGGAAAAGATAAGCAAGTTTTCTCTCCTGGGAGACCAGATTGATTTTACGTTTCTGATCAAAAAAGATTTTATTATCAATTTTTATCAACCCGCAATCTGGTGAATTTAATCCCGCTATTATTTTAAGCAATGTTGTTTTTCCAGATCCAGACGGGCCAAATATCACCACTGAACGATTTTGAGAAAAAAAATCAACATTGAGCTGAAACACATGATGATGATTTTTTATTAATTTCTTGAGATTTATTTGAAATATCATGATCAATAAATTGAATTATGCGTAATATTCAGCCGTTTAGCCATAAATAAAACAAAAATGCAAACAGCGGATAAAATCAAGACGGATATATTTGCGGCATGATCCTGTCCCGCTTCAACGGCTTCATAGATTGCCAAAGATAGGGTTTGCGTTTTTCCGGGAATATTTCCGGCAATCATCAGGGTTGCACCAAATTCTCCCAAAGCTCTGGCAAATGCCAGTAATAAACCTGCCATAATACCACGCCAAGCCAAAGGTAAGGTTATACGGAAAAAAATCGCCATATCAGAAATAGTCAATACCCGTGCAGCCTGTTCATAACAAGGATTGATTGATTCAAAGGCACTTCTGGCGGGTTTGAATATCAAAGGAAAAGTCACGACAATAGCGGCTAAAACAGCCCCCTGCCACGTAAATATAAGACTAAGATGAAAATATTTTCCCAATATTTGTCCTATCCAACCATGCTGTCCAAACAATACTAACAAATAGTATCCCAATACAGTCGGCGGCATAACCATTGGCAATGTAAAGACAATATCTAAAAATTCCTTACCATAAAAACGATACCGAGCAATAAAATATCCTGCAGGTATTGCCAGAAACATATTGATCGAGACTGCGAAAACGGCAATTTTCAAGGATAAAAAAAGAGCCGTCCAGGTAAAATTTATTCCCATGAACAACTACCGAACAGCAAAACCGTATTGTCTAAAAATTCTCTGACCTTTAACTGAAAATAACAGGTCCATGAACGCCTTAGCCTGATTTGGGTTTTGAGTATTTTTAACCAAGGCAACTGGGTACTGAACGGGTTTTGGCAAAGGAGCCCGATAAAGTATTTTAACTTTATCTGAAAAAAGTTTTGCATCACTTTCATAAACAAAACCGACATCCACTTCATTACAGGCAACATAATCCAGAACCTGACGGACATTTTGCGCAGGAATGAATTTATCTTGTAATTTTTGCCATAAACCTGCAGCCTGCAATGCATATTTTGTATAACGACCCGCTGGAACAGTTACAACTTGTCCCAACGCGATCCGCTTAATCAAGGGTTTATCTAAATCTGCCAGTTCACGTATCTGTAACTTGCTATGAATAAAAGTCACAAGAACCAAATGATTATTAATAAAATCCTGTCTTGATCCAGGAAAAATCAATCCTTTTTGCTCTGCCATATCCATTGTGCTTTCATCGGCACATGCAAAAAGATCAACCGGGGCACCCTGTGCTATTTGATTTAACAGACTGCCCGAAGAACCAAAATTAAATAAAATTTTATCCTGAGGGTGCGATGTTTCATAAATTTTAGCTATATCTTTAAAAGCATCGCTTAAACTAGCCGCCGCAGAAACAACAATCTCTTTTGCCTGAACGGAATGAAAAAATCCAAAACAAGCCAGAACAACAGCCAATAGTTTAAGCAATCTTAATTCCGGTATTTTGGGATTTTTCATCAGTTCACATCTTCACGTTCATGAACGTGGTCTTACCAACTGCCAGCGTCGAGTTACATAACTGACCATGGCAAAGCCACTAAATACATGAACCAAACGGGTAAATGGGAAAATAGCAAATACTGTCATTCCCATAAAAAGATGGAATTTGAAGATTGATGACGCATTCATGATATAGGCCACGGCATCACCTTGAAAGGTAATTGTATGCTGTACCCATGTCATAAGTTGAACCATTTCATGACCGTCCGTATGCTGAGCCGAAACAAAAATTGTTGATAAACCAAGTAACAAAGTCAATAATAACCAGATTAACAACAATTTATCACGCCAGGTACTATTTGCCAATATACGGGCTGAAACAAATCTTCTGTGAATAAGGATCAAAATCCCAACCAAACAGATACTGCCCATGATGCCGCCAGCCATCATGGCGAAAATCTGTTTTGCTGAATGGGTAACTCCCAGTGTATCCCAAACCCAGATGGGTGTTAAAAGACCGAAAAGATGCCCAAAAAACAGACCTAAAATACCAATATGAAAACAGATATTTCCAAATCTTAATTGTCCACGATATAAAATCTGGCTGGAATCACTTTTCCATGAATATTGTTCACGTTCAAAACGTACCAAGCATCCAACAACAAAAATTGTTAATACGATATACGGATAAATTCCAAAAATAAATTTATCGAGATAATGCATGACTTGCCCCTTTATTTTCATTGTCTACAGAACAGAGATTACAGGCATTCGTTTGTAAAAGAGGTTCAACTCCCTCAATATTTGGGCCAAATTTCTCCATTGCCTCCTCCATATCTTTAACTGGGGGAACTTTTAAAGGTTGAGGTTGAACAGAAGAATAATTGACAAGTAAAGTGAAAATACCCGTATAGACAGACTGACTTTCCCGCAATTTTGATCCGATGTGATCAATCACGTCAATTGATGCCGCCAGTAAATCCTTTGCTTCACCTTCATTACAGACAGATAAAAACTCTAAAAATAAAGGCAAATAATCTGGTAATTCATCAATTACTGAAATATCATAACCGTTTGCCTTATATTCTGACATGAGATTGACTAGGGCTTGCCCCCTTAGACGGTCCTCACCGTGAATATGCTCAAATAAATGCAATGAACATGATGGATTACGATCGAAAAGTGAAACATACTCTTCTTGCAAATCAATCAAATCCTTTTCTTGCAAATGTTCCAATAAGGGAGAAAGCAAGCTCCATTCAATCTCAAGCGTTTTTAAACGTCCCAAAATTGAAGGGAGTGCATCAAGCAATTCTTGCTCTGGATAACATAATAAAACTGAAAGTATCTTGAAAATTTCCATCAGCTATTGCTTTCTTTTGCCTTGTTCTGTTCACGATCCTCTACAGCGTCGTGAAAGATAATTGGAGAAACCTTCTTGCCAAAAAGACTTGCCTTATTCACCCCGTCAGAGCATCCATTCCCGAAAGTAAATCCACAGGAAGCCTTATCCTGGAATGCGTTTTCAACCATTTCCTTGTGGGATGATGGAATGACAAAACGATCTTCATAATTCGCAATCGCCATAATCTGATACATTTCTTCAATCTGGACTTCAGTCAAAGCCGTATCTTTCAAGACAGAACGATCAGGACGTTGATCAACAGACTTGCTACGCATATAACGACGCATCGCAATCATGTTTTCCAAGGCGTTAATAATGGGTTCTTCTTTCCCCGCCGTAAGCAAATTAGCCAAATAGCGAATTGGAATACGTAAATCCTTAATACCAGGAATAATTCCATTCTTGCCAATCATGCCATTCGCTACTGCAGACTGAATAGGCGATAAAGGTGGAATATACCAAACCATTGGTAAGGTGCGGTATTCTGGATGCAGGGGGAAAGCAACTTTCCATTCTACTGCCATTTTATAGACCGGTGAATTTCTTGCCGCATCCAGCCAGCTTTGGGGTATACCCTGTTTAAGAGCTTCCGCAATAATTGCCGGATCATTGGGATCTAAAAAAACATCAAGTTGGGATTCATACAAATCCTGGGTATCTTCCGTAGATGCAGCCTCTTTAATTTTATCTGCATCATAAAGTAAAACACCCAGGTAACGAATACGCCCTACACATGTTTCGGAACAAACGGTTGGCTGTCCACCTTCAATACGTGGATAACAGAATATACATTTTTCTGCTTTACCAGAAACCCAGTTAAAATATATCTTTTTGTAGGGACAGCCCGAGACACACATCCTCCAGCCGCGACATTTATCCTGATCTATCAGGACAATACCGTCATCCTCACGTTTATAAATTGAACCTGAAGGACAACTTGCAACACAGGCTGGATTTAAACAATGCTCGCACAATCTTGGTAAATACATAAGAAATGTATTTTCAAAAGTTGACAGCATATCCTTTTGAATACCATCAAAAAGCTTGTCTTTTGCACGCTTTGAAAACTCTCCACCAAGATCATCCTCCCAGTTTGGTCCCCAATTTATTTTTTCCATTTTTTGTCCGGTTAGGACCGAAACTGGTCGGGCAACAGGGGGGGTTTTTACATCCGGAGAATTTTGCAAACGTTCATAATCATATGTAAAGGGTTCATAATAATCATCAATTTGCGGAAGATTGGGATTGGCAAATATATTTGCCATAATATGTAACTTGCCACCCTGACGGGGACGCAACTTGCCACCTTTTAAAACCCATCCACCATTATATTTATCCTGGTTTTCCCATTCCTTGGGATATCCAACCCCTGGTTTTGATTCAACGTTATTGAACCATGCATATTCAACACCATCTCGACTGGTCCATACATTTTTACATGTCACGGAACAAGTATGGCATCCTATGCATTTATCCAGATTCAACACCATGCCAATTTGAGCTCTAATTTTCATTGGTAATCTCTTATGCCTCAACTTTTGGGTAATTAACGCTAACAGTCTCTTCAAGCCAATCGACATGCTTCATTTTACGGACAACAACAAATTCATCACGATTTGAACCAACTGTTCCATAATAGTTAAAACCATAGGAATATTGCGCATAACCGCCAATCATATGTGTCGGTTTTAAGACTGTTCTTGTTACCGAATTATGAATGCCTCCGCGTTTTTTTGAAACTTCTGCACCAGGAACATTGATGATCTTTTCCTGAGCATGATACATCAAGGTCATTCCTTCTGGAACGCGCTGACTTACAATTGCTCTGGCCGTTAAAGTTCCATTTAGATTGAAAACCTCAATCCAGTCATTATCAACGATACCAGCCTTTTGTGCATCAATTTCGGAAAGCCAGACATGTGGCCCGCCACGGGATAATGTCAACATCCGTAAATTATCGGAGTAAGTACTGTGGATGCCCCACTTTTGATGTGGTGTGATAAAATTCAGGACTATTTCTGGATTTCCGTTACCATGCTGTCCCAAAACCTTTTGAGTTGTTTTCAAGTCAACCGCTGGACGATAGACACACAACATTTCACCAAATGCACGCATCCATTGATGATCCTGATAAAACTGCTGTCGACCGGTCAGGGTTCTCCAAGGAATCAGTTCATGAACATTTGTATAACCAGCATTGTAACTTACCGTTTCACTTTCCAGGCCTGACCAGGTTGGGGAAGATATAATCTTACGTGGCTGAACCTGTATATCACGAAAACGAATGGAATCATGTTCACGAGGGGTGGCCAAATACGTATGGTCAATACCTGTTACTTTTGATAATGCCCCCCATGCCTTGACAGCGATATGCCCATTTGTTTCAGGAGCAAGATTCAGGATCATTTCAGCCGCATCAATAGCAGTATCAAGTCTCGGCTGTCCCTTTGCAATACCCTGACCAACAACCTTGTTTAAATTACGTAATTGATCAACCTCATGCTTGGTATCCCAACTTATACCTTTACCACCATTACCAAGTTTTTCAAGTAAAGGACCAATTGATGTAAACTGTTCATAAATTGCTCCATAATTTCGCTCGATAACTTTCATGGCTGGCATTGTTTTACCAGGAATAGGATCACATTCACCCTTTTTCCAGTCTTTAACGTCAAAAGGCTGCCCCAACTCTTGTGGAGTGTCATGCATTAAGGGTGTCAATACAAGATCTTTTTGATTTCCAAGATATCCTGCGGCGAGTTCAGAAAATTTTCCAGCCAGTCCTTTAAAAATTTCCCAATCACTTTTACTTTGCCATAAAGGTTGTACAGCCTCGCTTAAAGGATGAATAAAGGGATGCATATCCGATGTATTCAAGTCATTTTTCTCGTACCAGGTGGCCGTCGGAAGAATTACATCTGCATATAAACAAGTCGTTGACATACGGAAATCCAAGACGACCAGAAGATCCAGTTTACCTTCTGCGGCTTCTCTTACCTTGATTTCCTTCGGTTTAATACAATTTTGCTCTTCACTTAAAACTGCATTCTGAGTACCCAAAAGATATTTAAGGAAATATTCATGTCCCTTACCTGAAGAACCAAGAATATTGGAACGCCATACAAACATGTTGCGTGGAAAGTTCACTGGATTATCAGGATCATTACAAGACATGTCAATTGCACCTGATTTCAATCCTTCAACCGCATAGTCAATGGGATCTTTATTTTGAGCAATTGCATTTTGTGTCAACGTCAACGGATTCATTGACAATTGCGGTGCAGAAGGTAACCATCCCATCCGTTCAGCCTTGGCATTACAATCAATCAGCGCCATACCTTCAAATTCACTCAGGCTATTTTGTGAGGCAACTTCATTGATAGCCAGCTTTTCATGACGCCATTGACTTGTATGATTGTAAAAGAAGGATGTTCCGTTCATCTGACGAGATGGACGATTCCAATCCAATCCAAATGCCAATGGAGCCCAACCGGTTTGTGGCCTCAGTTTTTCCTGACCAACATAATGGCACCAGCCACCTCCACTTTGACCTATACATCCACAAAGCATTAACATGTTGATAATGCCACGATAGGACATATCCATATGATACCAGTGGTTTAATCCGGCGCCCACGATGACCATGCTTTTACCATGAGTTTTATCGGCATTTTGGGCAAATTCACGAGCAACCTGAATAACCAATTCAGGTTTTACACCAGTATGTTTTTCCTGCCATTTAGGAGTATAGGGAACATCATCCATATAATCTCTAGCGCCATCACCTAGACCACGGTCAATACTGTAATTGGCAGCCATTAAATCAAAAACTGTAGTAACCTTTACCTGATTGCCATCAGCCAAGGTAATGGTTTTAACCGGAACCTTTCGGAGCATCTGTTCATTTTTGCTTTCTCCAGCAAAATAATTGAACACAACCTCCGCAACATTATCATGCTTACCCAGCAGACTAAGTTGGGCCTTAACGGTCTGTCCTTTGCTATCCTGTTCTTTAAGATTCCATTGACCTGTTTCACCCCAGCGAAAACCAATTGATCCTTTGGGGGTTACAATCTGTCCCGTCAATTCATCAATAACAAGCGTTTTCCATTCAGGATTGTTTTTTTCATCAAGCTGATCTGCCAAATGACTGGCACGCAAGAAATATCCGGGAACCAGTTGGCCATTCTTTTCATCAAGCATAACCAGCATTGGCATATCTGTATATTGACGGCAATATGACGTAAAATATTCAGAGGGACGGTCCAGATGAAATTCTTTGAAGATTACGTGCCCCATCGCCATGGACAAGGCAGCATCCGTACCTTGTTTGGGAGAGAGCCATATATCACTGAATTTTACCATTTCACCATAATCTGATGAAACAGCGACCGTTTTTGTACCTTTATAACGAACTTCGGCATAAAAATGAGCGTCTGGCGTACGAGTCATGGGGATATTTGATCCCCACACTAGTAAATAGGTTGAATTATACCAATCGGCTGATTCCGGAACATCGGTTTGCTCGCCCCATACTTGTGGGCTTGCTGGTGGCAGATCGCAATACCAATCATAAAAAGATAGCGGAACACCCCCAATAAGAGAAAGATAACGGGATCCGGAAGCGTAGCTGACCATCGACATAGCCGGAATAGGAGAAAATCCAATAATACGGTCGGGACCATATTTTTTGATAGTAAAGTTATTTGCCGCGGCAACAAGCTCGTTGACTTCCCGCCAGGTTGATCGGACAAATCCGCCCAATCCACGTCTTTTCTTGTAAGAACTGGCCAATTCTGGTGTTTGACTGATATATTCCCAGGCGGATATCGGATCCATCTTCTGACGTGCATCACGCCATAATCTAGCCAGCTGTCCACGCAGCATTGGATATTTAACACGTTGGGCAGAATAAACATACCAGCTGTAAGATGCCCCGCGAGGACATCCCCTGGGTTCATGATTGGGTAGATCCGCACGAGTTCTCGGATAATTTGTCTGTTGGGTTTCCCAGGTAATCAATCCACTTTTAACATAGATTTTCCAACTGCAGGATCCAGTACAATTCACACCGTGAGTTGATCTTACGATTTTATCCTGTTGCCAACGTTGTCTATACGCGTCTTCCCATTTTCTGTCCTCGTTAACAACAGCGCCATGCCCGTCAGCAAAACTGCTTTTCGTTTTTTTAAAAAAGTTTAAACGATCTAATATATGGCTCATAATCAATTTCCAAATTCTAAATCAAATTTGTCTTAACAACGTATTTCAGCATTTCTGCGAAGGTAGTACCAACGGTTTATCAAAAGGCAAAATACGTAAAATCCCACAAAAATATAAAAAGCTAAATTATACGATCCGGTATAACTTAAAGAGGTTCCATACAGTTTTGGAATTATAAATCCACCATAGGCACCAATAGCCCCCATAAAACCAAGAACCGCACCGGTTTCCTTGGCAGCATCCTCATTCATCTGCTCTTCAGATTCAGCTTTTTGTTTTTTAAGGTATTTCTGGTAAAATATTGTGAATATTCCGGGAACCTGGGCAAATACGGATCCATTTCCCAATCCAACAAAAATGAACAGGATCATAAAACTTATCAGGAAGCCGACAAAACTTCTTGATTCTTCCGGGGCTGAGATGAAGAAAACGATACATAAGGAAAAAACAATCATACCCAGGAAACTGATTTGAGTTACCCGTGTCGCCTTGAATTTGTCAGAGGCAATTCCCCCAACAACTCTAAATATGGACCCCAGCAAAGGACCTAAAAAGGCGTATTTTATTGGATTAACATCAACGAATTCATGCTTTATCAACAGGGGCAATGCCGCTGAAAAACCGATAAAGGATCCAAATGTACCCAGATAAAGCAAACAGGCAACCCAGGTATGTTTACGCTTGAAAATTATTGATTGCTCTGAAAAAGATGCCTTGACCGTGGCAAGGTCATTCATCCCAAACCAGGCAGCGATAACGGTTACCGCAATAAAAGGTACCCAAATATAGGTGATATTCTGTAACCAGACAAGACTCTGCTGACCGTTATGAATACGTGTTTCTGGTCCACCCCCCAAAGCACCAAAGATACTGACGCCAATAACCCACAAGGTAACAAATTGTACAAACGGTACACCAAGATTTCCCAGTCCAGCATTTACCCCCGTGGCAAATCCCTTTCTTGATTTAGGGAAAAAATATCCGATATTTGCCATAGAGGAGCTGAAATTTGCTCCACCAAATCCACACAACAGGGCCAAGATCACCATTGTTGCAAAACTGGTATTTGGATTTTGTATGCATATACCAAAACCAATGGTTGGAATCAAAAGGGTGGCTGTTGAAAAAACCGTCCATCTTCTTCCACCAAAAATGGGAACCATAAAGGCATAGATGATTCTCAGGGTTGCCCCTGACAATGCAGACAATGCCGTTAAAAGCATTAGTTGATTTTGAGTATATTTAAACCCAACTTCTGGTAGATAGACAACAACGACACTCCATAATTGCCATACAACGAAAGCAAGTAAAAGAGCAGGAACGGAAATCCATAAATTCCGTAAAGCAATAACACGTCCTTGCTTTTCCCAAAACTGTTGATTTTCCGGTTCCCATTTTGTTAGTAAATGAGACATTTTTTTTCCTTGGTTGATGAACCAATACGTTTATATCTGTATTGTTTTTGATCTTTATTGTATAAGTTAAATAAAACGCATAATTGTTTTAATAATATTTACATCTTCCGCAAGATCGAACCAATTAGTCAAAAGCTTATAGAAATCTGGAATAATGGCTAGGTTGTTTATAGCCATTTGGCTAAGTATAATTAGTCGTTTTCCTACTATTAATATATCATATTCATTTCCATTATTAGAATAATTTCTTGAATTATTAATCCATGAAGAATTTGCATGAATAGAAAACAAAAATATATTCTACCTCTGCTTCTTCTTTTCCCTTTTCAAACGATGGCACAAAAGATTTCAACCTCGACCAATATGGAAAGAGAGGATGAAATATCCGAAAAAATTACTGTAAGGGGACAAAGAAGGGCTGACGGATCAGTTGCGGTAATGAGTACTCCAGACGTTACCTTGGGCCCCTTGGGTTCCTTGAAATCTGAAGACGCGCCTTTTTCAATCTTGTCAGTTCCTCATGACGTTATTGCCAATCAACAGGCAAGAAACGTTAATGATCTAATGAAATACCTTCCTTCCGTACAACTCGAGGCCCGTGGATCTGCAGGCATGGCCAGGCCGCAATCCAGGGGGTTTGAGGGGGACGTGACAGCAAACAGCCGTATTGACGGGCTCAATATGACAACCACCACCCCCTATCCAACGGAAATGTTTGAAAATTTGCAGGTTCTGAACGGGTTGGCCGGGGCTATGTATGGCCCACAAAATCCAGCCGGCATTTTCAGTTACCAGCTCAAACGTCCCACTGACCGTCGTACGGAACATCTTTCAATCAATTACGATTCAATTGGTGCCGTGACGGAATATGCGGATGCATCTGGTCGAGTCGGTAAAAATGGGTGGTTTGGATATCGTTTAAACCTTCTGCATGATGAAGGCACCGCCTATGTGGAACACAGTCAGTTAAAACGTAATCTGGTCAGTGGTGATTTTGATATTCATCTTTCCTCCAAAACCGTTATTGAGATAGATGCCAGCCATTATACCTATAATGAAAGGGGAACAGCGACGAATTTTTCGTTTGATAATTCCATTCAACTGCCATCCGCACCCAATATGGGCAAGGCCTATCTTGGGCAAAAATATGCCGGCTTTAATACGGAAACAAATACCTTTCTCGGAAAAATCAAACACCAAATCAATAGAAAATGGAGATTTACTGCGGGAGGGCTCTATCAGGATGCCAAACGAGAGATGTTCAACAACAGCAATCGACTCCTAAACAGCAAGGGTGATTATCAACAATCTATTTCGGTAGCCGGTCAGGCAAACGTTTTTCAGGTAGGGAGCAATTTTGCCTATGTGAATGGAGAAGTAAATACAGATTTTGTAAAACATGAACTTGTTTTGGGCACCAATGGATATATGAGGGGTAATTACAATCCCACTCATACTGAAACAATCAATCTTGGAACCAGCAACATACACAATCCTCGTCCATTACCGGGTCATAGACCAAAAGGATGGGGACGTTATCAATCGGCCTTAATCCAGCAACAAGCCCTGATTGCAGGCGATACAATCCATTTTAATCAACAATGGGCCATTATGGGTGTTTTCAGTTGGAGCTGGTTAAGCAATGACAGCTGGAACATGAAAGGAAAGAAAACCGCACACAATTCACATGATGCGGCATTTAGTCCAACAACAAGCCTGATTTATCATCCTCTTGAAGGTCATACCGCCTATTTCACTTGGGCAAGAAGTCTGCAGGCGGGAGATATTGCCCCGGCGACGGGAGTAATTAATCCAAACCAGATCATGGCTCCCTATCGTAGTGAAGAATATGAAGTGGGCTATAAGGTCAAATTCAACCGCCTGTGGTTAAATGTTGCGGCATTCCGTATGACACGTCCATATGCATTTATCAATCCAACAACCCATATTTTTGCCGTCGCAGGACAACAGCGCAATTATGGGGTTGAATTTCAGGTCGCAGGACAGATATGGGATAGTCTGTCTATTCTTGGAGGTGTTACATGGCTTGATGCACAACTGGGAAAAACAGGAAATATTGCCACCTCTCATAAACAAATTGTTGGTGTCCCACCTGTTCAGGCCAACCTGCTGATTGACTACCAATTACCTGTCGCAAAAGATCACATCCTGTACGGTATGGCATTCAACATCAATCTTCACTATACAGATCGTCGGGCTGCCAATAATTACAACACCACTTTTGCCAAGGGGTATTTTACGACAGATGTCGGGATGCGCTACGCCTTCAATGTCTTTAACACCCCACTTGCGGCACGATTTAATGTCAATAATGTAACCAATAAACATTATTGGATGTCTGTATATCCATCCTCAATTAACGGAGGCACCGCAAATAACAGTGCTTATGCTGGATTACCCAGAACATATCAATTTTCATTGGCAGTTGATTTCTAATATTTAATTCAAATATATGTTAAAATAATCTTATCATAATATTTACGAACAATTATCAAATAATGAAAATCACGCGGTATTTTAACAAGCTTTCAACCAAACTGCTTACCTGTACTATCGCATGGGTTGTATGTGCCATATTCTTTACGGGATATGCACTCGCCCTGCTTTGGCAGCTTGAAAATGCTGGAATTGCCATCAATTATACGGGCAGTTTGCGCATGCGTGTCTATTACATGATGTTACTTTCTAATCAAAACGATTATGTAAACCTGCAGCATGAACAAACAAAATTTATTACAATCCTTAATAAATTAAAAAAATACGATAATAATACCCTGATTTTTTCAAATAATAAAAAAATAAACCTGCAAATAAAATATATTGAAAAAACCTATAATAACCAGATATTGCCGCTTATAAACCAGTCCTCTGGATATCACAGATTAACTGACAAAAATTATTATCATCTCAACACATTCGTAGAAGACATTGATCTTTTAGTCAAACTGATCGAAAACCAAAATACGCAAGACATCATTTGGCTTCGATACATAATCACAACAATTATCCTGATGATACTGATAACTGCCTTTTCGAGCATATCCCTGTTATATAGATCAGTCATCAATCCATTGAAACATCTTGAATCAAGTATCAAAGCCCTAAGTCAGGGTAATCTATCCAGACGTATTCCTGTAAATGGCAGTAGTGAATTTGATATTGTCTCCTCCGGTTTTAACCAGATGGCACATAATTTGCAGGACTTATACAATAACCTTGAACATAAAGTTTCGGATAAAACACTTGCATTAAAGAAAAAGAATCATGAATTAACTATTCTTTATGACATGATCACCTTTTTACATACCTGCCTGACTCCCAATATGGCAACCGAGAGATTCCTTGAAAAAATTATTGATTTAAGTCAAGCGGATGCCGGATTTATCGGCTTTCTTAACGAAGAGAAAGACGCCATGAATTTTATTTGTAGCCAAGGTTTTCCAGCACAATTAAACACCATTGAACAATGTTATTTTTCTGCCAACTGTTTTTTTGATATTTCTTCCCTACCCAAAAATTCCTATCCTATTTGCGTCAAAACTGATCAGCAGGAAAACTGTCTTATACCCTCGTGCGTTAAAAAATTATTTAGTCATTTTATCATTTTTCCTATTTGGCATAATAAAAATGAAATAGGGTTAATGGTTCTATATTTTAAAAAAAGGGAATCTTCTTTTTCTCCAGAAACCTACCACTTGATTGAAACATTGACCTGTCAACTTGGTGTATCCATTGAAAATTACCAATTAACTGCCAAAGAAAAACAGCTTGCCATTATGGAGGAACGCAACTTAATTGCACAGGGATTGCATGATAGCATAGCACAAGCATTGTCCTTTCTTAATTTGCAAGCTCAAATGCTTGAAAAGGCAATCAATAAGAATGACCTTGACAAAGCCAAGCAAAATCTGGATTTTATTCAGCATGGCGTGCAAGAATCCTATGACGATGTTCGTGAACTGTTAATGAATTTTCGAACCAAGATTGGCAAGGAAGATTTTGAGACTGTTGTTAAGAAAGTCGTGAACCGTTTCAAAGCCCAGACAAAAATACCTGTAAAATTAATTAATCTGCAAAAATTTTTATTTATTACAAAACAACAGCAATTACAGATCATTTTTATTCTTCAAGAAGCTTTATCCAATATTCGTAAACATTCAAAATGCAAGCTTGCAACAATTGAATTTAGTTATAATAATTCTTTCATGATGCGTATTCATGATGATGGTGTCGGATTTGACCTTAATACCTTGCAAAAAAAACAACAGAACCATATCGGTTTATCAATTATCCAAGAGAGGGCAGAAAATATTTCCGGAAAAATAAACATTACTTCAACACCTAATCATGGTACAACCTTGGAACTCACTATTCCGATAAACTTATAGAACGGTAGTATAAAGAAAATGCAAACAAAAATTAAAATTCTGCTTATTGACGATCATTCTTTATTTCGTTCAGGATTGAAATTTCTTCTTAACAATCAGGAAGATATAGAGGTTATTGGAGAGGCGCAAAATGGATCAGAAGGTATAAAACTGGCCCAGAAACTTAACCCTGATATCATCCTCCTTGATCTGGATATGCCAAGAATGGGCGGAAAGGAAACGCTCCAAAACCTTTTAAATATTAATCCAGACCTTAATGTCCTAATTTTAACTGTTTCGGAAGATAATGATGACCTTATTCAATGTATGACACTTGGAGCAAAAGGCTATCTTTTGAAAAATATCAATACCGATTTCCTATTGGACAGTATTCACAAAGTTTATGAAGGGAATAATATTCTCTCCCCAGCCATGATATCAACCCTTATCGATCAATTCCGACCCAATGAAAAGGAAAAGAACGAAGATCTCTATGATTCTTTAACACCAAGGGAAAAAGAAATATTGGCTTGGCTGACCAAGGGAATAAGTAATAAAGAAATTGCCCGTTTTTTGAGCGTGTCAGAAAGTACAATCAAGTTGCATGTTCAGAATATATTACGAAAACTTAATTTACACAGCAGGGTGCAGGCAGCAATTTACGCCCTAGAACATGGTTTTGACAAAACACCCTAGTTCCTCGAACAACCACACACGTTACAATGCGGATTGCGATCACATTCCAGCATATGAAAAGAAAAATTCAAAGCATTATAATGCAGTATCCTGCCCGTAAGAGCTTGACCCATCCTGGATATTACCTTCAAAGCCTCTGAAGCCTGCATAGCTGCCATTGTATTGACCAATGGGGCGTAAACACCGGTAAATGAACAACGGTCCTGTTCTGTTTCCGCTCCATCAAATAGACAGGCGTAACATGGTGATCGATCATTATTTGAGTCAAATACACTTAATTGCCCTTCAAACCGTATGGCCGAGGCATAAATTAAAGGTATTTTACTAGAATATGCAACCCGCCCGATCATTTGTCGGGTTTTTAAATTGTCACTACAATCCAAAATCACATCATAATCATGAATTAATGAAGATAATTCATCCTCGGATAAACGGTAAGGCACAGTATCAACAGTAATATCCGGATTTTGTCTATGAATGAAATCGGCCATTACATGATTTTTGAATTTACCAATATCATCAGGTGTATAGTATGTCTGTCGTTGTAAATTGGACAGTTCGACCTTGTCATTATCAACCAGCATTAAACTGCCAATACCCGCAGCAGCAAGAATAGGAATTGCTGCACAACCCAGTCCCCCGCATCCTATAACCATAGCACGGCTATTTAAAAACCGTTTTTGTCCATCCAAATCAATTTGCGGCAAAAGGATATGGCGACTGTATCTTACCAATTGATCTTCATGCATTATTTGAAATAACCCAAATAAATAACCATATAATGATAAACGTCATAAAGAATACTAGCCATAAGACTAGCAACCAAATATTCACAAAGATTAATATAATCTTATTCTTAATATAAATAATACTATACATGTGGATAATATAAATTCTTTTCTTAAAAGAATAATATAATTAAATAAAACAATAATATTAGTATGAATGATAAACTATGAATAAATCAACTATTCTGGCTAGTTTAAAAGTAGTTAATCATATTTGTTTCTCATTACTACTTTTAACTTCAATACATACTTACGCTAAAGATCAAACAAAACAAACATTACTTCCAACAGATTCAAAAATTCAAAATAAAATCGATTCTACATTTACTGATTACTCAAATCTTAATAACCGTTGTGCAAAAGTTGTCACAGCGGCTGGTAAATATGGAAATACACGACATCCGGATTGGGGTGTCTTCAACAAACACAGCGGTTTTGGACCTGTTGGTAATTATTCTTGGTATGCTTTCGGACAATATGCCCCATACGCACAAGCAAGATGGGCAGAAGACTGGAGCGGATTATGCAATGATCCCCATAAAAATGATGACTGGTTTAACCGACTCAAGTATATTCCCCTGAATGATTCTGGGGATATCTGGCTGAGTTTAAACGGCAATGAGCGGTTTCGTCATGTTTTCGACAGCAAACCATATATGGGATTTGGAGCCAAAACAAATTCCAACCGTTTGTTGATTCGTAGCGTTTATGGTGCTGATTTGCATATTGGTTCCCACGTAAGAGCTTATGCCGAACTCATTAATGGTGTTGCTGGTGGCAGCAACACTTTTGGCTATCAAACAGGTTTTCAACGTAAACGACTTGACATGCAGCAAGGTTTTTTAGAAATAAAGGGGAACCTGCTTGGTGCAAAAATGGGGGCAATGGGAGGACGTCAATATTTTGTTGATGCACCACTCTCCATGACTTCCGCACGGGAACTGACTAATATTCGTTACAGTTGGGATGGATTCCGAGGCTATGCTTTCTGGAAAAATTTCAGAGTCGACATTTTTGACTTCTGGCAAACTGACTTTTCCAAAGATCATGTTTTTGGTGCAGGGCCAAGTTATAATGCTCGCATGTTTGGTGGTTTGGCCAGTTATGCTCTTCCCAGCTTTAAAGTGCAGAATGTGAATAGCCAATTATATCTTGATGCCTTTTATATTGGTTACCTTTATAACGGTAATGCTGCAGGTCTTCCCACACCAACACCCGGGAAAAACCGTCAAGGCTCTACAAGACGTGATAATATCGGTGGAAGGTTGAACGGAAATATTGGCAATTTCACCATTGATGTTACAGGTATATATCAGGGTGGTGAATTCCGTCCCGCAAATTCTGGTAGTAAAACACGTCCAGTCAGAGCCTATGCATTTGATGCGATTTTTGCTTATAACTTTAAAAACGTGCCGGGAAATTTGTCATTGGGCCTGCAAAGCGACTATTTTTCTGGTGGCAACTATCACAAAGATCACGGCGCGGTCAGAAATTTTGCTGTTCCCTATTTTACAACAGCAAACTATCAGGATATGACGCTATATCTGGCAACTTCCAATACAGTCAGTACAGGTCCTTTAATCACTTACAATCCAACAAAAAAAGCACTTGTCAAATTGCACGCACCTGTAATTTGGAGAGCCAATACCAATGATACGATTTACGGTGTCGGATTCAACTATCCTTTGCGTGACAATTATTCTGGTGGATTTGTTGGTGCAATTCCCCAGTTTACTCTCGCTTATGCAATTGCTCCCCATCTTGTTTTAACTGGAGACTTTGGCGGTGTTCTAGCCTCACAATCCATAAAAAAAGCTGGTGGCAATGACAGTGCTTTCCTTATGGAAACACTCGACTTCAGGTTTTAACCTTTTTCATTCTATACTTTACTTATTATTTTGTCGCTTATTTTTAATAATAAGCGACTTTTTTTATTATGGGTCTATGAAGTATCAATATTTCATTTAATTTTTTAACAACGTTAAAATCTCATCAAACTGTTCAAGGGATTTATAAAATATTTTTAAGGACCCACCTTTACCATCAAATTGAATTTTGACATTAAACCCTAATCTGCCACGCAAATCTTTTTCAAGTGACTCTATCTCAGGATCGATTGGCTTTTTTTTCAAGTGTAAATTTTTATTAACCGCTTTGGCATTTTTAACTAGGGCTTCTGTTTGTCTTACCGTTAAATCATCTTGAATAATTTCCTTTGCCGCTGATACAGGATCGGGATGCATAAGCAAGGCTCTTGCATGTCCCGGAGTTAATATCCCGTTTTTCAAATAATTTATAATCTCATCCGGCAATTGCAATAGGCGGATTATATTAGCAATATGTGAACGTGATTTACCCAATGCAGAAGATAACTCATCCTGAGTAAGATTGAACTCATTTAATAATCTTGAAAAACCTTCAGCCTCTTCGATAATATTTAAATCCGTACGCTGTAAATTTTCCACTAATGCGACAGCCATTGCATCTTTATCAGTAAAAGAGCAGATCCTAACCGGCACCTCATCAATCATGGCCAGTTGGGCAGCACGCCAGCGACGTTCCCCAGCAACAATTTGGTATTGACCCTTTTGGGTATCTTTTTCCTTAACCAGCAGAGGTTGTAAAATACCATGTTGTCTGATTGAGTCCGCCAACTCTTGTAAAGCTTCAGGCTGCATAATTTGTCGAGGTTGAAAAGGACCAGGCTCAATTATGTCAATAGGTAAAATCTGCATTTTCAAATCTGAAATCCCAAGATCGGATCCAATATCTTTCTGATTATCCTCATCTTTAACCGACTCCCCTAATAAAGCGGCAAGTCCTCTTCCCAAACGAATTTTACCCTGATCCCTTTTCTTACCCTTCATATTTCCTACCCTCAAATTAAGCAAATCGACGATTCAATTCCTTAGCCAAGTTTATATAGGCTTGCGCTCCAGTTGATTTAGGATCATACACCATTATTGGCTTTCCATAACTTTGTGCCTCTGAAATACGGATATTGCGTGGAATAACTGTTTTACAGACCTTATCCCCAAAAAAATTCCTAGTATCTTCAGCAACAAGCTCTGAAAGTCTGTTGCGTTTGTCATACATCGTTAAAACAATTGCCTTTATATCCAGATCAGGATTTACCTTTTTCTGCAAATGTGTAACCGTTTTAACCAGATGACTTATTCCTTCAAGTGCCAGAAATTCACATTGCAACGGAACAATAACACCAGTAGCAGCCGCCAAGGCATTTACCGTTAACAGTCCAAGGCTTGGAGGACAGTCAATCAAAATATAATCATATATACCTATAAATTGCTTAATTGCCTCCTTGAGCCGAAATTCACGTTTTTCAATATCAATCAACTCAAGCTCTGCAGCCGCAAGGTTGCCATCAGCTGTAATCAACGATAATCCTGGAATCATGGACTCCTTGATCATTCCATCAACCACTTTGCCATTAATTAATAAATGATAGGTTCCTTTATCACGATCGCCATATTCAATTCCCAATGCAGTTGAACTATTTCCTTGAGAATCAAGATCAATTAATAGAACCTTCTTTTTTTCAGCGAATGCGGTGGCAAGATTAATTGCTGTCGTTGTTTTACCCACCCCACCTTTTTGGTTTGCAATTGCCAAAATATAAGTATTTTTTGATTTTGTCTTTTTAAGCGCCATTTTATTCAACACGTTCAAATTGATTAATCTTAACTATTACCCCATCGGCATTCGTTTGACTGGAAAAGGTTTTATAATTTATTTTCCAATCCTTTTGTGCCTCTTCAATTTCCAGATTAACAGACCGGCCTTTCAAAAATAAACAATAACCATTTTTATTTAAAATATTTTTTGAAAATTCCAAAAGCTGAGTCAATGAAGTCAATGCCCTTGCCGTCACAACATCTGCACTGATAGCATTCACATTTTCAATCCTCTGGCAAAGCACAGTTGCTTGTGTTTTGGTCTGTCGCAGAACTTCCCTTAAAAAAATTGTCTTTCTCATATCAGATTCAATCAATATTACAGGAATATCTGTTGACAATGCCAAGATCAGACCGGGAAATCCTCCACCTGATCCAAGATCAGCAATAGATTTTACAGATGAATCAAGATACCGAATCAATTGAAAGCTGTCATATACATGACGTTTCCAGACCTGATCCATACCCTGTTGCGATACCAAATTTATTTTTTTGTTCCATTGCTGAAGCAAAGAAATATAAATTTCCAGTTTCTCTATTGTTTCACGTGAAACACTCTTTAAAAACGGATAATTTTTTATATAACCGTCAAGATTCACAACAATTATCCTTTTCCCCTTTTTGCGGGGTTCGAATATATGCCAATATAGCCATCAATGCAGAGGGTGTTACCCCCGGTATCCTTTGGGCAGCACCAAAAGAAACAGGACGAACCGCTTCTAGACGTTCCTGCATTTCTCGGCTTAATCCGCCAATTTTCCTATAATCAAGATCCAGTGGCAAATTGATTCTGGACTCCTGGTCAAGCTGCCTGATTTCCCTGGCCTGTCTAACAAGGTAACCTTCATAACGGGCCTCGGTACGAATATATTGTTGAACTCTTGATGTTAATTGATGAAACCAAGGAGCGACTTTCTCAATTACCTCCTCAGAAGGGCATAATGATAAAATTTCAAATAATGACCGCCAGCGTCCATCGGACGAAATCTGCATTCCATAACCATTCAGGGTTTTAGGCAGGTATTTCTCTCCCTTCGCTCTCTGAACAGAATTTTTGATATGATCTATATCCTGAAGATATAAAGCCAATCGTTCAGCCCCCAAACACCCCAACTGTTCAGCCAAAGGGGTTAACCGTATATCTGCATTATCTGCCCGTAAAGTCAAGCGATATTCTGCCCGTGAGGTAAACATACGATAAGGTTCGGTCACCCCTTGCGTTGTCAGGTCATCTATCATGACACCAATATAACCCTGGCTACGATCAATTGTAATTTTTTCTGATCCAGAAGCATGATTTGCGGCATTAATTCCAGCCAACAAACCCTGAGCTGCGGCTTCCTCATACCCTGTTGTACCATTGATTTGTCCGGCAAGAAACAATCCGGAAAAATTTGGCAATTCTAAGGTCGGATTCAAGGATCTCGGATCAATATAATCATATTCCACGGCATAACCTGGCCTGACAATCACGGCATTTTCCAGACCTGGAATTGAATGAACCATTCGTTCCTGAACATCTTCTGCAAGACTGGTTGATATTCCATTCGGATAAACCAAATCCCCACCTTCATGTCCAGGCAATGCTTCAGGCTCAATAAAAATCTGATGACGCTCCCGATCAGCAAAACGGACAATTTTATCCTCGATTGACGGACAGTAACGAGGTCCTTTTCCAATAATTGCACCCCCATAGACTGCAGAAGTATGAATATTATCCCTTATTATACGATGCGTTTCAGGAGTGGTTGCAGTTATCCGGCAGGAAACAAATTCATTAAAAGCGTTATCAGTCAATCGGCTAAAAAACTCGGGAGATTCATCCCCCTTATCTTCTGTCAACCGCTCCATATCGATACTTGATCGCAACAGCCTTGGAGGGGTTCCTGTTTTTAAGCGACCCATACGCAGTCCCATCGCCTCCAATCGGTTTCCCAATATTGTGGCAGGTTTATCTCCAACTCTTCCGGCTGGCTGACTTTTATTGCCAACATGAATAACACCACGCAAAAAAGTTCCCGTCGTTAAGACAACCGCTCCTGACAGAAAATCACGACCATCCTCGCAAATAACACCACATATTTTATTGCCAATATCGACATTGAGATCAGCAACCGCACCCTCCATAATAGTCAGGTTGCTTAATTCTTTTAAAAATTGTTGAACCGCATTACGATATAACATCCGATCAGCCTGAGCCCTAGGTCCATGTACTGCTGGACCTTTGGAACGATTAAGCAGCTTGAAATGAATGCCCGCACGATCCGCTGCTTTTGACATGATACCATCAAAAGCATCAATCTCCCGAACAAGATGCCCTTTGCCTATTCCACCAATTGCCGGATTACATGACATGATCCCAATCGTGTTAAGAGAATGGGTCAGCAATAAAGTTCTTGCCCCCATCCGAGCAGAAGCTGCAGCCGCTTCACTTCCAGCATGTCCTCCACCAACGACAATTACATCGTATTTTACATTTATCATTAATCTTTTCTCAACTCGACCTTACTTACCGATACAAAATTGACCAAATATGGTATCCAACAGATCCTCCACACCTACAGCACCAGTTAATCTACCCAAACTCTGCATAGCTAACCGCAATTCTTCACCACGCAATTCAGCCCATTCCATTTCTTGGGCTTTTTGCAAATGTTGAACACATTCTGTTATACCTAATCGATGTCTTACCCGTGTTAAAGGGGGTGGCCCCTGACGGGATATTAATTCTTTGGTTTTCTGAACCAATAAACTTTTGAATTTATCCATCCCCTCACCCGATTTGACGCTGATTAACACGGTTTTATCTGACTGACTTAATAATGTTTCACGTGAAACATTTAAATCAATTTTTGTTCGAACCAACAGATCACAAGATAATTCAGGGCAATCATTTTTATCCGCAGCATCCATCAAACACATTACATAATCTGCATTTTGAGCGATCTTGTAGGCTCGCTTTATCCCCTCTTTTTCAATTTCATCTTCTGTTTCACGTAAGCCTGCAGTATCCACCAAGGTTACAGGAACATCACCCAATACTACCCTGACCTCAATAACATCTCGTGTTGTTCCAGCCTGTTCGGTCACAATCGCCGCATCACGGTCAGCCAAATAATTCAATAAACTAGATTTTCCAGCATTTGGTGGCCCCACAATTGCAAAGGTCAGTCCTTTTCTCAAACGTTCCCCTCGTCCTTGATCATTCAGATGGTCAATCATTTCAGAATGCAAATCAACGATTGTCCTCTTCACATTCTCCTCAATCTCTTGCGGCAAATCCTCATCCGGGAAATCAATTAATGCCTCTTGAAATGCCAACACTTCGCGCAATTGTTTTGCCCAGCCATGATAAAGGTCACTTAATCCACCTTCCGTTTGTTCCAAAGCCTGTTTTCTTTGCGCCTGCGTTTCCGCCTCAACAAGATCGGCAATACCTTCCGCCTGTAATAAATCAATTCGGCCATTCAAAAACGCTCGCTTGGTGAATTCACCTGCCTGGGCAGGAATGGCACCATAAGAAACCAATACCTCCGCAACAGCATCAACCACAGCAGGACCTGCATGCAAGTGCAGTTCTGCACTATCTTCACCCGTATAACTATTAGGGCCTGGGAACCACAGCAGCAAAGCCTCGTCCAGTAATTCTTTCTGACCCTCCTGAATTTTCCATAATTTACGAACCGACGCCAAACGTGGTTGCGGCACTTGATGACACATTCTGTGTAAAATAGAATAAGTTAAAGGCCCACTCAAACGCATGATCGCAACAGCACCCCTGCCCATTGCAGTTGCCAAGGCAAAAATTGTCGTATTTGAATTTAATGAAATATTTTCCATACAATATTAACTTATCTACTTAAGATATATATTTTTTATACGGTCGTAACATAAAAAAATCTTTTAATACATACGAAAAGATAAATTCATTCATATAAAATCAATTTTCTTCAAATCAATAAACTAAATATTACTACACATATCATTGTACGCTACCTATAATAATTATAATTATGCAACTAAATTGAAGGGATATAATATGCGTGACCTAACAGATAATGAAATTAACAATGTATCAGGTGCCGCTTCATTTACCGCAATTGGTTCGTTAATTGGTTCTCGAATTGGTAATGGACTAAATCAGCTGAGTAAAAATATCTCTGGAAAAGAGCCAGAGAAATCATATATAACAGGTGCAATAAATATAGGTTATGGAATCGGTGAATTTCTGGATAATCTTAATAATCGATCTGTTTGGGGGGATGCATGGAATAACACTCAAACAGGTATCACTCAACTTATTAATGCAGCCGTGACGAATAGTCTTAATGATCTGAAGATTTTACTTCCCGCTTAAATTTTAGAGACAATCCCCAATAGAATAAATTGATAAATAAAATAAATTATCTTAATTTTGTAAATTGCTACATTTACAGAAATAAATTTCAGATTTTTATAACACCATGGGTTTTATATCTTTTCATTCTCCAGTCGGTGATCTTAGTATCGCTGAAAATGATAATCTTATCGTCTCAATTGATTGGGGCTGGGGTAGTCTTGAAGAAAAAACACCATTATTGGAGGAGGCAAAAAACCAGATTGCCGCGTATTTCAATGGTAAACTAAAAAAATTTGATTTACCCATTCTATCGCCTGGAACAGCCTATCAACAACAAGTCTGGGAATTTTTGCAAACTATTCCCTTTGGTACGACAAAATCCTATTCCGAACTCGCCAAAATAATAGGAGGAAGTGCCCGTTCCATTGGAAATGCAAACGCCGCAAATCCAATTCCCATTATCATTCCATGTCATCGTGTCATTGGTAAACGAACTTTAGGTGGATATTCTGGAGGGGAAGGGATTAAAACCAAAGAATATTTATTGAATATTGAAAAATTATTTAGCACACCTTAATCAATATCTCTATAATTCAGGAAATAGAATAAATACATAGGATTTATTCTATTTCCTAATGTTCAATACTTTTTACGATCAAGTATTCATAGCATCAAAAAAATCTTGATTGTTTTTGCTGTATTTCAACTTATCAAGCAAGAAATCCATTGCATCCATCGTTCCCATTGGCGCCAAGATACGACGAAGCACCCAAATTTTTGACAAGCTCGAACGATCCACCAATAGCTCCTCCTTACGGGTACCGCTTTTAGTAATATCAATCGCAGGAAAGGTTCGTTTATCAGCAAGCTTACGATCAAGAACAAGTTCAGCGTTACCGGTTCCCTTAAATTCCTCAAAAATAACCTCATCCATACGACTACCCGTATCGATCAGTGCCGTTGCGATAATGGTTAAGGAACCACCCTCTTCAACATTACGCGCCGCACCAAAGAAACGTTTTGGACGTTGCAACGCATTGGCATCCACACCGCCAGTCAGAACTTTACCTGATGAAGGAACAACAGTATTGTAAGCCCGAGCCAATCGCGTAATGGAATCAAGCAAAATCACAACATCGCGTTTATGTTCAACCAGTCTTTTTGCTTTCTCCAAAACCATTTCCGTAACCTGAACATGACGATGCGCAGGTTCGTCAAAGGTTGAGGAAACAACCTCACCTTTGACTGAACGAATCATATCCGTAACCTCTTCCGGACGTTCATCAATCAGAAGAACAATTAAGACAACCTCGGGATGATTGGTTGAAATTGCTGTTGCTATATTCTGCAACATCACGGTTTTACCCGTTCTCGGCGGGGCAACGATAAGCGCACGCTGCCCCTTACCAATGGGTGTTACCAAATCAATAACTCTGGGTGTAAAATCCTTATTTGGATTCTTGCTTTCCATTAATGATGGAATTTCCATCTGTAACCGTTCATTTGGAAATAGGGGGGTCAAATCATCAAAATTGATACGATGACGAACCACTTCCGGATCCTGATAATTGATTGTATCAACTTTCAGCAAGGAAAAATAACGCTCCCCATCTTTTGGAGCGCGTATTTCACCAGAAACAGTATCCCCTGTCCGCAAACTAAAACGGCGTAACTGTGCGGGAGAAACATAAATATCATCCGGTCCTGGCAGATAATTGGATTCAGAGGAACGTAAATATCCAAAACCATCTGGTAGAATTTCCAGAGTTCCCTCTCCATAAATAGCTTGATTGTTCTCAGCAAGCTTTTTAAGGATGGCAAACATCATATCTTGTTTACGGAGTGAGGACGCGTTTTCAATCTGCAAACTTTCTGCATAATTGAGCAGTTCTGCTGGAGATTGCGCCTTGAGTTCGGCAAGTTGCATAGATGGAGGCTCTATATAATAGAAAATTAAATCATATAAATAAGGAAAGGAAATATGGCGATCAAATACTTAAACATTTACCAAATTGTATATTGATCCTTTATTCATACATTTCAAAACAAAAACGTAAAAATAAAATACACATTTCATACGAAGGAAATTTTGATATATATATCAAATATAAGATTGGATTTATAGATAAAAAGATCAAAAACGTCAAGAACTTTAATTTTTAAATAAAATTGAAAAATAACTATTTTTTTTTCAAAAAGCCATTTAAGTTACAATTCCATTTATTTGCTGTAAAATCCAGAATCATTTAAACTCAACCAAACGATAATTTTGTTGATTTTTTATTTCAATCAAGTTTTTAGGAGAGAAACGTGGGGTCCCAAACTGGTTCATCCTTTAATAGTTTAAGACAGGGTCCTGATGAACATGGACATTTTGGAAAATATGGGGGAATGTTTATTGCCGAAACACTTGTCCCTTTAATCCTTGATTTGCAAAAAGCTTATCAATCCATTCAGAAAGATCCTGGATTCCAAAATGAATTGACCTACTATTTAAAAAACTATGTTGGAAGACCCAGCCCATTATGGTTTGCAAAACAATTAACAAACATTGTCAATGGTGCAAAAATCTATCTGAAACGTGAGGATCTCAACCATACGGGGGCCCATAAAATTAATAATGTCATGGGTCAAATCTTGCTGGCCAGACGCATGGGCAAAACACGCATAATCGCTGAAACCGGAGCTGGCCAACATGGTGTTGCAACAGCCACAGTCTGTGCACTATTCAATATGGAATGTGTAATCTATATGGGCAAGCTTGACATTGAACGTCAGAAACCAAATGTTTTCCGCATGGAACTGTTGGGCGCAAAAATCATTCCTGTCACCGCTGGCAATGCCACATTAAAAGACGCCATCAATGAGGGGTTAAGAGACTGGGTAACAAATGTTCATAACAGCTATTATCTTATGGGTACAGCTGCCGGACCTCATCCTTATCCCATGATGGTCAGAGATTTTCAATGCATTATTGGCAATGAAGCCAAAAAACAGATTTTGGAAGCTGAAGGAAAGTTACCCAATAAAATTATTGCTGCAATAGGCGGCGGATCAAATGCAATTGGTATTTTTCACCCTTTTCTGGATGATCCTACCGTATCCTTAATTGGTGTTGAAGCGGGAGGAAAGGGGCTGGATAGTGGAAAAACCGCAGCCTCTATTGAACGGGGATCATCAGGGGTATTGCATGGTAACCGTACGTATCTGTTACAAGATGATGATGGTCAAATTACTGAACCTTACAGTATCAGTGCCGGACTGGATTATCCCGGAGTGGGTCCTGAACATTCCTGGTTACATGATCTGAAACGAGTGGAATATGTTGCCATCAATGATGATGAAGCAGTTGACGCATTTCAGAAATGCACAACCAAAGAGGGAATCATCCCGGCCCTAGAAAGCTCTCACGCTCTTGCTCATGCCTTGAAAATTGCTCCTGCCATGAAGTCAGAAGATATCATCATTGTCAATCTATCGGGTCGAGGCGATAAGGATATTGATAATATCGCAAATTATTTAGGAGTAAAATTATGAGCCGTATTGCCACCTGTTTCAAAACTGTTAGACAAAAAAAACGTGGAGCTTTTATTCCTTATATAGAATCTGGTGACCCTGATTACCAAACCGCCTTAAATATTCTAAAGGCCATGCCACATGCAGGCGCGGATCTGATTGAAATTGGCATCCCCTTTAGTGATCCCATGGCAGATGGCCCAACAGTTCAGGCAGCTGCCAACCGTTCGTTAAAAGCCGGAACCAATATGCAAAAAACATTGCAAATGGTTCGGGATTTTCGTCAGGACAACCAAACAACCCCTATCATTTTAATGGGATATGTTAATCCAATCGAACATTATGGATACGAACGTTTTTGTCAGGATGCCGAACAGGCTGGTGTTGACGGTCTAATCATTGTTGATATGCCTCATGAGGAATTAGGCTGTATTCTACCATATGCGGGAAAACATCATCTTGATGTTATTCGACTGGTAACCCCGGTCACTCCCAAAAACCGTTTGGAAAAAATTCTTAAAGATGCCAGTGGTTTTATCTATTATGTCAGTATTACGGGAGTGACAGGCACCAAAACCGCGTCCCAGAAAGATCTGGAAAAAACCATTCCCATCATTCGTTCCGTTTCCGACCTCCCTATCGCAATCGGGTTTGGAATTTCAACAGCTGAACATGTTCAAAACGCTATAAAACATGCAGATGCTGCCGTTGTTGCCTCAGCTTTGTTAAAAACACTGGAATCAACCTTAAATCAGGACTATCATTCTACTGATACAACCATTGAAAAAGTTATCCAGCATGTTGCGCTCCTGTCAGCGAATACCCTGTAAAACAGGTTTATAAATTAATCATCATCAATGAAAGATCAGTTATGAGTTGGCTTACGGAATATGTACGTCCCAGAATTCAAGGATTTTTAAAAAAAGATATACCTGATAATCTGTGGACCAATTGCGATGCCTGTGACCAAATGCTGTTAATCAAGGATTTACAAAAAAACATGAATATCTGTCCACATTGTGGACATCATATGCGTGCATCTGTGAAAGAGCGTTTGGAATGGACTTTTGACCAGGATTCCTATACTTGCATAGAGCTCCCCAAAATGCCTGTAGACCCCTTAAATTTCAGGGATAAAAAACGTTATACCGATCGACTAAAGGAAAACCGCGCAAAATCACAACTTGAAGAATCAATTGCCGTCGCACATGGTACCATTCTGGAGCAAAAAGCAGTGGTGGCCGTTATGGCCTTTGAATTTATGGCTGGCACAATGGGGGCCGCCTTTGGTGAGAGTTTCCTTGCGGCAACCCGTCTTGCCCTTTTACAACAATCCCCTTTAATCATATTTACCGCATCAGGGGGGGCCAGAATGCAAGAGGGAATGATTAGCCTTATGCAGATGCCCCGTACCGTCATAGCTGTAGAAATGCTAAAAGAGGCCAAAATTCCCTATATCGTCGTCTTTACCAATCCAACAACAGGCGGGGTGACTGCTTCCTTTGCAATGTTGGGGGATATCCACATCGCAGAACCCAATGCATTAATCGGATTTGCAGGTCCACGTGTTATTGAAAATACTGTTCATGAAAAATTGCCAGAAGGATTTCAACGCTCAGAATATCTTCTTGATCACGGCATGATTGACATGGTTGTTAAAAGAACAGATATGCGAGAAACGCTTGCCAATCTCATCAGCCTGTTATGTAACACAAATACACAAACATCCTAGCTTTTATGAATTCTCCTGTTTTAACCGAATTTACTGGACGCTCAGGTCAAATACTCGAGCGACTTAACAAACTATATCCCTCTTTGATTGATCTATCCCTCAATCGATTGAAACGGTTGCTAAACGATCTGGGAAATCCAGAGCGGCATCTTCCCCCAACAATTCATGTGGCTGGTACGAATGGAAAAGGCAGCACCTGTTCCTTTTTGCGTGCCATAGGCGAAAAAGCGGGATGGAATGTTCATGTTTCAACTTCACCCCATCTGATCAATGTCACAGAACGTTTTCGAATTTCAGGCCATCTGGTTGATGAAGCAGAATTATCAGATACCTTGTCCTACATTGAAAAAGTTAATAATCAACAACCCATCACGGTTTTTGAAGTTCTAACAGCCGCCACTTTTTGTCTATTCGCGAAATATCCAGCTGATCTGGCAATTATTGAAGTAGGATTGGGTGGGCGCTTTGATGCAACAAATGTCATATATCCCATTGCCAGCACCATCACCTCCATCTCAATGGATCATGAAGCTTTTCTTGGCAACAGTCTTGTAAAAATTGCTAGGGAAAAGTCTGGAATCATCAAAAAATCCATACCTGTTATAACTTATAATCAATCCCCAGAAGTATTGAACATTTTACAGGAAGAAGCTCAAGCCAAGAATGCTCCACTATTTATCCAGGGGAAAAACTGGACTATTGAAAAACAAAGGGATTATCTAGTTTATAATGATTCCAAGGGAACGCTTCAATTACCTCTACCCAGTCTAATGGGATTTCATCAGGTTAATAATGCAGGTTTGGCGATTGCCACTTTACGTGCAACCCAACTTGCCGTGCCAGAATATGCATGGCAAGGTATTGCAGAGGCACAATGGCCGGCACGTTTGCAACGCTTACAAGGAACATTGACCAAGTATATCACTCCAGAAACAGAGTTGTGGCTGGATGGAGGACATAATGCCGATGCCGGGCAAATCCTTGCCCGATTTATAAAGTCTAAATGGCAGGACAGGCCCCTTCATCTCATTGTTGGCATGAAAAACAATAAAGATTCCAGTGCATTTCTTGCCCCTCTTATCCCGTTATGCACCTCTATACAGGCTGTAATTGAACCTGATCAACATATGGCCATGTCCATTGATAATATTATCCAGGCTTCTAAAAATCATGCCATTAGCGGTGGAACGATTAAAAATGCTTTAATTCATCTTCAACAAACAGAAAAAAAACCTTACAGAGTCCTTATTTGTGGAAGTCTTTATTTAGCAGGAAGTGTTTTACGTCAAGATGGATGGAAACCTGTTTAAGGTTTATTTATATAACTATTTATAATTAAACTTTTATTTTCTTTTAAATATATGATTTTTACTTTTAGTACAACTATACTTTACCAGAAATAGCCCAAATAGGGCCATTTCTTGCTTGATATTTCATATCTCCTGAAACCATATTAAAAAAATAAAATTAAATAAATAAAATATTCTTTCAGGAGATTACTAATGAACACCCAGCCTACAACCTATGATCTTTTAATTGTTGGTGGTGGCGTCAATGGAACAGGTATTGCTCGCGATGCAGCAGGACGAGGATTAAAAGTTTTACTCGTTGAGAAAAATGATCTGGCAAGCCATACTTCTTCTGCAAGCACAAAACTAATTCATGGCGGATTGCGTTATCTTGAATATTATGAATTTCGCCTGGTTCGGGAGGCCTTACAGGAACGTGAACGTCTTCTTAACCTGGCCTCTCATATTATACGTCCTCTTGAATTTGTTCTTCCTCATCGAAATTCCATTCGACCAGCCTGGATGATTCGAATCGGATTATTTTTATATGATCATTTGGCAAGCCACCCAAAATTGCCTAACTCCAAATTAATCTCATTACAAACCTCTCCATATGGACAACCTTTACGAAATGACATCAAAAAGGGCTTTACCTATGCAGATTGCGCCGTTGATGATAGCCGCCTTGTTGTATTAAATGCAAAAGGGGCCTCTATGCTGGGTGCCGACATTCGTACTCAAACAAAATTTGTGGATGCCAAACGCTCAACAAATGAATGGAGTGCAACAATCCAAGATAATAAAACCCAGAAAAAAACAACCATAACAGCAAAAGTAATTGTGAACGCAGCCGGACCATGGGTTGCAGAACTTTTACAAGACAAACTGCATGTTCAAAGTAAAATGAATGTTCGGCTTGTCAAGGGCAGTCATATTGTTGTCAAAAAACTTTATGAAGGTCCTCAAGCCTATATTCTACAAAATGATGACAAACGGATTGTATTTGCCATTCCCTACCACGAAGAATTCACATTGATTGGCACAACAGATATTTCCTGGGATCAATCTCCAGATATTTTACCTGGGATTGATGAAAATGAAACCGAATATCTATGTAAATCGGTGAACGATTATTTCAATAAGAACATTGCTCCAAAAGATGTAATCTGGAATTATTCTGGCGTTCGTCCACTGTATGACGATGCCTCCAGCAATGCTTCAGCAGTAACCAGAGATTATCACCTCGATTTGAATGAGGAAAACAGTCAGGCACCTTTACTCTCAATCTTTGGCGGGAAAATTACAACCTATCGCCGTCTTGCAGAACATAGCATGGAAAAACTAGCCAAGTTTTTCAAATATACCCGCCAAAATTGGACGGACAAAGAACCTTTGCCAGGTGGAAATATTACCGATGGCAATTTTGATTTATTTTATAAAGATTTTCGCAATACTGTTTCCTTCCTTGATGAAATCACTGCCAAACGCATTGCACACAGTTATGGAACAGATGCCATAAACATTATTCACAATGCCAAAAGCAAGACGGATATGGGTATTGATTTTGGCCATGGTTTGACACAGCATGAAGTTGATTACCTTGTCGAAAAGGAATGGGCCATGACTGTAGAAGACATTTTATGGAGAAGAACAAAACTGGGATTATATTTCACCCAAGAAGAGCAAGGAAAACTGGCTCAATATTTGCAAAAGTCTCAATAACCTCCCTCCAGAAAGTCAATAACATATGCAAAATACGAAAAATCTTATAGGAGAGCTCATTTCTGAAGCGATTGCAGTTACAATTATCATATTTATTGGTTGTTCAGCAGCAGCAATGCTTCTTATGTATGATCCAAGTCCTTATCAAAATGCCTATTGGGGTGTTGCGATTTCCTGGGGATTAAGTGTAACTTTCGCGATCTATGTTACTGGCAGCATAAGTGGCACCCATGCCAATCCTGCTGTAACACTAGCCCTTGCCTTATTCCGGAATTTTTCCTGGAAAAAAGTCCCCGCCTATATAATCGCCCAGGTTTTTGGCGGGATTTGCGGTGCAGTTCTTGTTTATTGCATGTATTATTCAGTTATTGACCATTATAATGTTGTCCATCACCTGACCCGCCCATTGGGCGGTGGGGCTGGTGTTTTTATCACAGCACCCGGATTAACAGTCACACCTATCCATGCTTTTTTTAACGAAATCCTTTTAACTGCATTTTTGGTTTTCAGTATTTTTGCCATTACTGATGAATACAATACCATTGCCCCACAAGCAAACAGTGGTGCACTGATTATCGGTTTTGTAGTTGCTGCTATTGGTGCATCGGCAGGATATCTTGAAGGATGGGCGATCAATCCCGCACGTGATCTTGGTCCTAGAATATTCATCTATTTGGCTGGCTGGGGACCTTCTGCCTTTCCCGGTTTACCTTCTTATTGGTGGGGTCCTATTTTCGGCCCACTCCTAGGCGGTGTCATGGGTGGAGGTGCCTATCAATTATTCATTAAACCCTTTTTATCTCGTATATCATAACCCAATTACAAAGCGGATATAATTTCCATGAATAAAGCTCATTATATTATTGCCCTTGACCAGGGCACAACATCTACACGTTCAATTATCTTCAACACACGGGGCCAAGAAATATCGCTCAGCCGACATGAATTTACCCAGCATTATCCTCAACTTGGATGGGTTGAACATAATCCGGAGGACATCTGGAGTGATACTGTATATACAATTAAAAACGCCATCGCCAAAGCTTCCCTTGAAGGTAAAACCAGTGAAATTGCCGCCATAGGCATTACCAACCAACGTGAAACAGTTGTTATCTGGAACCGTAAGACGGGCAAACCTGTCTACAATGCCATCGTATGGCAGGATCGACGGACAGCAAATTCATGCAGAGCTTTAAAGGAAGAAGGGCTAGAAAAAACAATCTATGAAAAAACAGGCTTACTTCTTGACCCCTACTTCTCCGCGACAAAAATTGCCTGGATATTGGATAACATCCCGAATGTAAGATCTGAAGCAGAACGCGGTGAACTGGCTTTTGGTACAATTGACAGTTTCCTTTTATGGCGTCTAACTGGAGGCAAGGTTCACGCAACAGATGCAACCAATGCCAGTCGAACCCTGCTGTTTAATATACAAACACAATCATGGGATCCAGAACTACTCAAAATCTTTAATATTCCCGCCTCTATTTTACCTGAGGTAAAAGATAACAGTACTTTGTTCGGCACAACAGATCCTGCCTTGTTTGGTAATTCAATTCCCATTATGGGAATGGCGGGGGATCAGCAAGCCGCATTAATCGGTCAAGCCTGTTTTGAACCCGGCATGGTTAAGGCAACCTATGGCACGGGATGCTTTATGCTGTTAAACACAGGGGACAAAATCGTAACCTCCCAAAACCGCATGCTCACAACAACGGCCTATCGCCTAAATGGTAAACCAACCTATGCACTTGAAGGATCCATCTTTGTTGCTGGTGCTGCAATCAAATGGTTAAGGGATGGTATCGGAATCATCACCCATGCCTCACAAACCAATGATATGGCAACCAAGGTTAACGACAACCATGAAGTATATATGGTTCCAGCCTTTGTCGGATTGGGTGCCCCCCATTGGGAACCTGATGTCAAGGCAATCATTACTGGATTAACCTTCAATGCGACAGCTGCCCATATAGCCCGTGCCGCACTAGAATCCATTGCCTATCAGACCTATGATCTTGCCGAGGCAATGAAAAAGGACAGTCTTGAAGAAATTTCATCCATCCGTGTTGATGGCGGAATGTCAGCGAATGACTGGTATTGTCAATTCCTAGCCAGTATTATGAATACAACCGTCGAACGACCCGCTTATATTGAAACAACCGCAATGGGAGCTGCCTATCTTGCTGGTCTTGGGTGCGGTATATGGAACAATATCGAAGATATTACGACCAACTGGTCCGAAGGTAGCACTTTCAAACCGGCAATGGAACAAGCAGAACGGGAAAGAAAACTCAAAGGTTGGCGACTAGCCTTTAAAAAAGCTTTACTGAAAGAATAATTTTTTCTCATGCCTTTATCCTTATAAAGGCATTTTCATTTTTTATTATTGGGAATTGAGATACAAACCAGACATAAAAAAATCAAACCAATTCCTAACCAGCCAAAACCTGAAAATTTTTCCCCTACAATTATTACGGCAAGAAATGTTGCAATAACAGGTTCCAACAAGGTTATCAAAGTTGCCATGCTTGTTGGAACAAAGGACAGGCCGTAACCAAAACAAAGATAACCAATAAACATGGGAATAGTCGCCATATAAATTCCAACAGATAAATTGCTCCATGAATTCAAATATGTTCCGCCCGTTATCAATAAAACTGGTAACAGCAAAAGACCACCAACCCCGAAAATACTTCCCATCGCTGCCTTTGATGGAATTTCATGATGTATCAAATGTCTTGCAACCCATGTATAGAATGCATAGGTAAACCCTGCCAACAATCCCAATAAAATACCCAGACTGATTCTTGCAAAGGATATTGGGCTATATAAGGTATGTTGGGCAGAAAAACAGAGCAAGATGATACCCGATACTCCCATAAAGGCACCAATGACCCATTGTAGGGTGACTTTGAAATGATCCATTATGTTTTCAAGTGCAGCAGAAAAAAATGGTGCCGAACCAATTGAAACAACTGTTCCAACCGTAATACTGGCAACCCGCATCGAACCATAAAAAGCCAAAGGGTAAAACATAACGGCAAGGGCACCCAATATAATCCAACCTTTTTGACTATATAATTTCCCCTGATAATTTTTTAGACATGGCAAGGCAATCACTGATTGCAACAACCCACCGATACCCATAGCACCTGACCCAATCGCAAGCGCACTCACTTCAGGTGCAAATTGAGCGGCAACCCCTGTTGTCCCCCATAAAACAGAAGCCATTAAAATAGAGATTATCCCTATGTATTTTTTTCCAATATTCATATCCGTTTTTTTACCGATAACTGATTGATTTTACTATCCATTGCAATTCGGCACCTGTTCAATACAATTTTTCAAAATAAAAATAAAATTCATATGGATAAAAAAAAGAGATTATCCTCTTCAGATAATCTCTAATCGCAAACCGATTTAATTCATAATAAATTTATTGCTTGCTCTTATCTACCTGAGTATTCAATTTCTTTCCATTGGATTGATAGGTCTGAAAAGCATTTTCTGCACTCCATCCTCCTCCCAACGTTCTGTACAAAGTTGAAAGACTCTGCATATATTGAAGACGTGCCTGAATAGATGAAACTTGGGCGGTCAATAATGTTCTTTGCGCCGTTAATGTGCTGATATAACTATCAATTCCATTACTGAACCGGGCATAGGACAAACGGTAATCTGTCTGGCTTGCCTTGACATTGTCAGATTCAGCTTTCCACTTTTCTTTTAATGTTGTTCTGGCTGCCAAAGCATCCGCAACTTCCTTGAAAGAAGATTGTATCACTTTCTGATAATGAGCGACGGCGGCACGCACTTTAGCTTTTGCTGTTCTCAATTGTGCCAGATTTTGCCCCTCATCAATTACAGGTACGGTAATTTTCGGCATAAATGTATAAGCCGCAGAATATGGCCCAAACATTTGTGCAAAAGTTGCTCCTGCCGTACTGCCTGATGTTGTTAGCTGAATGGATGGAAAAAAAGCGGCTCTGGCATATCCAACATTCGCATTGGCTTCTTTAAGCTGATGTTCTGCCAATAAAATATCTGGACGACGTTCGAGAAGATCCGATGGCATACCCGACGCCACCTCTGGCATGGAAACAAAATTATCCAGAGAGGGATTAGGACCGGCCTTTTGCAAGACAGATTGTGGAATAGGCTGACCAATCAACAAAGTAAGACTGTTCAGATCATTGGCAACCGTTTTTTGATAAACCTGCTCCTGACTTCGGGCTTCTTGCAACAATTCTGTTGCTTGTGCCACAGCCTGGGCATTTTGTTGACCATAGGTATGCATTCCTTGAATTAATTGTAAATTCCTTTCACGATTATGCAAGCTTTCCTGAACAGTACGAAGACTGTCACAATCCGCAAGCCAGGCCATATATGTATTGGCAACCTCGCTAATCAACGAAATTTGCACAGATAAAGTACTCTCTACCTGCTGCAAGTAACTTTCCCTGGCCGCTTTGGTCAAACTCCGAACATGATCGAATATATCAATTTCATAATTTGATACACCAAATCCCGTTGATAATTGGTTCCAATGCGTATAGCCCCGCATACCGCCCAAGGTTTTTCCCGGACTCGTTTGATAGGAAGCCCCCGCAGAATAATTTACTGTTGGAAATAAATCACCTCTTTGACGCATGTAACTGGCATGGGAAGCCGTAATATTCTCGATTGCCTCACGTAAATCACGATTATTAGCCAAAGCCATGGAAATTAATTCACTCAAGACTGGATCCCGAAAGAAAACCTTCCAACCGACATTATAGGCTTGTGGCAAATTTGAATCCTTGGGCAAGGGGGGCCCATAAGCGGAACCCATCGGCCATTGCTGGGAAATTGATGCATCTGGGCGTTTATAATCTGGAACAAGATTACAGGAGGTCGTTGAAAATATCATTAAAGCTAAAGTCATGGATATAAGCGGTGACCAAAATGACTTTCTTATTTTCATCATTATTTTACTCTCCTGTCTGTCCAGCGGTTGCATCAACATTCTTATTATTTAATGGATGAGGACGCACCTTGAATAATCCCAGAACGACAATAAAAAATACAGGGACAAAATAGAGGGCCAACAAAGTGGCTGTAATAACACCACCCACCACACTTGTACCAATGGCCACGTGACTTGCAGCACCCGCCCCTTTTGCAATTGCCAGAGGAACAGTTCCGATCACAAATGCCAGCGAGGTCATCAGAATAGGCCGAATACGTTCACGTGCAGCCATTATCGCTGATTCTTCCAATGTTTTTGTACCAGTATCATAATGTTCCTTAGCAAATTCAACAATCAGGATGGCATTCTTGGCCGCAAGCCCCACGGTTGTTAACAACCCAACCTGGAAATAAATATCATTATCTATTCCACGCAGATAAACCGCTGCCGCCGCTCCAATAATTCCCAAGGGAACCACCAGGATAACGGAAAAAGGTATAGCCCAACTTTCATACAAAGCCGCCAAAGATAAAAAGACTGCCAAAATAGAAACAGCATATAGTTTTCCGGCTTGTCCAGAGGACTTTTCCTGTTCATATGACATGCCCGTCCATTCATAGCCTATTCCCTTGCCAAGTTCATTTGCATAACCCTCAATGATTTTCATCGCTGTACCATTACTGATACCAGGAGCTCCCTGCCCCATGATTTCAAAAGATGGATAACCGTTATAGGTCTCCACTTTCTGAGGAGCCATTTTCCATTCACCATCAACAAACGAGGTTAATGGAACCATCTTGCCATTATTATTCCGGACAAACCAACGCCTTAGATCATCAGGCTTCATTCGCGACTTGACATCTCCTTGTACAAACACGTGTTTTACACGGTCACGCAAGTTAAATAATCCCGCATCAGAAGATCCCAGAGCAATGGATAACGTTTGATTGATACTGTCAATACTAACCCCTTGGGCATGTGCTTTATCACGATCAATATTGAAATAATATTGCGGGGCAATAGGCAACCCATTCGGGCGAACGGCAACGAGACGATGATCCGCACTGGCCTTTTTTAACAAAGCATCCCTTGCCTTCATAAAGGTAATGGTATCCAGATGTCCACGATTTTGCAATTCAAAGTCAAACCCGGTTGACGAACCTAAATCCATAACGGGAGGCGGAAGAAATGCCAACACATTGGCGCCGGGGATAGAAGACAATGCGTGCATCGCCCTTGTTGCGATAGCTTGAGCGGTTGCCCTGGAATCGCTGCCCCTTTCATCAAATTCTTTCAAACGGGCAACACCAAAAGCTGCACTCTGGGCCTGACCACCAAAATTGAACCCAATCGCCGTAAAAACAAACTTGATATATTTATTCTCATGCTTAACAAAATAATCTGTCATTTTCCGGGTGACATTCGACGTCATTGCGGCTGAAGATCCAGGACTCAATGTTGCCTGCATGTAAACAACCCCTTGATCTTCATCAGGTAAGAACCCTTCGGGTAAAATATAAAAAACACATAATCCGGCAACCGTAATGAATACATAAATAATCATGGTTATACGTGAATGGTGAATCATATGCTTCACCCCTCGAATATACCCATCGACCATTTTATCAAACCCGTTATTAAATTTCGTAAAGAACCAACCGTGCTGTTCCTTTTTTTCCTTAGGTTTTAAAACCGTTGCACACAAAGCGGGGGTAAAAATCAATGCAATGACAACAGAAAGAGCCATCGCTGCAACAATGCTAATTGAGAATTGCCGATAAACCACCCCGGCAGAACCGCTGAAAAAAGCCATGGGAATAAAAACAATGGATAGAACAAGCGCAATACCAACCAGGGCCCCACTAATCTGATCCATGGAAATTTGAGTAGCCTTTTTAGGAGAACAATGTTCCTCCTCCATAACACGCTCAACATTTTCCACGACCACAATCGCATCATCCACAAGCAACCCGATGGCAAGCACCATAGCCAACATTGTCAAAGTATTGATCGAAAATCCAGCAAAAAACAGGATTGCGAATGTTCCCAACAAAACTACGGGAACGGCAATTGCAGGTACAAACGTTGCCCTAAAATTTTGCAAGAAAACATACATCACAACAATAACCAGCAAAATCGCAATAACAAGAGTTTCAACGACCTCCTCCATTGATTCAATAATATATGTCGAGGTATCTTGTGGATATAAATAGGTTGTATTTGCTGGAAAATACTTGGATAATTCTGCAATCTTATTATGAATATCTTTTGACAGCGCCAACTGGTTGGCCCCAGAAGCAAGCTTGACACCAAAAGCAGCAACAGGCTGATTGTTAATCATACCAATTGGCTGATAAGTCATTGGTCCCAATTCAACCCTGGCAACATCTTTCAATCGGATACGTGCACCATTTACCTGTGTTTTAACAACTATATTCTGAAATTCCTCTGGTGTGACCAAACGTCTTACACCACCTGTATAAATATCAGAACGCTGATTAGGCAAAGCTGGCAATTTTCCAAATTCACCCAAAGGCTGTTCCGAGTTCTGGGAACCAATTTCATTCATCACATCCGTTGCATTAAGCTGATAATCATGCAGCTTATCTGGATCCAACCAGACACGCATCGCATATTCTGATGAAAAGGCGGTATAATCTCCCAACCCGTTCAATCGGGTAACGGGGTTCTGTATATCACTTGCCAATAAATCTCCCAGAGCTCCCTCATCCATGGATTGATCAGAAGATTGAACGGCAAAAAACATCATGTAACTTTTATTGGATTTCGAAATACGAATTCCTTGCAACGCAACCGTTGATGGTAACAATGAACGGGCAACATCAATACGGTTCAATACTTGAACCTGTGCAATATCCGGACTGGTACCCTGTGCAAAGGTGAGGGTAACCAATGCAGTTCCATCAGCATTAGCGGAAGTGGAAATATATTCTAGGTTATCCAAACCGTATAGATTTTGACTGATTGGATCAACAACCGTTCTTTGAACCGTATCTGCGGTAGCACCTGGATAGGTAAAACTTAATGTAATTGGTGGAGGGGCGATTGAAGGCCATTGTGCAATAGGCAGGCTTATAATAGAAATTGTTCCAATCAGTGAAACAAGAATAGCAATAACCCAAGCAAAAATCGGCCTGTCAATAAAAAAACGCGACAATGACATGTAAAAATTCCAATTATAACACTTTAATTAGGGACCTCTGCCGTAATCGTCCGTCCTTCTTTAGGAACGACTTTTTGACCTGGTCTGTATGAAGTTGGATTACTAACAAGAAGATGATCACCATCTACTGGACCTTTTGTAACAACCCAGTATGTATCCTGAATACGTTGTAATTCTACATTACGTCTTTCAATAACATTATCCTTGTTAATAATATAAATATAGGGAGCATTATCCAAACCACGCATAATAGCTTCCTGAGGGATTAAAAAGGCCCCTTTCTCATATCCTTCATGCATAACAGCACGAACATACATGCCTGATAACAATAATTTATCAGGATTACGTATGATTGCCCGCTGAATAACAGATCCTGTTTCCTGATCTGTCACAACTTCGGTAAATAATAAATTCGCCTGTAAGGGGTAACGAGAACCATCTTCTAAAATCAAATCAATAGGAACATGGGCTGCCCCACGTAAGGTCTGTAATTTTCCATTTTCCTGTCTTGAACGTAAACGCAACTGTTCTGCGGTAGGTTCAATAATATCAACAAAAATTGGATCAAGTTGCGTAATGACAGCGACTGGATCGGCCTGATTAACAGACATTAATGCGCCCTGCGTTTGGATAGAACGACTTATCCTTCCAGAAATGGTGGCATTAATTCCCGTATATTCAAGATTCAGTTCAGCCTGTCTTACTGTTGCTTTATCACTTTCAATATCAGCCTTAGTTGCTTCTTGTGCAGCAAGTGTATCATCATAATCCTGACGACTGACAGCATCCATATTTTTCAATGGGCCATATCTTTTTAACTTCAAAGTCTGGGTGCGTAATGTCGCCAAATCACGGTTAAGCTTACCCCGCGCCTCATTTAAAGCGGCTTGATAGGGTCGAGGATCAACCTCATAAAGCTGTTGTCCCTTAATAACATCCGTACCTTCTTCAAATAACCTTTTATAAAGATATCCATTTACCTGAGGACGAACCTGTGAAACGCGCATCGGAGAAACACGTCCAGTCAGCTCAACTAAATTCTCAACTTCTTGAGTATGAACCGTTACAAAATTCGCACTAGGTATGGGTCGAGCAGGTTGCTGTTTTTTACATGCATTAAGTGGCAATAATAAAGCAAATAATAAAGCATATTCTTTATGCCATTTTGTAAAGAAAGAATCTGTTATTGTCACTTCTCTTCCCTATTTCCTTAAAAATCAAGATAAATTTACTGTTGATTATCTATAAATAAAGTAAATTTTAAATTATAATATGAACAATTTAAGCTTATTCACTTAATAATATACATAATATTGTATATTCTTATTAAAAGCCTTCCCATAATATCGGTATGCTTCGAATAAACAACAGTTATTTTTCAACAAACAAAAAAATTGAATCCAAATTTTTCATTTTCAGCAAATTATTGGAAAACTTAACCAATAAATTTAACTATTAAAAATAATCTTATTTACCGTATATTTTTATAAGCTGTATAGCCAGTTTTGATTTTAATATTAAAACTTATAAAGTAAAAATATACAACTCCAACATTTTATTTTAAAAAAAAGAATGACCACCATTGGTAACAACGTCAAAAAAATTAGGAAATATTTAAAACTTTCTCAGTCCCAATTGGCAGAAAGAGTCAGAAAGCTAACGGGTCGATGCTCCCAACAAACCATAGCGAATATTGAAAATGGCAATATTCGTGAAAGCTCTCTTTTACCTTATGTTGCACTTGCTCTGAATGTTAAACTCGACCATCTAAACCCAAATATCGGCAAGGGGAAATTAAAAAGTCAGATTAAACTTACCCCAAAAATAACTCAATTTTTCAATTCAAATTTTAAAGTTAACTCAAAAAAAGATAACTCTGATTTTAGTGATCATTCTTTTGATAACTTTAAACTGGATGAAGAAATACCTGTTTTCGGTACAATGAACTTGATCCATGATGATTTTATTCTGACGGATACGCCCATTGAGTATGTTAAACGTCCCCATGTTGTAACATTTGAAAAAGATGCTTTCGGTATTTCAATCGCAAACCGTAATATTGAACCTATCTTTAAAATTGGCGACATTATAATTTTACATCCCCGTAAAATTGCCAAGAAAGGAAATATCTGTCTTTTTTTAAAGGTGGATAATAATCTCCACATCTATACAATGGGAGAATTAATAGAGGATCACCAGAATTTCTGGTTAATAAAATATTACAATCCTGAAAAGGAAAGAAAAATCTGTAAAAAAACGTGGCAGAATTATTTTACCGTCGTTGCAAGATTTCTTTAATTCATTGAAACCAGAAAATCAATTCAGGTCTTAACATCTATGGTGGAGCCAAGGGGAATCGAACCCCTGACCTTCTCATTGCGAACGAGACGCTCTCCCAACTGAGCTATAACCCCCTAAAGTAAAATCTAATTCATTGATACTATTCCTAGAAAAACTGTCAAGAAAGAATTATATAATCCATACCATAATTTACCATCAGAATCCGTTATCAAGGAATTAGATATGTTTGAACTATATCAATTACTTCAAACCTTATTAAGCCTTTATTCTTTCATCCTGCTCGCTTATTGTATTTTCAGTTTTCTATTTGCACTTAACATCATTAATCCTAACGCACGGGCCGTTTATGTAATCGGCACTTTCCTGAGCAGGCTTTGCGAGCCGATTTTACGACCCATTCAAAGAATTTTACCGGATCTTGGTGGTATAGATATCAGTCCTATCATTGTGTTTTTAATCATTGATTATCTTATTCGTCCATTATTGTTTCGTATTTTTTTTAACTTATCAATTTTCACCCATTAAATTAAAAAATGCCGTTATTCAAAATTAAACAATACCCAATAATGAATCATTATCTTTGCTTTTCAAAAACAGCATTTCGTATCAATCTCTTTTAATTACCATGAATGAACTTTATACAGACCCAAATTCAATTTTTTTCCAGTCGAATAATTTAATCCTTTGATTTCTCCCAATAAATCGACGGAAATATTATCTTTATCCAAATACTCTTTAAACACTTTCTGATCTTTCCGATCAACCAAAGCCATTCCACAAACCTTATTCTTTTCAAGAAATGCAGCTGTTTTCATCACGTTGATCAGCTGTGTCTCTTTCCCAACTAAAAAAACCAGACTTGGTTCTGAATAAGAGGCCGAGGCCAAAACCGTTTTCTGACAGGGTTTAAAAAAATGAACAGTTCGTGCGATTTTATAACTTAGCCATTCTGGTTGTAAAGAAGGAATCAAGATTACGAATAGTTGAATATAAACAATTAGAGCAGCCAATATGGAAAAAAGAGAAGCCCTTTGAACATTTTGTTTGCAGAAACAGTAAATAACATACCCAATCAGACATAATACAGTGACTGCCCCGATCATTGCGGCATAATACCATTCTCCCGTCATGAAATGTGCCCAGATAACACTTCCAACAGCCAGAATGACTCCAACCAAACACCATAAAATCATATAAAAATAAAACAGCCCCTTTCCCAAGACAGAAATTGGACCATGCCACCTTTCAGAAATTTTCCATAATGCAGCAGATGTAAGAATTGCAATCGCAGGATATGTAGGCAATACATAATGGGGAAGTTTGGTTGCAATAACCTCAAAGACCATCCAATGGGGAATAATCCAACATAACAAAAATTTTACTGATTCAGTTTTTCTTTCCATCCATATAAAAGGTAACGACCATGCCGTAAACAGGGAACCCGGCCAAAATGCAATTAGAAAAACCAGAAGATAATACCCTGGTGGTAATCCATGCGCCTGTTGTCCTGACGCAACCTTCCCTAAAAAATTCGTACCAACTGCATTTGTGAAAAACTGTCCATGACTTATCAAGGCAATGGCAATACACCAAGGCAGGGCAATCATTACAGAAATTAACCAGCCATAGCCGGGCCTTAATTGTTTCCACCATGATTTATCCTTTTGAACCCAGGCTAGAGTCAAGGGAGTCAATAAGGTTGGGATGAGAATAACTGGCCCCTTCAACATCAATCCACACCCAATTGCGCCCCAATAGATTGCGGCAATGTGAAAAGGTGATTTTTCCACAGATGAACGGGATAACCACGCTTTTGCAACACTCGTTTGGGCAAGCAAAATGAAAAAAAGTAGAGTCGTATCTATTGTGGCCATACGACCTTCCGCAGTAAGTATTACCGAAACTGCCAGAAAAATACCCGCCAATAAACCAATACATGAATCAAATAATAGACTGCCTATCCATACAGTCAGTAAAACAGATCCAACCGCAGCAAAGAGGGAAGGAATGCGATATGGCCAAACCTCTTTATGACTGATGGAATATGCCGCCTTTACAGAAAACGCTTCCAACCAGTAAATTCCGGCAGGTTGCAGATAACGAGGCTTGTCCTGAAACCGAACATCAATATAATTACCGCTCTCCAGCATTTGAGATGTTGCCTGCATATACCGGGCCTCATCCCTATCCAGTGGTGGAAGGCTTGCTCTACCAGGTAAAAACAACACAAAAACAAACAAGGCAAGCCACAAATAATGACTTGCCTTCAAACGAAAAGACGGTTCCGAGAGATGAGAAATACTCATGCTTATCCCTTTTTATCTTGATCTGTTTCGGTCTTAAGACTTTCTAATATTACCAGGCAAATGAATACGATTTAACAACCACATTACCCCCAGTAAATCCCTTATTCCCACAAGGGCACGATTTAAATTGGTATATTTAGAAAATCCATTCAGTCTTTGCCTATGATGGACAGGATAACATAATAGAGGAACGCCATAATGGGCAAATAAAGCCGGTAAAAAACGATGTAACCCTTCAAACTGCGGTAAGGAAAGAAAATCGTTTTTCATAAACAATTTCATTGGCGCACCCGTATCTGGACAGCCATCATTCAACAAACGGCGTCTTAACCCATTTGCAAACCGCGTTGCAAACCGACGGGAAAAATTATCATGTCTCTTTAATCTTACCCCTACAACTAACGGGGGTTTTCCTTGATATCGCTGCATTACATTCCACATTGCAACAATATCAATGGGATCATCCTGACCATCCCCATCCAGAGTTGCAATCCATTCCCCCTTTGCAACTTTGATTGCAGTCAATAATGCAGCTGATTTACCGCAACATTTGGGATGAGATAAAATAACAAGCCCGGGAAGAATCGTTTTTTTTATTTCGATTAACTGATCCAGCGTATGATCAGTACTTCCATCATTAACAAAAATAACTTCACTATCAGGCAACTTTGGCAAAACAGAAGCAATTTCCTGACAGACAGGTAAAATATTATCCGCCTCGTTTAAAACAGCAACTACAATTGAAAGTTTATAATTCATGTGCATGAACGAGACGAATAAAATTAGGCATTATATTGATCTTTGGCCAACATCTTGGGAACTTCAGCAATTGCATGATCAATTAAGGACTTATCTTTTTCCTCAGTCATAACAGATGCAATTACTTCTCTTGCAGCTTTTACAGCAATTTCAGCGGCCTCTTTACGAACAACTGAAATGGCTTCTTGTTCAGAAGCGGCCATTCTTTGGCGAATAAGCTGTTCATGACGTTCAGCCGCAAATTCTGCATCCTTTTTTGCTTTGGCAGCAATACGGGCTGCAATTTCCTTGGAATTTTGCAACATTCTCTCTGCCTCTTCTTTGGCAGCCTCATGCTCTTTTCTGGCATTCGTATATATTTCTTCAGCTTCCCGACGCAAACGGCTGGCCTCTTCCAGTGCCGCCTGTATCTGTGCAGACCGTTTATCCATCATTGCAGCCAAGGGACGCCAAATCTTTTTACCAAACAGGACAAAGAATAAAATAAATGCAATAGCAGCCCAAAAACGTGGTTCTTGTAAAAAAAGCATCATACTCTCTCTGCTTGTTTAATGTGAAGACGAAGGGACAAACTGTCTGATCTTTTGATCAATAACGCCGCTATCTATCTCTTCATTCAGCATTTTCTTCACCAAAAGATACGCAACCTCTTTTGACATTTGATCAACCTGGGTCAGGGCTTTATTTCGAGCTTCAATGATGCGTTTTTCAGTATTCTTCATTTCCTGATCAAGCTTACCTTGCAATTCCTGCATTTTTTTTGCAGAATCTGCTTTGGTTTCCTGTAAAATAGCATCAACATGTCTTTGCGCTTCCAAGGCGGCATCATGACGTGTTTTATTTAATGCAGCGACAGCTTTATCAGCCTGTGCCTTAGCCTGACGTGCGGAATTCAAGTCTTGATCAATTTTTGAACGACGATGGGAAATGACATTTTCAACCTGAGGAATTGAAAAATATTTCACCACCAGAAATAAACAAAAGAAAATAATCAATACCCAAAAAAATTGACCCATTACCAATGGGTTTTTAAAGTCCATCTGGGGCATGCCAGCAGCTCTGGCATTCGTAGCAAAAACAGGTGCCAGCAACAGGCTTGCACATCCACCCGCCACGAGAGACGCCGCCAGACGGGTAAAAAAGACTGAAAAGCGTCTCATATAAAAGAACCCTTTACATGAACAGAATAAGAAAGGCGATCAGGAGTGCGTAAAGAGCCACAGCTTCTGTAAGAGCAAAGCCCAACATTCCCAAACCAAATACATGGGAACGGGAAGCTGGATTGCGAGCAATACTGCTTACCAGAGTTGCAAAAATATTACCAATACCAATACCAACACCGGAAAGAGCGATAACAGCGAGGCCGGCACCAATCTGTTTTGCAGCCAAAAGAAGCGAATGATCCATTTGTTTTTTCCTTGTTATTAAAAATAAAGTAAACGAAACCCAAAGTTAATGATGAACGGCTTCTTGTAAATACATACAGGTAAGGATTGTAAATACATAAGCTTGCAATGCACCAACCAATAGTTCAAGGGCAAATAAGGCTATATTGAGCAAAATAGGAAATATACCTAAAAAACCGCCAACAGCCAATCCCAATCCAGCAGCCAACATAATCGTGAAAGCAGCAAACATTTCCAACATGACGTGACCAGCAACCATATTCGCAAACAAACGAATAGACAGGCTGACAGGTCTCGACAAATAGGACAGGATTTCAATGGGCACCAATAACGGGGCCATTAAAATTGGCGCTCCAGCAGGCATGAAATGGGCAAAAAATTTCAGTCCCTGATTTTTGAGGGAAACAATGATTGCCAAGACAAATACCATCAAGGCCAAGCTGACCGTTACAACGATATGACTGGTAAAAGCGAAAGAAAAAGGCAAAAGCCCAAGATAGTTCCCCGTCAGGATGAAGAAAAACAATGCGAATATAAATGGGAAAAATCCTTTGCCCTTTTCACCCATGGTTCCCACAGCCATACTATATACAAATTCATATAGTATCTCTGTTGCCGCCTGATAACGTCCGGGAACCACTGCCTTACGACGCATGCCAAAATAAATAGCGACCGGGACAATTACTGCTGCAATCACCATCATTAATTCTGACTGGCTGAAACGGATTGTTTCACCCAAGGTTCCAAAAACTGGATGCAACTCAAATTGACCGAGCGCGTCTATATTATGACCGGCCACTAATTTTCTCCCAATATAAACCGAATCTTACCAAAAATAGCATTTATTTTAACCTTATATCATTAGGTTTAACAAGATGCCAGATATTAAAAATGCCCGCAATCATTCCTAAAACTGAAAATATAAGAATAAAAACTGGTTTTGTTGATAACCAATAATCCAATCCATATCCTATTACAAGACCGACAATAAAGGCAGATACTACTTCTACACCAGCACGACAGGCAAAAAACCAAGGATTAGCACCATATTCTGTTTTTTTTTCTCGTTTTTTTGAAGAGCGTGGATTTAATCGATCTTCAAAACTATTCAATTTCTGATCAAAGGCATCAAACTGATTCTTTTCCTGATTCATTGTTATAGCTTCAAACCTCCAAACTGAGATCAATAACTGATCCAAACACTTCTTCAAAAATCAATTTCAAAGAAAATTACTGCGGAATATAATCATACGATGGACTTCCTGCAGGGGCACCAGCTGGTGGAACATTAAATTGCGACAATTCTACCATGGTATTTTCCGTCTTACCGATTATCCTTGCCTGTAACGCTTTACCCAGAGAATTGGCATTTCCCATCCCGCTAACATAAATTTTCTGACCTACACTCAAAATAAAATCAAGTTTTTTAATATCGGAAGAGCGAATATAAATAACTGTTCCATCCTTTAAAACAACACCCATTTTATCACCTTGCAAATTATACAAAACTTGCTTGATTGTACCATTTACAGACAAATCTGGTCCAGTAATAGGTACAGGTGAAAAGTTTGCCTCGGGACTATCCTCCTCAATCTGTTCTCCACGTTGATTGATAATCTCAAAAGCCTGGACAAAAGGTAATGAATAGGCTTTCAACCCACGAATCACCACGTCCTGACCCGGATGAACAAAGGATTTCACAATTTCCCCAAACATTGTGGAAAACATGATTTGCGTTCCATCCGTCAATAACAATCCACCCAAATTGCCATAAGGGGTAGGAAGATATTGTGCAACATTTCCCTTAACAACAGGCAATACTGAAAAATCCAGAACAGTTTTTGCAACCCGATTATTTTTCTGAACCGGATCAACCTTCCGCATATGATGTATATTTCCATTTTCTGGCCTGGCCTGGCTTTCTGACAGATTGGCATTAACAAAGACAGAACTTACCAAAAAACAGCCGGCTAATTTCCATTGATTGTTTTTCATAAACGACCACAAACCTAAATAAATTTAATAAATTTAATACGAATATACACATATTTATGGTTTTCTGTAATTATATACTGTTTACTTCAAAATGAGAAACAATCAATTTTTTTATAATGATATCATTTTTTAGACCGAGACACATGTGCATACCTCTTCTGTAACCATCCATCCTTTCAGGGAGAAAAATAGAGCTTTCTCCGTTGTCCTTTTCATCGAATTATGGGAGCGCTTTGGCTATTACGGTATGCAAAGCATTTTAGTGCTGTTCCTCATTAACAGAATGCATTTCAATGATCAGAATGCCAATCTTCTAATCGGTGCATTTTCAGCGATGACTTATGCCGCACCAGTACTTGGGGGATGGATTGGCGATAAAATCATTGGAAACAGAAGAGCGATGCTTTATGGCAGCATAATTCTTGCAATGGGCTATCTTTTATTGGCAAAGGCAACCCATGATACAGCCATTCTATATCTTACCATGGCTGTCATCAGTACAGGAAACGGTCTTTTTAAGCCCAATGCAGCAACGCTGGTTCGACGCATTTATGATCAAAACGATGATCAACTAGACATTGCCTTTACCCTTTATTATATGGCAGTCAATGTTGGCTCGACCGTTTCCATGCTTCTCTGTCCAATTCTTAAAGACCATTATGGATGGTCCGCTGCCTTTATCACCTGTTTCATAGGACTTGTCCTTGGCATTCTCAATTATTTTGCCACACATAAAAGATTAAATCCCTATTTGCCCAAGAAAGATCAGGATCCATTATCCTGGCTGGTTCAAGGTCTGATTTTTCTAGGGATTGCCACCTTTATTTCCGGAATGACCTTTCTGATTCAATCGGCAACCTTGATTGCTGCATGTATGTGGGCTGCGGCTATACTGATCTTTCTTTTATGGTTCATCATGTATTACAGGATTGATTCATCAAGTCGTTATGGTCTAAAAATAATGTATATCCTAACTCTGGAAGGAATGCTTTACTTTATTTTCTATCAACAAATGTCAACATCTTTGACCTTGTTCGCGCAACGGAATATAAATCCCGCTTTTTATATCGGATCATATCATCTTTTCAATTGGTCTTCGGGACAGTTTCAGGCGCTCAATCCCATTGCGATTATCATTCTCAGCCCCATTCTGGCAAAACTATATGACTATATAAACAGGCAATCATATGATATTTCCATTGCCACAAAATTCATTACCGGTTTCAGTTTTGTCGCCTTCGCCTTTGGTATTTGGTGGTTTGCCTGTTTTAGAAGCACAACTCCACAATTATCCTCCTGGGTTATGATATATGGTTATTTTTTCCTTTCTCTGGGAGAACTTTTAACCAGTGGTCTCGGTTTGGCAGTCATTGCCCGCTATGTCCCGGCATCCATGAATGGGTTTATGACCGGATCTTATTTCATGGCTTCAGGTATCTCCCTTTACATAGGCAGTAAAATCGCAAATCTTGCAGCCTCAAAAAATATCAATACAGCAACTGACCATCTTACACTTCGATTATATCAAAATTTATTTTTAAATCTTTTTATCGCTGCCATTATTGTCTTGATTTTCCTGGTTGTTTTATATCCCCTTATTCAAAAATGGGATCGTAATTTTAAAACCAATCAAATATGAAATAAGATTTCATTGATACGAAACCATGTTTATTTTAATATTACGCAAGACATAAAAAGCGCATAAAACCGCAAAAAATCCAAAAGGCATAACCCCAATTGCCTGACCAACCAATATTCCTTTTGGGCCATAGGTTGCACCAAACCAGACAAAGGGAATTGTCCCCAACGTGGCTCTACCCCAATTAAACAGGGTCGATAATAAGGGATATCCCAAATTGTTAAAAGCCGTATTGGAAACAAATAACATCCCCAAAAATAAATTGCTTAAAATAACCCAGTGACAAAATAACCGCATCAGTTCAATACCTGCCGCCTTTAACGCAAACATTTTGACAATCCATTCCTCTCCAACAAAAAAAAGGATCCATGCACATAAAACACATAAACATACCAATTTCAGTGAGACCATCAAAGTTTCACACATCCGATCCCTAAACCCGGCACCGAAGTTTTGCGAAATAATCGGCCCCACCGAACCCGTCAAAGCAAATACAAACGCAAATGCTACAGGAACGATACGATCAATTGCGGTTTGTCCCGCAATTGCATCGCTTCCAAAAGATGCCATTGTCTTGATAACAAAAGTGTTTCCTGCTGGTGTCGCTAGATTGGTTAAAATCGCAGGAAATGCAATTACAAAAACAGGATAAGAATCAGAAAAGATCTTTTTCCAAACTGGCTTATGAATTAATTGATACTTCCTCAAACTATAAAAACCAAAAACGGCAACAGCCGCTCGTGAAAAAACGGTACTTACTGCCGCTCCTTCCAATCCCCAACCAAAATATAAAATGAACAAAGGATCCAAAACCGCCGTGACCAGGGCTCCTGCAATTGTGATATACATGGATCCTTTTGCATCACCCACCGCCCTTAACAATCCAGACAATGCCATTCCCAACCCTATAAAACATAAAAAGGGGGAAGTAATAGCTATAAACTGACCGGCTTGTTCAAGCACTAAATCCTGTGCCCCTAATAAAGATAAAACTGGATATCGGAAAACCATGATCGCAATACCAATTACAATCATAATTACCGTCATCAATAATAAAAACGAATTTATAATCTGACCTGCCAAATCATGTTTTTTGGCCCCAATCAGCCGTGCAGTCACGACCGTGATTCCAATAGACATACCAATACAGATCGCCACCTGCAAAAAGTTAATTACATTGGCAAAACCAATAGCTGCTGTGTAACGTGTATCCCCCAATCTGGAAATATAAAAAAGATTCAGAAAATCAACCAGAAAAACAGCCATTAACCCAATTGTGCCGGTTCCGGCCATAACGATCACATGCCGCATAATAGACCCTTCACAAAAACGGGGTTTATGTATTGATGGATCTTTGGCAGAAATTGTCATAATAAATCACGGTCTTAATTTTAAAGAAATAATAGAATCTTTTACACACAGATCATTGATTCATAAATCTTTTATTTATGACGATCCTGTTCCTGAAGATAAGGCAAATAGATTTTTTCCAAAAAAGAAACAGGAAACAAATCAAGGATTCTTGCGATAATGGCAAGCCAAACTGGAAAAATAACACGCCTTTTTCGCCCTTCTATCCCTTCCAATATCAATTGTGCCGCCTTATCCGCCGATATTTTCCCTGGCATATAAAATTTGTTTTTTTGTGTCATCGGTGTTTCAACAAAACCACAACAAACACTCGTTAACTGAATTCTGCATTTTTTCCACCAACCCATACCACTCGCCACCATAAACCGATCCACAGCCGCTTTTGACGCACAATAAGATGGAGCCCAGGCCGAAGTGAAAAAGCTTGCAATTGAGGCAATAGCAGCTATTCTTCCTCGTATATGTTCTGAATTGCATTCCTGTCTTTGCATCACCTCAATTGCGGGAAGAACTGTATTGAGGACACCATTCATATTGGTCTGCATGATTTTATAGCACTGTGCAATTGGTTCTGGAATAACATGCGCATGGGTCTCAACATGGGGAACGAAAGAAATTCCTGCACAAGCCAATACAAGATCAAGCTGTCCAGCAGATTTAATCCATTCATCCATTTCCTGATGATTGCAGACATCAATAATTTTCGTATGAACATTGGCACCCAGTTGACAACATTTTTCAGCCAATCCTGCCAAAGCATCCGAACGCCGGCCTGATAAATGCAATGTGACCCCTGGTTTGGCAAGCCGAATAGCCAAGGCATACCCAATACCTGATGATGCCCCCGTGATTAGAACTGATCGTAATTTCATATACATATATTGTTTACTTTTCTGTTATAAGCTTGAATAATTACTGCTTATCAAGGAATATCAAGGTATGTCTGAATCTAAAGCCAAATCAACATCAACTCCAAGAAAAAGAGGAATCTGTTTTGTTTTTTCCGCCCCTTCTGGTGCTGGAAAATCAACAATTGCCAATGCTCTCCGGGCGACTCAACCCAATTTGTTTCCTTCGATCTCAGTAACAACCCGTGACCCTCGACCCGGTGAGGAACACGGTGTTCATTATCATTTTATCAGTCAAGAAGAATTTGAAAAACAAGCAGAAAATGATGAGTTACTGGAATGGGCAACCGTCTTTGGTCGAGGTTATGGTACACCCAGGGCTCCTGTCGAAAAACTATTGTCGGAAGGCAAAGACCTTATCTTTGACATAGATTGGCAAGGACATCAACAGATTCGTAAGGCTTTACCCCATGATGTTGTAGGTATCTTTATCTTGCCCCCCTCACTTAATGAACTAAAAAATCGCCTTCAACTGAGAGGGTCAGACCATATTGACGAAATTAACAATAGAATGAACAAGGCAATGGATGAAATATCCCATTGGAATGAATTCGATTATGTTATTATTAATCATCAATTAAACAAGGCTATTGAAGAAATTGAATCTATTTTAGCCAGCGAACGATTAAAAACAGACAGACAATTATTTTTAGACCCTTTCATTCAAAATTTTCAACATGAGCGATAATACTAAAATGGATTTTTCAGCCTTAACCATCCTGTGCATAGGCGATATTATGCTGGACCGCTTTATTTACGGAAATGTCCAGCGTATTTCACCCGAGGCACCAGTACCTGTTCTTCATTTAAACAGCCAAAAAGAAATGCTGGGCGGTGTTGGAAATGTTGCCAATAATATTTTATCCCTAAATGGTAAGGCTGTTCTGGTTGGATTAGTCGGAAATGATGAATATGCATTGAAAATAAAAAAAATAATGCGTTCGAAATATATTCCCGAAGATTCCATTATTTCCTCTCCCTATCGCCCAACTATCTGTAAATCGCGCTTTATCGCTGCAAATCAACAAATCATTCGTGCAGATGAAGAAAGTCTTATTCCCCTTCATTCCGAAGAAATCACCCTATTGATTGAAAATATTGAAAAAAATATTCCATCTGTTCAGGCTGTTATCATATCTGATTACGGAAAGGGGGTCTGTCACCCTGAGATTATTCAGTTTATCGCACAAAGGGCCAAGCATTACAGCCTGCCTGTATTTGTTGATCCTAAATCCAGGGATTTTTCCCTTTATAGACATGCCACCTGTATCACACCCAATATTGCTGAAGCAAGCCAGGCCGTGCAGATGTCCCTGAAAACTGATACCGATTTTGAAAAGGCAGGACAGGAACTCTTAGATATCACCCAGGGACAAGCCATTCTGATCACACGATCAGAAAAGGGAATGACATTAGTTGAAAAAAACAGAAACACCCAACATATACCCTCCCGAGCTAGGGAGGTATTTGATGTTTCTGGCGCGGGCGATACAGTTATTGCAACCTTGGCATTGGGGGTCGCCTCGGGATTATGCATAAGGGAATCAATGCATATTGCAAATGCAGCTGCTGGTGTCGTAATCGGAAAAGCGGGAACCTCCACCGCCACCATTGCAGAAGTTCAAAATGAACTGAAAGCACAATCCTCAGAAGAGACTTTTCCTCTTGTTACACCTGAACTGATTTCACTGAATGATTTGACCCTTCAAGTCAATAAATGGAAAAAACAGGGGCTTACTATTGGTTTTACCAATGGATGTTTTGACATCCTCCATACAGGTCATATATCGCTTTTGCAATCAGCACGCACACAATGTGACCGGCTTATCGTTGCACTGAATTCAGATACAAGTATTCAACGTTTAAAAGGACCCAAAAGACCTATTAATCCGTTAAAAGAACGCGCCAGACTCATTTCTGCCATACGGTATGTCGATGCCGTTGTTGCCTTTGACGACGATACCCCCCTTAATCTTATTCAACATATAAAACCTGATATTCTAATCAAAGGGGCAGATTATATTGGAAAAGAAGTTGTTGGACAGAATATCGTTGAACAATATAACGGCAAAGTTATTTTGACAGAATTGCAGAAAGGTTTTTCAACCACCAATATTATTGATAAAATAAAACATTTATAAATCAATGTAATTTGAGTCTAAAAAGTCAAGTATTATGCCTATCTCCCAAAATATAACCCGATACTATATCCTCTTTACTTCCTGGTTATTTGATAAGGCCTTACCATATTGGGGAACAATAGGATGTGATGGAACCGCAGAAAACCCTTTTCTTTACGGAGTTCATGAACAACTAAAGCTTGATGGACAACCTGATTTTCCTGGATACAAACGAATGCGTGTTCAGGCACGTCAACTTTATACCTTTAGTCAAGCAGGACTTTTGGGATGGACAAAGGGCAACATAATTGCTGAAAGAATATATGTTTTTATGCAAAATGCCCATCAAGGTGAGGGACATTGGGCAAAATCCCTAACACGAAAAGGAAAAATTCTTGATAAAGCTTCTGATTTATATGATCTAGCCTTTATCATTTTCTCTCTGGCCTGGTATGGAAAATTGAGTAATAATCCCAGACCCATTCAACAGGCCCGCCAGACCATACAATGGATCCTGCAATTTATGGCTTATCCTGAGGGTGGTTTTAAAAATATTCTCCCCTTGACTGCCGGATATCGTCAACAAAACCCGCATATGCATCTCCTGGAAGCAACGCTGGCCTTGTTCGAAGTTACCCAAAATGAACGAGATCTTCTTTTAGCCCACAAACTTATTTCTCTATTTAAAAATCATTTTTTTGATCATCAAGCTGGTGTTTTAGGTGAATATTATACTGAAGGGTGGTTTAATGCTCCTTGCATGGCTCGGGAAAGTATCGAGCCGGGACATCAATATGAATGGATTTGGCTGCTTTACGAATATCAACGCTTGACTGGAATCAGTTATAAAAACGAAATTGACCGTCTATTTCTTTTTAACCGTTTACATGCCATTGATCAAAAAACCGGACTCGTTGCGGATAAAGTAAGAAGAGACGGGACACTAACCCATAAATCTGCCCGATTATGGGTTCAGACAGAAGCTTTACGGGCGACAATTCATAATCAAGATGAAACAAGTTGCCGCCATCTTGTCCAAATTCTTCATAACTTATTATATCGCTATTTTACCCACTGCCCGTCAGGCACATGGCAAGATCAATTGGATGATCACTATCATTATAGAAACGATAAAATACCCACCAGTTCATTTTATCATATCATGAGTGCCTATATACAACTTCATAAAACAATCAACTTATCCACATTATCCACAGATTTCCCCACAATTAACACCCCCATTAATCAACAAAAAGTGATACAATAAAAACGTGAGTAATAAAGAATCCAGTTCTAGTAAATCATCTTTGTTGGAAATGTCACAAAGACTGCCTCCAACCAATATTCAAGCAGAACAGTCATTGCTTGGTGCTTTACTGACCAACAATAAGGCTTATGATAAAATCGCCGATTTTTTGATTGGTGAACATTTTTCAGATCCCATCAATAAAGAAATCTACGATGCTATTGTAAAGCGTATTGAAGCTGGTCAAATAGCGGATGCCGTTACTTTGAAAGCTGAGTTTGAACATTCGGGAAAATTGGATCAGGTTGGCGGAGTAGCTTATCTAGGACAATTGTTACAATCCATGGTGGGAATTATTAATGCCAAGGATTATGGTAAAATTATTCATGATGCCTGGATAAGAAGACAGTTAATTGATATTGGCGAGGATATTGTCAACGAAGCTTTTCAATCAAATACTGAAATAAATGGCACTGATCAGATTTCTTTGGGCGAAGAAAAGCTTTTCCAGCTTGCCACGCATAAAGGGCAAGAGGGTGGTTTCGTCACCTTTGAAAATGCATTAACAGAAGCCATTACAATTGCTGAAAAAGCTTTTACAAACAGTAGCGGAATCGCCGGACTCACCACAGGGTTACGTGACTTGGACAAAAGAACTGGGGGATTGCATCCTTCTGACTTAATTATTCTGGCTGGTCGGCCTGCCATGGGAAAAACTGCCCTGGCAACTAAAATCGCTTTTAATGCGGCACGCAATCTTTTACAAGAATCACAAATTCAATCGGATACAAATCATCATAAAATAGGAACTGTTGCCATTTTTTCTTTGGAAATGTCTTCTGAACAATTGGCCACCCGTTTACTTTCCGAGGAATCACGTGTTTCAAGTGAACGCATCCGTCGTGGAGAAATTGGACAAAAGGAATTTGATCGCTTTGTTCAAGTCAGCCGAGAATTATCACAGCTTCCTCTCTATATTGATGATACACCTGCAATCAGTCTATCCGTCATGCGAACACGCTGCCGGAGATTATCTCGAACAAAAGGGTTGCGATTGGTTGTCGTCGACTATTTACAACTGATGCGTCCATCCGTTGGCAGTAAACCTGAAAGTCGGGTCTTGGAAATTTCACAAATTACCCAAGGATTAAAAGCTCTGGCAAAAGAATTTAACATTCCCGTTATTGCACTTTCACAACTTTCAAGACAAGTCGAAAGCCGAGAAGATAAACGTCCGCAACTTTCAGACTTACGAGAATCTGGCTCAATTGAACAGGATGCAGATAGCGTCATGTTTGTCTATCGTGATGAATACTACTTACAGCAACGCATGCCGAAACCGACCACATTTGAAAATGAGGATAAATATCAAATTGCCTTGGAAAAATGGCAAGCAGATATGAATAAGGTTCATAATAAAGCAGAACTCATTCTTGAAAAGCAACGTCATGGCCCAACCTGTAAAATTGACCTCTTTTTTGAAGGAGAATTTACACGCTTTACCGATCTTGACGAAATTCACGATTATTAATTCAATAAAAAAAATCAACAAAACCATTCATGTTAATGGCTGTTAACATCCCCCTGAATCAAGGGAACCTGCGTGACTTTTTGAGGGGTAAGGGTTACAATCCGATAAATAATGCCATTCCCTTCCCCAGCGACACCACTTAAATCTGATTCTTGATTGTAAGAAGAATAGTCTTCATCATTTTTAACCACAGGAATATTCATTACAAAAATCCATTTTCCTGCCGGCAAATAGGCAATGTGAAAATCACCTTCTTGATCACAAGTTACGGAAAAACGGTATTGAACAGACTGTGGATTTAAATTCTTGATATTGGTAATACCTCGCATTCTAAACTGCAACTGTTCCATTACATAATCAGAATAGGGATAATAATAGACGGTTTGTCCTGCACAACTTTTCATCGTACCATCGGATAATCGATAGATACCCATACCTGCGACCGCTGCATTTCCTGTTGTTTTAGACCATTGAACCGAAGCTGGATCAAATTGGCTTTTCAAGCGATATTCTTTCGCATAAACAAACTGCACAAACAGAAATAAAGAAGAAATACAGAACAAACCTATCCGTTTCATTTTCCCTTGACCTTTTAATGACGGAAATGGCGCATTCCCGTAAAAACCATTGCAATTCCAGCCTCATCTGCGGCCGCAATCACCTCATTGTCACGCATTGAACCACCTGGCTGAATAACCGCAGTGGCTCCTGCCGCTACGGCAGCCTGCAAACCGTCTGCAAATGGAAAAAAGGCATCTGAAGCAACAACACTTCCCCGGGTCATGGGTTTTTCTAAACCGGCGGCTTGAGCTGCTTCCGCACTTTTGTGGGCAGCAATCCTGGCTGAATCGACACGACTCATTTGACCCGCACCTATCCCTACAGTCGCTTTATCTTTAACATAAATAATTGCATTTGATTTAACATGCTTGCCAATCGTAAAGGCAAAAATCAGATCTTCCATTTCCTTTTCAGTAGGTTCGCGTTTAGTTACAACCTTAAAATCGGAAGGTCGTCCATTATCACGATTTTGTAAAAGATACCCACCCGCCAAAGTACGAACCGTCATACCTTGTGCCAATGGATCAGGCATTGCCCCTGTTTCTAAAACCCTTACATTCTTTTTCTTTGAAAGGATCTCCAATGCATCTGAATTGACCTTTGGAGCAATAATCACTTCACTAAATATAGTTATAATTTTTTGTGCGGCTTCTTTATCTAATGGACGATTGACCGCAATAATTCCTCCAAAAGCAGAAACAGGATCACACCGTAAAGCCAAATCCCAAGCTTCTGATAAAGAAGATGCGCTTGCTGCACCACAAGGGTTTGCATGTTTGACAATAACAACAGATGGTTTATCAAATTCAGCCACCGCTTCAAAAGCTGCATCTGTATCGTTAAAATTATTATAGGAAAGCTCTTTACCCTGTAATTGTTGGGCTGTTGCAACACCCGGACGTTGTTCATCATTCGTATAAAAAGCAGCCTGTTGATGAGGGTTTTCCCCGTATCGCAAAATCTGTTTCCGTTGGCCACTTAAATTTAGGCGTTCTGGAAATATATCTTTTGCCTGACCTGCAAACCAACTGGCAATCGCAGCATCATATGCAGCGGTCCGGGCATAAGCCACCTGGGCCCATTTTCGCCGCTGCTGTATTGTTGTTCCACCATTCTGCTTCATCTCTTCTTTAAAAACGGCATATTGATGAACATCCGTCAACACCGCGACATGACTATGGTTTTTAGATGCAGCCCTGATTAAAGCTGGACCACCGATATCAATATTTTCTATAATATCTTCTTTACCGGCGCCTGACACGACTGTTTCCTCAAAAGGGTATAAATTGACACACAACAAATCAATCGGCAAAATATTATGCTGTTTCATTTGTTCCTGATGACTGGCCAGATCACGTCGTCCCAATAACCCACCATGAATTTGAGGCACCAGTGTTTTAACTCGACCGTCCAGAATTTCCGGAAATCCTGTAAAATCCGAAACCTCCACCACTTTTATTCCGGCATCCCGAAGTGCTTTGGCTGTCCCACCTGTTGACAAGATTTCCACGCTGTTTTCAGCCAATAACTTGGCCAAATCAATTAAACCTGTTTTATCAGAAACAGAAATCAAAGCCCGACGAACAGGAATAATCTGTTGATCCATATTAATATTCCAAACCTAATATTCTAACAATTTACACTTATTATAATTTTTATTGAGGATGGGCAACCCATCGCCATGTTTGAATTCCCTGCCGCGCCAGTTCACGATGGATAACCAATGCAGGGAAACGCATTTCTTTATCTTTAGAATTAACAATACGACGTGCAAGGTCCTCTATAACGGTAACTGAACGATGACGTCCACCAGAACATCCTACCGCAATTGTGACGTATTTTTTTCCTTCTATCGCAAAACGGGGAAAAATCAAATTTAGCATCTGATAAATCTGATCAACAAATTTCTCATAATCAGGATCACTTTTAACATAATCTTGGATCGACGTATCCAGTCCCGTCAGTGCTGATAATTCTGATATATAATAAGGATTATGCAAAAACCGTGCATCGAATACCATATCCGCCTCTCTTGGAATTCCAACAGGAAAGGCAAAAGACATCAAGGTTAGGGTAAAGCGGTTTTTAGTATCCAGATGATTAAAGTTATACCTTGTTTCCACAAGCAACCTTAATTCCATAGGGGGAAGATCCGATGTATCAATAACCAGATCGGCAACATTTCGTAATGGATTCATCAAGGCTATTTCAGCACTAATCCCGTCCTTAACCGTACCATTGGCAGCCATTGGATGACGACGACGGGTTGCTGTATAACGTCGCAACAAAACGTCCAACTCTGCCGTGGCGTAAATTAGTTCAACCTTAAGGGATGAATTCTGCTTTAAACTATTTAAAACCTCTAGAAATGCATTCACCTCAAACCCATTGGTTCTGGAATCAATGCCTATTGCAATGGGTCCCTGAACACGCCCAACAACATCCGCAATAAGCTGTAAAGGCGCATTATCAACCAGTTCATATCCAAGATCCTCAAAAACCCGAAGAATAGACGCTTTACCAGCTCCTGATAATCCCGTTACAAAAATTACCAATTTCTTACTTGACGTGAAATCATGCATTCTGAAGAAATCAACTTTTTAAATAAAAATTTTCAAATACCTCATAAAGGGTTATGTTAAGCAATCCTTACTCTTTATACAATATGATATTTATAAATACTTTCGAAATGATATTTTTCTTTTGAAAAAAAGCAAACTTATTGAATAAATGACAAAACTAAAAAAGCTGATCCAAAAAGATACTGGCAAGTCTGTATACCAAGAAGCCACTATACCACTCCAGGCCTCAAATAAAGCCAGGAAAATCGAAACCATAAGTGCCCGCCATATTGTCTTACCCCATTGCCTGGCAACAGCAGCAGGTCCAATCATCAAAGAAAAGGTCAAAAGAATACCGGTCACTTGAACACAAGCAACAGTTATGCAGGCAACCAGCATTAGAAAGACTATCGAAACCCATCGTAAAGAGATTCCTCTTGTCTCGGCCAAATCTGGTTGCAAGGTGGCAAATAACAAAGGTCGCATAAAAAATAGCATAACAGCTAGGCAAAATAATGCGAGACCGACAAGATCATATAAAATGACTGTATCAACCGCAAAAATATTGCCGAATAACAAGCTCGTAACTTGTGTCGCGTAATGGGTATAAAAATGAAGAAATAACAGACCTAAACCCATTGATGCTGACAGAACCAGGCCAATAGCGATATCACGATCCCTCAACTGTGGGCCTATAAAACCGATCAATCCACCAGCAAATAAACTGAAAACAAGCAGTCCGGCAAAAGGGGATATTCCCAACAGTCCCGCTCCTGTCGCCCCAGCGAACCCTATATGCGATAATGCATGTCCTGCAAAGGCCTCTCTTCTCAATAAAAGAAAATAACCAATAAACCCTGTCAATAAAGCCACAATCCCTGCAGCGGCAAAAGCATGATACATAAATTCAAGGGTAAGCATCCAAGAATATACTTTCGAATTTCTTAATTAAAGGATGTTGTTACAAAACACGTATTATTTGCCTTTATCACCTGTATTGGGAAACCATAAAGCTTCGTTAAAGTCTTTGCTGTAATGACATCCTGAACCTTACCCAGAATTGCTGATTGATTACCAATACATAATACCTGATTCATAACATGAATTAACGGATTTAAATCATGCGTTGACAATAAGACAGAAATTTTTCTTTCCTGCTGTATATTTTTTATCAAGGCAAGAATAACTTTTACCCATTTGGGATCCAAGTTATTAAAAGGTTCGTCCAGTATAATAAATCTTGGCTCCCCCAAAAGGGCTTGTGCCAATAAAATTCTCTGTTTTTGGCCTCCCGACATTTCCATCAAGGATAGATCAGCCAGATCCCTTGCCTCCACATCATCCAGAACCCGATCTATTTCCTGATGGTCTTTTCTTGCTAGAAACGGTAAACCCAAACGATTCCCATGGACAGAACTTGCAATAAATGATCTTCCCGTCAAATAAAAGCTATCCATATTTTGATACTGAGGGATATAGGCTATTTCCTTCCTTACCTGTCTTGGATGTTTTCCAAAAATTTTTAAGGTTCCTTGCTGAACAGGTAAAATACCTAAAATTGTTTTCATAAAACTTGTTTTGCCCGCCCCATTAGGACCGAAAACCCCTATAAACTGGGGTTCATCAATGCTAAAGGTTAAATCTGACAAAACAAGCCGGTTACCAAACTGGATACGCAGCTTATTGCAAGCGAGGATTGTCATCAGGGAATGCTCTGTGTTACCGCCTCAATTTTATCTAATGTCTGGTTAATCCATGTTTGATAAGAAAGAGAAACAGGCATAATCTCTTCAACACCAATTACAGGAATTTTATATATTGACGCCATTTTTTTCAAATGCTCTGTCGCGCCGTTACTGACCTGATTATTATAAAACAAGATTTTTATTTTATGGGTTTTAAAATCCTGGATAAATTGGGCTGTTTGCTGGGGAGTCGGTTCTCCACCGTTCATAATTACCCATTGATAGGATTCTTCCAATACCCTAAAGCCCATATATTTGGCCATCAACCCAAAAACAGGTTCCGTAGCAGCCACGCTTAAATCAAGATGCTGAACACGAATTTTATGAATACGCCGATCTATACTGTCGATTTCATGCAAAAAATGATCACGATTATGCAAAAAAGAATTCTTGTGTTCAGGATCCTGAACGGATAATTTTTGCTCCAAATACCCAGCCAATTTCTTGACTGACTGAAGATCATACCATAAATGTGGATTACTACCATCAGAACGATTTAACAAATCCTGAATGGAGATAACCTTTCCGTTTTTTATTTCAACACGGGAAATTAGCCGATTGATCCAGTCATCATACCCTAAACCATTCATGATGATTAAATCAGCTTGACTTGTCATTCTGCTGATATGCGGGGTCAATTCAAATAGATGCGGATCTTGATCAGGATTATTTAAAATCACGTCAACCTTGACGTTATCACCCCCTATTTGTTGGGCTATGTCCCCGTACATATTTTCAGCAGCAACAATATGAACAACTTTGGCTTTTACATCATCATGACAAGCATAAAATAACAAAGCAAAAATACTTAATAAAATACTGAAAAAAAAATTGCCCTTGATTATGTCACCATTTTTCATTATTTAGAATGCCATTCCCCAACTTAAAATTAAACTGCTCACCAATTCCTATAATTCCCAGGCACCAATAATCATAATACTAAGCAATACAATTAGGGCCAGATGAAGAATCAACAACCATTTAATGGTTATAACTGGAACATAATACTTATCTCTTGGTTGCTGTAATTCCCATTTCATCGCCCTAATCCTAACCTTATTAATATTAATATTTCCACTTAACCTTATTCATTCAATTGAAACATTGTTAAAAAATCATGCCTCAATTGAATATCTTTTATCTTAATGCTTTAAGTTTTTCCTCTAATTGAGGGAGAATTTCAAATAAGTCGCCAACAATACCATAATCCGAAGCCTTGAAAATTGGAGCATCAGGATCTTTGTTAATTGCAACCACGATCTTACTGTCTTTCATACCCGCAAGATGCTGAATGGCACCAGAAATGGCTACTGCGATATATAATTCCGGAGCAACAATTTTCCCTGTTTGGCCAACCTGACAATCATTATTGATAAATCCGGCATCAACTGCAGCACGAGATGCCCCAATGGCGGCATTTAATTGATCCGCCACCTTTTCAATTAACACAAAGTTTTCACCGCTTTGCATACCCCGTCCGCCTGAAATAACAACACGGGCAGATTCCAATTCTGGTCTGTCCGATTGGGAAATTTGCAGTTCACAGAATTTGGATAATGATTTTTCTGAACCGGGAAAATTATCCAGAATCTCAATCTCGGCACTCCCCCCATCTTCAGCAACAGGAGCAAAAGCCGTTCCACGAACAGATAAAAGCTTTTTGGAATCATGAGACTTAACCGTTGCCAAAATGCTCCCAGCATAAATAGGTCTCACAAAGGTGGAGGCATCAATAATTTCGATAACATCAGATACAGGCTGTATATCCAACAACCCAGCAACACGAGGCAAAATATCTTTTCCTTCAGCATTTGCAGGAACAATAACCGTATCATAAGAATCGGCCAGAGATGCAATCAGATCTGCAGTTGGCTCTGCCAACATATGGGCATACACCTCATGATCAGCAACCAGCACCTTTGAAACACCAGCCAGCGCCACAGCCTTTTTCGTTATTGCTTCTAGGTTTTTCCCAGCTAATAGAACATGAACTTCCCCTAGTTTGGATGCGGCTGTAATCGCTGATCGGGTAATAGAACGAATTTGATCACCTTTTTCATAACTTGCCAAAACTAAAACGGTCATTCTTAAATTACCTTTGCTTCATTTTTAAGTTTATCAAGTAATGCATCAACGGAATCAACAATGACGCTTTCACGAGACGAAGAGGATTCTTTTACGGAAATAACTTCCAAATGTTTTTTTGCCTCAATTCCCAATTCACATAAAGCGACCGTTTCCAAAGGCTTTTTACGTGCTTTCATAATATTGGGTAATGATGCATAACGAGGTTCATTCAACCGTAAATCGGTTGTAATGACTGCTGGCAATGTTAGCTCAAGAATTTCCTGTCCATCATCGACTTCCCTGGCAATTTTTGCGTGTCCATTAGACAACTCCAGTTTACTGACAAAAGTACCCTGTCCCCATCCAAGTTTGGCAGCTAATATCTGCCCTGTCGCATTCATATCATCATCTGAGGCCTGTTTACCCATTAACACAAGGTCGGGTTTTTCCCTGTCCACAAAGTGTTGCAAGATTTTTGCAACGGTCAGAGACTCCACAGCCCTATCCGTTGTCACCAGAATTCCCCGATCCGCCCCCATTGCCATAGCTGTTCGCAATGTATCTTGGCATTTCGCTTCTCCTATGGAAACAACCACAATTTCCGAGACAATTTTTTTCTCCTTTAAACGAACAGCCTCCTCAACAGCTGTTTCATCAAAAGGATTCATGGACATTTTTACACCATTAATCTCAACATCGGATCCATCTGATTTTATCAGCGGTTTTATATTGGAATCAACAACCCTTTTAACCGGAACAATTACTTTCATAATGACCTTTCTCTATAATTACACATAATTAAATGATTTCTACATTCCCCCTGAATAATTGGGACCACTGCCACCTTCAGGTGTTTCCCAATCGATATTCTGTGTTGGATCCTTGATATCACAAGTCTTACAATGAATACAATTTTGTGCATTAATCTGTAATTTGGGTTCTTGATTCTCATGATCAGCATCAACAACCTCGTAAACACCGGCCGGACAATATCTTGTTTCAGGAGCCTTGAAAATATCCCAATTAACCGTTTTCCAAATTGAGGGATTTTTTAATTTCAGATGAACAGGCTGATCATCACGATGATCAATATTCGCCAAAAATACGGAAGATTCACGACTGAATGTCAATTTGTCATCAGGCTTTGGATAATCAGGTTTAACACATAAAGAAGCCGCTTTTAATTTATCGTTATCAGCCAAACGATGGCGAAAGGTCCAAGGCACTTTCCCCCGAACCAAGGAATCAAATCCCGTATACAATGTTGCAAACCTTGCACCAAATTTTGCAAATGCGGGACGAATATTCCTCACTTGATACAATTCATCATAAACCCAGGATTTACGGATACGAAATTGATAAATCATAGGTTCTGCTTGTTGTGTATTTAATGCCTCAACAATCGACTCAGCGGCAATCATTCCCGATTTCATTGCAGTATGCGTTCCCTTAATTTTTGGAACATTCAAAAAGCCTGCTGCATCTCCGATTAATAGACCACCAGGAAAGGTCAGTTTTGGAATGGATTGGTATCCACCTTCAGATAATGCACGGGCAGAGTATCCTATTCTTCTGCCTCCCTCTAAATATTTGCGGATAATGGGATGTTTTTTTACACGCTGCATTTCATCAAATGGAGAAAGCCAAGTATTTTCGTAATCCAATCCCAAAACAAAACCACATGAAACCAGATTACTGCCAAAATGATAAAGCCATGAACCACCATAAGTGCGATTGTCCAAGGGCCAACCAAAGCTATGCTGTATATATCCAGCCGAAAATTTTTCCTGTGGAATTTCCCATAATTCCTTAATTCCAATTCCGTATGTTTGTGGATCAACACCTTGACGTAAATTGAAATAGCCCATGAGCTTTTTGGATAAGGAACCACGACAGCCTTCTGCAAATAACGTATATTTTGCCCTTAGCTCCATACCTGGAACATAATTACCTCCCTGGCTGCCATCTTTTTCCAGTCCCATATCACCAGTCACTACACCCATAACTCGATTATTTTCAATTATGAGATCACTACCAGCAAATCCTGGAAAAATTTGAATGTCCATTGCTTCAGCTTCTGCGGCCAGCCACCGACAAAAATCACCCAAACTTCCCACATAATTTCCCTCATTGTTCATTTGAGGCATAATAGATTTAATAATGGGGATATTTATAGACTTGTCTTCATTCGGCAGATAAAAAAATGCCTCATGCTGAACCGACGTGTCTAAAGGGGCGTTTTTTTGCTGCCAATCTGGGATCAACTCATTAAGCGCTGTCGGTTCGATCACCACTCCTGAAACAATATGGGCACCAATTTCAGAAGCCTTTTCAATCAAACAGATCTCAAGAGATGGAAGTAATTGCTTTAATCGTATTGCCGCTGAAAGACCGGCAGGTCCTCCACCAACGATTAAAATATCGAATTCCATTTGCTCTCGCACAACCTCACCCATAATTCCTTAATCTCTCTTCTGCTGATATTTATCAAGTTGCAAATTATATATATCTTTAATCTTAATTAAAAAGACTTTATTCAATTATGAGGGAAATGCCAATTCATGTTTTGCACGCCAACTTGAATCTACATAATTTAAAATAAGGGTACGACGCACTCCCTTGATAGGTCGCTTTTCAAAACCATGCCAGGTATTTTTAGCGGGAATAAATAAAAATGCTGAATTGAAAACGCCCGAGCTTCTTCCCAAAGACTGACCTTCCTCATTCATGATATCGGTCCCCCATCCCTTGGCCCCTTCTGCAGTGGACAAAGAAAGCAAAAAGGTTAATTTCTTTGCCCCAATATCTGTATGTGGTTCCAACCAGAACCCATCAGTATCAAGGCATAATTCCAATCTTAACCAAGTATTGGAAAGATCACCACCTGTTAAATGAGAGAAAGCAGAACGAATTTCCTCTGAATCAAAAACTTGCGCCAAAACCGCACAGGCGGGATCCTCCCTCTGTTTTTGCCGGGTTACAAATACACGATCTTTATTATGATTTTCCCTTTTGCCCTTCACATCACCGGCAATAGATCTTGAATCGGGCATCCAGTTCAACAGAGAATCACAAATAAACAAAGGCAAGACATTCGTCATTGTCCAATAGGAATATGGCAGCGAATGATAATCAGCATGATCAATTACGTTTTTGATATCTTGTTTAGTTTGCTTTATCTCTTCTACAAGTTGCATAATTTTTCTTTCACCTAAATCGCCTGCGCATGGCGATGGGGAGCTGCACGGTAATAAGCATCAAAAACCACGGCGATATTTCGTAAAAAGGGACGACCTTCTTCTGTCACTGTAATTTCATTATTACGAATAATAACCAGACCATCCTCTTCGAAGCTGCGTAGCTTTTTAAGAAACTCACCTAATAAAGACGGATCTTGTTTATATTGACCAATCATTTTCTTTAAATCAACATGTAAGTCACACATTAACCGCTCAATTATTTCCCAACGGAACAAATCTGCTGTACTACGCTGTACCCCCCTTACAACGGGCAAGATATCGGACTGCTGCATTGCCTTTTGATAGCCATAGGAAGATGGCTGATTTTGAAAAATACCTTGCGGTAAAATTGAAATTGATGAAGCACCAACCCCTAACAGTGCTTTGGCTTGGTCTACGGTATATCCCTGGAAGTTGCGATGCAGTACACCTTTTTCCATTGCCTTACTCATAGAATCATGAGGCAAAGCATAATGATCAAATCCTATAGCCCGATAACCCGCTTTTTTTAAAACTTCATCAATAATCTGTCTCTGCTCAAAACGTTCAGCCGGATTGGGTAAGATTTCCCCCTCCAACAAAGTTTGGCGTTTAAATTTCCATGGGACATGTGCATAACCAAAAACAGCCAAACGATCAGGCCTTAACGTCACAATAGCTTCTATCGTTTCTCGAACACTGGCAGCTGTTTGATTGGGTAGACCATAAATCAAATCACAATTAACCGATTTTATATTTTTCTGCCTGACACGATCAATACAATCAGAAATCATTTCAAAACTCTGGATTCGACCGCAAGCCTTTTGCACTTCAGGAGCAATATCCTGAACTCCAAGGCTAACCCGTGTAAATCCAACAGTGGGTAATAATGCAAGATAATCCTCGGAGATATGTCTTGGATCTAATTCTATCGAAATATCGGCATCTTGCTGAACATAAAATAAGGATCGTATTGTTGACATTACCTTTTTCATCGCTTCAATCGGTAATGTTGTAGGAGTACCCCCACCAAAATGAGCAAAACTTACTTTACGACGCGATTTTAAAAGGGTTGCCAGTCGTTTCAATTCATCACATAGAAGATTACCATAAGCAACCCGCACATTAACTTGATGAACGACTTGTGTGTTACAGGCACAAAATTTGCACAACTCATCACAAAAAGGAACATGGATATACAAAGAAACAGGCTCTTCTTCAGGAAAAGCCTGCAACCAATGTTTATACTCGTTAAACCCGACACGCTCTTCAAACTGTACAGCTGTTGGGTAACTTGTATAACGCGGCACGTTTCCTTCATACCGCGCAAGACGGTCAAAGGAAACTTCGGGTTTCATGCCAATCTCCGCAATGAATTAAAAGCGATATCCAATACCCATACTTACAACGGTTGGATTCAAAGAAGTACGAGCATCAATTCTGTTAGGACTGTCATTAATGTGGGCACGTTGTTGTAAAAGAATCTGTTTTACATCAGCATTATAGAACCAGTTTCCAACAATCTGATAATCAAACCCGAAATTGAAAGATGGACCAACTGCTGTTTCAAGCCCCACTTTTTTGACAATACCCCCTGCAGGAGAGATATTATGCCAGAAAGCTACTGTCAAGCCAACACCTACATAAGGATTAAAGGCCTTATGAGGACGGAAATGCCATTGTGCTGTCAAGGTAGGAGGCAAAATCCATCCACTGCCCACATCCACCTTACCAAGACCCGGGACACCCTGCGCCTTGATTTCATGACGTGTACTTGCCGCAATTAATTCAAATGACAAATTATCCGTGACAAAATAATCAAAACTTAATTCAGGCATAACCTGGTTGGTTGCATTGACATGCCCTCCAACGGATGTTTTAGAACTTGTATTATTCGTGATAACACCCAATGCACTTAATCTGATGATAAAATCACCTTTACCCAAACCAATTCTGGTTACACCAGGACATGTTTTAAATAAACCACAATGAGGTTTTGGTTTTTTAGGTGGAGCATACATTGGAACTTCACGATACTGGATTTTTCCACTCCAGCCAGAAGCCCAGATTTCTTCTCTTCTCATAGGAATTGCCGTTGCTGGGGCAGTTGTGCTTGAAGCTGGAGCCAATGCTGGATTGACAGCAGGAGTCAGATTAGGAGAAGCATAATGTTGTTGTGCATAGCCTGCGACTGGCGTAAACAAAAATGCACAGGTAAGAATACGACTTAATGATTTTTTCATTGTGGTGAAACCTTACTGATCAAAGTAAAGATGAAATGATCAAATTAAATAGTTAAATGTTCTTTTTTATTAGGATCATAACCATTGATCAGGCAACCAGTTTCTAACAATATATACTTAAACAATACATAATGTGACCAAATAACAACAAATAAATATGTAATCTTTCGCAAAAAAAATTAATTAGTTCCTGATAAAGCTTAACAAATTAGGATAATCATTATTTTAATAAGTATTTTTTTTACATATTATATTACAAATATATATTTATAATATATCTTTAATTGTAATTAAATATTCGAAAATTCTTTGAGCGAATCGGTTTTTGTTTGATTAAATTTTTAAATTTAAAACAAAATCCAATCAGTTATTTTGCCCTTGGTAAAGAAACCACAAAAGAGGCGCCAATAACTTTTCCTGCATCATCATACCGGTTATAGGCACGAATTGACCCTTTCAAGGCAACCACAATTTGCCGACAAATTGATAATCCAAGGCCTGAATGTTGCCCAAAATTTTCTCCTTGAGGTCGCTCTGTATAGAACCGTTCAAAGATATTATTTAATTTATTTTCAGGAATCCCCGGCCCCTCATCACTGACCATGATCTCCACGTTATCTTTGACTGCAACAGCCGACAAAATAATTCTTCCCTTTGATGGAGAAAAAGAAGATGCGTTTCCAATTAAATTCCTTAAAACCTGTACCAGTCTATCTTCAATTGCCAAAACAGAAAGCGGATATTTAGTATCGTCATTTTTCAGATCCACAACAATATAAGGATCATCTTCTTTCTGTGTGGCTGCATTGATATCAGCAAGCAAACGAAAAAGAGGCGCTACAGCAACAGCTTTTGGAGTCACCCTTGACATTTCAGATTCAATACGACTTGAATTGGCAATATCCGTTATTAAACGATCCAAACGTTTAACATCATCGGTAATAATAAATAATAACTGTTGACGATGTTTATCATCTTTTATTCTTGGTAACAATTCAATTGCAGAACGAATGGAAGACAAAGGATTTTTTAGCTCATGACTGACATCAGCCGCAAAACGCTCAATTGCATCCATCTTGGTCCATAACTCTCTTGCACTATCCTGAATTGCCCTTGCCAGATCACCGATAACATCTTTTCGGATCAAAAGGGAATCAGGAATCATTCTGTTTCGTCCCGTAGATTTATGAATCCTGTAAGCGGAATTAGCCAAACTCAGTAAAGGTTTTGCAATAGTCAAAGACAAGTACCAAGATAATAGGACCGTTATTGCCAAGGCAACTAAAAATAGAATCAAAATTGATGCACGCACAGAAAATAGCGCCTGATCGATATCCTGTGCCTCTCTTGTCAGTTCAATAATACCTACAAGCTGGTTCTGATGGATGATAGGTTCAGATACGGTAATCAACAAACGATAATCAACTGTTCTACGAATATAAGGGGGAGCTTCGTAATTATTTGATAATTCATGCAGCTTAAATGTCTGATTATCATAAGGTAAACTATCTGGATCGGCACCCATTTCAAGAAACTCAATTCTTCTTGCATTCGTATAGGGAAGCCAACTTAAAAGATGATCATAAATCTGTTCTAAAAAGCCGTCATAATTTAAATATTTATTTTTATTACTCTCACCAAATACGGTTATTTTTTTCTGTGTATCCTGCTCTGTATTTGAAAAAACTGAATTATCAAGTCGATTATCTTTATGAGATCTATATATTTTTTTTCTTTCATTTTGACTGTCAATAACCAGTTTCCCATTAACGGCATAAACACGTGCACGTACACGTGGACTGGGGTTTGTTAGGCTTAACAAAAGAGGTCTGGCCAATTCAACAGATAAAGATTGATTATTCCGCTGTTCTGGCACCAGAGCATAAAAATCCAAGGATCGAAAAAAAACATCATCCTTAATCTTCTTGATTGCACTTTGGCTGAGTGCTCCAGCATAAATTTTTGCCTGCTCCCGTAAAACATTGATTTCTGTTTCCAACAGGCTATTCTGAAATTGATTCAAATAAAGAAGTGTAACAACCAAAACCACAAGAGGAAGCGTATTAACCAATAATATCCTCTTCATCAGAGGAGAAAAAAAAAGTTTCCTAAATCTTCTATCCTCCAAAGGGTAATGACGATAAAAAAAACCAAAGAGTTTATAGACTTTTCTAATCTTCTTTGTAACGATATCCAATGCCATACAACGTTTCTATTTTATTAAATTCAGGATCAATCTGACGAAATTTCTTGCGGATACGTTTAATATGACTATCTATTGTTCTATCATCAACATAAATATTTTCACCATAGGCAGCATCAATCAACTGATCCCTTGATTTTACCAGACCGGGCCGTGTTGCCAATGCTTTGGTCAATAAAAATTCAGTTACTGTCAATTGAATATCCTGGTCATGCCAACGACATTGATGGCGCATATCATCCAAGGTTAAAGCACCACGAACAACCAAACCGTTATTGATCCCACCATCATTTTCAGCCTTATTGACTTCATGACGCCTTAACAAAGCACGAATACGCTCCAGAAGAAGACGCTGGGAAAAAGGTTTAGTGATATAATCATCTGCCCCAAGGCGCAACCCCATTAACTGGTCAATTTCCTCATCCTTGGAAGATAATATTATCACGGGAATTTGGGAACGGTTACGCAGTCTCTGCAACAATTCTATTCCATCCATCCGAGGCATCTTAATATCCAAAACCACCAGATCAACAGGACGTGATAAAAGACCTTGCAACGCACTTTCACCATCCGTATAGGTCTGAACAATAAAACCGTCAGCTTCCAGCATCATAAAAACAGAGGTTAAAATATTACGGTCATCATCAACCAATGCTATGACATGTTTCCCTGCTTCCACCTGTTACACTCCACCAATCCATTAAAAATAAATCAAAATCTTATATAAATATGCTAGAATAAAGTTAAATAGAAAATAAATTATAAAATCAATTCCAAAGGTTAATTTCTGTATCTTATTTGCTCTATTTCATTCGTATTTCTTGTAACTTTCAAAAAGTTTATTAAAATAGATCTGTCTTAAATTTTGTAAGGATACCGATCTTATCCAATATCTTTTACAATCTTTTTAACAGAATAAAACAAATTTGGTTATT
>NZ_WNII01000013.1:0-16655 GCF_009725775.1 Commensalibacter sp. ESL0382
GATATTGATGGTTGGGTTTGCATCCCCACCAAAACCGGACATATTGGCAAGCTGATAGATACCGCTAACAGTGGCGCCGCTTTTAATGTTTAAAACTCCATGGATCATATTAACAGGACCATGTACAACAGTATGATTACTGGTATAAATAGTTTCACCTGTAAATGTATCTAATACAGCATTCCAAACACCACCGGAAATAATTGGATAATCATTTTTGATTACAATATTTCTAAAATCTACATTATTTGAAAAAGATGCCATCTTAATTTTTTTTCCTTAAAATTTATTAAGTTTTTATATAGTTATTTTAACGTTAAAATTATAATTTTAATAAATTAATAATTAATTTATAGAAACATTACATAATAATATTTATATAAAAAAATTACAATTCCAAAATGTTTACAAAAAAATTTTATAAAAAGATTAAGAATTTTAATGACTATAAGAAATCTTCTTTTTAAGAAAAAACAATTGAATATAAAATATAATTGTTAATTATAAATTTATTTATTTAAAACTATTATGGTATAATCATATATATTTTATTCAATATTATAATATTGAATTTTTTTATTGCAAATTTAAGATTTAATACTTATTTTTAAATTATGAATTACATCTGTTGTTCTTGTTTTTTATAAAATGATTTAAGTAATATTTTTCAATTTTTTTGTTTTCACAATGTTTTCGAGCTAATCCATATATACGATGATCAAGAGGTTTTCGTAATTTAAAATAGTCGTGGCTAACGGTTAAAAGCTATGGACATATAGAAACATTACAATAAAATTGAAGCATTAAAACAACATATTGCTGATGAAGGCTTAGATAATCAATTAGAAATGTTTTGATTAGAGCGGTTGGCGCATTTTAAAAGTGCGTTAATATTTATACTATTCAATAAGTTTTTTCTTTTTTTTGGGATCAACACGTCCAACAGGAAATTCTGTTTGTGCACGTTTGTATGATCTTGGTTTTTTCCTAAGCATGTCAATTAATTCTTTATTAAATAAAACTAGAGAAAGTTCCTCTGCTTTTCTCAAACTAATGCCAGTTTTTGCACGTTCTAAAAGAGATATAAATGATTTTGATGTTTTTGAATAATTTGCCGCTTTTTCTTGGCTCCAACCTAAATTTAATCTTTCTATTCTAAAGTTGTAACCATATATAATTTGTGAATTTGTTGGTTCGTCGCTTTTTTTCATTTTATATTAAATAATTCAAGAATAAAATATTTTTTATCAATATAATTTTGTTTTGTAAACGATATTATTTAATTCTTTTTATTGATTATTACAATAATATTTTGATATGTAATAAATCCAAGATATTTTTAACGTATACCAAAATCTGATGTTTTTTCCATTGAAACACGTAATCACTCTATGAGTGATTTAGGCATTAAAAATAATAAAAATAATGGTTGTAAAGGGCAATTGTTTGTAGCAGTTGTCCTTTTTTATTATCGTGTATTTAGGTGCACCTGTGGATAAAATAATTTCATAATTATTTAACAAATATAATATATATAAAAAACCTTTAGTTTCGCTGTCAAAATGTACGACGAAAGTATGACGAAAAAATACTTATATATCAACAACATATTATATTTTGTCCGACACCTGTCCGACATAATTATCCAAGTTATAAATAAAAATCTTATATATATCAAATACTTATGCAAAGCTATGCTTGCGTATGGTGTATGTCCTTAAAAAGCCCTAGATTAAGGATTAATCATGGGCTTTTTGTCCTATGCTGGTGAGTGAAACGAACGAAATTTACTAATCTCTGACAGGTTCTGACAAATTTCTGAAATTCTCTGACAAAATTCTGACAATTTCTGACAAATTTCTGAAATTTTCTGACAAAATTCTGACAAATTTCTGAAATTTTCTGACAAAATTCTGACAAAAACAATTGACAATGATCTTTAATTTTATTTGGTGAGAAAAAATGGAAAATTAACTTCTTTGATTATATGTGATTTTGAAGGTGATGCTACAGCAGAAGAATTAATAGACAGAAGACAAAATCTCGTCAATTAGCAGGTTCACTCATGGGTGTTTATTCTGAAACATTTTCAGATATTTATTCACATGCTGTATCTGAAACAAAATGGTGAAGTATCAAAGCGTATGCTGATATAGTTTCTTATGGTGATTTTGATCCTAAAGAATTACGCAATGGAAATTTAACTATTTGTATTCAAACATCTGGATATTCATTAAAAAGCACTCCAGCTTTGGGTCATCTTATTATAGGTTCTCTTCTGAGTGTTGTATATCAAGCAAATGGAAATATAAAAGGCAGAGTTCTTTATATGTTGGACGAAGTTAATTTTCTTGGACGTTTAAAGGCTCTGGCCGATGCAAGAGATGGTTGCAGAAAATATAAAATAACTATCCATATCTTTATTATTATTAAAATCTTAAAAAGTTTTCCATTTAACAAATCCACTTTTAAAATTACAAATTACATTTGTTGTTACGATTGATTTAATGAATTGTCTAAATCCTTTTAGCTTTTCATTACTAATTGTTTTTTAATGGTATTTGTAAATAGAATTATAAAAATTTCTTTCTTTTTATTTTTCGTTTTAACTTTAATGTTAATATGCATAAAAGTTAAAATAACAAAAAGCACGCAAAACAATTTTATATATTTATATAAAATTTTGTTTTAAAGATTAGTATTTTTAATATACAAAAAACAATCTGTAATCATGGAATGAATATTTTTTTATTTACAATGACCTTAAATTTATAATACATTGTGGGTATTTTAAGGCTTATGAATTTTTAAAAGAAAGGGATAACATCGAATGAAATCATCTTTTGCGACATAAAAAAACCCCGCTTTTTAAAGCGAGGTTTTTAAAATTGCCCAACCACAAAGAATTATTATGTATAGGACTTCATAACATAACCTATATATAAGTTATATAAATGACAAAAGCAAGAGAAAAATTGTTAATTCTTTTGTGTTGGGCAGTTTTCATTTTTCACGATATTTTAATATTTGAAATGATTAAAAAATGATTACTGACTGTCATATTTCCAAAAAAAACACACAATTCACTGGACGCAGAACTATTACGAAAAGCGAATTATTCTGGTCTAAAAAATTGACGGGACAATTCAAGGCGACCACATGCAGCGAGATACTGACAGTATTTAAAAAAGTCAGCTCCGAACTGAATATCAGTGATTCCGTTTTCCGTTTTATAGAATTGCTGATCAAATGGACAAGGCCCGTAGATTGGGAGGAAAACGGTTTTCCCTTGGTATGGCTTTCAAATCAGGCCCTGTGTGACATATTGGGATATGACTTGAGAAAATTGCAAAGGATACGCAAGAAAGCAATCGACGCAGGTCTGATAACGATGTGTGAGGTTGGAACAAGCAAGAGATGGGGAAAAAGAAAAAACAATGATCCCGATCAGGCCGTTATTGCGGGGTGCGGTTTCAACCTGTCACCGCTTGCAGAGAGAAGAGAGGAGTTTGAAGCCATCATTCGGGATGCGGAAAGTTACAGGAAACAGAGAGATGCCCTAAAATTCGCATGTCATGGCTGGAAAAGAAAAATCCTTAATTTACTGGATTATGCGGGACATGATGACAAGGCCTCCATAATGGAGGAAATCGCATCATTCTCCAATCAGCTCAAGCGTTGTTCGCAGGATATCAAAACCTTGATGCGGATTGAGTATTCATTGCAGAAGATATTTGAAAAAACCGAGGTTGCCGTGAATGATGAAATAAGGGAGAACAATGTTGATATGTCACCCGGGGATGACAAAAATGTCACCCTATATACAAGTACAAACAAACATAAAATATATAACAATGTAATTACTCAGGAAGTTAATAGTAGTCAAACTGTGAATAAAATGATTTCCGATCAAGATGCCTTGAACGGTTTCATCATCTCACCCGCATTGATCCTAAAAATAGCACCCCTCTTTCGAGACTGGATATCTGACAGGGCAACATGGTCAGATTTGGAAAATATTGCACCTTGTGTCCTACATTCACTGGGTATCCATCAATCGGCATGGAAAGAGGCATGTAACTGTTTCGGAATAAAACAGGCCATAACCGCACTGGCTATTGTAAACGCTCGCCATGATAAGGGACTGGTAAAATCTGCGGGTGGATTATTCAGAAGTTTTATTAAAATTCACAGGAAAAATGAATTGCACCTGGACAAAACGTTGTATGGACTAATAACAAAATAATTTTATTTTTATATAAATATATCTTTATAATTTTTTTTTAAAGCAAAAAAGTATTTTACGTGCTTTTTGCTATTATTGTTATATGCTAATATAAAAAACATTCATTTTATTCAGGTAATAATAAAGAGATGAAAGTCATAGTTATTGCTAGTCAAAAAGGAGGATCTTCAAAAACTACTTTAACAGCTCATTTGGCAGTTGCAGCAGAATTGAATAATATTTCTCCTACAGTTTTAATAGATATGGATCCACAATCATCTCTATTATCTTGGTGGAATGTTCGTGAAAATAATATGCCTGCATTAACTTCATCGGATTTAAAAAAATTACCTGAAAAAATTGAAGCATTAAAAAAAGCTGGCGTAAAATTGTTATTAATAGATACGCCACCTGCTATTACCAATGCAATTTATGAAACTATTAAACTTGCCGATTTAGTAATTGTTCCAACAAGACCAAGTCCACATGATTTAAGAGCCATAGGTAGTACCATAGATATTATTCAAAAAGTAAAATGTCCATTTATCTTTGTTATCACTCAAGCAAAATATAATACACACCTGACAATTCAAACAATTGCAGCATTATCTGAATATGGAACGGTTTCTCCTATTATTATACATGATCGCATTGATTACGCATCATCAATGATTGATGGTAAAACCGTAATGGAAACAAATAAAAACGGAAAAAGTTCACAAGAAATATACAAATTGTTATCTTTCGTGCTTGCACGTATAAAAACTAAAAAGAAAAATAAAAAGAAAGAAATTTTATAGTTATGTCTAATAAAAATAAACTAAATTTGGATGGTTTAATCTCAACTAAAAAAAATAGTATATCCACTAAAGATGTGTCTATTCCTAATGGAAATCAGTTAATTCAAAATAAAGATAAAAATGATATGCCTCTAAATTTTAGAGTATCTTCAGATTTTAGAAAGCGTTTTCGTGTATTTGCAGCATCTCATGATTTAAAGCTCAATGAATTATTGGTATTAGCTTTTGATCATTATGTTAAACAAAAACAAAATTAGTTTTTATTGTTTTACATATAAGATTTCTTGATATTAAGTGCTTTGTACAAGGTTGTTGAACTAACTTTAATGCGAGCGGCAGCCTCTCTGACATTTAATCAATTTTTAAGATGTTTTTTGGCTTTTTTAAGTTTTTCATCTGTTATTACAACAGGTCTTCCACCAATTCTTCCTTGATCTCTTGCCGCTTTCAGACCAGCTCTTGTTCGTTCTTGAATTAAATCTTTTTCAAATTGAGCTAAAGCTCCAAATAAATGAAATATAAATTTACCACTTGAAGTTGTTGTATCAATATTTTCTAATAAGCTCAATAGAATTGGTTCAAGCTTTCAAAATCATATTTAACAAAGGTTGGGCTATTGAACAATTGCATAACATAGTAAATCTTTTATTCCTCTTTATAGTAATAACTTAACGATAAAACCTGCTTTGATGGGTGTTCCAGAACAATTTGAAGACACGTGTTCTGTAGATGCATATTTTGAACTTCATCCTGAGATTGTTGGATAACTTAAAGTCTGTTACTTCTTACTTACTAATTGTTAGTATCATAATTTATACAAAACGATTATTTTAAACATGAATATGACCTACAATATATAACAGATCATTTTTACTTGTAAGAGTAATATTACATATGATATATATCAATAGTATATATTATAAAGGAGTATTAATATGCAAGTAGCAAAAATATTTCAAAATGGCAGAAGTCAAGCCGTGAGATTGCCTAAGGAATTTCGTTTTAACGAAGATACAGTGATAATTAAAGCATTTGGAAATGGTGTTCTTTTATTGCCTAAAGAAAATCCGTGGCTATTAATGCAGGAAGCTGTCAATGAGTTTGAAGATGATTTTCAATTTACAAGAGATCTTCAAGGAGATCAAACCCGTGAGGATATAAAGTGATTTATTTACTCGATACCAATATCTGTATTTATATTATCAATAACAAACCTCCTCATGTGTTTGAGAAGTTCAAACAATTTCAATTAGGACAGTTAGGGATTTCCAGTATTACGGCTTCAGAGCTTGCTTTTGGTGTTGAAAAGTCTGGATCACAAAGAAACAAACAAGCACTTAATAAGTTTTTAGCACCTTTAGAAATATTACCTTATGATGAACAATCTATCTGGCGTTATGCTCAATTAAGACATCAATTACAATCGACAGGTCAACCTATTGGCAGTTTGGATATGTTAATTGCTGCTCATGCTCTAGCATTAGACGTAACGTTGGTTACCAATAATGTGAAGGAATTTAAAAGAGTAAAAGGATTAATTGTAGAAAATTGGGTTTGATATAACACTTACTGAATATTAAAATTGGAATCATTGAATGGAAACCGAATTAATTAAAGAAATTAACCGTGTATTAAAAGCATTTCCTCAGTTTTGGGATAATAATATATTACATCGCTCAATGGTGATCCAAGCAATTAATCAAAAAGAACCTAAGTTAATTAAAGCATTAATTTATAATGAAAAGATTAAATCAATCTATAGTACGATTATTGATGGGATCGTAATTTTCGACTTTGATAAATTAATTAGTCTTTTGAAATATAAAGAATATTGGCCAGATAGCTTTACTAAATATTGTAACTCTATAGGTTTAACTACTGATGGAAAATATTTAGATCGTAATACAGATGTTGTTCTTGATTTTCCTTTTAAAGATTGTGTGTTGGAAGGGGGAATGACAAAAGAGGAGCAAGGTAAAGACGAGGTTTATTATCATGAGGTTATTGCTCGTGATGAAATAGATCGTTTATTTTCTCCTAAACTCTTTACCAATACCAAACGCTATAGTGCCAATGGTGTTGATAAAAATATTACGGATTTTTGCGATGATGATAATTTAATAATCAAAGGTAATAATCTGATTGCGCTTCATTCGTTAAAAGAACGTTATGCGGGCAAGGTGAAACTGATTTATATTGATCCCCCTTATAATACAGGGAATGATGGGTTTAAATATAATGATCGCTTTAATCACTCTACGTGGCTTGTTTTTATGAAGAATCGTCTTGAGGTTGCAAGAGAATTATTAAGTGATGATGGAAGTATCTGGATTAATATTGATGATGGTGAGCAGGCTTATTTAAAGGTGTTAATGGATCAAATTTTTGGTAGCAATAGCTTTATATCTAATATTGTATGGCAAAAAAGGACTTCACCAGATGCTAGAACACCATTAGGTGCAGGGCATGATTATATTTTAATTTATTGTATTGACTCAAAAGCTTTTAAAGAAGCGATAAATTTAATTCCGCTTACATTTGAGCAAAAAAGTAAATATAAAAATCCAGATAATGACCCAAACGGTAACTGGGTGTCTTCTGATTTTACAGCACAAGGCTATAGACCAAATCAAATGTACGAAATTGTTACGCCTTCTGGTAAAACTTTTACTCCTCCGAAAGGTAGATGTTGGAAAAATATTGAATCAGAAATGCTTAAACAGCGTAAAGAAGGTAAAATGTGGTTCGGCATTAATGGGGATGCAATGCCCAGAAGAAAAACTTACTTAAAAGACGTTAGGGGTATGGTTCCATGGTCATGGTGGTCTAATTCAGAAGTAGGTCATAATCAAGAAGCAAAGAAAGAAATTAATAATTTTTTTAATGAAGATGTTTTTTCTACACCTAAGCCAGAAAAACTCATACAGAGAATTATCCATATTGGTTCGAATGAAGGAGATCTTGTTCTCGACTTCCACCTTGGCAGTGGCACAACGGCTGCGGTAGCGCATAAAATGGGACGGCGTTATATTGGTATTGAGCAGATGGATTATATTGATGATATTACTGTAGCACGCTTGCAAAAAGTCATCGAAGGCGAGCAGGGCGGGATTTCCAAGGATGTAAACTGGCAAGGTGGGGGCAGTTTTGTCTATACCGAACTGATGGAATTAAATCAAGTTTTTGTAAAAAAAATCCAGCAAGCTCAGGATACGGAAACCTTAAAATCTTTATTTGGACAAATGAAATCTGAAGCTCATTTAAATTATCAAGTGGCGCTTGAGAAAGTTTTAAATACTGAATATGAAATAGACGGTATTTCTCATAAAGTTACGTTTGATGATTTACCTTTGGACGAACAAAGGCGCCTTTTAATAGAGTTATTGGATAAAAATCAGCTTTATGTCAATGTTTCTGAAATGGATGATGAAATGCTTCATATTTCTGAAAAGGATAAAGCTTTTACCAGAAGTTTTTATCGAAGAGGTTAAGCGATGGTAAAAAAAACGCGTTCATCTAAGCAAGATTTGCTTTTTCATTATTATCAACAATTGGATAATGATGAAACGCATAGAAACCCTAATTTTTTGTATAAGGATTATGTTAATCCAAGTTATATCCAAGATAATTTAAAAGATAAGCTGCGTCCTTATCAAGATCAAGCTTTACGTTATTTACATTATTCGCAAGATAATGGAGAAGTAAATAGACTTTATCGTCATTTACTTTTTAATATGGCGACAGGTTCTGGTAAAACGATGATTATGGCAGGTGCTATTCTTTATTTATTTAAGGAACATCATTATCAGAATTTTATTTTTTTTGTGCATACAGATGCAATTATCCAAAAGACCAAAGAAAATCTTTTAAATCCTCATTCTGCAAAATATTTATTTAACGAACCCATAGAGATAGAGGGGGAAAGGATTCTTATTGAGGCAGTAGAAATTTTCCCACTTGTTCCTAATAAAAATACAATTTACCTTAAGCTTTCCACGATCCATAAAATTCATGATGAATTAAAAGCGTATAAAGAAAATTGTGTAACCTATGAAGATTTAAAGGAAATCCCTTTAGTTTTGTTGGGTGATGAGGCTCATCATTTTAATGCTGGCACAAAAGCAAAAAACAAAAATTCTAAAGAATATGAAGAAATCACTTGGGAACGCACAATCGAGAATATTCTTGCTTTGCGCCCTGAAAACCGACTTTTTGAGTTTACTGCAACGATTAATCTTGACGATAAAGAGATATACTCAAAATACAAAGACAAGATCATTTATCAATATGATTTAAAGCAGTTTATGCTGGATGGGTATTCTAAAAAGGTTATGCTTTTAGAAGCGGATCAAAATGATAATGATAAAATGCTTGATGCCGTCTTACTTAGTCAATATCGTAAGATGATTGCGACCAAACATAATATTACCCCCTTTAAACCGATTATCTTGTTTAAATCCAGTCAAATTACTATTTCTAAAGCTAAACAAGATGATTTTACTCAAATTATAGAAGATTTAACACCAGAAAAAATTAAACGGCATTTATTACAAAAGAAATCTCATTTACCTTCTGCTCCAAGCGTTTGGCATAAAATTATAGCTCATTATGAAACAAATGATTTAGTTTCAATCGTTGAGGCTATTCAAGAAGATTTTAATCTATTAAATATTTTAAACGTAAATACAGCTGATTTACTTGAAGATCACCCTATTTTATTAAATACTCTTGAAAATAATGATAATCCTATTCGTGCAATCTTTGCCGTTGCAAAGCTTAATGAAGGTTGGGACGTTTTAAATCTGTATGATATTGTTAGAATTAAAGAGAAAGCTTCCTCCACTAAGTCAGGAACAGATAGTGAAGCACAATTAATTGGACGGGGTGCACGCTATTATCCATTTACCTATCAAAACGAGAAAAGTTATACGCGTCGTTTTGATAAAAATACTAATGAGTTAGGTATTTTAGAGCAACTTCATTATCATACGATTAACGAGGCTTCTTATATTAAAGCGCTACATAGTTCACTTGATCAGGCAGATATCATCGCCCAAAGCGATGGAGATGGAACAGTAGAGCATGCAAAATTAAAAGAGGGCTTCAAAAAATCAAAAATTTATAAAAACGGGAATCTTTATTTTAATGAGGCAGTCGAAATTGATGACAATACCAGGAATTGGGAGAGTTATTCTTTAGAATCAACGTTTGAAGTAAAGTATAAAACTTCTCAAGAATATTCCCTAGAAAATTTATCTAATGATAATAGTGAAGGAGAAACTAAAAAACAAACGTTAACTGTAGATGAACGTTATTATTACAAAGTAATTCAACAAATTAGCTTTTATCATTTTAATAATTTAAAGCGCTATTTTCCACAACTAAGAAGTATTAAAGAATTTATAAGATCAGAAAAATATCTTGGTAAGCTTACAATCAATGTTGAAATACCCAAGAATATCACTTTAGAAAAAATATCATCTAAGGAAAAACTAGATCTGGTTAAAGAAATCTTTCAAAGAATAGCTGATAATATTAGAAGAAATTATAAGAAATTTAAGGGAACTTATAATTTTACTAGTAAACCAATAAAAGAGATCATTAAAGATTATACCATTTATATTGATACTTATAATGTATCTACCTCAAACCAAAAGATTGAAGCTAAGAGCACAACAGGTCAGAAATGGTATGTCTATGACAATGCTATTTTAAATCAATTAGAACATCGTTTAGTCGATTTACTTTCTCAGTTTATGGATAAATTAAAACAAAAATATAGCAATATATATATTATTCGTAATGATGAACAATCTACGCGCTTTAAATTAACCGAATTTGACGGCGTGCGTGGTTTCATGCCTGATTTTATTATGATCATGACAGATCTTACAGAAGAAATATACTATCAAGTGCTATTAGAACCCAAAGGCGATGATCGTATTCAAGATGATGGCTGGAAAGAGAAAATGTTAGAGAAAATCAATGATAGAGATTGCATTGTTCTTGAAAATAAAAATGTTCGTTTGATTGGAATTAAATTTTTTGCATATGAACAGAGACAAAACTTTATCGATGATATGGAAAATAAACTTTATGATGGTCAAAAATTGGAGGACACATCGCTTAGTCTGGATTTAGTATGAAATAATTTAATAATAAGTATATTGTATCTGTAAAATCTACGATAAAAGAGTTTGCAAATATTTTTTATTATGATGAGTTTGTGCAAAGTATTTTGTATTTACTAGATTACATTTAAAAGAATACATTCTCATAAATACAAAAACAATTGAAATCCGTATTTATTTAAGTTTATTTATTTAAGAATACAGTCTAATAGATAAACATCTCAAACTTAAAAGAATACAATAAAGATCATTATGAGTGATATTGGATATATTCGTGTTAGTTCTGAATATCAAAATACAGAAAGACAGCTTGATGAGGTTAAGCTAGATAAAACCTTTACAGATAAAACCAGTGGTGTAGATACGCAAAGACCTCAATTGCAAGCGATGCTAGAATATGTCAGAGAAGGTGACGTTATTCATGTTCACTCTATTGATCGGCTAGCAAGAAACCTGAAAGACTTAAGCCAATTGGTAGAGGATTTAAATGCTAGGGGCGTTACTATTTATTTTCATAAAGAAAATCTAACGTTTAAAAATGGCCAAGATCCTATTAAAAAACTGATGTTTCAACTATTAGGAAGTTTTGCTGAATTCGAAAGAAGCCTAATTAGAGAACGACAAAGAGAAGGCATAGCCAAAGCAAAACAAGCAGGGAAATATAAAGGTCGAAGGAAAACGATTGATAGTAGCGTTATTATAGAGGCTATGAGTAAAGAAGGGGCTAGTTACAGAAAAACAGCCAAAGCTTTAAATATCAGTCTTTCAACGGTTCAGAGAGTAATGAAAGAGTATAAGCACTTAAAGTTATGATCTTGTTATCTTTCCATAATTGTATTGCATATGTAATACATAAGGAGAATTATTATGTCGATGTTAAATATTAGAATAGACGATCACATTAAATTTGAACTACAAGAAATAGCCAAATTAAAGAACATTTCTTTATCCAATCTTGTTTTATCTGCTGTTAATGAAATGGTAGAAAATGAGTTTGATTATAATCTTACAGATATGGCAGATAAACGTCGTAAAGCTAACGAGCCTAATTTTGATATAGAAGATTTGTATCAAAAATTTGGTGTCTAATGTGTTTAAGATTGTTTATGAAAAAGGCTTCTACAAAGATTTAAAATCATTTGATAAGCAACAGGCACGTTTAATATTAGCATGGATTAAGAAAAACCTTGATGGCTATGATAATCCTAAAGAAAGAGGTAAAATTCTTACTGGTAATTTAAAGGGATATTGGCGGTATTGTATTGGATATTATCTCCTTATCTGTGAAATTAAAGATGATCTATTAATTTTGATATGCGTTGCTGTTGGTTATCGTAAAGATGTGTATAAATAAACTGATCTAATTTTGTCCGTTTTTATTCTTTTTTATCTGTTTTTGTCCTTTTTTGTATTTTATTACAAAAAATTATTCTATCAAATAAAAGAATACAAAAAAGGACAAAAAAATACTATATTAAGCTGGCAAGATGTGTGTTCCAGTACTGGAACACTAAACTTATTCGCATTTCATGCTCAATAATAGAAATCATCTATTAGCTTTTAATTTATTGTATAGGCATCTGGTGATGCTTAATTTTAGAACTCATGTGCTCCGTATAAAAATGCATCATGGTGTTTTCTTTTAATGCTGTTAAACCAAGTATGATTTTCCATGATTTTTGAGAATATAATTAAATGATATCATAATTGTTGAGCATATTTATGATGGTAATAAACATAGTAGATTTAATTTGTCCTAGATTGATAATTAAGGGCAAAAAATTAGCATCTAAAAAGGTATAATTCTTTTTCTAGATGCTAATTAAATTATTATAAAAATTAATGTGGTAATATTTGCCTACATGGGCAAATATTATTTTTAATTAATTATCCAACTTTTTTATAAAGTTCTTTTTTCTCATCAAGAAGATAAGGACCCGCAGCTAATATATTAACTATCAAGACGCTTTTTCCTGATTGGGTAGCATGAATATTTAAAGTGGCCTTTCCTTTTGTCCAACGACAAGGAGATTGTTCAATAACATCCCAGCCGGTTAAATCAGGGTTCGATAAGTGATCAGTTATTTCGTGAATATCATTTTTGTTGATGACAAATACGTTTCCAACTAATACACCGAGTTCACGACGATCATCAATAAATGAACCAACAGTTTCACATGGACGACCAGTTCTTGAAATAAGATCAACCTTGTCTATACCTTCTGGAATATTAAATATATATTTTCCATTATTACATGCGTGTGGTTGAATAATTGTTCCCAATTCTGTTGTCAAATACAGATTTGGATCTGATGTAAGAGCAAAATGTTCTGTTTGTAATTCAAAATTAATATCTAGAGCACGTTTATTAATTTGATTGTAAATAGGTTCTACGAATTCACGATGAACATTCAATGGCGCTGCCGCATCATTATCCCAAGTTTTGATATTATTGAACAAGGAAACAACTTTTTGATCATTCTTAAACGTATTTCTATTTCCTGTATCCAGATAACTTTCAGTTAGCATTCCATTAGCCCAAATAACAGAATGTTGTTCTGTTTCAATATGATAATAATCATAAGAGGTAATGGAATAATCATAATAGATTGAGCGTCCGTTTACCAACATACGGGCAGGAACAAAATTGCCATCAAAAAATAGGCAATGTTCTGGAGTTACAAGCAGATCTTCATTTGGAACATTTTCAGAAATCGCATTTTTTAAAATACGTACAGGATAACCAGCAAGATCATCTGACAAATATGTTTTTACATTGGTATGTTTCTGACCAACCCAAATAACAGTGGCATTAGTTGTCTGGTTTGTCTTCCAGTCAAATGTCTTGACTATATCTCCGACTTTAATGGCTTCAACGGCCATTGTCGAATTAAACGTGGATATCAAAGTGCCAGCCAAGAAACAGGCCGCAAAAGTAAGGCTACCATCAGGATTTTCACCTAGAATATAACCAGTGTTTTTGATACCGATAATATGTAATGTAATGGATGAACCATCTTTTAAAGTAATTCTTACATGGTCGTCATCTGTAAATTCAACACCTGCAACATCACTACGTTTAACATCTTCTAAAGTAATTTTATCATGACCATCAAAATTATCGATAGTTGATTCAACGTTTATGCCATTTGCAGCAGCTTTTCCAGAAATAATTAGACCGTTGTTTTCTGTTCCTTGCAGATCAATAATACCGCCGGTTTCAGTTTCAATGGTGGTACGTCCACCATTTGCTAAAGTTAACGTTCCGGTCAATTTTGCATCTTGAGAAAAAGTTGCTGTTCCACCGTCAACAGTTAAATTACCAATTTGACCATCGGTTGCTTCTAATGTAGCAGTTTGATAAACTGTGATATTATCAATTATTGCATTTGTATTAGCCTTTAAGAGTGCGTTTTGAGCAACATATATTTTATGCGTGTAATGTCCATCTTTCTCAGTGTTTTGAACAGCGTTTGTACCATAAAATAAAATATCACCAGGAGAGTTTAAAGGAGGTAAAATAGAAGAACCAGGTGCATCTGCCACGATGGAAATATTATAAATGCGTTCGGTTTTGCCATTAGGTATAAATGAAGTAAAGCGTGTTTCCTCCTTATTTTTAATAATTGTTGTATAACCTCTTGCATCTATGGCTTTTGTATCTTCACTATCATTTACTAAATCACCCCATTCAAATATTTTATTATTTTGATCATCGACTTCAGGAAGCACACCCTCTTGAGAATCTGGTTGTTTAACGGTTCTCAAGAAAGGATTTGGTTCTTGTTCAAAATATTCAGGATTATTTAAAAGATCATTTAATTCATCCCATCCATGAATAATTGTTGTATTTTGATCCGTATTTGTATTAACAGGAGAGGTAATATTTTTATCAGTATTTGTATTTATACCAGCATTTGAATCTACAGGTGCAAATAAAGTTGGATCATTAAATAAAGCGGTTAAATTTTCTTTTGTAAGATTATTAATTGTAATATTTCTAAGGATTTTTCTATTATTAAGGAAAGAACCTGGATCTAAACCAATTCCAATTCCTATTGGTATGTTTTCTGGTACTAATAAGGCACCTCCAGCTTTTACGTGAATATATCCGATCCTACCGTCAACAATATTTACGATACCCCCATATTCAATAGTGGCATTATTGATAGTACCTCCATTAACATCAACAATACCATTATTGTTGATTGAAGCGGTATCCACAGTTCCACCGGAAACCCTGATTTCACCGCCATCATTAACGGTAATATCTTTTGCTGTGGCATCGGGATTAACTGTTACAATTCCATTATCATCTACTGTAGTAGTACTAACAACACCTCCGCTCATTACATATTGGAAGCCGTTACGGACAATTGTGTTATTTGTCCAACCACCATTATAAACGTATTCTTTACCACCATTATCTATTGTAGTGGAAACGCCTGCACCGGAATAAACATTGACTGTTCCACCAGAGATGAAATTTACGTCATTATTGATACCACCACCGGCACTGACATTAAGTGTTCCACCTGACAGAATTACATTTTCTGTTCTACCCCAGTCATAAACGGTTTGGGTGGCCCCTGCGTAAATGGTTGTATCTCTAGCAAAAGCAAACGTGCCATATCTTCCGGAAATGAATTGTTGACCGCCATATGAAATTTTGGCTGCGGAATCAATGGAACCTGTTGAAATGTATTCCTTACCACCAGAGCTAATTATTGATCCTATTGCAGTAGCTGAATTGTCAAGAGTTGCTGAGGCACTATTTAATTTTAGGTTTGTTACGTTTGTACCGGCATTAGTAAAATAAGCAGATCCGGTATTATTTACAGTTACATCTGAAAGTGTTCCGCCAGATGCATTTAAATGTCCAGCACTATTTATCGTTACATTTGAAAGTGTTCCCCCAGCTACACCTATATTTCCTGCGCTATTTACAGTTACATCTGAAAGTGTTCCACCAGATGCATATATATTTCCAGCATTATTATCAGTTACTCCTGTTACAACTGATCCTGAATAAGTATATAAAGAGCCACCATTAATTATAGTATTATTTGCTTTACCGTACACTGATAAGGAGCAAGAAGGTAGAACTGTTAGGTTTGATACTGTTTCGCCCGCTGAAACTGTTCGTGAACAATTATTTCCATTGCATTCGTCTCCCACAGGTATCATTACATGAAAACTATTATTATTTCCTGTATTGGCCATATGGGGATTGTGGATTTTGCCGCCATTGTCAAGATTAACATTGGCAGTGGAATCCGCGGTACGAAAAGAGCTGCTTCCACCTGCCAAATAACGGTTGATTAATGTACCGCCACGTTCTGCTGTATCACCGGGATCAAAGAAACTGTCATTATCAGATGTTCCACCATTCTTGATATTTACAACTTCTGATACATATTCGTTGTTTTCTGATACGCCACCATTTTGAATATTTACAAAACCGTTGAAAATGTGGGAATTTTCAAGTTTTCCACCATT
>NZ_WNII01000014.1:0-8178 GCF_009725775.1 Commensalibacter sp. ESL0382
AACAATAAGTTATCCACATAAGTTCGTAAAGTCACGTAATAAGGTTCGTAAAGTCACGTAATAAGGTTCGTAAAGTCACGTAATAAGGTTCGTAAAGTCACGTAATAAGGTTCGTAAAGTCACGTAATAAGGTTCGTAAAGTCACGATAATAAATCTTGCTTTATTAATTAAAGTTACGTTATAGTATCAGCAATAATAAAAAAGGGTGATTGCTAGAACAATCACCCTTTAACAACCATTCTTCTTAATGCCCTTGCGTGAGAATATAAAACAATGATCTATGTAGATAATACTATTCAATACGAATGTGAAGCAACACAAAAAAGCAAAAAAAAGAAACATCTTTCCCCAAAGAAACATAAACAAACTGATTTCTTTATTGCGGATATATTTAATAATCTGACTTTTCAAGATGACATCGCCAGTATGGAGCACCCACTATTTGCTTTAAAGGCTGGTGATAAAAAGGTAAGAGAATATATCCATAATAATTTTAGTATCGTTATAGCACCTAATGTTCAATATGGCATGGCTACAATCCATGATAAAGATATTTGGATTTATTGCATATCAAAACTCATGCAAGCCATCTATGAAGAAAAAGAAATAAGCCGAACCATTCACTTTACGATCTATGATTATCTTATAACAACCAATAGAGGCGTTGATGGTCGTTACTATGAAAAAGCAAAAGATGCTCTTGATCGTTTATCTGGCACACGTATTACAACCAATATTGAAACAGCAAAAACAAAAGAAGCACATGGCTTTGGACTGATTGATGCTTGGCGTGTAGTTGAAGAAAAAGACGGACGTATGGTTAGAGTGTCTGTTACTCTTCCTGATTGGCTATATCGTTCTATAACTTCTAACCAAGTCTTAACTATAAGCTCTGATTATTTTAGACTTAGAAAACCCTTAGATCGTCGTATTTATGAACTAGCTCGCAAACATTGCGGAAGCCAAAAAGAATGGAAAATAGGGTTAGAGTTACTCTTAAAAAAAACTGGTAGCAGTCAAAAATTAAAAGTCTTTAGATGGTCAATCAAATCTCTAATAACAACAAATGAATTACCAGATTATAGCGTAGCCTATGACCTTGAGAATGATGTTGTGATTTTTACGCAAAAACAAAAGTCCACAAAATAATATTGCACTACATTTGTAATTACATAATAATTTACCTATTATAATATTATTTGAAGGTAAAAAATAATGAGCACTATTCAAATTAGAGTAGATGAGAACTTAAAAAAGGATGCTTATAAAGCATTTGATAAGCTTAAATTATCTCCTTCAGATGCGTTAAGATTATTCTTACGATATGTTGCTGAAAATAATAAACTACCTTTTTCTGAGGTTTCAGTGATGGTCAGTGATAATGATAAAGACGATGATATTTTAGCGGTTGTCCGTGAACGTTTAAACAGCCCTACAAAACGCATCAGAGTTAATTTAGATGATCTTTAATATTGACTTTGATGAAAGAGCTTTAAAAGAATGGTATAAACTCGATAAATTTATTCAAACGCAATTTAAAAAGAAGTTAAAGCAGTTACAAAACAATCCTCATATTGAATCTGCCCGTTTACATGGAGATCTTGCTAGCTGTTATAAAATTAAATTACGATCTTCTGGTTTTAGATTAGTTTATCAAGTCATTGATGAAGAAATTGTAATTTTAGTCATTGCTGTAGGAAAACGCGAAGACAAAAAAGTTTATGTAACAGCTAATACTCGACTAAATAATCAATGAGTATATCTATAAACTCATTAAAACTGCTTTTTATCCATAAACCTTATTATTTAATAAGTTTATAGACGAAATATCGTAATTGGTAAAACAGTAAAGTAGATGAACCTAATTATACCACTAACAACTATAATGCCTGTCAGTGGTGTAATTAGGTTTTAAAAATACCCTCTTGAGAGGATGCTATCCTCTGAATCATTCTCTCTACTTGGGAAACATTCGTTTAAGTGATCAGTGAAGCGCTTTAAACTTAAAAAATTAATTGGATTAGCATGTATAAATTCTCTATAAGTACTTAATGAAGAGACTCTACCGGCATGACTTGAAAAGTCTTTTCTTATGTTTGATGGGAGTCTTTTTGCTTTTCTCAACACAATAACTTCATCAATTGAGGTTAGTTTTGTATTTATTGGTGTCATATCTAAATATTCACATAGAAGTATATACTTAGCTCCTGGAACAGCTCTTTTTAACTCTCCCGCTGTTTGTGATGCTTCTTGAAACATTGTTTTGTCTAAGTTTGTTTTTATCTCTGTTGCAAAATGTGATACGAAAAATTCCTCGCTAAAGCTACTATCATCACCGGGGATATTTGTTATTGTTAGTTTGTGTTTTTTTGCTACTGAAAAGTCCTGATCTTTCTTTTTTATTATGACTCCGCCAGTATTTAACCCAAGTAATGGTGACCCAAAGCTTAATCCTGAAAAAGAAGAACGCGGACCGCAAATAGTATTCGATAATCTTGAAAAACCAGGGACAAGGCGCTCATCAAAAAGATAGGGTATAAATTCTTCCAATATTGAATTGGATAATTTAAGCTGCCCATTTTGCCGGTATAAAAAATCACCACTTGAGTTAAATATAAGTTCTAAATCTATAAAATTTTTATATTTATTTAAAGAATTACACATGGCGACAAGTAGTTGATCTCCTGTTTCATCTATTGATGATAAAAATCTTACCCATTCTCTATACTTTTCAATTGCTTCTCTGACGCTATCTCTGTCAGGTTCTGGTAGTTTTGCATTTGTAAGTAACGCTGACAGCTTACTTCCATGTGCATCTGATCTTTCTGTATGTGTGCTCATTTATCTATCGCTATTAGTAATAAGTTGGTTTTTTCATAAAAAATTTAGGTGATTGTTCTATCTTGTTACTATCTTGAATTGCCATTTCTATTAATTTTTTGTTTTTTTCTTGGCATGTTTCTAATGATACTACCAATTGATTTACGCCAATCTCACGAGAAGTATTTTCATCTATGTTGCTTTTACTTGATTCAAAGACAAGAACATCCTCGATGATTCTTTTTCCAAATTGATTAATGAAAAATCTTTCATCCCTAGCTATTTTCTTAACTTCTTTAATTGATGAGAATATTGAGTCTATTATTTTTGAGTTCATGAATGGTTCGCCTAGAACATTTGATTCTCGGCCTACAACAAACACTATCTTTGATTTATTTTTGCATACTCTCATTAATTCATTGATAACAATACCCATATCAATAGAGTATTGAATCACAGTCATGAATCTGTTTTGTCTGAATTTTCTATTTGCACCTATTTCTGATTTTGCTGCCTGAAGAGGTTTCCATCCAAGTAATTCCATGGCTGTTCTATAATTTTGATGATAATTAAATACGTTTATATATGGAGGTGATGTTACTACACCATCAATAGAATTATCCTTAATTTCTGAGTGTCTTGAGTCTTTTAGAAGACAAATCCCACTTGTTTTGTATGAATATATTTCGCTTAGCATTGACTCTATAGTTGCTAAGCTTTTTTTGAATTTGTTTTTATTTAACTCAGTCCCATTCTTCATACTTAAAATCACAGCTGCTGAGAAAATTAAAAGCAAACCATGATTTTTTAATGATAATGTATGTTTATGGATGTTCGTTAAATCCAATGAGTCATCCATCTTTAATTTTTTTATATAATACAAAGCATCTGACATGTTTATATTATCTTTCATGTTAGCGATGGATGAGAATATCCAAGCTGCTGGGTTTATTTCTGTTCCAATAGCATGGATATTCTGTCTTGATGCTTCATACAATAAAGTCCCGCTACCGCAAAAAGGGTCAAATAATTTTTCTTTTTCTTTGAAGAAAAAGCTTATTAAATATTCAACTAACTCTGGTGAAAATTGACCTCGCCATGGTAATCTACTGCTTCTTACTTTTTCTGTTATATTTAATTTTTCATTGCAAAATGAATTGTCTTGTATGATGAACATAATCCTACTTTTATAAATGGGTTTGTCGCAAATAGATACTGAGGTTGTGATTGTTGATATGGTTGAATGATTTAGCAAGTGAGAGGATTATTTAAAAAGTTTTCTTAATCCACCCCTTGATAAAATTGGTTGTTCAATTGAATCCGTAAGAGACTTCTCTATGTTATGGAAACAAAGAGGCATAAATACAAATAGAGGAAATTTATATAAAAATTTTGTTGATTTTATCTATACTAGACGAGTTAATTTCACAACATATATTGATATTTAATCCAAAAAGGATTTTAATAAATCCAATACTTCGTGATAAATTTTATGTTTTTTATTAAGTTGATTTAAATATTTTTCGAATCTACATTTATTTGGGGGAATGCCACAACCATATTTATAAATCAAACAGAGAATTATTAAGGCATTATTATTTCCAATTTTAGCTTCTTTTTTAAAGTAATTTAGAGCTTTTTTACAAAATATATTAATGTTTTGATTTTTAAATATTTCTATGAGATTTGTTAAGGCGCTTATTAGAATTTTGTCATTGTTTGTTAGATGGATAGCATTTAAAAAACACTCTATAGATTTTTCGTTATTTGCATAAACATTACAGCCATATTTATATATAAATCCGAGGCTTAATAGAGCCCCAGCGTTTCCTAGATCAGCTGCTCTTTGTAAGTATTCTTGGTAACTATCTACATTTATACTATTATTATTTTTATGTAATATATCAAAAAATTGTAAACAATCATCATATTTTAAAGACAAGTATTGAAAAACAACTAGTATAGGTTCTTTAATATTTTGGGAGAAAAGAAATTCTTTGTCTTTTTTTGTTATACAAATTAGTCCAAGAGTTAATAAAGCCTCGGCATTTTCTAGATTAGCTGCTTTTTCTAAATAATTTAAAGCTTTTTTTTGATCTTTGTTCATATTTGAACATTTAGAATAATTAGGATGCTTATTATATATCTTCCATATCTCAAGTAAAACATCATTATTTTCTATTTTAATTTCTTTTTCTAAGAAGTCTTCAAAAGGAACTTTAAAAAAACGTTTAATATCTTGATGCTTAAAACTTTCTTTATATAAATCCCATAATTCAACTACGGCTTTTGCATTATTTGCTTCAATTGATTTCTGTAGATAATCTATAGATTTTCTATAATTTTGAAAAGTTTTATAACCATATTTATAAATTAGCCCAAGAGTTAATAGAGCCTCAGCATTTCCTAGATTAGCTGCCTCATTTAACTCTTTTATACTTTCATTATTTATTATCTCATGAAAATAAAACATTTTCTTTTCACCTTTAGTTAGTTGAGAAACAAATATTATTACAAAATTCTCCAAACTCAACCCTATTGACCCTCACTAACCATCATGTCAAAACTAAAATCATCTTCAATAATGAGGTCAATCATGCCGATAGTATCTATTTCCGAAGCTGCCGAATTAACAGGAAAAACACGACGAACTATACAGCGACACATCGCTAGCGGTAAACTGTCGCGATCCGTCGCCAGCAGTGGACGTGTCGGCGTAGATATCTCAGAACTTATTCGTGTATATGGACAATTAACGTCGCACGATGGATGTGCGACAATGTCACAATCTTTCACATCTAATGTCATTCATAAAAACGACATAAACGACAAAAAAAACACTGAATATCTTTTAAAACTAGAACATGAATTATCAATTGTAAAAGTCGAGCTTGAAGCTGAAAGAAGGCGCGTTCAAGATAAACAAGAGACGATAGACAGTTTAAAAACGGCATTAAAACTCTTAGAGCATCATCAAGAGAAAAAAAAGCCATTTCTCCCGCGAAAAAACAAACTATGCCAGAGCCTTCAGAAAACACTCCTACAGATCACACAGAACCTTCTAAGACAGGCTTTTGGAGTGGGTTTAAGAAACTCTTTCAATAATTAAACTTATCCACAATTTTGTGGGTAAAGCTGTTTTTAAGTGTTGTATGAAGGTCTATTTTTAGAGCTTAAGCAAGAGATTTAGATAAATTTTACCTTACATTGAAGGACTATTATCCCAGTAGTTGTCATATTCTTCTTCGTCATGATCTTGCTTAATAGCTTGAGCAATCTCGATTTGTTGAGGTTCCATATTGAAGATAGAACTTAATTGGTTAAATATTTTATCTAAAGCTGGCTATATCTTTTCTAGAATAGTTTTAAATAACGCAGCAAACTCTACAACTTTGATCTTAGGTAATTCTTCAAAAACATACCGCCTCACGATATGAGACGTTTCTGCTAAGAGTTTCAAACAATCTTGTGGTTCTTTATCTAATAAAATATCCGCATGAATATGATCTCTTTTGGTTTTTTCTTTATAGTCTCCTCGTTCTATACGAGGATCTAAATAGTCTTGGCACCATCTTCTTGCCCAAGAGGATTGTAATACTCCTCTAGGACGCTTCACCATAGGATCAAGCACTCTTTCCATCTCAAACAAAGCTTGTATCGATTTATTAACGCTAATGACTTTCTTTGTTTTATCTGATTTCCGCTGTTTTTGTTCATGAACAGGAGAAATAAAAACATCAATAACCCCACTTCCAGCTTCATCCCGATCATATCGCAACCCCCAAACTGAACCTTGGCCTGCCCAGCTTTCTGCCCATTCCCTAGCATTTTCAAATAAAGCTTTTACTCTTGGATTATCAGGATCATGAGGATCGCCTGTCTCTTCTAACCATTCAGGACTAATCACCAAGAGTAAATGTTCTGCAAGACTGGAGTTTTTACGCTCTCCTGCTGACAGCTCTTTTTTATGGATTTTAAAAGCCTCAACATAATCTATTCTTTTCCAATCCCTGCTTTAGACCATGCAATGGGTTTTTGATCGGGATGGATGCTTCTTTTTTGAGAAGTGATATCTAATCGTTGCGCATGATCTTGAGCAGCAGAAAGAGAATGATGTCCATTTAAAGATTTAATACTAGAAGCTCTGACAGCACATTTAAATTGAACCATGAGTTACTCAATGAAATTAAAGGATATAGAGGTAGCATAATCTTATTTATTTTACAAATAAACAAACATATTGAGTATTCTAAACCTCTTTCAGAGCTTTATCGCTTCGCTGAATACATATGGCAAGGAATTTCCCCCCTCTGCACGCCCCTTAAAAAGAAATATATTTTGGTAAAATATGATCGGTTAACCAAACCCCATTATCTGCTTTAAAGAACTTCAAACCCTCTTTGAACATTTGCCTTGTATTAATTTGAAGCACAATGACTTTTCCATGACGACCACCCACTTTTAAAGCAGTTTCTTCATTAGAGGATAAATGAACATATTGTCTTTTGGCTGAATGTATTCCCATCTCGAAAATAGAGTTCAAATTAGCACTGGCTGTGCCATGAAAAAGGATTTCTGGGGGCTCTATGGGGTCTAATGCCAAATCAATATCAATGGAATGTCCTTGAGCAGCTCTAATTTTTCGACCATCTTTTGAAATTGTAAAACGTTGCTTATCATTGGTTCGAACAGTTTCTAGAAGCTCTTCTAAACTAAGCTTATATCCAGTTTTTTTAGCTTTAGAGATAAGATGTTTAATCTCTGTCCAACCATTTTGATCTAAGGTAATTCCAATACGTTCAAGAGTATGATGTAAAACTAAGCTAAGCATTTTACTAATTTCTTTACTCACTGAATAAAACATTTCAAGATTAGAAAATAGAGAACTAAAAAACTCTATTTGTTTCCTGAGCAATAACTAAATTATCAATATGCACGTAAATACCGTTTTAAAGCTCTTACAGTGCATTTTAATTTTTTTTACATCAAATCCTACATAAAAACTATTTAAACGCACTGTAGAGCAATTTAAGAGCGTTTAGAACATTATTTATTTTAAATGTAGAATTTTACATCAAAACTACACAATTACAAATTTTGACTCTTAATGGTCAATTTGTTCATATGCATTTTTGTAAGTTATCCACAGGATAAAAATTGGATTTTCTTATTATAAATTTATTAAAGTATTATTAAGGGTCATTATCCACAAGATAACTATATGAAAACAAACAATAAGTTATCCACATAAGTTCGTAAAGTCACGTAATAAGGTTCGTAAAGTCACGTAATAAGGTTCGTAAAGTCACGTAATAAGGTTCGTAAAGTCACGTAATAAGGTTCGTAAAGTCACGTAA
>NZ_WNII01000015.1:0-2500 GCF_009725775.1 Commensalibacter sp. ESL0382
ATGATATAGCAATTTTGAGTGGAAGTTATTGGGAGCGGGGAGAGGATTTGAACCTCTGACCTTCAGGTTATGAGCCTGACGAGCTACCGGGCTGCTCCACCCCGCACTAGTGTAACAAGGATGCCTTTTTCTGACTGTATTCAAGGCATATGGTGATCTTCCAGGACTTATGTCAGGATGACAAGTGGTGACCAGACTTGGAGGCTACGCTCCCTCGCGGCGCATGTTTCAGCGGGAACTGAAAGTTTTTTGTCGAATATTGCAAGGGATTGCATGTATGGGGGTATATTGGAAGACCTGGCGGCGACCGACTTTCCCATGCCTTAAGACATAGTATCATGGGCGCTGGGGTTTTTCACGGCCGAGTTCGGGATGGGATCGGGTGGTTCATACCCCGCCATTGCCACCAGGTCATCCAATATACCCTGCAGGGTTGTATTGGTATGTGATTGGTTGGTTAAGAGCGGATATTTCGGCCTGTTTCATACAGTATCGCATAACATGACCGATATGAGTGTATGTGTGTTATATCAAGTAAGTGCAAGGGCTATTAGTATCGGTTAGCTGCATGCATTTCTGCACTTCCACACCCGACCTATTGACGTGATGGTCTATCACGGCCCGTAATGAGACCTGGTTTTGAGGGGGGTTTCTCGCTTAGATGCTTTCAGCGATTATCCTGTCCATACTTAGCTACCCAGCGGTGCTGCTGGCGCAACAACTGGTACACCAGAGGTATGTTCACCCCGGTCCTCTCGTACTAGGGGCAAATCCTCTCAAGTCTCGACATCCACGGCAGATAGGGACCGAACTGTCTCACGACGTTCTAAACCCAGCTCACGTACCACTTTAATCGGCGAACAGCCGAACCCTTGGGACCTGCTCCAGCCCCAGGATGTGATGAGCCGACATCGAGGTGCCAAACCTCCCCGTCGATGTGGACTCTTGGGGGAGATCAGCCTGTTATCCCTAGAGTACCTTTTATCCGTTGAGCGATGGCCCTTCCACGTGGAACCACCGGATCACTATGGCCGACTTTCGTCTCTGCTCGAGCTGTCACTCTCGCAGTCAGGCGGGCTTATGCCATTGCACTCAACAGCCGATGTCCGACCGGCTTGAGCCCACCATCGCGCGCCTCCGTTACTTTTTGGGAGGCGACCGCCCCAGTCAAACTGCCCACCATGCAGGGTCCCAATCCAGGCTAACTGGATCTGGTTAGACATCAAAAAAACTCAGGGTGGTATTTCAAGGATGGCTCCACACAGACTGGCGCCCATGCTTCAAAGCCTCCCACCTATCCTACACAGCGTTTTCCTGATGCCACTACAAAGTTGCAGTAAAGGTTCATAGGGTCTTTCCGTCTGACCGCGGATACCCCGCATCTTCACGGGGAGTTCAATTTCGCTGAGCCGATGCTGGAGACAGCGGGGAAGTCGTTACGCCATTCGTGCAGGTCGGAACTTACCCGACAAGGAATTTCGCTACCTTAGGACCGTTATAGTTACGGCCGCCGTTTACCGGGGCTTCAATTCAGTGCTTGCACACCTCCTCTTAACCTTCCGGCACCGGGCAGGCGTCAGACCCTATACGTCGTCTTTCGACTTTGCAGAGCCCTGTGTTTTTACTAAACAGTCGCTACCCCCTGCTCTGTGCCACCTGATCATGGTTGCCCAAAATCCGGTCTTGCTTCTTCCGAAGTTACGCAAGCATTTTGCCTAGTTCCTTCAGCATCGTTCTCTCAAGCGCCTTGGTATTCTCTACCAGTCCACCTGTGTCGGTTTCGGGTACGGTCTATTCGCTAGAGCTATTTCCCGGAATACTCCAAAAGCCAGGCCAATCCAATAAGACCTGACAACATATCATATTCGTCACTTCTAGCAGGTTCAGGAATATTAACCTGATTTCCATCGACTACGGCTTTCGCCCTCGCCTTAGGGGCCGACTAACCCTGCGTGGATTAACCTGGCGCAGGAACCCTTGGACTTTCGGCGACAGTGTTTCTCGCACTGTTTGTCGCTACTCATGTCAGCATTCGCACTTCTGATATCTCCAGAGAGGGTCGCCCCGTCTCCTTCACAGACCTACAGAACGCTCCGCTACCACATATATCATGTGATATACATCCACAGCTTCGGCAGATAACTTGAGCCCCGTTACATCTTCGGCGCAGGGTTTCTTGTTTAGACCAGTGAGCTATTACGCTTTCTTTAAAGGATGGCTGCTTCTAAGCCAACCTCCTGGTTGTTTTGGAATCCCCACATCCTTTCCCACTTAGTTATCATTTGGGGGCCTTAGCTGGTGGTCTGGGCTGTTTCCCTCTCGACAATGGACCTTAGCACCCACTGTCTGTCTGCTATGCTCATACTCTTGGGTATTCGGAGTTTGGTTAGGTTTGGTAGGTCTTTGGGACCCCCGAGCCCATCCAGTGCTCTACCCCCCAAGGTAATACATAACGCTCTACCTCAATAGATTTCGCGGAGAACCAGCTATTTCCAAGTTT